>JALORC010000033.1 GCA_025459175.1 Planctomycetota bacterium | reverse complement strand
CCGACTGACCCGGGTTCCGTTCGCGGTGCTCTCGGTGCAGCGTCGCGACCTTTGCGGCGCGCACGGCCAGATCGCCGTCCTGGTCGCCCAGGTTGCTGGTACTCAAGCCCAGGAACTCGTAGGTGTCCAACGTGAGCAAGGCCGGGTTCGTCGACTGCAGTGCTTTCGCCTCCGCCATCACCGTGTCGAGCTCAGCTGCCAGTTGCTCCCGGCTGCTCGGCCAAGGCTTCTTTCTCAGCGTCCCGAACAGTCGCAGGGCGCGCAGGCGCAGAGCCTTCGCGGCGCGTTCCGCCGCCAGCCGGCCTTCGTCGACCACCGGGTCCTGCACCAGTTCTCCGTGGCCAGAATCAGCGTCGCTCGTCGAGGTCGAAACCGAGCTCGGCTCCGCGTTCGTCGTGTCGGCGCGGAGCACCAGCACCAACGCCACCGCCAGCCCGGTCAGTCCGACAGCTTGAATCTTTGCGTCCATGGCTTGGAGCGTTGCACTCCCTTCGGTTCCGTGATCTCGACCACGAACTCCCGCGGCAGCCGGGCGACCAGGTCCGCCGGCGGCAGATAGCTCTTGGTGCGCAGGTCGACGGCCGGCAAGCCGCTCAGCGGGCGGTTGGTCAGGTCCAGGAACTGCAGGCGGTAGGGGGGCGTGCGAAGCGCCGTCAGCGAACTCCAATCGAACCCGAACTCGGCGAGGCGGGACCTTGTCACGACCAGCTCCGCCGCCGGGTTGTGATCGCCCATCATGACCTTGCCGGTCGGCTCGACCAGACCATCGCGCGGCCAGAGCATCAGCGCTGCGACCACGAGCGCCGCCGCCGCCGCCGCGAGCAACCACGGCCAGCGCCGGCGCCCGGCGGCGATCGGCACCACCGGCCTGCCGTGCTTCTGCACCAGCTCGACCATCGCCCGGTCCGCCCCGGCCCACGGCTCCGGCTCGCCGCGCACGCTCTTCGGCGGCGGATCGAGCTCGGCCGCCAGCGTCAGCAACGCTTCGGCCTCGGCCGCGAAGTCGGGGTCCTGTTGCATGCGGTCGCGTACGGTCGGGTCATCGAGGTCGAGCTCGCCGGCCAACAGCCGCTCGAGCATGGGGTCCACCGGGTCCTGGTCATCTCGGGGGGAATTCATGCCGGCCCCCCTTCGCCGTCCGGCCCCTCGCCCAGTCGCCGCTGCAGCTTCTTCAAACCGCGGTAGTACCAGGTCCGGACCGTCGCCAACGGAATGCCCCGGCTCGCCGCGATGTCTCGCAAATCCCGACCTTCGAGATGTCGTTGTCGCAGAATCTCCGCCTCGGCGCCGCCGATGCTCTCGATGGCAGCGCGGATCCGGGCGCGGTGTTCGTCGTCGGCCATGGCGTCCAGCGGCGGGGTGGTGGCAGCTTCGGGTTCGAACGACAGGTCGGTCTGCCGCTGGCGGCCCTGTCGCCGCGTGAAGGTGTAGAGGCTCAGTTCGCAGATGCGGTGCAGCCAGGCCTCGAACGGCGCCAGCCCATGATAGCTGGCGAGGCGGGTCAGAGCCGTCAGACCGGCCTCCTGGGCGATGTCGGGCAGCTGATCGGTTCGCACCGAAGGGCAGCGCCGCCGCAGCCACGCCACCAGCCGCGGGATGCAGAGCAGTTGCTCCTCCATCCAGGTCGCGGCGGCCGGTTCGCCGCGCAGGTAGGCCGCGACCTGCGCGTGATCGGGATGGAGAGGCGAACTCATGCCGCAGGGACGAGTTTGGCGTCGGATTCCCTCACTGCAAGGGCCGTGCTTCGCCGTCGTTCGCGGCGCCCACACCGCGCGGCAGCCGCACCGTGAACGTGGAGCCCTGGCCGAGCGTCGACTGCACGTCGATGCGGCCGCCGTGCGCCTGCACCAGGCCCCAGGACACCGACAGCCCGAGGCCGGTGCCGCGCCGTTGCCCGTCGTCGCCGTGGCGGGTGGTGAAGAACGGCTCGAACAGGTGCGGCAGATCGGCCGGCGCGATGCCGCGGCCGGTGTCGGCGACCGCGATGCGCACCTCGGCGTCGTCGCCGTCGACGGCAACCCGCAGCGTGCCTCCGCTGCCCATCGCCTGCAGCGCGTTCAACAGCAGATTGACGAGCACCTGGTGCAACGCGTCGCCATCGCCGCGCAGCTCGAGGCCGGCGGTGAACCGGCGTTCGACGGTGATCTGCTGGCGGCGGGCGGCGGGCTCGCACAGCGCCAACGCATCGCCGGCGACGGCGGTCGGATCGAGGCGCTCGTGCCGTTCCACCGAGCGGCGGGCGAAGCGCAGCAGCTGTTGCACGATGCCGGTACCGCGGTCGGCGGCGCGCGTGATCACCGCCAGCGTTTCCTTGCGCTCGGCATCGGTCTCGCTGGTCTGCAGCTCGCTCGCGCAGCCGCGGATGCCGCCGATCAGGTTGTGGAACTCGTGCGCGATGCCGCCGGCCAGCGTGCCGAGTGCCGCCAGGCGCTCGGCCTGTGCCAGCTGCTGGTGCGAACTGCGCAGATCGCGCAGCGCCTGCTCGAGGTGTGCGGTCTGCTTGCCGACCTCGTGTTCGAGCCCGCTCGCGAACCGCTGCAGCTGGTCGCGCGCGCTGCGCAGCTGCGTCACCATGGTCGCGAAGTCGCGGCTCAGTTGGCCGAGTTCCGCGCCACCCGCGCGCGGCAGGTCGATCTCGAGCTCGCCACCGGCGACCCGCTGCACCGCCGCGCGCAAGCGCCGGGTCGGCGCGATCACGAACCGCTCCAGGCCGAGGCCGAACACTGCGAGCAGCGTCAGCAACAGCGACGCGAGCAGCAGCAGGTGGGTGGCCCGCAGGTCCTGCAGGAAGTCGGCCGCGTGCGCCGACTGCGCGCGCTGCAGGGCGCGCAGCCGCACGTCGATCGAGGCTTCGGCGCGGGCCAGCAGTTCGTCGGCGGCGGCGGTGCCGCGTTGGCGCCAGTGTTGGCCGCGGCTCCGTTCGGCCGCGAGCAGTGCGGTGCGCAACTCCGGGGTGGCGGCCGCCGGCAGCTGTTCGATGGCGCGCTGGCGGTCGAGCTCCGAGCCGCGCAGCAGGTCGACCAGCGTGTCGCGGCCCTGGTCGTTCTGTTCGAGCGCGAGGGCGTGCATGGTGGTCGAGCTGTCGTCGAGCACCCGGGCGCCGAACGTCGACAGCGCGCGGTGGGTGTGGGGCTCGATCCAGCCGAGCAGCGCCAGCGCCAGCAGGGCGGCGAGGCCGCCCAGGGCGAGCAGCAGTCGGCTGCGCAGGCCGAAGGGCCGTTCGGGTGGCGGCGGTGCGGTGGGAGGCTGCGGATCGCGATCGCCCATGGGCGTCTGCATACAGCAACCGCGCCGGTGCCGGCAGCCGGCAGCGGTTGACAGCTCTTCCTCGCGTCGATACTTTGCGATGCAAAGCCAAGGAGCTCTCCGATGCTGATCCTGCGGGCCGATGCGATGGGCATGTGTTTCGGTGTGCGCGACGCGCTGGCCGTGATCGGGCGGCTGCCGCGGCCCGAGGCGGTCACGATCCACGGCGAGCTGGTGCACAACGGCGAAGTGCTGGCGATGCTCGACCGGGCCGGCTTCGTGCGTTCGCCGGAAGCGGCGCGCGCGGTGCCGAGCACGCCGGTCGTGCTGGTGACCGCGCACGGCATCAGCGAACGCGAGCGGGCGCGGCTGTTGGCGGCGGGCAAGCAGCTCGTCGACACGACGTGTCCGCTGGTCGGCAAGGCGCACGCGGCGGCGCAGCAGCTGGCGGCGGAGGGGCGGCGGGTGATCGTGCTCGGCAAGCGCGATCACGTCGAGGTGCGCGGGATCGTCGAGGATCTGGAGGCGCCGCTGGTGGTCGGCAGCGAGGCCGACATCGAGTGCTGGCCGCAGGCGCGGCTCGGCGTGGTGGCGCAGACGACGATGCCGGAGGAGCGTGCGGCGCAGCTGCTGGCGGCGATCCGCGCCGCCAATCCGCAGGCGTGTGTGCGCTGGCTCGACACGGTGTGCAGTCCGACCAAAGCCCGGCAGCAGGCGCTGGGGGACCTGTTGCCGCGCATCGATGCGCTGGTGGTGGTCGGTGGGCGCGATTCGAACAACACGCGGCAGCTGGCCGAGCGTGGGCGCGCGGCGGGGGTGCGCACGCTGCAGGTCGAGCACGTGCGCGAGCTGGTGCCGGAGTGGTTCGAAGGCGTGCAGGTGCTCGGTCTCACCGCCGGCACGTCGACACTGCAGCGCACGATCGACGAGGTGCATGGATGGATCGGGCGTCTCGGGGGAGCCATCGCGGTAGCGGCGCGAGGGAATCCTGGAACGAGCAACCCGGTAGAGTCGGTGCGAAGGGGTTGACGCCTGCCAAGGGGCTTGCTCGCATTCCCGAAGCCAAAACTGCTCGGCACCAACGGAATGCTGGGTCGGATGCGCGGCACGATGCTGTCCCTTGTGTCGCTCGCTCGTTGCCGCCCGCGCTAACGGCGACCGGATCGCTCTCCGTCTGAGGAGGTTCACGCCATGATCGATCGAAACCCATGGTCGCGCTGCTCCGTCCGCCCGTCGGTTGCCGCCATGATGATGCTGTGTGGCTGGCTGCTGTCACCGGTCCCTGGTCAGACCGTGTGGCGGGTCGACTACGCCGGTGGCCCGGGTGTGCACTTCACCGATTTGCCTCCGGCCGTCCTTGCTGCGCAGGCGGGGGATACCATCATGTGTACGGCGACCGTTACTCCCGTCCCTCCCGGATGGGTCGGCTACCAAGCGCCGGTGATAGACAAGCCGATCAGGCTGGTGGGATTGACCGTGCAAACTGGGAGCTCAGTCGGCTCGACGACTCGGGCAAGGATCGATGGAGTGATCGAGGTCAAGAACATTCCTGCCGGCCAGGTGTGCGTGGTGGCAAACTTGCAGTGTGCAACGTTCTTCGCTCCCACCACGACGCAAGGGTATCACGTCCACGATTGCTCGGGCACGGTGGTGCTGGACGGGTTGGACCTTTTCAACCCGGGACTGGCCAATCAGAGATTTCGCATCGAACGCTGTGCGAACGTTCTGATCCAGGGTGGTTACTTCACCTTGGCAGGTTCTGGGGTCGAAGTGGTGGATGCGGCGGTGAATATCCAGCGATCCTTCGGCTTCATAGGTAGCGGCTGGCCGGTTTCGGGCTCTCTATTGGCAACGACGACATTCCCGATGCTGAAGCTGCTGCGTTCGACCGCCACGGTGTCGGACTGCACCCTGCGAGGTCACCCGGGTGGATCGGGGCCGGTCGTGTTCGGGGATTCTCATCCAGCGGTTTCGTTGGAGCAGTCGACATTGAACATCGGCCCCTACGCAACGCTCTCTCCAGGGTCGATTTTTACCGCCCCGCCCGGCTACTACGCTGCGAACCCGGTGAACTGCCTCGTTCGCCGCGATCCTCGCTCGGTGATCCCGTACCAGGTCGTCATTCCAGGCCTGCAGGTCATCCATGAGCCGATCCACTCGACATCCACCACCTACTCCGTCGTCGCCGACGAGCCATACACCGTCTGGGTCGACGGCCCCGACTCCGGCTTCGCCCTGCTCGGCCTCGACCAGCTCCTGCCAGCCCCCGCGGCGACCCCGTTCGGCGAACTCTGGCTCGACCCCTTCCGCTTCACCCCGGTCGCGATCCTGCCGCTGGCAGCGATCACCGGCGAAGGCACCTGGAACGACATCTGCCCCGCCGCCGCCCCGATCGACGTGCCGTTCGTGTTCCAGTCGCTGACCCTGGCACCGGACGGCACCATCGGCATCACCTTGCCGTCGCCGTTCACCGTTGGCTGGGAGTACTTCCGGATCCCGTGACGGCTCGGCGAGCGGCGGTTCGGGTGCCGCGCTTGACGGACCATCCCCGGTAGCTAGGCTCGCCCCACCCGCTACCCCGTGCGGGCCATGGCCCCACGTGACCGAACCCGACCCACAGAAGCAGCTGCTCGCCAAGGAGGCGGAGTTCTGGGACCTGCAGGAGGACAAGATCGACAGCCTCTACGCGCGGCCCCACGACTGGCGGTTCGTGCCGAAGCTGGCCGAGAAGATCATCCAGCCGCGCGTCGACACCCTGCTGCGGCTGATCGACGGCAACAAGGACCGCATCAAGAGCCTGGTCGACATCGGCTGCGGCAACGGCTGGCTGTGCCATGCGATGGCCAAACGCGGCATCCACTCGATCGGCATCGACCTGTCGCCGAAGAAGATCGAGACCGCGAAGCGCATGGCCAAGGAGCAGGGCATCGCCGACCGCTGTGAGTTCGTGGCCGGCGACGTGATGGAGTGGCGGCCGCGCGAGAAGGTCGACCTGCTGACCTCGCACGGCAGCCTGCACCACTTCCCGGCCTTCCACGACGCGCTGCAGCACATGCTCGCGCATCACCTGAAGCCGGACGGGCTGATGCTGTTCGTCGAGCCCAACCACGAGGGCATGGCGCCCGAGGTGGTGCAGTTCCTGATGAAGTGCGCGAAGTCGTGGTGGGGCAAGCGCGTGTTCGACTTCGCGTTCTACTACGAGGTCACCGGGCAGACGTCGCTCGACACGCCGCCGCCGCCGACGGACGGCCCGGACATGAACATCCGCCACGAGAGCCCGGCCGGGAAGGAGTTCTTCGGCGAGCACATCGAGCTCGACGACTACTTCGCCGAGCACTTCGAGGTGATCGAGCGGCACTTCTATCACTACTTCAGCAGTCACGCGACGAACGCGTTCTACGTGTTCATGAAGAGCAAGCTGATCCGCGGCATCTGGCGGCTGCTGCTGCCGATGATGGTGCGCCGCGACACGCGGTTGCTGAAGGACCCGAAGTACCAGCAGTTCGCCGAGGACGGGCTCTGGTTCCTGCGCCGCAAGGCGAGCCGCTGACGGGCGCCCGGCGGCGCCCCGGCCTCACTGCTTCGGGGCCGATCCGCCGCCGCCGAACATCTTCTTCAGCAGACCCACCACCGCCATCAGCGCGGTGCCGCCGACGGCGCCGCCGAGTTTGCCGCCGAGGGCGCCGGAAGCGAGCGAGATGAGCCATTCCATGGTGGGGATCCTGCGAGTGGTCGAGAGATGTCGCCGCCTGCAGAAGGCAGGTGCGACCGGGTCATGTTGCCGACCCTGGCCACGCCGCGCGCGTCGAGAAACCTCGTAGGAACGCCTCGGTGGTGGCGAACGGACGCGGCGATCGCCACCGATGGACTCCGGGGCGATCTTGATTGCTGCGGCGCGCACCTGCATCGTCGCCCGCCTCGTGAACCTGCTCCGTCGCTCGCTGCCTTGGCTCGCCGTGCTGGCGCTGGCCCTCGGCCTGCTGGCGGCGGTGCTGCGGCTGGCCTGGCTCAGCGACGACGCCTACATCACGCTGCGCACGGTCGAGAACCTGCTGGACGGTCACGGTCCGGTGTGGAACCCGGGCGAGCGGGTGCAGACCTACACGCACCCGGCGTGGTTCTGGCTGCTGGTCGCCGCCCGCTGGCTCACCGGCGAGCACTACTTCACGACCATCACCGTGTCGGTGCTGCTGACCGCGGTCGGCACCGGCGGCTTGCTGTGGCTGGCGCGAGGCCGCGCGGCGATGGCGGCGTTATTGCTGCTGTTGCTCGGGTCGCGTGCGTTCGGCGACTTCGCGACCTCGGGTCTCGAGACCCCGCTGGTGACGGCGCTGCTGGTCTGGCTCGGCTGCATCGACGATCGCACCGACGTCGGCGGGCGCCGGCTGTTCGCGATCGCGGGCGTGATCGGCCTGTTGGGGTTCACGCGGCTCGACCTGCTGGTGCTGGCGGGGCCGGTGCTGCTCGCGCACGCGCGCACCGATCGGCCGCTGCAGCAGGCCGCCGTGGTGCTCGTGGCGATGCTGCCGCTGCTCGGCTGGAGCGTGTTCGCGGCGTGGTACTACGGCTCGCCGTTCCCGATCACGGCCTACGCGAAGGCGTTCGCGCCAGGGCTGCCGACCGGCGAACTGATCGTGCAGGGCCTGCGCTACCTGTGGCTCACGGCGAGCACCGATCCGGTCACCCTCGGCACGATCGGGCTCGGCCTGCTGGTCGGGTTCGGCGCGCGCGCGGTGCGCGGCCGCATGCTGGCGCTAGGCGTGCTGCTCGCGTGCGGCTACGTGGTGCGCGTCGGTGGCGACTTCATGGCCGGTCGCTTCTTCGTGCCGCCGTTCGTGGTGGCACTGGTGCTGATTGCGCGTTGGTTGCGCACCGCGCGGCCGGCGGTGGCGCTGGCGCTGGCCGGGTTCGTGGCCGGCGCGATCTGGCTGCCGGGACTGCCGCCGTGGCTGCGGCCGCCGGCCGCGGATCTCGAACCGCCGACGGTCGTGCACGGCATCCAGGACGAGCGGCGCTTCTACTACGACAAGCTGGGCCTGTTCAGCCCGCGGCGCGAGATCCCGCAGGCCGGGCGCTTCACGCGCGCGCTCGAACGGCAGGGCCGCCAGGGCAAGATCGTGCTCGGCTCCGGCATGGCCGGCGGGGTCCCGTTCGCCGCCGGCGCGAAGTTCCACTTCGTCGATCCGTGGTTGTGCGATCCGCTGCTGATGCGGCTGCCGGTGCTGGATCCGGGGCGCTGGCGCATCGGGCACTTCACGCGCGGGTTGCCCGACGGCTATGCCGAGTCGATCGCGTTCGGTGACAACCGGCTGGTGCATCCCGGGCTGGCCCGCTTCTACACGTCGTTGCGCACGGTGCTGCGCGCGCCGCTCGACGCGCCCGAACGGTGGCCGGCGCTGCAGTCGCTGTGGCTGGGCTTCGACGACGACGGACTGCGCAGCTACACCACCGCGGAGTATCGCCGGCCGCCGCGAACGACGGCGATGCTCGCGGAGCTGTCGACGCCGGCTCCGGTCGGCACGTTCTGGTTCGATGCGCCGACGGTGCGCTGCATCGGTCGCGGTGGGTTGCGCCTGCGCACGACCACGGTGCAGCGGGCCGGCAGCGCGATCGTGCACCTGGTGCCGTGGATCGGCTATCGCTTCACGTTCCGGCTCGGCGGCAAGGAAGTCGGCCGTGTCGATGTGCCGGCCTATGGGGCCCCGCTGGGCGAACCGCCGGCCGGCGATGACGGTGATGTGCTGGGATTCCTGCAGCGGTTCGTGGGACTGCAGGCGTTCCCGCTGGTGCTGCCGGCGGGCATGTCGGTGTTCGACACCGTCGACATCGACTGCGGCCACGTGCTGTCGATGGACCAGCCGCCGGATCCGTGGGTGGTGCCGGCGATCGGTGGGCTGCAGCTGAAGCCGTAGCGGCCATGCGGTCGAGGTCGCGGAATGGCAGCGGCGCGCGGTGTGGAACGCGTCCCGCTGCCGCTGTCCTGGGCGCCGCGCCGCGACCGATACCGGCGGGGCACCTCCGCATGCGAATCCAGCGCTCCGTGTCGTTGTTCCTGTTCGCCCTCGGCGCCGGGTTGCCGGCCCAGGCTCCGACCCCGTCGCCGGCCGCCGCGGCGCCGGCGTTGTTCGGGCTGCCGGACGGCGCGTTCCGCACCCGCATGGCCGGATTCGCGGCCGCGGTGCCACCGATGCCGGCGACCGCGCCGAGCAAGGACGAACTGCTGCGGCCGGAGCTCGCCTTCGTGCCCAGGCGCCGCTGGCTCGTGCTGCCCGCACTGGCCAAGGAACTCGGCGCCGACGACGAGCAGCAAAAGGTCGTGCGCGAACTGCTCGACGCCGGCGCCAAGGAGCTGCGCACGGCCTTGGCGGCCGAGGGGGCGGACCAGGACCTCGGCGCGATCGCGGCGCTGTGCGTGCAGCAGCTGTGGCAGTTCGCGCGCGATCAGGAGATCGAGGCGGCGGCGCTCGATGCGATGCACGCGCAGCTGGTGCAATGGCTGGCGGTGCCCGAGCTGGCGGCGAGCAGCGACGCCGACAAGCAGCGCTGCTGGGAAGTGTGCGCCGGCTATCCGATCTTCCTCGCGGCGATGCTGGAGGCGGTCGAGGACGACGCGCAGCGGAGTGCGCTGCGCAAGGTGGCGGCGGCGGCGTTCGAGGCGCTGCTCGGGGTGCCGCCCGAACGCGTGCAGATCGGCAGCCGCGGCTTCGTCGTCAGGCCGCTGCGCGGCAAGCTGCCGGCCGCGGCGCCGAAGGCCGCACCGGCGCCGAAGGCGTCGCCGGTCGCCACCGCGGGCGCGTTCGCGCCGGGAGCCTCGCCGTTGCCGACCAGTGGACCGGCGATCGATGGCGTCGTCTGGACCGATCCGGCCGGCTGGCAGCGGGAGAGCAACGGCGGCAACGTCGTCTTCCGCGCCACGCTGGCCGACGTCGACGACCAGGGGCGGCCCGAAGCAGGCGACGAATCGAGCCACCAGGCCGCGATCGGCTTCTTGCCGGTGCAGGCCGCCACCGAGGGGCCGACCGCACTGTTCGATCGGCTGTGGCGCGAGCAGTTCGCCGGCTTCGAACTCGGGGACACGTTCGTGCACTACCGCGGCCGGCTGCCTGGCCAATTGGTGGTGCTCTACATGGGCCGCTTCTTCGAGCGCCCGAACACGCCGAAGACCCACGGCAATCCGAAGACCTACGGCGCGTTGTGGCTGGTCGATCTCGGCGGCAACCGCTTCCAGCCGGTGGTGGCGGTGGTGGAGCCGCGTGATCCGGGGATCGGCATGGACGTGTTCAAGGAGAGTGCGGCGCTGAAGGCGCTGTCGTTCCCGCTCGGCGCGGTGCTCGATTCGATCCGGCCGAAGAGCGGCAAGCCGCCGTATCCGGCCGGCGGCTACTTCGCGGCCCAGGACCTGCGCGGCGCGTGGAAGGAGTCGAGCAGTGCCTACGGCGGCAGCTACTACAACAGCGTCACCGGCGGCTTCGCCGGCGTCGCGGTGAGCTCGTCGGGCGGGCACTTCACGCTGCGTGACGACGGCAGCTACGACTACGCGTTCGCCTACTCGTCGAGCCACCCGCAGTTCGGCAACTCCGTTGGCTCGACCAAGCACGACGGGCGTTACCGGCTCGATGGCGATGTGGTGCTGATCGAGCCGAAGCAGAAGTTGAACTACCAGTTCACCTGTTGCGCGGTCGGCATCGGCAGCCGGCAGACCAAGGCGGGGGTGCAGCGCATCCTGGTCACGGTGTCGGCGCACAGCGACGGCGGCTTCCGGCAGGTGCCGCTGATCGCCAACTGGGACCAGTACCAGGGCGTGTTGACCTTCTACAGCGAAGGCGACTGACGCGACCATCGAGTGGGCGCGCCGGGCCGCGTATGGTCCCGGCATGAACGCGCCTGTCCGCCACATCACCCGCTGCCTCGTCGCCGGCATCGTGGCCCTGCTGCCGCTCGGCGGCGTGGTGTTCGCGATCGTCGGGCTCGAGGGCATCCTCTCCGAGTCGTGGCGCAGCAAGGTCAGCTGGTACTTCCCCGGCCTCGGGCTGCTGTTGGCGCTGCTGGTCGTCTACGCGATCGGCGTGTTCGTCACCACGTTCGCCGGGCGCTGGCTGTGGCGGCGCGTCGACCGGCTGCTCGAGAACCTGCCGCTGCTCGGCACGCTGTACCAGTCGCTGAAGGAGGTGCTCGGCTACGACAGCGCCCGCGAACGGTTCTTCCAGGGCGTGGTCGCGGTGCCGGCCGACGAAGGCTTCGAGATCGGCTTCGTCACCGGGACCGCGGTCGGCCCGGACGGCCAGCCGCACACGCTGGTGTTCGTGCCGAGCGCGCCGAACCCGACCAACGGCAAGCTGCTGCTGATCGAGCCGGGGCGGCTGCAGAAGCTCGACGTGCGCACCGCGGATGCGCTGCGGGCCCTGGTGTCGATGGGCAAGACGTCGATGCGACCATCGGCGAGCTGACGGCGCGCGGATCGCCGCTCACTCGCAGCCGCCGCTCACTGGATCACGAAGGTGGTGGTCGGCGACGTCTCCTCGGCCAGTTCGGGCAGCGACGGATCGAGCGTCACCATCGCCGTGTGCACCGGCAGGCCGCTGAGCCACGGCAGGTTCGGCAGCGGCAGCGACGCGGTGGCGCGGCCGTTGCTGCCGAGGTTGCCGCTGAAGCCCGGCAGCGTCAGGCTGAACTCGGTGACCACGTCGTAACCGAGGTCGAGCACCTTCTTCGGCCCGACCGCCGCCACCGCCGGGCTCGGCGTCACCGACAGCACCGACAGGTAGCTGGCGCCGGGGTGATAGGGATCGATGAACTCGAAGCCGACCGTGCCACCCGGCACCGGGTTGCCGCTGACGACCACTTCGTTGGTCGCGGCATCGCGGCGGGTGACCCAAGCCACCGCCAGCGGCTCGCTGCTGCCGACGAAGCGCATGTTCTGCAGCCGGACCGTGTAGGTGCCCGTGGCCGGTGGCACGAACTGCACCAGTTCGAACGGATTGACCGCGCTGGTCGAGCTCGCCACCAGCGTGGTGCCGAGCCAGACCGTGAGGTCGAGGTCCATCTGCAGCACGTCGGTCGCGTAGCTCGAGTCGGCGGTCGAGAACCACACCGCGCACAGCCGCGTCTCGTCGTTGCCGATCAGCGGCACCTGCAGCTCGTAGACGCCGCCGGTGAAGGAGGCTGGCGTCAACGTCGCGGTGTGGAACTGGTCGCGCGCGGTCGCCGACTGCGAGGCGGCGGCGTCGACGTGGCCGCTGCCGTCGCGGTCGCTGAGCGCGGCGTTGCCTTCGACGTTGTGGAACGCGCCGGCCATCAGCAGCGCGCGCACCGCCTCCGGCTGCGCCTGCAGCGCCGGCCGGGTCTGCGCCAGCAGCGCGGCGATGCCGCAGGTCACCGGCGATGCGTAGCTGGTGCCGGAGCCCTGGGCGCCGATCCACGGCGAGCTGGTCGTCGTGGTCGTGATCGAGGTGCCGCAGGCGGTCACCTCGGGCTTGTCGTGGCCCTCGAGCGGGTTGACCCAGCTCGACGACGACGACATCGCGTCGCCGGTCCAGTCGGCGTTGTTCTGATCGGTCGCGTTGCCCGACGCGATCATGTTGTAGCCGCAGCCGGGCGTGGTGACGCCGCCGTCGCTGCCGCCCTGATTGCCGGACGACTTGAACAGCATCACGGCGAAGTTGCGGATGATGTAGTCGAAGTAGCGGTCGAGGAACCGGATCTGGCCCTTCTGCCCGTTCCACCACGAGCAGTTGCCGAAGCTGATGCCCTGGGCCATGCCCCAGGCCCAGGCCGTCTGCGCGACCGTGTCGCCAGCACCGCCGTAGCTGTAGAGCTGGGTCAGGCCCGGCGCGGCGCCGGTGTGCGGGGTCTGGCGGCTGGCGATGATGCCGGCCACCGCGGTGGCGTGTGCGGCCGCGTTGCCGGTGGTGCCGGCGACCACCGGCGGCAGCCACGGATTGGTGGTCGCCACGGCGGCGGTGTCGTTGACCAGCACCTTGACGCCGGCGCCGTTGATGCCGCGGCGGTGCACGGCGTCGGTGCGCGCGGTCTTGCCGGCCCATTCGTTCCACGCCGCCAGCACCTCCAGCGCCGGGGCGGCTTCGCCGCCTTCGGTCATCGACACCGTCGACGACAGGTAGGCGAGATCGACGTCGGCGCGCATCGCCAGCGCGCGCGCCACCGCGTCGGTGGCCAGCACGGTCACGACCGGCACCAACGGGTCGATGTGCACGACCGTGGCGCCGCCGGCGGTGGCTGCCGCCGCGAACGCCGCATTGCCCGCCGCGACCGCGTCCTGCGCCGCCTGCAGCGCGAGGCGCCGCGCATCCTCCGCCGTCCGGCCGGCCGCCCGCGCGTCATCGATGGTGGCGCGCAGGTCCGGCTGCCCGGGCGGGGTCACCAGCCAGAACGCGACCTGCTGCGGTCCCGGTTGCGCGAAGGCCTCGTGCAGCGTCGGGTGCAGCTTGCCGAGCCGGGCATCGCGGGCGGCGATGGCGGCGCGGATCACCGCGTCGCCGTCGACGCGGCGACCGTCGACGGTGGTGCGGCGTTCGATCCGCCGCGTCTGCAGGTCGAGCCGACGTTCGTCGACCAGGGTGATGCCGAGTTCGGGCAGCACGCGATGGTGCTGCGTCGGCGACGGACCTTGCGGAACGAACAACAGGAAGGTGCTGGCGAGTTCGAGCATGGTCGGACGAGGCGCGGGGCAGGCGCCGCACCAAGGTGGAGGCTGGCCCGCATCCCGTCAACCGCTGGCGCCAGTTCGCGCGCCGGCGGCGGCGCCTCGCCACGCGCCGGGATCGCTGCCAACGGGCGCTGCCGGCCGCCGCGGCGCCGGTCCGCGCCCGCATCCACTGGCTTGTTGCATTCGAACCGCCGCGTGCCGATCCTTCGGCGCTCCCATGACCTGGCTCTGTGACTTCTGGCGGTCGTCGATCGGCGGCAAGGTGACCATGGCGGTCACCGGCCTGCTGCTGTTCGGGTTCGTCGTCGCCCACCTGCTCGGCAACCTGCAGTTGCTGAAGGGGCCCGACGCCATCAATGCCTACGCGAAGATGCTGCACGACCTCGGCCCGCTGCTGTGGGTGGCGCGCATCGGTCTGCTGGCGATCTTCGTGCTGCACGTGGTGACCGCGATCCGGTTGTCGCGAGCCAACAAGGCGGCGCGGCCGGTCGCCTACAGCAAGAACGCGACCATGCAGGCCAGCTTCGCGTCGCGCTCGATGGTGCTGAGCGGCATGACGGTGCTGGTGTTCGTGATCTACCACCTGCTGCACTTCACGCTCGGCGTCACCAACCCGACCCACCATGCGAAGAAGCTCGCCGGCGCCCAGGGTCACGACGTCTACGCGATGGTGACCACCAGCTTCGCCGACCCGCTGATCGTCGGCGCCTACGTGCTGTCGCAGGTGGTGCTGTTCCTGCACCTCAGTCACGGCATCCAGAGCCTGGCGCAGACGCTGGGTCTCCACCACGGTCGTTACACCCCGATGATCAAGAAGCTGTCGTTCCTGCTCGCCGCGCTGATCGCCGGCGGCAACGCGCTGCTCTCGCTGTCGGTGCTGCTCGGCATCGTCAAGGTGGCCGCATGAAGCTCGATTCGCGCATCCCGTCCGGCGCCATCCACGAGAAGTGGGAGAACCGGAAGTTCGAGCTCAAGCTCGTCAATCCCGCCAACAAGCGGAAGTACAAGGTGCTGGTGGTCGGCTCCGGCCTCGCCGGCTCGTCGGCCGCCGCGTCGCTGGCCGAACTCGGCTACCAGGTCGAGTGCTTCTGCTTCCAGGACAGCCCGCGCCGCGCGCACAGCATCGCCGCGCAGGGTGGCATCAACGCCGCCAAGAACTACCGCAACGACGGCGACTCGGTGCACCGGCTGTTCTACGACACGGTGAAGGGCGGCGACTTCCGCGCCCGCGAGGCCAACGTGCACCGCCTCGCCGAGCTGTCGGTCAACATCATCGACCAGGCGGTCGCGCAGGGCGTGCCGTTCGCGCGCGAGTACTCGGGCCTGCTCGACAACCGCAGCTTCGGCGGCGCCCAGGTCTCGCGCACGTTCTACGCGCGCGGCCAGACCGGCCAGCAGCTGCTGCTCGGCGCCTATTCGGCGCTGTCGCGGCAGATCGGCCTGAAGACCGTGAAGATGTTCCCGCGCACCGAGATGCTGGACCTGGTCGTCGTCGACGGCCACGCCAAGGGCATCGTCGTGCGCGACCTGGTCACCGGCGAGATCCGCACCCACGCCGGCGACGCGGTGGTGCTGGCGACCGGCGGCTACGGCACGGTGTTCTACCTGTCGACCAACGCGATGAACTGCAACGTCACGGCGACGTGGCGTTCGCACAAGCGCGGGGCCGGCTTCGCCAACCCGTGCTACACGCAGATCCACCCGACCTGCATCCCGGTCAGCGGCGATCACCAGAGCAAGCTGACGCTGATGTCGGAGTCGCTGCGCAACGACGGCCGCATCTGGGTGCCGGTCAAGAAGGGCGACAAGCGCAAGGCGGCCGAGATCCCGGACGCCGAGCGCGACTACTACCTCGAGCGCAAGTACCCGAGCTTCGGCAACCTCGCGCCGCGCGACATCGCGTCGCGCGCGGCGATGCAGGTCTGCGACGAGGGCCGCGGCGTCGGCGACACCGGCCTCGGCGTCTACCTCGACTTCCGCGACAGCATCCAGCGTCTCGGCAAGGACGCGATCGCGGCCAAGTACGGCAACCTGTTCCACATGTATGCGAAGATCACGGCCGAGGACCCGTACTCGCAGCCGATGCGCATCTTCCCGGCCGTGCACTACACGATGGGCGGGCTGTGGGTCGACTACGACCTGCAGTCGACGATCCCGGGCCTGTTCGTGTGCGGCGAGGCCAACTTCAGCGACCACGGCGCCAATCGCCTCGGCGCCTCGGCGCTGATGCAGGGCCTGGCCGACGGCTACTTCGTGATCCCGTACACGATCGGCGGCTACCTCGCCGGCCAGAAGCCGGGGGCGGTGCCGCAGAACCACCCCGAGTTCGGCAAGGCCACCGCGGCGGTGCAGGAGATGACGAAGCGCCTGCTCGGCATCCAGGGCAAGCGCAGCGTCGACGACTTCCACAAGGCGCTCGGCAAGATCATGTGGAGCAAGTGCGGCATGGCCCGCAACGAGAAGGGCCTGCAACAGGCGATCGCCGACATCCAGGCGCTGCGCGCCGAGTTCTGGCGCGACGTCAAGGTGCTCGGTGGCGACGCCACGGTGAACCAATCGCTCGAGAAGGCCGGCCGCGTCGCCGACTTCCTCGAGTTCGGCGAGCTGACCTGCCGCGACGCGCTCGAGCGCCGCGAGTCGTGCGGCGGCCACTTCCGCGAGGAATGGCAGGATGCCGGCGAAGCCCTGCGCGACGACGAGAACTTCTGCCACGTCGCCGTGTGGGAACACAAGGGCGAGCCGCGGCAAGCGATTCGCCACCAGGAACCGCTCGCGTTCGAGAACGTGCACCTCGCAGTCCGGAGTTACAAGTGATGAAGCTCACCCTGCACATCTGGCGCCAGAGCAAGCGCAGCACCAAGAGCGACTTCAAGCAGGACGGACGCATGGTCCGCTACGAGCTGGACCACGTGTCGCCGGACATGTCGTTCCTCGAGATGCTCGACGTGCTCAACGATCAGTTGAACAAGAAGGGCGAGGAGCCGGTCGTGTTCGATCACGACTGCCGCGAGGGCATCTGCGGCTCGTGCAGCCTGATGATCGACGGCGAGCCGCACGGCCCGCAGAGCGGCACCACGAGCTGCCAGCTGCACATGCGCAGCTTCAAGGACGGTGCCGAGATCTGGATCGAGCCGTGGCGAGCGGCCGCGTTCCCGGTGATCAAGGACCTGATGGTCGACCGCAGCGCGTTCGACCGCGTGGTGCAGGCCGGCGCGTTCATCTCGGTGAACACCGGCGCGCCGCGCGACGCCAACGCGATCCCGGTGCCGAAGGCGGATGCCGACAAGGCGTTCGACGCCGCCACCTGCATCGGCTGCGGCGCCTGCGTCGCGGCGTGCAAGAACGCGTCGGCGATGCTGTTCGTCGGCGCCAAGATCTCGCACTTCATGCACCTGCCGCAGGGCCAGGTCGAGCGCGAGCAGCGGGCCCGCAACCTGGTCAAGGTGATGGATGCCGAGGGCTTCGGCAACTGCACCAACCAGTACGAGTGCGAGGCCGCGTGCCCGAAGGACATCCCGGTGCGCGTGATCGCCGAGATGAACCGCGAGTTCGTCAAGGCGAAGGTGGTCGAGGAACCACCGAACACCAAGCGGCTCGGCGACGGCTGATGACTGGCCCGCAGCCGCGGCGGTCGGGAGCGCCTGAGGCCGCGGCGCCATCGCTTCGCCTCCCGTCCGGGCTGGCGATCGGTGCCGGGGTGGCCTTGCTGGCGTTCGGCTGGTTGCTGCTGGGGTCGCAAGCAGAAGGGTTGCAAGCCAAGGGAGTCTTGGCTTGCGCAGTGTTGTTGGTGCTCGGGGCCCACCTGTTGCTAGGTGGCCTTGGTGAACGGCGCCGGCACGCGCTCGAATCCCACGAGCTCGAACGCGCTCGCGCCGAGCGCGACCAGCTCCGACTCTGGATCCAGACCGAGCTGGCTGGCCGTTCGGACGTCGACATGATGTTGCGCGAACGCGGCTACTCGACCACGGCGGCGCGGGTGTGGATCGAGCGCGAGTGCTGGCCGCGCGGCGAGCGCTGATCAGCGGATCGTGCGTTCGATCACCGGCGATTGCCACGGTTCGCCGGCCTGCACTTCGCTCGCCTGCAGCAGCAACCGGAACCCGAGCGTGCTGCTCGGCAACGCAGGCAGCACGAACGACGCCATGCCGTTGCCACCGGCCACCGCGACGCCGAGCAGGTTGGCGGCCGGCGACGGCAGCAGCTCGACGCCGAGATCGAGTGACCAGAAGCCGAGGTCGACCGCGACGCGGCCGCGTGCGGTCGCCAGCACCAACGCCACCAGCGCGCCGCCGTCGGCACCGCCGACCTGGATCGTGGTCGCACTGCCCGCGTTCACCACGCCGAGCTGCACTGCCATCGCCGGTGCCGGCGTGATGCTCGCCGCCGCCAGCAGCTGCACATAGCGACTCTGGTAGCCGATCGCGGGCTCGGTGATCTCCCACGAGTTGACCGGCCAGCTCGCGTTCCAGTCGCGGTAGCTCTTCATCGCCGGTTGCCCGACCGGCGGCACCAGCGGCGGCCCCTGGTACGCCGGCAGCGCTGCGAAATGGACGTTGGGCCCGCCGGTCAGGTAGCCCGGAGCCGGCCCGAACGGCGACGTGCTGGCGTTGTCCCACGGCGTGCCGTCGCCGAACCACGCGTGGTACATCTCGTCGACGCTGCCCTCGGCGCCGAGGCTGCGCGCGGCGGTCAGGAACGTGAGGCCGAGCGGGTTGTGACCGTGCAGGTAGTGCAGATAGCCCTCGGCCGCGTCGCCGATCGCGCGCGCGCTGGTGGCGTCGAGGCCGAAGCGGTTGGCGAGCACGAACTGCAGGCCGCGCATGGCCTTCGTCGAGTTGCTGCCCCAGGTGTAGTCACCGACCGGCAGCCACGCGCCATACGGATCGTCACCGGCGAGGTGGGGGCCGAGATGGTCAGTACCGGCGATCGAGGCGGCGAGCACTTGCCGGATCGAAGCACCGACGGATGCGGTGCTGCCCGCCGCTTCGGCGTAGTCGAGCAAGGCTCGGTGCAGATCGCCTTCCCACGGCGACGCCCACGTCCATTGGAAGCAGTGGGCCTGGGTGTGGTTCGCATCGACGTAGGCGCGCATCGCCGGGTCGCCGCTGCGGCAGAAGCGCCAGCAGGCGGCCGCGAGGCGGTTCATCGCCTGCGTGTAGGCGGTGTCCTCGGCGGCGACGTTGACGAAGCCCTGGTTGTCGTAGTTCGACGGGATCGCTGCCGGGTTGGCGACGAGCCAGTTCCACGCCGCGGTCGCAGCCTGGTCGAGCTGCGCCGCATACGCCTGCAAGGCCGGCTCCGGCCGCGCGGCGAACGCGAGTGCCGCATGCGCGAACGCGCCGCAGCCGCTGACGGTCGCCGACGCGGTCGCCGGCGCGTAGCGGCGCAGCACGGTGTCGGCGCTCGGTGGGCTCGCGGCGTCGAACGTGGTCGCCGAGACCTTGTGCAGCAGCGAGCCGTCGGGATTCTGCATGCGCAGCAGCCAGTCGAGTTCCCAGCGCAGTTCGTCGAGCAGGTCGGGCAGGCCGTTGCCGGACTCGGGCAGGCCGAAGTCGTCGGGCCAGTGGAACGGTGCGTCGCGGAACGCCGCGAGCAGCGGGTGCAGCGCGTCGTCGGCGAAGTTGACGTACTTGTTGTAGTCGCCGGCGTCGTACCAGCCGCCGCGCAGGTCGCGCGAGCTCGCCGCGGTCGGGTTCAACACGCTGCGGCAGTCGCTGTCCTGCTGCGGGCCGAGGTGGCTCGCTCCGTCGGTCCACTGTGCGCCGGCGAACGGCGCGGTCTTCGCGAAGCCGCAGCGTTGGTAGAAGTACATACGCACCGCGGCGCGCAGCGGGGCGCGATAGACGTCGGCGGCGATCGTGAAGGTCGCCGAGGCCCGGCCGCTCTGCACGTCGACCAGCCGGTAGTCGCCGGGTGTGCGCAGGCTGCTGAAGTCGACGGTGTGCACGCGGTCGCCGGCGGCCGGATCGATGGCACCGTTGCGCCAGAGGGTCGGGGCGCCGCTCCAGACGACGGCCTGGTCGCTGGTGCGGCGGACCTGGACCAGCGGGCCCGGCGTGAACGGGGCCGGGGCGTCGAAGCCGATCACCGGCTCGCGCAGCACGCCGATCTTGCGGGCCGCCGGCCGGTAGCCGAACTGATCGACACGCAGGTGCGGGTCGACCTGGGCGGGGAGCAGCGGGCTCAGGGTCGCCGCCGACAGCAGCAGGGCACGGGTGCGCATGATGTCCCTACGCGGTGGTGGCGGGGGGCGGGTCGGTGTTCCTGGGGCCGCGGGCGGTGCTACGTGGCCGCATCTGGCGCCGGCGATCCCTGGCCAGCGTCACGCGGTGGCGGGAATCTCGTGCACGCTGAGTCGCCCGTGCCGCAACCAGCCCTCGGTGAGCAACCAGGTGCGGGCAGAGGTAACCGGCCGCACGATGGCCTCGATGCCCTTGACGGTGATGTGTTCGCGGAAGCCCGCGAACCACGGGGCCGACGTGAAGGTGTCGATTGCCTGCGGGACGTCGATCTCGCGCCCTTCGGCCGCGTGCTTCTTGCCGTTGCCGAAGACGTAGCGCAGTGCGTTGCGGACCTCGCGCGGCGACTTCAGGATGTGGTCGTGGTAGCGGTCGGCGAACACGCTGCCGCGGCGTGCCCACAGCTTGTTGAGTGCCTTCGCGATGCGGATCAGCAGGCCTTGCAGTCCGCGACTGAGCGCAGAGCGGCCCTGGGCCTCGCAGATCAGGTGCAGGTGGTCGTTGAGGACCGCGTAGTGGCACAGGCGGAATGCGCCGCTGAGGTTGCGGGCGCAGCCGGCCGCGAACGCCGCGCGCAGTGCGTCGTAGGCAGGCTTGCTGCGCAGGCGGGGCAGGCCAGTGCGCAGCTTGATCGTGACGTGGACCGGGAAGCGCTGTGCGAGCGCTGCGCGTGGACGGTGATCGACGCCGGGACGGCCCGGGATCTTCGGCTTGCGACCGGAACCTGGCCGGGCGCCGCCGCGCCCGGGGCGGAACGGCAGTAAGGGGGCGGTGCGCTGGTTGCTTGCGCGACCCGCCTGGGTCCGATCCTTGGAAGCCGTCGCCATAGGTTGCGCAGATATATGATGGAGGAGTTCCGGGAGCAAGCAGGAGGCTGAAGATCCCTGGGGCTGCGTAGTACTCGCAGTGTTTGGTTCCGGTTGTGGTCGCGGCCCGCTCGTTCGCGAGCCGGGGTGCCGCTGGCGCTCGGGGCAGACGATGGTCGAAGGCGCACAGCCGGTGGCTGGCAAGGGTCGCTTGGTGCGTACAGGCGACGCAGGGGCTGCGGCGCGGCGACTCAGAGTCGCACGACTTCGCTGCGCACCAGACCGCCGTCGAGTTCGAGGATCCGCAGCGCCGGCCGCAGCGACTTCGGCAGCGGCACCCAGCTGTGCAGACCGTACTGGTAGGCGACCGCCGGCGTCGTGAACACCGGTGCGCCGGCGAACTCCAGTTCATGCGCCTGGTGCACGTGGCCGGTGAAGATCGCCAGCGGCGGCCGCGGCCGCAGCAGTGCCGCGAGTTGATCGCGGTCGCGAAGCAGATCGCGGTCGACGAACCAGCAGCGGACCCGCACCGGCGGATGGTGCAGGAACAGCACCACCGGGCGCGTCGTCGCCGCGAGTCGGCCGGCGAGCCAATGCAGCTGGTCCTGGCCGAGTTCGCCGCGGGTGCGGCCTTCGTGCACCGAGTCGAGGCCGAGCAACGTGCAGCCGCCGAGTTCTGCCTCGAATCCGAGCCGGTTCGCCGTCGCCGGCCACCGCGAGGGGAACACCGCGCGCAACGCCGCGCGCCGGTCGTGGTTGCCCGGCAGCAGCAACATCCGATCGCCGAACGGCGACAGCAGCGGCCGCAGCCGTTCGTAGACGCTGCGCCCGCCGGAGTTCGCGATGTCGCCGGTCAGCACCAGCCGATCGACACCGAGCGTCTGCACATGCGCGAGCACGCGCTCGAGATTGCCCCACACATCGCTGCCGAACACGCGGCCGCGGTCGGCGACCGACAGATGCAGGTCGGTCAGCTGCGCGATGCGGACCAACTAACCGGTCCGCCGACGAGCGCGCTGCCGTTCGGCCTTCTGCAGCACGCGGCGGATCTTGCGCGGGTCGTCGGTCAGCATCGCGTCGACGCCGAGCTCGATCAGCCGCCGCGCTTCGTCGCTCGAGTTGATGGTCCACGCCATCACCCGCTGCATGGTGCGGTCGGGGTGCTGCTCGTCGTGCAGCCGCCGCGCGCGCACGTCGTGGCCGATCAGCTTCTGGTACAGCTCCCACGCGCCGAGCGTCAGCACCGGGCGGCCGACGCTGGCGAAGCCGAGCTGCCGCTGCAGCGCCGCCTGCACGCCGCTGTAGCGGCGGTGGTCGTCGACGATGCCGGGCGGGATCTCCATGTCGAGACAGTAGTGGCGTTCGGGCTGGCGGGCGCGCATCGCCTCGAGGATCGGTTCGTGCGGCGACAGGAACACCGACAGGAACTGGTGCGGGTGCCGGTCGAGTTCGGCGCAGATGCCGTCGATGACCGCGGGCACGTGCGCGATGCCGTCCTTCGGGATCTTGATGTCGAGCAGCACCGTGCGCAGTTCGCTGCGGGTGCGCGCCCAGGCCATGAACTCGGCGAAGGTCGGTATCGTGCCGCGCACACGGCGCCAGAAGAACCACGCGTGGCGCCGCTTGAAGCCGTAGTGCGCGCGCAGTTCGGCGAGCGTCAGTTCGTGCGTGTGGCGGCGCATGTCGTCCCACAACCGCGGCACGCGCGGCTCGTAGGCCTTGCCCGATTCGAGCCCGAGCTGGCGCGCGAGGGCGACCAGGTCGTTGGGGTCCCAGTCGTGCCAGACCACGACGTGGCCGTCCTTGGTCAGGCACAGGTCGATCTCGATCGCGTTGGCGCCGCGTTCGAGCGCGCGATGGAACGCCGGGATCGTGTTCTCGACCGCGTGCGCAGCATCGCCGCGGTGACCGACCAACAGGAAGTCGGCGGCCGGGCCCGGGCCGTCGCTCGGGCGCTCGGTCGCGCGGCGCTCGCGCCAGCGCAGCAGGCCATCGACGCCGCGCCGCAGCTTCTCGCCGACGATCAGCCGGCCCACCGTCGCCGCATGGCCGAGTGCGGCCCCGGCCTTGGTGACCGCGCGCCGCGGCGCCGATTGCTGCGCGGCCGCGGCGCGCCGCTCGGCCTGCCGCCGCTGGCTGTCGAGGTAGCGCGCGGCGGCGGTGAGGGTGTGTTCGGGTTGCGGGCGTCGCATGGCGGGGGGCCATGCTAGCTCGGGGTTGTGCACCCGTGCATCGGGGAGGTCCCGGAGCTACCGTGCCCCGCTTGCCAACGAACGCACCGAATCGGCTCATGATCCTCCGCCACCAACTCGCCCTCGCCGCCCTGTTGTTCTGCCACGCCGCCTGCGGCTCCGTCGCCGGCCACGACACCATGGGCTCGCTCGCGGACCAGTACACGGAGCTCGCCGCCAGCATCACCGAACTGAAGACCGAGGTCACCGCGGCGGTGACGGCGCTCGACGAGCTGCCCCGCGACAACGCCAGCGGCGCTCGCAGCGCGTTCGGCGACCTCCGCGCGGCCGTGGCCGAGATCGGCCCGCAGCTGATCGCGCTGAAGCAGGCCACCGGCACCGCGCAGCTGGCGGCGAAGAGCCACTTCGAGACCTGGGCGGCGCAGAACGCGACCATCACCGACGAGAAGCTGAAGGCGCGCGCCAACGAGCGGCACGGCGACGTCAGCGGCAGCCTGAAGGGGCTCGACGAGCAGAGCCAGAAGAGCTTCGCGATGGCCGACGGGTTCGCGGCGTCGCTGCAGGACCTGCAGAAGTACCTGACCAACGACCTCAGCCCGGCCGCGGTCGGTGGGGCGGCGGACCTGATCGCGCGCACGCGCGCCGACGGCGATCGCCTCGCGGTGTCGCTCGACGCGCTGTCGCTCGATGTCGCGCGCTACGCCGGCAAGCTCGGCGCGCGCTGAGAGGCTGATAGGCGCCGCGCGCGAGTTCCTTCAGCGGATCTCGAGCGTGCGCACGTAGCGCCAGGCCGTGGTCTCGCCGAACACGTAGAGCGTCTCGGCCATCGCCGCCGCCGCGACCCCGCGCCGCGCCGGCTGCAGACTCGGCGTCAGCAGCCGCCAGTTGGTGAGCGCACCCGGCTGCGTGCCGAACAGCTCGCTGGCGAAGCCGCCGAAGAGTTCGTCGCCGATGGCCACCAGATAGGCGCAGTCGCCGAGCGAGCGCGGGAACGTCCAGCTGCCGGTGGCAGGATCGAACACGTCGAGCCACGGCTCGTCGTCGGTCGCGTTGCGGCGCCCACCGGCGACGACGAGGCGGCCGGCGAACGCGGCGGCGCGGCATTCGGCGCGCGGATGCGGCAGCGGTGGCTCGGTGCGCCAGCTGTCGGTGAGCGGGTCGTAGGACTCGACGGTCCCGAGTGCATCGCTGCCGGCATCGGCACCGCCGACCACGTAGATGCGCCCGCCGACGGCGGCCGCGGCGGCGTGGGCGCGCGCGGTCGGCATCGGCGCGCCTTGGCTCCAGCCGCTGGCACCGGCCGCGAGCAGTTCGTTGGTGCCGACCGGGTTGCCGGTGGCGTCGTAGCCGCCGATCGCGGCCAGCACGCCGGCGTTGCTCGCCGCCGTCAATGCGCGTCGCGCGACCGCCAGCGGGGCGCCGAGCGACCACGTGTCGCGGACCGGATCGAAGCGCGCGACGATCGCGGTCGCCGGCCCGGGGTCGAGGCCGAGATCGCGCCGTTCGCCGCCGAGCACGAAGATCGAGCCGTCGAAGGCCGCGGCCGCGGCGTGGCGGCGCACGACCGGATCGGGCAACGAGTCGAGCCACGGATAGGCCACCACGTCGACGGTCGTCGACAGCACGTTCGAGCGCCGGCCGCCGGCGGTGAGGACTTGCACCGCGACGTCGAAGCTGCCGAGGCGGGACAGCGCCGCGCTGACGGTGGCACCGAGGGTGTCGCTCCCCTGGCCCGTCGTGCCGAGGGGGTAGCGCTGGTCGAGCACTACGGCGCCGACCGGGTCGCGCACCGTGAGCTGCAGTTCGGTGGCGTCGCGTTCGGGCCCCAGCAGCTCCATACCGATCGCGAAGGTGGTCGGGATGGCGCCGGCATAGACGACGCGCGGCTCGAACGTCAGCGTTCGGATCGTCGGCGCGGTGCCCGCGCCGGCGGTGCGGCTGCCGCTGCCGCCGCAGCCGGCGAACGAGAGCAGGGCCACGGCGAGCGGCAGGCGGAGGGAGATCATCGCGGCCGCAGACGATAGTCTGCCCGGCCGGCATCGCCAGCGGCCAGTGGCACTCACTCGGCGAACGGCACCCGCACGCGGTTGTAGGCGACGACGTTCGGCACCAGTGGGCAGGGGCTGGTCTCGGTGCCGAACATCACCCATTGGAACTCGAGCTGGAAGCCGAGGGCTTGGAAGTTGAAGGGCAGCGGCCAGGTGAAGATCAGATCGCCGTTGGGGTTCGGCGTGTTCGGCAGCACCTGGGTGGCCAGCGGCAGCATCAGGTTGCACGGGCCGCAGCTGATCGGCGGCTGGCTGCCGTCGCTGAGGTTCAGCAGCGCCAGCGGTGCACTGGGATCCGCATACTGCAACCGGATCTGGAACGTCTGGTTGCCCGGTGCGAACGCACCCTGCGTGTAGCCGCACGGCGACAGGCTGGTGCAGCTGTTGCCGACGCAGCTGCCGCCGAGGTTCACCGGCGTGCCGCCCTGCATGGTCACGAACGTGCGCGTGCAGGCGGTGCCGCTGCCGCCGCCAGCCGGCGTCTCGCTCCAGCAGACGATCGCGTGCAGCGGGTTGCCGTTGCTGGCCCAGCCGCTGATGACGGACGGCTCGCGCTGGTTCGGCTGCGCCACCGTCGGCAGTGTCTGCAGCGGCCGCAGCAGCGAGCCGTCGGGCAGGTAGTCGCCGATCACGATCTCGTCGTCGCCGGCGGTCGCGGTGCTGCGGCCCCAAGCCACGAGGTAGCGATCGCCGCACCACGACATGGAGGGCCGCTTCCCGGGCACGGTGTCGAACTGCGTCGCCGGGAACGCGGTCAGCGTGGTGCCGCTCCAATTCAGGCGCACCTGCTGCAGTTGGCCAAAGCGCGTGTAGGCGGCGAGGAAGTGGTTGCCGTCGCCGGCGATCGCCGGATCGAAGTTGATGCCGTTGGCGAGCACCAGGTTGGCGCTGCCGACCGTCTGGCCCTGCAGGTTCAGCGTCAGCACGTTCAGCGTGCCGACGTTCGGGGCGATGGCGGGCGCGATCTCGTAGATCAGGCCGGCGACCGCGTTGGTGCCGTAGCTGTTGGTCAGTCGCGGCGTGCCGCGGATCGCGTCGCCGTTGGCCGTCGGCACCACGGTCTGCGCCGCACCGACCGAGGGTGGCTGGACGGTGAACGGGCGCACGCGCAACCCGACGCCGGGTTCGACGTAGCTGACCAGTGCCTGGATGAAGCCCGTGTCGTCGCGCCGGCCGCTGATCGACGCGCGCTCACCGACCGCGGCGATCGTCGTCACCGGCTGCAGCGGCAGGCCCTGCGACACGAAGAACGGCCGCGCCTTCAGGGTCCAGGGGCCGTTCGCCGTCGGCCCTTCCTGCCAGACGACCGGCTGCCAGATGGCAGCGGTGCAGGCGCACACTGGCGCGGTCTCGACCAGGCTGGAGCTGTTGGCGAAGCCGAGCAGCAGCGACGGGCTGTTGCTGTTGACGACGTAGACGTCGCTGTCGCTCTGCGAGAACGTGCGGCAGAACACGAAGGTGGTGAAGGGGGCGAAGCCACCGCCGCCGGTCACGCCCTGCACGAAGCTGTCGTTGCCGCCGCTCTGCGGCACCAGCGAGGCCGTGCTGAGCCACGGATCGAGCACCAGCGGGAACTGCGCGCGGTCGACGAACGCGTCCGGCAGCCGCAGTTCGAGTTGGCCGTCGACGACGGCGAGACCACCGGGGCATCGTTCGCCGCGGGCATCGATGCCGGTCACCGCGCCGATGTGCACGCCGCCGAAGCGGCGATCCGTGAGGCGCAGCGTGCCGTCGGCGAGCGTCTCGGGCAGCAGGCCGCCAGCAAGGTTGCAGCGCACCACCAGGTCGCCGGAGCCAGCCGGGCGGGCCGCGAACACGTAGCTCAGTTCCATGCCGCGCGGCGCGACGCGGTAGTGCTCGACGATGGCACCGCGGTCATAGTGCACGTCCTGCCCCTGCCACCGCGGCAACGGCGCGTCGGCGCCCGCCGCCGCCAGGTGCAGCATTTCGTCACCGCGGTGGATGCGGTCGAGCCGCAGGCGGAGCACCCGGTTGTCCGGTGCGTCCGGCAGCGCCGGCACGAAGTCGATGCCACCGGGCCGCAGGGCCGCCTTGTAGTTCGGGCCGACGGCCCACGGTGTGCCGTCGGGATCGGTGACGACGCCGGCGATCTCGGCGAGGGCGGTCGGCGCGGTGTCGACCGGGGATTGGGCGGGAAGCGCGGCTGGCACGCCCAGCAGGAGTGACCACAGGATGGGATGGCGCATGGCGATGGGGCCGCCGGCTCGGCGGCGGCAAGCGAGCAGCGATCCCGCCGTCGCTTCCGTTCGCGCCTCCTGGCCGGATTCCTGCCGGCCCGGCCGCCGTCAGCGGCCGACCGTCAACGCCATCGCCGAACTGGTCGTGAACGCCGTCGGGCCGAACGAATACAGCTGCGTGAAGAACCTGGCGCCAAGCAAACCTGGCTGGTTCGGCACCGGCACCACGAACGACGCGGTGCCGTTCGCAGCGGCGGTACCGAGCGCCACCGCTTCGGGGTCACACAGCATCACGCAGCCGGGACCGGCGCCGAACGGTGCCAATGGCAGCGGCAGCGACACACCGTTCCAGCTCTGCTGCGAGCTGCCGAGCACCAGTGCGGTCGGTGCCGAGGCGAATGCCGGAGCCGCAGTATGCACCACGGTGCTGCTGAGCCGGTGCGAACCATCGGTGGTCTGCACCAGCGGCGGGCTGCCGCAACCGGCACCGAACGGCTGCGCATCGGCGACCGGCCCGGTCGCCATGCCGACCAGCACGCCGCGGCCGTTGGTGCCGGCGTAGACGCGATAGCGCCGCCGCATGTCACCCTCGAGCGAACTGACGCGTGCGAACCGCTGCGTCTGCGGGTCGCTGACCAGACTCCACGTCTGCGCGTCGTCGCGCGACAGCCAGATGCCTTCGGCGGTCTGGCCGACCGGCACGCCGTAGACATAGACGAACGGCAGGCTGTTGCTGTCGCCGCGGCCGAACGCGACCTGCGAAGCCCATTGCAGCGAGTGGACTCGTTGCACGGTGAGCCCGCCATCGGTGCTGCGCCACAGCGGCCGCGGCGCCGTGTCCGAGTTGGCCTGCTCACCGATCCACACTTCGCCGGCGCGGGTCGGGTGCGTGACCAGCCGGATCACGACCGTGAACGGCAACGGCGCATGGTTGCTGCCCAACGCCCACGCGTTGAAGCCATGGCGCCAGTTGACGCCGCCGTCGGTCGAATACGTGAACTGGCCCCACGTGAAGCGATAGAAGCGGTTGCCGTCGACCTTGTCGGCGGCGAGATGTTCGCCCTGCCACCACGGATTCGACACGTGCCAGGCCTGGCCGAGCTGCCACCAGTTCGGGTTGTTCGGGTCGAGTGTCGCGTCGAGGTTCCTGGCGACCGTCCAGGTCTGACCGCCGTCCTGCGTCACGTGCACCGCGCGCCATTGCGACGGTTCCCAGACCATCCGGTTCGGATCGGTCGCGCTCATCGCCAGGGCGCCGCCGACGCCGGGCGAGGTGTTCGCGAACGGCGTCCAGGTGCGACCGTTGTCGTGGGTGACGCCGGTGAGCGCGAACCACGGTCGCCACGTGTCCCAACCGACCACCGCGGCGTGCTGCGGTTGGCGATGGCTGTAGGCGATCGCGTTGGCCTGGCCGATCTGCAGCGGATGCGCGGCCTTGTCGGTCGGGATCGTGTCCCAGCGTTCGTGGCGCAGACCGACCATGTCCATGCAGGCGCTCAGGAAATCAGCGCCGCCGTCGGCGAACGGCACCGGCGGGCACACCACGTTGTGCATCACCAGCTCCTCGAAGTTCTCCATCGTCCACGTCCACGCCTGCGGGTTGGCGACCAGATCGTCGTTGCGGAGCACGCCCGCCCCGTTGGTTTGCCAGACGCGGCGCGGATCGGCCGGATCGATCAACACACCGACGGTGCCCCAGGTGACCGCTTCGATGAAGTAGTTCGCGGGGCTCGGCGGCTCGTGGTAGGCCGGCGTGTTGGGCGGGTCGTTGTACTGGATGCGCTGCCAGCTCTGGCCGCGGTCGGTGGTGCGGAACAGCACCGCGCCGTGCGCGGCGGTGACGACGACCACGTTCGGCTGGCCAGGATCGCCGCTGACGCCGGCATAGGGACGGCGGTCGGGAGCGCTCGATGCCGGCTGCGGCGGCGTGATCTCGGTCCACTGGCCGGTCGCCGGGTCGAAGCGATGCACCGAACCGATCTCCGGCAGCGCGCTGTCGGGGCCGACCGGATGGCGGGCGCAACTGACGTAGAGCCGGCCGTCCTGGTGCACGAAGCCGTGCACCGCGAACGGCGGCGAGCCCGGCAGCAGGCTCCACGTGCGACCGCCGTCGAGGCTGCGATGCACGCCGGTCGCGTGGTCGCCGAGGTAGACGATGCTGGTGGCGCCGTCGGCCAACGGCGCGCTGTTCGCATCGAACTGCACGAACGTGTGGCCCGGCGTGTTGCCGGCGTACTCGAGATCGTTCGGGTCGCCGTTGCTCCAGGCCGTCACCGGTGGCGTGCCGGTGGCCAGGAGCCACGGCGCCGTGCCGTTCTCACGCCGCAGCACGCCATCGACGCGGCTGGCGAGCAGCATGCGGTCGCTGCGCCGCGGGTCGATGGCGAGGCGTTCGCCGCTGAAGCCGCGATACTCGCCGTTCGGGCCGACCCGGATCTGTCGCGGCAGCAGCCCCTGAGGTTGCCAGCTCTGGCCGCCGTCGGTGCTGAGCATCACGTCGCCGAATTGGTAGTTGCCGCCGCCCGGCGTAGCGATGCCGGAGTTGCGCGGCACCAGGATCGCGATGCGGTTGCTGTCCTGCGCCGCCAGCGCGAGGCTCTCGATGTCGAACGCGGAGGTCTCGGCGCGGGGCAGCGTGTCGAGCAGCGGCTGCCAGCGCAGCGTCGTGCGGTCGAGTCGGTAGGCGCCGCCGACGTCGGTGCGGGCGTAGATGTCGTGGCTGGTCGGATGGGCGGTGATGCCGGTCACGAAGCCCATGCCTTGGATGTTGGCGTTCCGCCAGGTCCACGGCGAATCCTGTGCCGCTGCGGCAAGGGCGAACAGGAGGCTGGCGATGGCTGGCGCAGGGACGCTGCGGACCAGCCGGAGGGGCTGCAGTGGGCGCATGGGCAAACACTCGAACCCGAGGTTCGTCGATGGCGACCGGCAGTGGTGGCCGTCCGAGGTGGGCGACGAGGGGACCCTGCCGCATGCCTCGCTACGTCGAAGGCGGTGGGGGGCGGCCAGGGAATCGCCAGCGCGGCTTACACGCTGCTTGCCGAAGGCCGTCGGTGCGCACGTAGTCTTCCGGTGCCATGAGACCCATTCGCGGTTCGTTTGCGTTCCATCCAGTCCTGGGCCTCCCGCTGTTGCTCGCCACCCTGGCCGCCCAGGGGCCGCCGCCGGCCGTGCTGCCCGCCAGCACGCTGCCGGTGCGCGAGGTGACGGTGTTCAAGGACGGTCACGCATACGTCGTGCGCGAGACCGCGCTGCCGGCCGACGGCAGTGGCAAGGTCGTGCTCGACGAGCTGCCGGCGCCGGTGCTCGGCACGTTCTGGCCCTATGCCAGCGACGGCGCCCGGCTGGTGATGGCGAAGTCGGGACAGGTCACCGTGGCGACCGAGTCGGCAGCGATGAACTTCCGCGAGATCGCGCGTGCCAACATCGGCAAGGACGTCGTCGTCGTCACCGCCGACCAGGAACGTATCGACGGCAAGCTGCTCGGCGTGCCGTCGCGGCAGACGGTTCCGGCGGCCAGCGACGGTGAGTTGCTGCTGCTGCAGACCGCGGCCGGCACGCGCGTGCTGCCGCTGGCCGCGGTGCGCGATCTCGAGGTGCGCGGTGGCTTCACAGGCACGATCCGTGGCGAGGAGCAGAAGGCGCGGCTCGAACTGACCGTGCAGGGTGGTGGGGCCGCAGCCAAGGTCGGCGTGATGTACGTGCAGCGCGGGCTGCGCTGGATCCCGGCCTACCGGCTCGATCTCGACGGCAAGGGCAACGCCGCGGTGCAGTTCGAGGCGACGCTGCAGAACGACCTGGTCGATCTCGACGGCGCCACCGTCAACCTCGTCGTCGGCGTGCCGAAGTTCGAGTTCGAGGGCCTCGTCGACCCGATCTCGCTGCAGCGCGAGGCGGCGCAGGTCGCACGCGAGATGCAGTCGCAACAGGTGTTCTTCAACAACTTCAACAACGCGCTCGGCAACTCGATCCAGACGCAGGTCGCCGGCTACCAGGCGGCCGAGCCGGCCGCGGCCGAGCCCGAGGTCGATGGCGCCACCGCCAACGAGGACCTGTTCGTCTACACGCTGCGCAACGTTACCTGCAAGAAGGGCGAACGCCTGGTGCTGCCGATCGCCCAGTTCGCACTCGGCTACCGCGATGTCTACCGGCTCGACGTGCCGTTCGCGCCGCCGATGGAAGTGCGGCAGAACCTGCAGAGCGAGCGCGTCATCGAGCTCGCGCGCCAGCTCGCGGCCCCGAAGGCGCGGCACGTGCTGCGTCTGCAGAACGGGGTCGAGGCACCGCTGACGACCGCACCGGCGTTGGTGCTGTCGCATGGCCAGGTATTGGCGCAGGGTCGCATCGGCTACACGCCGAAGGGCGGCAGCAGTGACCTGGAGATCAACGTCGCCGTCGACATCCGCGTCGACAGCACCGAGCGCGAGACCAAGCGCGACGCCGGCGCGATCCGGCTCGGCAACGAGAGCTACGGCCGCGTCGATCTGCAGGGGGCGATCGCGCTGAAGAACGGCAAGCCGGTGCCGATCGAACTCGAGGTGACGCGGCGCGTGCTCGGCCTGCACGACGCGGTCGGGCAGGGCGGCAGCCAGCAGCAGCTCGATCTGGTGCAGGCCTGGCAGGGCGGCAGCGGCAACGCGTGGTGGGGCTGGTGGAGCTGGCCGTACTGGTGGTTCCAGCACAACGGCTTCGCCGAGTTCCGTTGGACGGTGCAGTTGGCGGCCGGGGCGACGACCGAGCTGACTTCGAACTGGCACTACTTCTGGCGGTGACGGCGGTCGGGTGCGAGAGCCGCGCCCTTGTTGCCGCTCGAACTACGCACACTGCCCCGCGCCGGATCGCTGACGGTGGGGTTCCGATGGCTTTCGTTCCATGGAAGCCCAAAGCCCCCGTCTCGGCACCTTCGGTCGTCTGCACCGACTGCTGCGTTCCAACTGGATCACGTCGTTCGGCATGGCGCTGATGACGCTGTCGGTGCTGGCGCTGATCACGCTGGTCGTCATGCACATGATGGGCGGCGCCTGGGCCGGCCCGTACGTCGGCCTGCTGACGACGTTGATCGTGCCGCTGGTGTTCGTGCTCGGCCTCGTGCTGGTACCGCTCGGGCTGTTCCTGTATCGCAAGCGACTGGCCGAACGGGTCGCGGCGATGTCCGACAAGCCGATGCACCTCGCGCGCGCGGTGGTGGTGCTGACCGCGGTGAACTTCGCCGCCGTCGGCACCGTCGGCTACACCGGCGTGCACTACATGGGCTCGGTCGAGTTCTGCGGCAAGGCGTGCCACTCGGTGATGGAGCCCGAGTACGTGTCGTTCCAGCGCTCGCCGCACCAGCGCGTCGATTGCGTGAAGTGCCACGTGGCACCGGGCGCGCAGGGCTTCGTCGAATCGAAGATCAACGGCACCAAGCAGCTGCTCGGCGTCATCACCGGCGACTACCACCGGCCGATCCCGACCCCGGTGCACAACCTGGTGCCGGCCAGCCAGACCTGTGAGCAGTGCCACTGGCCGGAGAAGTACCTCGGCACCAAGCTGAAGGTGAAGCCGCACTTCCGCACCGACGAGAAGGTCAGCGGCTACACCAACGTGCTGTTGATGCACACCGGCGGCACGCGGCCCGACGGCGCCTCGGTCGGCATCCACTGGCACGTGCACCCCGATGCCAAGGTCGAGTACGTCGCCACCGACGCCGCGCGCACGCAGATCCCGTGGCTGCGCGTGGTGCGCACCGACGGCACGCAGCGCATCTACACCAAGACCGGGGTCCCAGCCGAGCCGCGGCCGGCCGGGGAGCTGCGCACGATGGACTGCAACGATTGCCACAACCGGTCGGCGCACGCGTTCGAGCTGCCCGGCGATGCGCTCGACGTCGCGTTCAGCAACGCGATCCTGCCGCGCGACCTGTCGTTCCTGAAGCAGCGCGCGTTGGCGGCGCTGGAGGCGGAGTGGACCCGCGAGACCGCTGCCGACGGCATTCGCCAGCACCTGCAGGCCGCGTATGCGAAGGACGGCGCGCTCAGCGAGCCGGTGCGGCAGAAGCTCGAGGTGGTCAGCAAGGAGGTCGCCGCGATCTGGCTGCGCAACGTCTGGCCGGAACGCAAGCTCGGCTGGAACAGCTATCCCGACCTCGCGACCCACTTCGGTTGCTTCCGCTGTCACGACGGCGACCACAAGGCCGCCGACGGTCACACGGTGTTCGGCCCGCTGCTGCAGGAGAGCGGCGCGCCGGTGCGTGACGCCAGTTGTGATCGTTGCCACATGGTGCTCAGCGAGAACGAAGAGGATCCGGCCGTGCTCGACGCGTTCGGGCTCAAGCGCTGAACCGATGCGTGGTCCGCGCCACAGCGACGGTGGTGGTGCGCTCGCGTTCGCCGCGGCGGTGCTCGCGGCTGCCGTTGCCGCGCAGGAGCCGGCCGGTGGGGTGACGCCGCCGCCGGCCCCCGCGGAGCCGCCGGTCGCGCAGGAACCGCAGCCGCCGCCACCGCCACCGACGCAACCGCCCGCGGTCATCGATCCGACCCGCGCCGCGGCCGACCTGCTGCGTCGCCGCCTGGGTCTGCAGAGTGGGCCACAGGGCCCGCCGCCGTCGGGGCCGCCTGCCGTGCCGCCGCCCGCCGCCGAGCCGGTGCCGGCGGCCGATCCGGCGGCTGCGCCTGCCGCGCTGGCGCCGCAGGAGCCGCAACCCCCGCCGCCGCCGATCGCGCCGCCGGTCCAGGATCCGACCCGCGCCGCCGCCGAGGCGCTGCGGCGGCTGCTGCCGAACGCGAAGCCGCCCGAAGTGGCGCCGATCCCGAACGCGAGCGGCACGCCGGAGCCGGTGCGGCCGGGGACCGAGCCCGTGGCGCCAGCTGCGGCCAGCGCGAGCGCGACGCCGCCGCCCGCGACCACGCCGGTGCGCGGCACGTTCAGCACCCGCTACCGCGCGCGCCACGGCGGCGGCGCCACCGACCAGGACGTGGTGTCGCGGCTCGAGGTCGACGTCGGCGATCGCGAGCGGGACACGCTGACGGCCCATCTGCGCGTGCGCTCGTTCTGGAACGCCGACGGCACCCGCCGCGACGACCCGTTCGAGGGGCTCGACCACAGCTTCGGCGACACCTGGAACACGCGCCTCTACGCCGGCCACCTCGACGTGCATCGGCAAGGGGAGTTGCAGTTGGCGCGGCTCGGTCGCCAGGATCTCGACGAGACGCCGACCACGCTGCAGTTCGACGGTCTGCGGCTCGACAGCCGCAGTTGGGCCGGACCGACCCGGCTGTGGTTCTCGGCCTACGGCGGTGTGCCGGTGCACCAGTTCGAGCAGACGCGGCACGGCGATCTGGTCGCCGGCGTCGCCGCCGGCTTCGTGCCGTGGCACGGCGGTCGGGTGCGGCTCGACGGCATGCGCATCGAGGACGAGTTCCTGGCGCTCGATCGGCAGGACGACCTGCTCGGCGCGCGGTGGTGGCAGCAGGTCGCAGGCATCAACCTGAACGGCCTGCACACCTGGCGCGACGGCAAACCGCGCGATCTGGTGCTCGGCGGTCGCGGCGAGCTGCCGCTGGCGCTGCAGTGCGATGTCAGCTGGCGCGAACTGCTGACCACGCAGCGGCAGCAGGTCACCGAGCTCGACCCGTTCTGGCTGATCGGCTTCGACTACGCGCCGTACCGCCAGCTCGGCGCCACACTGCGCCGCGATCTCACCGAACAGCTGTCCGTCGGCGTCGGCACCGACGTGCGGCGGTTGCGGGACGACGGCGACGAACGCGGCTTCAACCGCGAGTTCGAGCGCTATTTCGCCGACCTCGGCTGGGACGACCTGTTCGTGCGCGGCCTGTCGCTGTCGTTCGCGGGCAGCCTGTGGAACTCGACCGGCGAGGACTTCCGCACGCTGACCGGTGAGCTGGTCTACCGACCCGATCGCGACCTGCGGCTGTCGCTCGGCAGCGGCTACGATCTGTTCCGTTACGACGTGTTCGATGCCCGCGAACGGTTGCACGTGCGCTCGTGGTTCGTGCGCGCCGAACGCCGGCTCGACACCTCGCTGCGCGTCGACGGCGGCTACGAGCTGCAGCGCGATGACTTCGACGAGTTCCACGTGTTCCGGCTGGGGGTGACATGGACGTTCTGATGCCGCGGCGAACCCGCTCGCGATGGTTGTGGCTGGCGCTCGCGTCCTGGCTGCTGGTGACCGCGTGCCTGTCGTTGCCGACGGCCCGCCGCAGCGAGCCGTCGTTCCCGCACCGCGTGCACGTGGTCGACAACCAGCTCGCCTGTACGTTCTGCCATGGCAGCGTGCGCAGCAGCGACACGCCGGGCATGCCACCGCCGGAGCTGTGCGCGCCGTGCCACGATCGCTTCGACCCGAACAAGCCGCCGGAGCGGCGGGTGGGGGCGTTCTTCGGGCCCGACAGCCGCTATCGCACCGTCGCGGTGTCCGGTCGTGGCGACGACGTGCGGTTCTCGCACCGCACCCACGTGACCAGCGCCGGCCTCGATTGCACGACCTGCCACGGCGACATCGCACAGCAGGAGGACGTGCCGCTGCAGCCGCTGGCGAAGAAGAGCGAGTGCATGCAGTGCCACGAACGGCACGGTGAGGGCAACGCCTGCAGCGTCTGCCACCGCACCGTGGATCGCGACTGGCTGCCCGACACGCACCGCACCAGCTGGGTGCGCTTCCACGGCGAACACGTGCGCGCCGGCAGCGAACGCAGCGTCGACAACTGCTCGTTGTGCCACCAGGACGCGACCGGCTGCAACGCGTGCCACCAGCAGCAGGCGCCGCAGGACCACGACCAGTCGTTCCGGTTGCGCACGCACGGCATGCAGGCGTCGATCGACCGCAGCCGCTGCGCGGTCTGCCACACCCAGGACAGCTGCCAGCAGTGCCATGAAGTGACGCGGCCGCAGAGCCACCGGGCCGGCTTCGGCAACAACCAGCAGCGCCATTGCGTCGGTTGCCATCTGCCGCTCGCCGACTCCGGCTGCGCGGTCTGCCACCGCGATTCGCCGGGCCACGCCACCGCCAGCCCGCTGCCGCCGGACCACGTGCCGTCGATGAACTGCCGGGCCTGCCACGGCAACGGCGTGCGCCTGCCGCACCCGGACGGTGGCCACCTGTGCACCGCCTGCCACCGCTGAAAGGCCCGGGCACGGTGGCTTGCGGCCACCTCGATCTACGCACCAGATCCCGGTGGTACGGGACCAAGGGTGACTCGGACGCCGACCTCAACGGGTCATGATGCGGTTCGTCATGCGGACGTCATTCCGACGGCCGCGCAACACGCCACCCATGTCGGCCAACCAACACCTCGCAGAAGCCCGCCCGCGTTCCCACGCCTGCCGCTGGCTGTCCATGGCCCTGCTCGCCGTCGCGTCCTGCGGCGGCAGCGGCGGCTCCACCCCGATCGGCACCGCCGCCGAACCTGCCGTCGGCAGCAACGGCGTGCTGCCCGGCATCGTCGTCACGATCGACGCCGTGCGCGGCAGCCAGGGTCTCGGCCGCGGCGCGGTCGGCGACCGCCTCAGCGTCGACTTCACCGTGCGCACCGACGCCGGCGAACCGCTCGAGCTGTCGACGATGGCGCGCGGCGCCATCATGGTCTCCGGCCCGACCTTCAACTACCAGCGCGTCATCGCGTCGCAGGCCGACGTGCTGACGCGCTCGCGGAAGCGCGGGCTCGGCATCTACACCTACGAGTTCGCCGAGGCGATCCCGGCGACCTACCTGGCGCCGCTGAACGACACCACGGCGCTCAGCGAGGGCGAGCTGACCGGTCAGGCGCTGCTCGCCGGCACCTACACGGTCGGACTCGAGCTGCGCAAGGACTACGCCTACGAAGGCGAGCTGCTGCGCGATCCGGGCAACGTCACCGCCGACTTCCTGCTCGGTGGCGCGACGACGATCGAGGCGCGCGAGCTGGTGACGATGGCCAACTGCAACCAGTGCCACACCGAGCTGCGCGCACACGGCGAGAACCGCAACAACCTCGCCAACTGCCTGCTGTGCCACACCGCGGGCGCCGAGGACAAGAACGTCGCGACCGCCGCCGGCGGCACGCCGGGAGTCGCGATCGACTTCAAGGTGATGATCCACAAGATCCACTCCGGCAAGCACCTGCCCTCGGTGCTCGGCGTGACCACCAACGCGGACGGCACGCGCAAGTACGACGCCACGCCGCAGCCGTATCAGCTGGTCGGCTTCGGCAACGAGCCGGTCGACTTCTCGACCGTGACCTGGCCGGCGTGGCCGAGCTTCTACACGCCGATGCCGCGCGACGTCGGCCACACGCTGCTGTCGTCGACGCTGCAGTCGCGCGAGAACACGATGCGCCAGGGCCCGGCCGAGTGCGGCAAGTGCCACGGCGATCCGGACGGCGACGGCCCGCTGCCGGCGCCGGCGCAGGGCGACCTGATCTGGTCGCAGCCGACCATCGCCGCGTGTGCCTCGTGCCACGACGACTGGAACCCCGAGTTCCCGTACACCGCCAACGGCCAGACGATGCCGATCCAGCGTGACAACGCCGCGTGCACCGACTGCCACCGCGTCGAGGGCACGCCGCTCGACATCAAGGACGCGCACCGACACCCGCTGGTCGACCCGACCGTGGTCGGCGGCGTCAACTTCGTGGTCCAGTCGGTCACCGACGTCGGCGGCACCCAGAACGGCAGGTTCGAGCCGGGCGAGAAGGTCGAGATCACGTTCCGCATCGAGAACGATGCCGGGGCGGCTATCGCGGCCAACAGCCTGAGCCGGTTCGAGGCGATCCTCAGTGGGCCGACCACCAACCCGCAGATGGTCAACTTCCAGCGCGTGGCACCGGCGTTCTTCACCGGGGCCGGGCCCTACACGTTCAAGCTGCCGAGCCTGTTCTGGTACGAGCCGATCGGCACCTCGGACGGCAGCCTCAACACGTTCGCGACCGCGAGCGCACCGCTGTGGAACGTCACCGGGGCCGCGACCGTGCTGCTGCGCCGCACCGGCACCACGACCAGCACCACGCTGGCGGCAGCGGCCGATCCGACCGACAACTTCGTCGACGTCGCCTCGGGCACCGGCTTCGCGAAGGACGACTACATCGTCATCGACGACGGCCTCTCCGGCGTGCGCGAGTACATGCGGGTCCAGTACGTCGAGGGCAACCGGCTCTGGTTCAGCTCGCAGTTCCGGCAGAACTACAAGCCCAACCTGCTGCGCGCTCACGCCGCCGGGGCCTCGGTGCTCGAGGTCACGACCGCCGCGGTCAGCGCCGGCAACTACTCGCTCGACGCGGTCACCGGCATCGTCACCGAGACCGTCGAGTTCGGGGCCGGCGAGATCCTCGCCAACTACACCAGCGACTTCGTGGTGCCGAGCGCCTACCCGGGCGCCCTCGACGATTCGCCGGTCATCGGCGAGGACTGGGGCGACTGGACCGGTCTGCCGCTGCTCGACGGCACCTACATCCTCGACCTGCACGGCGCGAAGTCGATCACGGTCACCCGGTCGGGTGAGAACACGACCTACACCGAGGGTGCGGATTCGACGATCACCAACCTGCTGTTCGGCGCGGCGACCGACGTGGAGACCGTCAGTCGCATCGATCCGCAGGCCTGCTACGGCTGCCACGACAGCCTGCAGTTCCACGGCGGCAGTCGCCGCAGCGTCGAGGCGTGCCTGAGCTGCCACGGCACCGCGGGCGCCGAGAACACGCTGTTCTACGAGAACCCGACCACCGGCAACCCGGCCGGCACCTCGGTCGAGTTCCGCTTCCTGCTGCACAACCTGCACCGCGAGGTGTTCCCGGCGATGGTCGGTGGCGTCAAGGACTGCGCGAAGTGCCACGGCACCAACACCGCCTGGCAGCTGCCGGACGAGCGCGTGCACCCGCTGCAGAGCGTGCCGACCCGCGCCTGGCGCGCGGCCTGCAGCAGCTGCCACAGCGATACCCCGGCGCTGGCTCACATCGATGCCAACACCAGCAGCTTCGGCGCCGAGTCGTGCGCGGTCTGCCACGGCAACAACGACGAGCTCAGTGTGACCGAAGTGCACCGGGTGCGCTGACGCCCCGCGGACCGCACCGGTCAGGCCGGTGGGTTCCACCAGACGCCGCCCTTGCCAGCGATGGCGCGGGCGGCGTCGTCGCGTACCGCGGCCAGTTCGGCGGCGCTCATCGGCGTGAAGGCGCGCGCGGCGGCGAACGCGGCGTCCTGTTCGGTCGGGAACGACAGGCCGAGCAGCGCCACGTCCGGATCGAGCGTCAGGGTGTAGCGCACGCACTGCGCGACCGACAGCCGCGGCAGGCTCGGCGCATCGTCGTCGTCACCGCCGCTGCTGCGCTTGCCGCGCGGGCGCACCGACAATGGCCGCTGGTAGCCATCGGTGTCGCCGAGCAATTTGCCGGCACCGAACGTCTTGAAGCAGACGGTGCCGACCCGGAGCTGCCGGGCACGATCGAGCACCTCGAGATAGCGCGCGTCGACATACGGCCCGAGCGGGAACATCACGACGTCGCACACGCCGGCCGCGAGCGCGCGCAGCAGCACGTCGGGGTGATGGCTGCTGAGCCCGCAAAAGCGAACCCGGCCGCGCTGCCGTTCGGCCGCCAGCTGGTCGAAGCCACCGCCGGGCTGCAGCAGCGCCTCGAGCTCGGGCAGCGTCGAGCAGGCATGGAACACGGCGAGGTCGATCGCCTCCAGTTCGAGCCGTTGCAGGCTGCCGTCGAGCTGCGGCGCCACCGGTTGCTCGAGGTGGTCGATCTTGTCGATGACGAACACGCCGTCGCGGCGCCCGCGCAGGGCCTGCCCGACGATGCGTTCGCTGTAGCCGTCCTCGTAGTTCGGCGCGGTGTCGACGACGTTGAGGCCGTGGTCGAGCGCGCGTTGCAAGGTCGCCACGCAGGTGGGCAACGGCACGGCGCGATCGGCGAGGTCGCCGATGCCGAGCCGGGTGGCGCGGAAGCCGGTGCGACCGAGTTCGTGGTGGGGCAGGAAGGTCATGCGCGGGCGCGCACGGTAACGTCTGCCGCCGATGTCGACCTCGGCCGAGCCTGGCTTCGTGGTGCACGACGCGGTGCTGACGCCGGTCGAAGTGGCGGCGTTGGCGAGCTGCTTCGCGCCCGATGACCGACGCGCCGGCGATCGCGCCGGCCTCGACCATGCGGCGTGCCGGGCGATCGCCAGTTCGGCCCCGGTCCGGGCGCTGGTCGAACCGTGGCTCGGCCCCGATGCGATCGCGATCCGCGCCACGTTGTTCGACAAGACTCCGGCCACCAACTGGCTGGTCGCGTGGCATCAGGACCGCATGGTGCCGGTGCACGAGCGCCACGAGGTCGCGGGCTATCGCGCCTGGTCGCAGAAGGAAGGCGGTCTGTTCGTCGAGCCACCGGTCGCGGTGCTGCAGCAGATGCTCGCGGTGCGGCTCGATGTCGACGGCAGCGATGCCGACCGCGGTGGCCTGCGGCTGGTTCCCGGCTCGCATCGCGCGGGCATTCTCACGCCGGCGGCGATCGCCGCGCGGGTCGCCGATGGCCCGGTGGTGACGCCGGTGGTGCCGCCGGGTGGCGCACTGTTGCTGCGACCGCTGCTGTTGCATGCGTCGTCGCGCACCGCGGCCGCGCACCATCGCCGGATCGTGCACCTCGAGTTCGCCGCCGGACCGTTGCCGCTGCCGCTGCGCTTCGCGGCGAACGTGCGCTGACGACGCGGTTCGGGTAGCAATGCGCCATGCGTTCGATCACGGCCATGGCGTTGCTCGGCATCGGTGGGTTCGCTTGCCGCAGCGGACCGCCGCTCGAACCGCCGCCCCCGATTGCCGTGAGCACGGCGCTGGTGCGCGAGGCGTTCGAAGTCGACCTCGGCGGTTGGACCACCCAGGCCGAGCTCGTGCATCCCGAGGCGAACGGGCCGCACGGCGCGGGGCCGTGGCCGGTGGTGCTGCTGGTGGCCGGCAACGGTCCGCACGACATGGACGTCACGCTGCCGGGACGGAACAGTGGGTCGAACGGCGGCGTGAAGCTGTTCGCGCAGCTCGCCCAGGTGCTCGCCGCGCGCGGCTTTGCCGTGGTCCGCTACCACAAGCGCTTCGTCAAGGGACCGGGCCGCTTCGATGCGCGGTTCTGGAAGCAGCAGTCGACGGTGGTGTTCACCGCCGATGCGGCGCGCGTGCTCGATCGCGCGCTGCAGTGCGCGGCCTGCGATCGCCAGCGGGTCTTCGTGCACGGCTGGAGCGAGGGCACCGCGATCGCGGCCCAGCTCGCCTGCGAGCGCACGGACCTGCGCGGTCTGGTGCTGCAGGGGCCGGTCGGTCTGCCGTGGCGCGAGATGGTGCGCAGCTGGATCGTCGACGTCGGGTTGCCGTATGCGCAGGGCGCCGATGGTGGTGTCATCACCGCTGCCGAGCTGGCAGCGGCGGCCAAGGGCCCCGGCGGCATGGTGGCGAAGCTCGCCGCGTCGTTCTTCACCGAGCCCGCCGGCTTCGGCGCGCCGGTCAAGGTGAGCACGCGGCTCGACCGGGACAGCGATGGCGAACTCGATCCCGAAGGCGAAGTGCTGCCCCAGGTCGAGGCGATGCTCGACTTCGCGTTCGGCCCCGGTGGCAACGTGCACCTGTATGCCGAGGGGCGCACGGTGCCGACGGTCACCGAGCAGGCGCCGCGGCTGCGAATCCCGGTGCTGATCCTGCAGGGGGAGCACGATGCGAGCACGCCGCGGCGCGGCGGCGAAGCGCTCGCGGCCGCGCTGCGGGCGGCCGGCAACGGCGACGTCACGCTGCGGGTGCTGCCCGGGGCCGGCCACACGCTCGGTCCGGCGGCCTCGCCGATCGACGACTGCGGTCGTGCGCCCGATGAGGCAATCCTGGTGCCGATCGCCGCGTGGCTCGCGTCCCACGCGCGCTGAGTCTTCGCGGCGGCTTGCCACGGTGCTGTCGCACGCTTCACGGCGTGCCCGACGCTGTTCGGCATGCAAGATCCACGAGGACTGGTGGCGGCCGGCAGTCTGCGCGGCGGGGACGTGACGACGGTGCGCGTCGTGCTCGGCGCGCCGCGGCGGGTCGTGTTCGCGGCCGACGGCGTGCGGCTCGGCTATCTGGACCAGAACCGCCGACTGTGCAGCGATGCGATCGTGCTGCAGGACGGCATCGTCGTGCAGGTGGCGCCATGGTTGCGCGGCGAAGTGAGCGGCGGCGAGCCGTGGTTCGGCGCGCCGATCGAGGACCTGCTGCCGTGGCTCGGGCCGCTGCGCGCCATGCTGCCGTTGCCGGGTGGGCGGGAGCTGCGCTTCGCCGGCCGCCGCGTCTACCTGCACGAAGGCCGCGTGCTCAGCACGGTCGCCGAACACGACCTCGAGCAACACGGGATCTGGCTGTTGCCGGCGCCATCGCCGTTCACAACAGCTTCGTGACCATGATCAGGTAGATCGCGGCGCCGGTCAGGTCGGCGATCGCGGTCACCGCCGGCGTGCTGATCATCGCCGGGTCGCCGCGCATCTTCTTGACCAGCAGCGGCGTCAAGGCGCCGAGCAGCGCCGCCGACAGCACGTGGCCGATCATCGCCACACCGATCACGAGGCCGGCGAACGCGACCATCGCCAGTGCGTCCGGAGTGGCGTCGGCGCGGCTCACGATCAGCGAGTTGACGAACGCGATCAGGCCGAGGGCCGCCGCCATCACGCCGGCGACGCGCGCCTCCTTCCACAGCACGGTCCACAGCGTCGCCTTCTGGATGTCGCCGACGGTCAGCGCGCGGATCACCAGCGCGCTGGCCTGGGTGCCGACCATGCCCCCGGTCGCCATCACCATCGGCAGCAGCGCCAGCAGCAGGCCCTTGCCCGACAGGTGTTCCTCGAAGCCCTTGATCACCGTCGACGTGATCACCCAGAACAGCGCCAGCAGGCACAGCACCGGCGCGCGGCGGCGCACCTGGCGCCAGATCGGTTCGCGCAGGTAGTCGTAGTCGCCGACCTCGATGCCGTGGCCGGTGACGCCGGCCATCTTCTCGAAGTCCTCCTGCGCCTCTTCCTCGACGATGTCGACGGCGTCGTCGTGGGTGACGATGCCGACCAGGCGCCCGGCGGTGTCGACGACCGGCAGCGCGATCAGGTCGTAGTCGCGGATCACGCGCGCCGCCTGTTCCTGGTCGGCTTCGGCGGTCACCGACACGAGGTCGGTCTTCATCAGTTCGCCGACCGGTGTGGTCTCGTCGGCGAGGATCAGGTCGCGCAGCGACACGAAGCCGACCAGCTTGCCGAGCCGATCGACGACGTAGCTGTAGTAGATGGTCTCCTTGCTCGGCGCCTGACGACGCAGTTCGGCGACGGCGCCGCGCGCGGTCAGCAGCGGATTCAGCACCGCGTAGTCGGTGCTCAAGAACGAGCCGACCTGGTCCTCGCGGAACGTGCCGCGGCGCAGCAGGTCCTCGCGCGCCGCACTCGGCAGCATGCAGGTCAGCTGGTCGCGCACGCGCGGCTCGAAGCGTTCGAGGAACTCGGCGCGGTCGTCGCTGAGCATCGACTGCAGCACTTTCTGCACGCGCTCGCGGCCGGCGCCGGCGACGTAGTGTTCCTGGACGTCGGGCTCGAGGTAGGCGAACACGTCGCGCTCGAGGTCGGGCGGGAGGAGGCCGAGGATGGTCGCGATCTCGTGCAGTTCGAGGCCGCTGAGCACGGATGCGGCGTCGGTCGGGTGCATCTCCTGCAGCACCGAGAGCAGTCCCGCGTGATCGCCTTCGGCGAGCAGTTCGCGGACCTCGGGGATCAGGAGCAGGAAGCGCATGCGGGTCGCGGCGAGCGGGCGTGCGGGCGTGCGGGCGGGTGCGTGCGTGGCGGAGCGCGGCGGAGGGAGGGTAGCGCGGGCGCGGGGCGCTTCCATCGCGGCGATTGAAGGTGGTGGTGGGGATGGTTGGGTTGGTTGGGTTGGTTGGTGGGCTGGGCTGTGGGGCTACTGGTGGTGCTGGTCGCTCTACGCGATGGCGGCGGCAGTTGGTTGAGGTCTGTGCAGTCGCGATGGTGTCGGTGGGGATGCTGTGGAGCGGTGCGTGCGGCGGAGCTGCGGCGGCGAAGAATGCTGGCCCGGCCGCTTGACCGCGGGGGCTCCGGTGGCTAGGTTCCCCCGCCTCGATCCGCGGTCGCAAGACTGCGGAACGCCCGGTCGGGGCGTGGCTCAGCTTGGTAGAGCGTTGCGTTCGGGACGCAAAGGTCGGAGGTTCAAATCCTCTCGCCCCGACCAGTTTTAACTCCCGTGAGTGCAAGCACTCAGGGCACTTCGCCGACACCGGCGAACGCATCGTCACCTGACGGAGCTGCTGTAGTCACTACAGCAGACGATGCGATGAAGTCCGCGAACCTGAAGGTTCCGACGGTTTTCCACCACAAGGGCACCGGCCAGGACGCAGTCTGTCTGCGCGACCCGAATGGCAAGCGCAGGATGGTCTACCTGGGCAGCCACGGCAGCGCCGAGGCCCAGCGCCGGTATCGCGAGGTCCTCGCCGAGCATCTCGCCGGCAAGCCGGTCGCCACTGCTCGTGCTACGCGGCAAGCGGCGGCAGCCAGCATCTGGCCGACGGTCGCGCAACTCTGCGCCGCCTACCTGCTGCACGCCGAGCGTTTCTACCGCGACGAGCACGGTCACCCGACTGGTGAGGTGACGCACGCCGCGATCGCGTTCCGCATGCTGCTGCAGCTGCATCGCGACACGCCGACGGATCGCGTCCGCATCTCGGACCTGCACGCGGTCCGTCAGGCCCTCGTCGACGATCGGCCGCGGCATGAGCACGGTCGGGCGGCGCCGGATGGGCTGAGCCGGCGGACCATCAACGACCGCATGGCCCGCATCAAGCGGCTGTTCCGTTGGGGTGTCGAGCAGGGCACGGTGCCGGGCGCGACCTGGCACGAGCTGTCGGCGCTGCGCGGCCTACCGAAGGGTCGCTGCGGTGCCCGCGACAATCCGGCCGTCGAGGCGGTGCCGTGGGCGCTGGTCGAGGCGACGCTGCCGCATCTGGTGCCGACCATCGCCGACGTTGTGCGGTTGCAGTGGTGGAGCGGCATGCGGCCGGCCGAGGCGCTGGCGCTGACGCGCCGGCAGCTCGACATGACCGGTCCGACGTGGCTCTACCGGCTGGCCCGGCACAAGGGATCGTGGCGCGGGCGGGAACGGGTGGTGGCGTTCGGACCGAAGGCGCAGGAGATCGTGCGCGGCCGGCTGCGGCTGGAGCCGGACCTGCCGATCTTCTCGGGGCGCGATGCGTGGAACGAGCGCCGGGGGCTGGCTCGGGCGGCGCGGACATCGCCCCTGACGAAGCAGACGCGGGTACGTGACAAGCGGGCTGAGGCGCACGCGGCCGAGGTTGCTGAGTGGCTGACGGTCGATGAGTACCGGCGCGCGATCCATCGTGCCTGCGACGAGGGGGAGTTGCCGCGCTGGTCGCCGCACCGGCTGCGGCATGCGGCGGGGACGCGGATTGCGAAGCAGATCGGCATCGAGGCCGCTCGTGCGGCCCTCGGGCATTCCGACGTCAGCACGACGCGCCGCTATGCGAACGGCGCCGACGTCGCCATCGCAAGCGACGTCGCCTCGAAGCTCGGGTAGAACGTTGGCGCCGGGGCAACGGCGCGCCTCATGAACGTGCCGCCGCGTTGCTCGACGCGTGCCCCGGTGACTCTCATCGAGCGCCCACAGCGAGCACGTGGCCATGGCGAAGGCGAAGCAACGCAAGAAGGCAGCAGCGGACTGTTCTGCGCAGCGCCGCGTGACGGAGGAGGATGCAGACTACGTGACAAGCGCGATGCGTCTCCTTGGGCTTCTTGCGAATGACCTTCGGTTGTCGGGTATCGCCGGCCCGGAGAGCCAGGCGCCCAGGGAGATTGACCCGGACATCTACGAGGCCACGATGTCGCGGCGTGCGATCGCTGCCACGGTGCGCAGGTTCGGAGGTGAGCGCATGCTCATCGACGGCGAGGCAGCATGTCGCTTGGCACCGCTGGCGGAACTCGCGCATAGTCTCGGACTCACCACGTTGGAGCCGTGCAAGCTCGGATCAGTACATATGCCGTCGGCGCTCGGGTCCGTCGGGATGCTCTGCCAGCTCTGGCATCGGTTCACATCATCAAGCTGGCACGCCACCGACAACCGGACGATTCCCCGCGACCTATACTTCGATGAACTGGAAGAAGACCGCGTGCGTGCACGCGCGCTCCACGAGATCGAACGCATCATGCAGTTGCAGTTGCAGTTGCAGTTGCAGCGGGGCGTGGCTGAGGCTGCGTTCGGCAGCTCGACGACGACACAGATTGGCGCTCGCGCGCAGCGGGATCAGGCCAAGCGGACAGTCGATGATCTAGGCGATGTTGCCTCCCGCATACTTGCGAAGTTGCGTTCGGCGAAGGGAAAGCCTGTGCACGTTGACGACCTCGACGTCGCGGCCGGGATCAGGAAAGGGAGCAGGAATGGTCGTAAGCAGCGTGAGCGCGCTCTGAGCGATCTGATGAGTGGCGACCTTGCTGAAGGCCAGCTCGCTGCGCGGACCAAGCGAGGGTGGTACCGTGTAGTCGTGAAGCAGGAAGACGACAGATAGCGACACCGGGGTAACGGTCGCTACGGCTCGGCGATGACCTGGGCCATGGTTACCCGAGAAGTATCAACGTCCATCACCTCGTCTCAGACCGCCGCGGAACGCTTGCTCGACGAAGGCGTGCTCACGATCGTCGAAGCGGCCCGCTGGGAAGGCATCGACATCAGCAGCAAGACGGCGCTGCGCTGGGCGCTCGCCGGAACCGGCGGCGCCAAGTTGGAATCGATCCGCATCGGCGGGCGGCGCATGACGTCTCGTGCCGCCATGCGCCGGTTCGTGGCTGCCCAGCAGCAGGATCGTCGACGTGAGCCGGCCGCCATCGGTCGCGAGGCCGCCGACCGTGTGCTCGCAGCTCACGGACTGCCGCGGGGGGCCGGTCGTGACTGAGCCCGCCATGACTCCCTTCGAGGGCAACGGGCCGAGCTACGTCTCGCACCTTCTGGCTCGCCTGAACGGCGTCCGCCGCAGGGACTCTGGCTGGCGGGCCAACTGCCCGGCACACCCCGACGAGCATCCATCGCTCGACGTGGACCTCGGCGATGACGGCCGAATACTCTTGTGCTGCCGATCAGGAGGTTGCGAGGCGCAATCGATCGTAGCCGCCATCGGTCTGGCGTTCCGTGATCTGTACCCAACGGCGGATGCCGCTGCTGCACGACGCAGGCAGCCAGCAACCAAGCGGGGCCGGATCTTCACCCGGGAAGATGCCATCAAGGCCGCAACCGTGGGAGGGCAGCATGGGGGCTCCTGGATCTACCTCGACAAGGATGGCCATGACGTACTGCTCGTGGTCCGAAAGGACCGGGCGAACGGCAAGAAGGACTTTCGCCAACTTCATCGGGAGCAGGGCGGCTGGGCTTTCGGGGCCCCCGAGCAACCCCTGCCCCTCTACCGCCTTCCAAGTCTCCTGCAGAGCCCGACCGACCGCATCTTCGTGGTCGAGGGCGAGAAGTGCGTCGAGGCACTCGCGAGACTTGGTTGTCTAGCCACGACTTCAGCGGGTGGAGCCCGCAGTCCTGGGCGTTCCGATTGGTCCGTTCTCGGTTCGCGCGTGGTGACGATCCTGACCGACAACGATGATCCAGGTCGGGCATACGGACAGAAGGTTGCCAGCCTGATCCGGGCCAGCGCGCCGGCCGCGGACGTCGGGATCCTGGAACTGCCGGGGCTGCCAGTGCACGGCGATGTCGTCGATTGGATCGAGCAGCGCAGGCGAGATGGTCTGGACGACGCATCCATCGCGGGGCAGCTCTGCGCGATGGCGGTCACGCGCGTCAGCGCGCGCACAGGCGAGTCCATCACGGCTGGCGAGCCGGTGGGGGACTGCGAGCCAGTGCTCACCTGCCTTGCGGATGTCGCCCCCCAGGAAGTGGACTGGTTGTGGAGGGGCCGGGTGCCCCTCGGGCGACTGACCATGTTCGCCGGCAATCCAGGCACCGGGAAGAGCTATGTCACGGCAGCCATCGCGGCTCAGGTGAGCCTGGGTGGTGAGTTCCCGGATGGCGCCCCATGCGTTCGCGGGGATGTGCTGCTGATCAGTGCCGAAGACGACCCAGCAGACACGATTCGCCCCCGACTCGACGGTCTTGGTGCAGATCCAACTCGCCTGCTCCTCCTCTCCATGGTGCGACTCCGTGGCAAGGGCGGCCTCGAGGGGCGCGAGAGGATGTTCTCCCTCCAGGACATCGAGCAGCTCGAGATGGCGATTCGCGCACGCCCCACCTGCCGCCTCGTGGTGGTCGATCCCGTGGGGTCGTATCTGGGCAAGAACATCGACTCCCACCGGGACTCCGAGGTCCGCAGCGTCCTGGCTCCGGTCGCCGCGCTCGCCAAGAAGTATCACGTTGCCATCATCGTTGTGATGCACCGACGGAAGGGCACAGCCGACCGAGCGGATGACCTTCTTCTGGGCAGCGTTGGCTTTGCTGGCATTGCGAGGTCCGTCTGGCACGTCATCAAGGATCCGAAGAACCCGGCTCGACGGTTGATGCTCTGCGGCAAGCAGAACTTGTCAGCGGAAGGCGACGGTCTTGCCTTCCGAATCGAAAACGGTGGCAGCGTGGGAAGGCTCGTCTGGGAGTCGGCACCAGTCAGAATGAGCGCGGACGAGGCGCTGTGGAGCGAGCAGACAATCCGGGAGTCGAAGCCAGGTCCCGCACCCGAGCGGCGTGAGGAGGCTGAGCTCTGGCTGCGGGACGTTCTCGCCGCCGGGCCGGTCGACGCGAAAGACGTTCGGGAACTGGCTGCGGCCACGGATCACAGCTGGCGTACCGTCCAGCGGGCATCCGGGAGTGTCGGGGTCCAGCGGACCAAGCGCTTCGACGGTGGGTGGACGTGGGGGCTGCCTGCAGCACTGGAATCCGACCGTCCGCGGTCCTGAGGACCTGGCATCTTGGCGCCTTGGCGCAGGGCCCTCGGCGCAGCCAGCGAACCTCTGCGCGCCATGATCCGGAGCATGGCGGCTTCGGCCGCCCGGGCCGGCGACGCATCCGCAGCCGAAGGCGCCAAGATGCCGGGTTCGACCTACCTGGCGACTTGCCGTTGCAACCGTTCGCGTTCCCAGCATGATCCGCAGCGGCGGAGCCTTCCGTCGGGAACCGGCCACTCCGGGAGCCGGGTGCGAACCAGAGCGACGCGATGTCCAACCCGTTCTTCGACCATCCGATCCTCAACTCGCCCTACGAGAATCCATCCCGCCACTGGGAGCTGGACGAGTCCGGGCAGCCGACGCAGCGAATCCTGGAAACCCGGCGCAAGGCCGAGTTCATCACGCCGATTCCGAAGCCCAAGAAGCGCAAAGGGGCTGGCCAGAAGGAGTTCGTGTTCGACGAGGGCAAGGGCATCTCGACCGAAGCCCAGCGCTACGACCCGACGTCGATCATCAACGAGGTCCGCCGGCACGTCGACACGTGGCGCTCCTGGCCGAACCCGAGCGATTGGCAGGTCACGCCCGAGACCGCCCGGCTGCTCCAGCACTGGCGCCATCACAAGTTCAGCAACCAGCGCCCCTTCTTCTGCCAGGTCGAGGCCGTCGAAACGGCGATCTGGCTGACCGAGGTCGCGCCGCACACCAAGGCCGGCAAGGCCCTGCTGGATCACCTGGCCAGCGCCAACCGCGACGCCAACCCCGAGCTGCTCCGAGTTGCCCTGAAGCTGGCGACCGGCGCCGGCAAGACGACCGTCATGGCGATGCTGATCGCGTGGCAGACCATCAACGCCGTGCGCCGCCCGGGCAGCAAGCACTTCACCCGCGGGTTCCTCGTCTGCACGCCCGGTCTGACGATCAAGGACCGGCTGCGCGTGCTCCAGCCGAACGACCCCGACAACTACTACCTGACCCGCGAACTCGTGCCGAACGACCTGCTCGATGAGGTAAAGCGCGCGAAGATCGTCATCACCAACTACCACGCCTTCAAGCTGCGCGAGCGCGTCGAGCTGTCGTCCGGCGGCCGAGCGCTGCTGCAGGGGCGCGGCGGCGAGGAACTGGACACGCTGGAGACCGAGGGGCAGATGCTCCAGCGGGTCATGCCTGACCTGATGGGCATGAAGAACATCCTCGCGATCAACGACGAGGCGCACCACTGCTACCGCGCGAAGCCGCGCGAGGAAGGCGAGGAAGATCTGAAGGGCGACGACAAGAAGGAGGCCGACAAGAACAACGAGGCCGCGCGCCTCTGGATCTGCGGCCTCGAAGCCGTGAACCGCAAGCTCGGGCTCGCGCGCGTCATCGATCTGTCGGCGACGCCGTTCTTCCTGCAGGGCTCCGGCTACGCCGAGGGCACGTTGTTCCCGTGGACCATGAGCGACTTCTCGCTGATGGACGCGATCGAATGCGGCATCGTCAAGCTGCCGCGCGTGCCGGTCGCCGAGAACATTCCAGGCGACGAGCTGCCGATGTACCGCAACCTCTGGGAGCACGTCCGCAAGGGCATGCCCAAGAAGGGGCGCGGCCAGGGTGAGGCGCTCGACCCCCTGTCGCTGCCGCTCAAGTTGGTGACCGCACTCGAAGCGCTGTACGGCCACTACGAGCAGACCTTCAAGCTCTGGCAGGAGAAGGGCATCAAGGTGCCGCCCTGCTTCATCATCGTTTGCTCCAACACCGCCGTCTCGAAGCTGGTCTACGACTTCGTTTCAGGCTTCCAGCGCACCGGCGACGACGGCCGCATCCACCAGCACAACGGGCGCTTCGCGCTGTTCGACAACCTCGACGAGCACGGCAACGCGCATGCCAAGCCGAACACGCTGCTGATCGACAGCGAGCAGCTCGAGGCGGGAAACGCTCTCGATGACGGCTTCCGCAAGATGGCGTCCCTCGAGATCGAGCAGTTCCGCCGGGACATGGTCGAACGCACCGGCGATGCCCGCGCCGGCGAGACCATCACCGACCAGGAGTTGCTGCGCGAGGTGATGAACACTGTCGGCAAGGCCGGCCAACTCGGCGGCCAGATCCGCTGCGTGGTCTCGGTGTCGATGCTGACAGAAGGCTGGGACGCCAACACGGTCACCCACGTGCTCGGCATCCGAGCCTTCGGCACGCAGCTGCTGTGCGAGCAGGTCATCGGTCGCGCGCTTCGCCGGCAGTCCTACGAGCTCAACGAGGAAGGGCTCTTCAACGTAGAGTACGCCGACGTCTTCGGCATCCCGTTCAACTTCACCGCGAAGCCAGTGGTGGCACCGCCGCAGCCGCCGCGGGAGACGATCCAGGTCAAGGCAGTGCGCCCCGACCGCGACGCGCTGGAGATCCGCTTCCCGCGCGTCGAGGGCTACCGAGTGGAGCTGCCAGAGGAGCGGCTTGAGGCCAAGTTCGATGCGGACTCGATCCTCGAGCTGACGCCGGAGCTGACCGGGCCGTCCAGCACGCGCAACTCAGGCATCATCGGGCAGACGGTCGACATGACGCTGGACCATCTGCAGGACATGCGGTCGTCGACGTTGGTCTTCGAGCTGACGAAGCACCTGCTCTACAGCAAGTGGCGCGACCACGGCGAGGAGCCGAAGCTGCACCTGTTCGGGCAACTGAAGCGCATCGCCAAGCAATGGCTCGACACCTGCCTCGTTTGCAAGGCTGGCACGGCTCCGGCCCAGCTGGCCTACCGCGCACTGGCGGACATGGCCTGCGAGCGCATCACGAAGGGCATCACGACGGCGTTCCTCGACCGGCGACCGATCAAGGCGCTGCTCGATCCCTTCAACCCGACCGGCTCGACCAGCTACGTGCGCTTCAACACGTCGAAGACGCTGCGCTGGGAGACGCGTGCCGACAAGAGCCACATCAACTGGGTGATCCTCGACAGCGACTGGGAGGCCGAGTTCTGCCGCGTCGCCGAGTCGCACCCGAAGGTTCGCGCCTACGTGAAGAACCACAACCTCGGGCTCGAAGTGCCTTACCGCTTCGGCTCCGAGGTGCGCCGGTATCTGCCCGACTTCGTGGTCCTCATCGACGACGGGCGCGGTCCCGACGACCCGCTGCACCTGATCGTCGAGATCAAGGGCTACCGGCGCGAGGACGCCAAAGAGAAGAAGTCGACGATGGGCACCTACTGGGTGCCGGGCGTGAACCACCTGGGGACCTACGGCCGCTGGGCGTTCGCTGAGTTCGGCGACGTTTACCAGATCGAGGCCGACTTCAAAGCGAAGGTTAAGAGCGAGTTCGACAAGTTGATCGCGTCCGCGATCGGCAGTCAGGCGACCCGGAGCGCGAGCAACTAGTCATGGCGACGAAGAAGAACACCAAGGCACCGAAGGCCGTCGAAGCCCTGCTGCACGAGGGCGAGAAGCGGAAGAACATCCCGACCGCTGAGTTTCAGTCGGTGATGAATGCGGAAGAGCAGAAGCCGGTCGAGCTGCGCTACCCGCGCAACCCGGACCTGGACCCTCAGCTCGTCTGGCGCGGCAAGGACGAGCAGGATTGGAGCGACCTCGTAGTGCACGCGCCGCCGCTCTACATCCAGGAGAAGGTTCACCCGAAGGTGCTGATCGACGACCTGCTGAAGCAGACCGAGAAAGCGCGCAAGGAAGCGGACAAGGCCTCCGGCAAGAAGCAGCAGCTTGACCTGTTCGCGGCGTTCAACGGCGTTGCCGAGGGGGCGGACAAAACCGAGTTCTATCAGCACGACCAGAACTGGACGAACCGCATGATCCTCGGTGACTCGCTCCAGGTCATGGCGAGCCTAGCGGAGCGCGAAGGGCTGCGCGGCAAGGTGCAGTGCGTCTACATCGACCCGCCCTACGGCATCAAGTTCAACAGCAACTTCCAGTGGAGCACGACGAGCCGCGAGGTGAAGGATGGCAACGCGAGCCACATCACACGTGAGCCCGAGCAGGTGAAAGCGTTCCGCGATACTTGGCGCGACGGGATACACAGTTACCTAACCTACCTGCGCGACCGCCTGACGGTTGTTCGGGACCTTCTCTCGGAATCAGGATCGGTCTTTGTCCAGATCGGAGATGAGAACGTGCACCGCATCCGTGCTTTGATGGATGAGGTCTTCGGAGAGGACAACTTTGTCTGCCAGATTGCCTTCGCAAAGACGACGGCAACTTCCGCATCGCTGCTCCCCACGAGCGGCGATTTTCTTGTCTGGTATGCCAAGCGACACGAGTCCATCAAGTATCGGCAACAGTATGTTGCAAAGTCGAATCAGCTCGCCAGCTACAACATAGTCGAGGACCGTTCCACTGGTGAGTGGCGAAGGATGACAGCGGGTGAATCGAGAGACTGGAGCTTGATTCCTCGCCACCTGAGTATTGTATCGGCGCAGAACCTTCGGTCCCAGGGTGTTAGAGCAAATACGACATGCTCGTTTGAATACAACGGCCAGAGCTACCACAGTGGGCCTAACCACAATTGGAAGACGACTCTCCCGGGCCTTCAAAGGCTCGCGAAGGCTAATAGGCTCATACAGTCAGGCTCACTGCCCAACTTCAAGCGCTTCCTAGATGATTTCCCAGTCACGCCAATTTCCGATAGTTGGGATGATACGGCTATCGCTGGATTCTCTGGCGAGGACAAGATTTACATCGTGCAGACTGCGACAAAGGTCGTCGAGCGGTGCATTCTGATGACGACCGACCCCGGCGATCTGGTTCTTGACCCGACCTGTGGCTCGGGCACGTCTGCGACCGTTGCGGAGCAGTGGGGGCGTCGCTGGATCACGATCGATACATCTCGTGTCGCGCTGGCGTTGGCGCGAGCTCGCGTTATGGGATCTCGCTACCCCTTCTACTTCCTCGCTGATTCGCGCGATGGCCAACAGAAGGAAGCACAGATCAGCGGAAGAGCTGTGAGCACCCTGCCGGTGCACGGCAACGTGCGTCAGGGCTTCGTCTATGAGCGCGTTCCACACGTTGGGCTCAAATCTATCGCGAGCAACGCCGAGATCGACGTGATCTGGGACAAGTGGCAGGCGACCCTCGAACCGCTGCGCGCGAAGCTGAGCTCGGCAACGAAGAAGCAGTGGCAGGAGTGGGAGATCCGGCGCGACGCCGACCAGGCGTGGCCGGACGCGATCAAGAAGCTGCACGCCGATTGGTGGACGGCACGCATCGCCCGCCAGAAGGAGATCGACGCCTCGATCGCCGCGAAGGCCGAGTTCGAGTTCCTCTGCGACCGACCCTACGAGGACAAGAAGACGGTCCGCGTCGCTGGCCCCTTCACCGTCGAGAGCCTGAGCCCGCACCGCATGCTCGGCGTCGACGAGAACGACGAACTGATCGACAGCGTCCGCGAGACCGGTCCCGGCTACCCGGCGAAGCGCTCGTTCCCGCAGATCATCCTCGACAACCTAAAGGTCGCCGGTGTGCAGCAGGCGCACAAGGAGGACCGCATCACCTTCACTTCGCTGGTGCCCTGTCCTGGCACCTACGTCTGCGGCGAAGGGCGGTACCTCGAAGGCTCGACCGAGAAGCGGGCCGCGATCTTCATCGGCCCGGAGTTCGGCACCGTACAGCGTGCCGACCTGGTTGCAGCTGCGCGCGAGGCCGGCGACTCAGGCTTCGACGTGCTGATCGCCTGCGCGTTCAACTACGAGGCGCACACCACCGAGTTCAACAAGCTCGGCCGCATCCCGGTGCTGAAGGCGCGCATGAACGCCGACCTGCACATGGCCGACGACCTGAAGAACACCGGCAAGGGGAATCTGTTCGTGGTCTTCGGTGAACCCGACATCGAGCTGCTGACCGAGAGGGACGGCCGGTTGCGCGTGAAGGTGAAGGGCGTCGACGTGTTCAAGCCGCAGACCGGCGAGGTCGTCAGCAACGGCCCGGACGAGATCGCCTGCTGGTTCGTCGACACCGACTACAACGAGGAGAGCTTCTTCGTCCGCCACGCCTACTTCCTCGGCCAGAACGATCCCTACAGCGCGTTGAAGACTACGCTGAAGGCCGAGATCGACGCCGACGCCTGGGCCACGCTGCACAGCGATACCTCGCGCCCGTTCGACAAGCCGAGCAAGGGCCGTATCGCCGTGAAGGTCATCAACCACCTCGGCGACGAAGTCATGAAGGTGTTCAAGGTGTGACTGCTGTGGAAGAAGTGCTGCCAACGACCCGTGATCTCCTCCTCGCCCTGTGGAATCGCATGCCACCTGGGAAGATGTCGGCGAAGCAGTGGACGCGGTGGTTCCAGGAGACTGCCGCCAAGCTGATGACGGAAGGTCGTCAGCACGTCGGCTGCTGCGGCCGTGG
>JALORC010000032.1 GCA_025459175.1 Planctomycetota bacterium | reverse complement strand
CCTCGGCGCCGACGGCACCCTCTCGAAGGACGTGATGCCGGACTTCCTGCACCTGACGCCGGCCGCCTACCGGACCTGGGCCGAGGCGATCGTCGCCGACGTCGACGCGCTGCTGAAGTAGCGCCGCTACTCGATCTCGCCGCGGGCTCGGGCCGCCGCGAGCCACGACCGGAACGCCTTCGCCTCGTCGGACGGGAAGATCGACTGCAGCGGCACCGCCGCGTCGTAGGCGGCGAACTGCTTCGCGAAGCGCGCCGGCTCCTGCGTGCACAAGCGATTCGCGTCGCCATCGGCCTGCAGCAGCCGCTGCATGCGCAGCTTGCGCACGATCAGTCGGGTGAGTCGCAGGCCGTCGTCGGGCAGCGCTGCGACCATGGTGCGTTCGGTTGCCGACAGCGTGCAGTCCGGCTGCAGCACGTATGCCTGCAGCCAGCCGCGTGGGTCGGGCGTGCGCAGGGCCTGCACCAGCACGCGTTGCAGTTCGCTCAGCACAGCACGCTCCGGGCGCGCGCGAAGTCGGCGGCGAACACCTCGCCAGCGCGCGCATCCATCGCCTCGGGGAACCACTCGAGCACGACCGCGCGCAGGTTGCGTGCGCGCGGCAGCGCGGCCGCGAACGCGTTCCAAACCGGCTCCGGCACCGCGCCATCGTGCGAGTCCATGCGCAGCGAACGGCGGCTCGGCAGAAAGCCCGGATCGCTGTCGCTGCCGCCGCTCAGGTGGATCTCGAGCACCCGTTCCCACGGCAGGCGGTCGAGGAACGCATCGAGCTCGATCGTGTGGTTGCGACAGAACGCGAACGCGTTGTGCAGGTCGAGCAGCAGGTGCGCATCGGCGGCAGCGCAGATGCGCGCGAAGAAGTCCGGCTGCAGCAGCGGATCGCCGAAGCTGAACAGGTCGGCGTTGTTCTCGAATGCGACGACGTCGTGCACGGTGCGCAGCTCGCGCAGGCCTGCGGCGACGGTCGCGGCGCAGTGCGGCGAGCCACGCCTCGCGGCGCGGCGGCGGCGAGGCAGCGCCGATCGACAGCAGAACACCGTGGCCGACCGCCGGCCGGCCGCAGCGTTGCACGAACTGGCGCACGCGCTCGTAGTGCGGATTCGGCGCGCAGCCGACCTGCCACAGCGTCTCGGGCGTCAGCTCGAACAGTTCGGCGTGCTCTTCGATCAGCGCCCGGTTGTGCTGCCAGAACACCGCATCGGGCGGCAGCGCGATGCCGAGGCGCGCGCGCTCGTTCATGGGCCGATCAGCTTCAGCACGTTGTGGAACGCCTGCGGCGTGAACCCCATGCCGCATCCTGCGCACATGTCGGGGAAGAGCGGCCCCTCGGTGCCCAGCGGATGGCGCCGCTCGTCTAGCAACCAAAGGTCCGGATGCATCTCCAAGCCGTCGGCGCCGACCTTCACCAGCAGGGGTGCCGCCGCCGCCAGCGACAGGGTGAGCCGGCCCTCCAGCGCATGGTCCTCCAGGAAGATCTCGTCGCGCTTCGGCAGCGCGGCGACGTCACGGACCAACGCCTCCGGCACATTGGCCGCCCGAGCCGCCAGCGCTCTCGGGTCGAGCAGCCTCGTGCCCAGCTGCTCCGCGAACTCGTTCTCGTCGAGCAGATCCAGCGCAAAACCCTCGATGCGCTTACCGTCGGTGCCGAGCAACACGACTGTCTCTCCTGCCTTCGCACTGCAACGCTCGGCAGCGACCACCACCGGCACGCTGAGGGCAAGGATCGCCATGCTCGGCGTCGCCTGCACGCGGTGCGTGCCGTGGCGGAACTCGGGCAAGCGCAGCAACTGGATGTGCCGCAGCAGCAGTTCGCGCGCCGACAGAACCGGTGGCTCCTCTGCCCCGAACGCGTGGGGCATGCCCATATCCCCTTCCCGCAACCACGTCGCCTTCACGCGATCTGCCGGTGCTTTCGCATCCGCCGGTGGCAGCACGAAGGCGAGGATCGGCGCCTTCAGCGTTTTCGCCTGCTCCAGAGCCCGCTGCCATGCCACGGTCAGGGGGTCGGCTGTGGCGTTCCGCTCGTCGTCACGTCCCTGCGCCGCGAGCGACGCGGCGAGCACGAGCAAGGACACGGTGGTGCGCTGGTTCGGCATCAGGAGGGGTCTACGCGAGCGGATCAGAATACCTGCATACAGCAATGACGCATCGGAGCCCAGCCGCCGGCCGCGTTGCCGTATGGTGCGCACCGTCGCTCCTGCCGCATGACCCCGCTCAAGTACCTGTCCGGCTACCCGCCCGACCTGCTCGCCCAGGTGCAGCGCCTCGTCGACGACGGTCGCCTGCACGCACACATCGCCACGCGCTACCCCGACCAGCACGAAGTGCGCAGCGACCGCGCGCTCTACGACTATGTCGTCGCGATGAAGAACGACTGCCTGCGCAACTCCGAGCCGCTGGCCAAGGTCGTCTACGACAACAAGCTGCATGTCGTGCAGCACGCACTCGGCACGCACACCACGGCGGTGCGCGTACAGGGGCAGAAGCTGCGGACCAAACGCGAGATCCGCGTCGCCAGCCTGTTCAAGCAGGCGCCCGAACCGTTCCTGCGCATGATCGTCGTGCACGAGCTCGCGCATCTGCGGCACCGCGAGCACGACAAGAAGTTCTATTCGCTGTGCGAATCGATGGAGCCCGGCTACCACCAGCTCGAGTTCGACGCGCGGCTGTGGCTGTTGGCGCGGGATCTGCAGCCGCCGGCGGCGCCCGACACGGTGGAATGAGGCACCGGCCGGCTGGTGTTCACGGCCCGATCAGCTTCAGGGTCCCGGTCAACGACGGCGGAGTGAAACCCATGCCGCAGCCCAGGCAGTGGTCTTCGGGTGTCGTGCGGCGCTCCGTGCCGAGCGGATCGCGTCGGTCCTCGAGCGACCACAGCAGGTGGTGGATGTCGAGTTCGCCGTCCACCCATCGCACCAGCGCCGGCGCCGCGGCCGGCAGATTGCTCACCAGCCGCGTCGCGAGTTCCGGGTCCTCGATGTACGCCATTTCGTCGCCGCGCTTCACCGGCAGCGCCGCCACGTCGCGGGCGACTTCAGGCGGCACGGTGGCCGCACGCGCGGCGAGCGCTCTCGGTTCGAGGACCACTGCCGCCACCTCGGCCACGAACGCCTCGCCCGCCGACAGCTTGGTGCGGAAGCCCTGCACGCGCTTGCCGTCGGACCCGAACAGCACGGCGGTCTCGCCCGGTTCGGCCTGGCAGGTCGCGGCGGTGGCGACGACCGGCACGGTCAGCGCGAACAGCGCGTTGCCGCGCGTCGCGCGCACATCCATGCCGAATCGACCCGGATTGCCCCCGTCTCGCCCCGTGCAGCGCAGCAGCTGCATTTGGCGCAGCATCAGTTCGCGCGCGGTGCCCGCGGGTGGTGACTTCTCGCGATACGCGCGCCGGATGCCGACGGCGCGTTCGCGCTGCCACGTGTCTTGGCTGTCCGCCTCGCTCACCGTTGCATCCGCAGCAGGCAGCACGAACGCCAGGATCGGCGCCTTGTGCAGCTTCGCTTGCTCCTTCGCCGACTGCCATGCCGTCGTCAACGCATCGGCGGCGACCGGTGCGCCATCTCGTCGGGAATCCTGCGCCGCCAGCGCGGCAGCCAAGGACAGCAGGGTGGCGATCGAGTGGCAGGCGCGCATGGGGGGCGCATCGACTAGCGCCGGCGCCGACTTCGGTAACGCCGTCCCGCGATGAACGCGTCTTGCCGCGACGCTGCGATGGCGTGGGTGATTCCCCGCTGCATCCGCCGCTACGGCGCGCCGTCGCCGGCGAGCGACACCGTGCCGTCCCAGCGGTAGTGCACCTCGACGGTGCGTCGGGCCGAGCCGCGCCGGATGGTGCAGGTCAGCGGCAGTTCGGTGGCGGCATCGACGGCGTCGACGATGTAGTGACCGAGGTAGGTGGCGCGCGGGCCGCGCGGATCCTCGTGCCGCGTGGTCATCACCATCGGCACCGAGGTGCGCAATCGGCCCAGATCGAACTGCACCTGGCAATCGGGGGTGCCGGTCGCGACGACATCGACGCGTTCGCCGGCTCGGAACGGCCCGTCGTGCTCCTTCGCCAGCGCGACCACCGCCAGCCGCGGCGCCGTCGGGCCGGGTTGGTTGCCGAGTTCGCCGCCGTTGAGGTCCTCGGCGAGGTGGCGCGCCGCGTTGCGCGCCAGGGAGCGCAGGTGCGAGCCACTGAGGCCCGCGAGCGGTTCGGTCGCCGCCGACACGTAGCCGGTCGGGCCACCGCTCAGGCCGGCGCCGTACCGTTCGGTGCGATCGCTGGCGAACAGCGTGAGGCCGCTGGTGGCGTCGATCAGTTCGACGTGCAGGCCGACCTCGGCGACCGACTGCACCACGTAGTACGAACGGTTCCACTGCCGCACGTCGCCGTAGAGCACGCCGTCGACCCCGAGCGCGCGCGCGACCTCGGCGAGGCGGCTGCGATCGTTGACGACGGCGGCGAGGCCGGCGTGCGTCAGCTGCGTCGCCGCGTGCCACGGGTCGATGACCTCGAAGTCGGTCTGCTGCAGCCAGGTCAGCACGTGGTCCTGCATCGACTGCGCGATCCGTTCGCGCATCGGCACTTCCTGGCCGGGCTCGAGCGCGATCGTCTCGCCGACCGCCGCCAGCGAGTCGCTGAGCAGGCCGTCCGCGGGCGCGGTGTTGGTGAACGGCACGACCGCGATGCGGTAGCCCATGCTGCGGAGCTCGGCGAGCTGGGGCGCGATGTGCCGCGAGGCATGGGTGCCGGTGCAGCTCGCGCCCAAGGCCACGAGCAAGGGGAGGGGGAGCAGCTGCTTCATCCGTCGACCCTCGCGGTGCTCGCCTGACCCCACGGATCGGTCGCGTGCACGGTCAGCGCCACGTGGTCCGCGCTCGGCAGATCGTGCCAACCGCGGTAGTGCCCGGTCCGGGGCAGCTCGACCATCGGCACCGCGCCGCTGGCGCCTTCGATCGCGAACCGCAGCTCACAACCGCTCGGGGCGGCGGCTTCGACCAGCAGGCGGGTGCCGGTTGCGGTCGTCGTGCGCCGCGCGACCACGTTCGCGATCGGCGGGGGCATCGGCACGGAGTCCGTCACCGGCATGGCAGGCACGGTGCCGATCGCGTCCGCCGTGAACTCGTCCAGGAGGGCCATCGTCGCCATCGGCGTGCCGTGCTCGCCCTGCGCGCGGAACTCGGCGAACACCTGTCCGCTGGTCAGCAGGAAGCCGCCGAACTTGCCGGCCGCGTGCTCGGCATGCCACCACTCGCGGCCACAGGCCAGCTCGATTGCCAGGGTGCCGCCGATCCGGTGACGGCGCAGCACCAGGTAGTTGAACCCGGACTCCTCGATGTCGGTGCCCAGCAGGACTGCGTCGGTGCCGAGCGCGGCACAGACTTCGGTCCGCGAGTCGGGTGTGACGAAGCTGCCCGGGTCGCGCAGCCAGCCGCGCTCGGCGAGCACGCGGTCGACATGCTCGATGTCGGCGAGCCGATAGCCGAGCGTGCGCAAGCGGCTCTGGATCAGCTGCCTGGCGGCTGCCCGCACCGCCGGCGACGCGGTGCCCGGGAACGGCAGGATCGCGATCGTTCGCGGTGGCGGCACGTCGCGGTGCAGCGTGTGGCTGACACCGCCGCAGGCCGCGAGCAGCGCGGCCATCGAGATCGCGGCGAGGTGGTGGCTCATCGTCCGCCCTCGACGCGAATGGTGCCTTCGCGCACCGAGTCACCGCTCCGCGTGGCGTAGGCGAACACCCCTGGATCATGGAAGCACAGCGTCGCGATGCCGCCAGGTGGCAGGTTGATGGCGCGGGCGCCGGACCCTGCGGCCGAGAAGCCGAGCACCGTGTCGCACTCGTTGCAGGCGGCGGTGGCGATGTCGATCTGCAGCGGCCGATCGGTGCGGTTGCGCCAGACCAGCGTCGACATCACCGGGATGCGAACCTCGGCGGCGGGCAGGATCGCACTGGCGGTGACGGTCAGGGCCGTGGTGCCGCGGTGGCTGTGCGGGAGGGTCTGCGGCGGCGCAGCAGGTGGCGAATGGCAGCCACCCAACAGCAGCAGCAGGTAACACGGAGAGAAGCGGGGGGGCATGTGGCGCGGGGATACGACCCCGGGCCGAGCAGTTCCTTCCGAGTTGCCAGGATCTCCTGTCCCGCCCACTTCAGCGCTGTCGGCGGCGGCGATCGGGCGGTGGCGGGCCCAGGTCGGCAAAGGTGGAGCCGGTGGTCCAGGCCTCGAGATCGGACTGCAGCTTGCTCCAGATCGGGTGCAGCACGCAGGGGTTCCGCGGGTCGCAGGCTTCGAAGCCGAACGCGCAGCCGCCCTGTAGTTCGAGGTCGAGGGCGCCGAGCACGTCGGCCAACCGGATCTGCCGCGCTGGCTTCTCCAGCATGAAGCCGCCGCCGCGCCCGCGCTGGCCGTGCACCAGGCGAGCCAGCACCAGCTTGCGCATGACCTTCGACAGATACTGCTGCGGCACACCGGTGCGCTGGCTCAGGTCCGCGGCGTTGATGCTCTCACCGGCGGCGAGGCCCGCCAGCACGGCCATCGCGCGCAGGCCGTAGACCGCGGTCAGGTTCAGCAGCATCCGCGTCATTGTCGGGCGCCGTCCGGCCGGGCGCCAGCTGGCTGTCAGTTCGCCTTCGGCAACAGCACGCCGTCGACCACGTGCACGACGCCGTTGGAGGCGCGGATCGACGCGATCACGGTGGCGTCGTTGATCCGCAGCTTGCCGTCGACGACTCGGATCGCGACCTTCTTGCCGTTGGCCATCGCCAGCTCTTTGCCGTCCATCGCCTGCAGGGCCGGCGCTTCGTAGACCGCTGGCGCGACGTGGTACTTGAGGATCTCCTTGAGGTCAGCCTGTCGCTCGGGCTTCACAAGCCCCTCCACGGTGCCCGCCGGCAGCTTGCCGAACGCGGCATCGGTTGGCGCGAACACGGTCAGTGGGCCGGGGTTCGCGACGGAGGTCACGTAGTTGGCGGCCTTCAGAGCCGCGACCAGCGTAGTGTGGTCCTTCGATCCGATGGCGATGCTGACGATGTTGTCCGGATCCAGGGGCGGCGGCGCCGAGTCCTGTTTCGCCGACGTTGGCGCCGGCCGAGGTGATGGGGCAGCTTCCTGGCTGCAGCTCCAGAGGGTCATAGTGGCGAGGGAGAGCAGGATTGTGGTTGTCCGCATGGGATCTCTAAACACGACATAAAGATCCGCAGACGAGGGGTTCTTTCAACGGGTCGAGATGCGAGTGCACGGAGAACTTCGGAACGAGCTTCATGGGCTCAAAGGTCCGAAACTACGATGTTGTTCGGAGACATGTTCCAACAAGGGCCCGGATGCCATCGAAATGCATTTCTGGATACTAGGATCGATTGATGTTTCGAACGACATCCACTGCTTGGTATCCATGACGACCTACTCCCGTTCCGTTCTCCTGTCGGCCCTTCTCGCCCTTGCCGCCTGCGGGGGGGGTGACGCCAAAGCGGCCCCCGCCAAGACGCAGATGACGGCGTCGACTCCGACCCCGACCCCGACGGCGGGCGGTGCCGGAGAGGCCCGCGCATTGTTCGACTCCCTGTGCTTCACCTGCCACGGCGCTTCGGGGCATGGTGACGGCCCGGGTGCCGCCGCGATCGATCCGAAGCCGAGGTCGTTCGCCGACGTCGCCTGGCAGGCATCGGTGACCGACGAGCACATCAAGAAAGTCATCGTCTACGGCGGCGCCGCGGTCGGGAAGAGCCCGATGATGGTCGCCCAGCCGCAGCTGAAGGGGAACGACAAGGTGCTCGATGGGCTCGTGCAGATCGTGCGCGGCTTCAAGGGCAAGTGACATCCGGACCAGGAACTTCGCCGGCCCGGCCGGCATCGCTCGAGATCGAGAGGAACCCATGCAACAGAAGACGCGGATCCGTTCGCCACGCATCGTGGCCATCCTGACCCTGTCGGTGTTCGCTGCCTGCGGCGGCCGCCAGGCCGCCAACGGCGGTGGCGGCGGTGCCGGCGGTGACGTACTGGCGCTGATGAATGCGCGTGGACTGTCCGAGCAGGACGTGACCGCGGCGCTCAAGACCTACACGCCGACCGGCAAGCACGACGAGTACTACACCTTCGCGTCCGGCGGTCACGGTGGCAACCTGATCGTGATCGGGGTGCCGAGCATGCGCATCCTGAAGTATGTCGGCGTGTTCTCGCCGGAGCCGTGGCAGGGCTACGGCTACGGGGACGAGAGCGGCGAGGTGCTGAGGCAGGGCAATCGCGGCGGCCAGACGCTGACTTGGGCCGACATGCACCACCCGGCACTCAGCGAGACCGCCGGCGACTACGACGGCAAGTACATCTTCGTCAACGACAAGTGCAATCCACGGGTCGCCGTCGTCGATCTTTCCGACTTCACGACCCAGCAGATAGTCAGCAGTGAGCTGATCGCCTCCGAACACGGGGCCACGTTCGTGACGCCGGACACCGACTACGTGGTCGAGACGTCGCAGTACCCGGCACCGCTCGGGGGCGTCTACGCGCCGATCGAGCAGTTCGACGAGAAGTACCGCGGCGCGATGATCTTCTGGAAGTTCGACAAGGCGCGAGGTCGGATCGTGCCGGCGGAGTCGTTCGCGATCGAGCTGCCACCCTACATGCAGGACCTCGCCGACTGCGGCAAGAAGGGCAGCGACGGCTGGGTGTTCTGCAACTCGATCAACACCGAGCGAGCCTACGGCGGCATCCTCGAGGGCAAGCCACCGCTGGAGTCCGGTGCGACGCAGAACGACATGGACTACCTGCACTGCATCAACTGGCGCGGCGCCGAGGCGATCGCCAAGGCCGGCAAGACCGAGACGATCGCCGGTATGCGCGTGATCCGCATGCAGACGGCGATCGACGAGGGGCTGTTGGCCTTCGTGCCTGAGCCGAAGAGCCCACACGGGGTCGACGTGACGCCGGACGGCACCGGCATCGTCGTCGGTGGCAAGCTCGACACCCACACGACGCTGTTCGACATCCAGAAGATCATCGCCCAGATGAGGGCGAAGCAGTTCGTCGGCAAGGATCCGTACGGGGTGCCGATCCTCGACTTCAAGAGCTCGGTGTTCGGCCAGTGCGAGATCGGCCTCGGCCCGTTGCACACGGTCTTCGACGACAAGGGATTCGCCTACACCTCGGTGTTCATCGAGACCGTGGTCGCCAAGTGGTCGCTGAAGGACCTGGTGGTCGTCGACAAGATCGATACCCACTTCAACATCGGCCACCTGGTGTCTGCCGAGGGTGACACCGTCAGCCCGGACGGCAAGTACCTGATCGCGATGAACAAGTGGGCACTCGACCGCTTCGCGCCGGTCGGCCCGCTGCTGCCGCAGAACTTCCAGCTGATCGACATCAGCGGCGCGAAGATGCAGCTGCTCTACGACATGCCGTTGCCGCTCGGCGAGCCGCACAACGCGCAGATGATCAAGGCCGGCAAGCTGAAGCCGATCGAGGTCTACAAGCCGATCGGCACGAACCCGTACACCCACGACGTCGACCCGAGCGCGACCGTCGCCGGCAAGGAGCGCATCGAGCGCAAGGCGGACGGGGTGCACGTCTACATGACCGCGGTGCGGAGCCACTTCTCGCCCGACATCGTGCGGGTGAAGCAGGGTGACACCGTGCACCTGCACGTCACCAGCGTCGAGCAGGCCAAGGATGCCACGCACGGGCTCGCGATCGGCGGCCAGAACATCAACGTCAGCCTCGAACCGGGCAAACACTGCAACATCGTGTTCAAGGTCGAGAGGGCGGGGGTGTTCCCCTTCTACTGCACCGAGTTCTGCTCTGCGCTGCACCTCGAGATGGCCGGCTACCTGCTCGTCGAGCCCAAGTGACGGCTAGCCGCGAACCACGCACCGGATCCACCATGCGCTCGCTGACGATGTTGCTGTCGACCTGCTTGAGTGCGTGCAGCGCAGGCAACGAGCCGCCGGCGCCGCGCGTGTCGGAGGTCGCGGCTCCACACGCGGGCCGCACGGTCCACGTCGGCGAGGACGTGCAGGCGGTGATCGACGTCGCACCAGTCGGTGCAGTGCTGCTGCTGGCGCCAGGCGAGCATCGGGGACCGCTCACCATCGGCAAGCCGCTGACGCTGTGGGGGCCGCCGTTGGCCACCGTGCGCGGCGGTGCCGGCTCGACGGTCCGTGTCACCGGCAGCGGGGTGCGGTTGGCTGGCTTCACGATCGCCGGCAGCGGTCAACGCTTCGATCTGATGGACGGCGGTGTGCACCTGCAGGGCTCGGACCACGTGCTCGAAGGGGTGACGGTGTGCGAGACGCTGTTCGGCATCCTGGTCGAACGCTGTGTGCGCGCCAAGGTGGTCCACTGCACCGTGATCGGCACCGGCCTTCCGGCGATGGGCTTGCGCGGTGACGGCATCCGGTTGTGGGAGACCAACGACTCGTTGGTGACCGACAACCACGTCACCGATTCGCGCGACGTGGTCGTCTGGTACTCGTCGCGCAACCTGTTGGCACGCAACCGCGTCACTCGCAGCCGCTACGGCACGCACTTCATGTACAGCCACGAAAACGTGGTCGAGGACAGCGAGTACGTCGCCTGTGAGGTCGGCGTGTTCGCGATGTACTCGCGCGACATCGTGCTGCGCCGCAACCTGCTGGCCGAGTCGGGCGGTGCAGCCGGTATCGGCATCGGCCTCAAGGAGGCAGGCAACCTCACCATCGAGGACAACTGGTTGCTCGCCAACACGACCGGCATCTACATCGACGCATCGCCGCTCGATCCGGGGCACCACAATCACTACCGGCGCAATGTGGTCCGCTTCGCGGAGTCGGCGATCAGTCTGCACAGCGGGCTGCGCCGCAGCGACTTCGTCGACAACCAGTTCCGCGACAACGGCGTCGTGGTCAAGGTCGGCGGCCAGGGCGATGCGCTCGCCTGCAAGTTCCGCGGCAACTTCTACGACAGCTATCGCGGCTACGACCTCGATGGCGACGGCTTCGGCGACGTGCCGTTCGAGTTCCGGCGACTGTCGGTGCAACTGGAGGGGCGATATCCGGAACTGGCCCTGCTGCACGGATCCCCGGCAATGGGCATGGTTGATCTGGTCGGCGAGGTGATGCCGCTGTTCGTGCCGCGGCAGTTGCTGCGCGACGAGGCGCCGCGGTTGGCGCCGATGGCGGTCGGCTGGACCCCCGAGGTGCGTCGTGCACGTTGAGCTAGCCGCCATCGAAAAGCGTTTCGGCCGCGTGCAGGCGCTGCGTGGGGTCTCGCTCGAGCTGTTGCCCGGCAGCCGCACGGCTCTGATCGGACCGAACGGTTCCGGCAAGTCGACGTTGGTGCGCGCGCTGCTCGGCATGCTGACGGTCGGCGGTCAGGTGCGCATCGACGGCGTGGTGGTCGGTGAGGACCGCAGCGCGGTGGCGCATCGCATCGCCTACATGCCGCAGATCGCGCCGCGCCTCGCGGCGCCGGTCGGCGACGTGGTGCGCGCGATCGCGGGGCTACGCGGGCGAGGGTTCGACGACATCGGGGCGATGGCGGCGAAGCTGTCGCTCGAGCTCGCGCCGTTGGCGCGACGGCCGTTCCGCGCGCTGTCTGGCGGCCAGCGGCAGAAGGTGCTGGCGGCGCTGGCGCTGGCGTCGGGCGCCGAGCTGCTGGTGCTCGACGAGCCGACCGCGAGCATGGATCCGCGCAGTCGCGCCGCGTTCTTCCGTTGCATCGAGGAGCTGCCGGCCGAGACGACCATCCTGCTGTGTTCGCATCGGCTGGAGGAGATCCGGCGTCTGGTCGGCCGCGTGGTGGTGATGGCCGAGGGTGAGGTCGCGTGGTCCGGCGCCGCCGGTGCCTACCTCGACCAACACGCCGAGGCGGTCGTCGAGGTGTGCGCCGATGGCGAGTTCGCCGCGGCGTGGTTGACCCAGCGCGGCTTCCGACCCGGTGCGGTCGGGTGGTGGAGCAAGGCCGTGCCGGTCACCGAACGCGCTCGCCTGCTCGGCGAACTCGGGCGCAGCCTGAACGGGCAGGTGCGCGATGTGCTGGCACGCGACGTCGAACGGCTGCAGTCCGAGACCAAGGAGAACGACGGATGAGCACTTTCTCGACCCGGGTCCTGCCGGTCGCCATGCTGGCGCTGGTGATCGCCATCGTCGGCGGCGCGATCACCTGGTCGGTGGTCGCGTCGAGCAAGCTGCCCGACGGGCCTGCCGACATCGTCTGGGACAAGGCAGCTTGCGTGGCTTGCGGCATGCACGTCGGCGAGCCGCCGTTCGCGGCACAGGTCACGACCAAGGACGGCCGCGTGCACGCGTTCGACGACCCGGGCTGCCTGTTCCTGTGGGTCGAGGAGACGAAGCCCGAACTGCACTCGCTGTTCTTCCGCCATCACCGCGAGAATCGCTGGCTCGGCAAGCAGGCGGTGGGATTCATCGCCGTCGAGCCGACGCCGATGGGATTCGGGCTCGCCGCGGTCGACAGCCACACCCCGGGCGCGATCGACTACGACCAGGCGCGGGCGAAGTGCCTGCTGCGCGCCGGTGGCCACGAGGGGGGCAAGTGAGCCTGCGCCGCCAGGTCGCCGTGGTCGCTCGGCTCGACGTCGCCGAAGTGCTGCGCTCGCGCTGGCTGTTGTTCTGCCTGTGCGTGCATGCGCTGTTGGCCGGCATGTTCGTGCTGGTCGGTCTGCGCGAGTCGGGCGTTATCGGGTTCACGGGCATGGGCCGCGCGCTGATGTCGTGGAGCCACGCGCTGCTGTTCTTGTTGCCGTTGTTGGCGTTGTCCGCCACCGGTCAGGTCGTCAACAGTGCGCGTGACGACGGCTCGCTGGAGCTGCTGGCCAGCAACCCGGTCGGCCGGACCGGTTGGTTCCTCGGCGTGTCGCTGGTGCGCTCGCTGGTGCTGTGCCTGCCGCTGCTGGTGGCGATGCCGGCGATGGCGTTGTTCGGCACCCTGGCGTTCGGTCAGGAGGTGCCGTGGGGGTTCTTGCTGCGGGGCATGGCGGTCAGCACCGCGCTGCTGCTGTGCTTCGTCGCGATCGGGCTGTTGGTGTCGACGACGGTGCGCAACCAGGCCAAGGCGTTGATGCTCGCGATCCTGATCTGGGCCGCGGGGGTGGCGCTGATCGACTTCGCCCTGGTCGGCGTGATGCTGCAGTGGGAACTGCCGCCGCAGGCGGTGTTCGCCCTGGCCGCGATCAACCCGGTGCAGTGTTGCCGGCTCGCGTTGTTGTCCGGCGCCCAGCCGGAACTGTCGACCTTCGGTCCGGTCGGCTTCTACCTCGCCAACAAGGTGGGGGCAGCCGGCCTGTTCTGGGCCGGCATCGGTTGGCCGCTGCTGCTGGGGCTCACGGCCTGGGTGTGGAGCCTGGGCTCGTTCCGGCGCCGCGATCTCGTCTGAACAGGTGATCTCATGCGTGCTGCTGCCGACAACTTCTGGGACTTCCTCGACGCGCCGCTGCGGTGGCGTGCCCGCCTGCTGCTGGTGCTGCTGATCGTGCCACTGCTGCTCAGTTTCGCCTTCCCGCTGTGGCAGATCAGCATGAAGGCGCCGCAGTACCCGGACGGTCTGAAGATGGACATCTGGTCCTATCAGGTGGTCGGCGGCAACGACGGCCACGACATCAAGGAGATCAACGTCCTCAATCACTACATCGGCATGCACACGATCACGCGCGAGGAGCTGCGGGATCTCGACTGGATCCCGTTCGGCATCGTCGCGATGGCGCTGCTGGCGCTGCGGGCTGCGCTGCTCGGCAACGTGCGCACGATGATCGACCTGTCGATGATCGCGTTCTACATCTCGGCGGTCGCGTTCGGGCGCTTCGTCTGGATGCTCTATGAGTTCGGCCACCACCTCGACCCGAAGGCGCCGGTCAAGATCGAGCCGTTCATGCCGGTGGTGATCGGCAGCAAGCAGATCGCGAACTTCCTGACCCACAGCATGCCCCAGCTCGGCTCGATACTTATGGGGGTGTTCACGATGGGGGTCTGGGGCATCACCGTCGCTTCGCTGTGGCGGGGCAGGCAGCAGGCGCGGCTGGCCATGACCCGGCTCTCGCCGGCTGGGTGATCGGTCGACCGTGTTCGAGATCCGATGCCACCGCATTTGCGACAGTTCCCTGACGTAAGAGCCCGTTTTCCCGGGGCATTGTCGAGCATGATAGTCGGATCCTCCCTCCAAGGTGCTGCCATGATCCTACGCCTGACGACCGCGTTCCTTTCCCTTGCCCTGGTTGCCACCGCGCAGACCGCGCCGTGCATCTCCCTCAACGATGCCAACACCACGGTCGGGACCTCGATCACCGCGTTCGGCTTCGCCGGGCCGGGCGTGCTCGCCTACCAGTTCACGCCGTCGTCGACGATCGTGCTCCAGGCGGCCGAGATCTACACTTCCAACACGGGGTTGGTGAACCAGGGCTACATGACGCTGGAGGTCTGGGACGAGAACCCAGCCACCAACCTGCCGCTGTCGCGGTTGGCCGGCGGCACCTGGCAGATCCAGACGTCGCTCGGGCTGAGCTGGCAGGGCGCGAGCTTCGATCGGGTCGCGGTGCTCAACGGCAGCCAGAACTACTGGCTGGTGTGGCGTGAGTCGGGCGGCAATCGGCTGCCCTACGAGCCGGGTGGCACGACGACAACCGTGGCGCGCTTCAGCGGCGGCAACTGGCTGATGCAGGCCACGGCCCAGGCGGTGAAGTGGCGCGGCTACTGCTCGCTGCTCGACGACCAGTCGGTGCAGGCGGTGGGGAGTGGCTGCGCGAGTGCGGCCAGTGTCGTGCCGGCGAGCTTCACCAACCAGGCGCCGACGATCGGCAATGCCAGTTTCCAGGTCGAGGCCACCGGCCTGCCGACCGGTTCGATCGCGCTGGCGATCCTGGGTGGCAATGCCGCGTGGGCGAGTCTGCCGGTGCCCGGGGCGCCGGTCGGCTGCGAACTGCACACCGACCCGATCGTCGTCAACGTGGTGCCGGTCGGTACCGGCAACCAGCAAGCGCAGCACGCCGTCGGGGCCAGCGGCCACGCGTGGTTCGACTTCCCGATTCCGAACGACCCGACCCTGGTGGGCTTCGTGCTCGGTTCGCAGTTCGCCGCGCTCGATGTCGGGAGCTCCGCGGCGTTCCCGTTCGTGTTCAGCAACGGCGTGCGCGTGACGCTGTTCTGATCCGCGCCGATCCTGCGTCCGCTGCCGCAATCGCCACCCTCTCATGCACCTGACCACCCCCAGCCGTTTCTTCCATTCGTTCCCCGTGGTCCTCGGTGTGGTCGGGCTCGCCCTGGCGCAGGACCCCGCGACCAACCGCCCCGCGCGGCAGCTGCCGCTGGTGATGCCGGCGCTGCTGCGGTTCCACCACGGCGACGAGTTGCCCGACCTCAAGGCGCTGCGCCCGGACGGCAGCGAGTGGCAGCTGTCGCAGCAGCGGGGCAAGTTGACGATCGTCGGCCTGGTCACCTTGGATCCAGCCGCGGCGACCGCGCCGGCCCTGCAGGATCTGCAGCTGGTGGCGGACCGCTATCGCGGCTACGGCGTCGAGACGGTCGCGATCGTCAACTGGCTGCGGCCCGAGGCGTTCACCGCGTGGGCGAAGGCCAGCAGTGCGGCCTGGCCGTTCTTGATCGTCGGCGACCCGGTGGCGCCGTTCGCCGGCGCGGTCGAGGACCAGGACGCGAGGATGGCGCATCACCGGACGACGTTGCTCGGCGGCATGTTCGGCGGCGGTATGACGCCGCCACTGCCGGCTTTCTGCGTCGTCGATGCCGACCGCAAGCTGGTCGGTGCGTTCCGGTTCCCGCGCGAGGACAAACAACCGGTGTTCGCAGCGGTCGCGAACCTGCTGCACCGCGCCGGCGTCCAGCTCCGGGCCGAGGACCGGCCGGCCGAGGTGCTGCCGGAGACGTTCTGGGTCAAGCCGGCACCGCGGCCCGCCGAAGCGTCGGTGACCCCGATCGCGGCCGGCGTGGCGGCCCCCGATTTCGTGATGAAGGACCTCGCCGGCAAGGAGATCCGGCTCGCGGATCACGCCGGCAAGGTGGTCGTGCTCGACTTCTGGGCGACCTGGTGCGGGCCGTGCAAGGCGGCGTTGCCGCACCTGCAGGAGGTCGCGCAGCGGTTCGCCGACCAGGGGGTCGTCGTCATCGCGTCGTGCACCAACGACGGCCGCGCGGCGTTCGAGGAATGGGTCGGGGCCGAGGCCAAGAAGTACCCGAACGTGCTCTTCGCCTGCGATCCGAAGGAGCGTTCTCCCGAGCGCGCGTCGCGCTCGCTCTACGGCGTCGGCGGCATTCCGCACCAGTTCGTGATCGGCCGCGACGGCAAGATCGCGAGCTCGGTGGTCGGCTACATGAAGGGCGAGGTGCTGCTCGAAGGGGCGCTGGCCGAGGCGGGTATCAAGGTCGACGCCGCCACCCTCGAGCAGGCAGCTGCCGATCGCAAGCGGCGCGAGGCGATGGAGAAGCCGCGCGCCGCGGTGCCGCTGCGCAAGGCCGGCGGCGACTGAGGGTCGGGCGCCCGGAGAATGCTCAAGGGACGGCGGCAAAACGCCGATGGCATCGGGAGTAGACGGCAGTTCGGAAGTTGACCCGGCTTCCGCTGTTCAACCATACTCCCCACGCCCACGTCCCGTTCTCCGGAGAAACCCCATGCTCATCCGCAGGTCCCCCCTGCTGCTCCTGGTGCTGTTCGGCGCCTGTGACAGCAAGATCACTTCGAACATCGACGCCGACCTGCAAGCGCGGGTCGAGACCGTCCAGGACTGCTTCCCAGGCCTGTACTCGCGGGCGCAGCAGCTGCTCGACCTCGCCGAGACCTGGCGCCTCAACAGTGGCGCCGCGATTCCCGACCCCGCCGGCCTCACGTTCGCGGAGCAGGGCGACGGCTCGGTGACGATCAGCTACCTGGTGAACGGCAGCACGATCGCGATGACGGTGCGGTTCTACAGCCCGACCGGCGTGCAGCAGAATCTCGCGCTGGGTTCGCCGGCGACGCTGAACGACCTGATCGAGGTGGCGGCGACCGAGCTGCGCACGACGTTCGGCACCGCCGAGACGTTCGTGGTCGGCGATTGGACGATTTCCGGTGGCGGCATCACCGGCAGCGGCGCGCTGACCGGCATCGTCACCGGCACCGGCAGCCCGGCCGAGTTGCGGGAGCTGCGCACGACCTCGGCCACGCCGAGCGGCGGCCTGCCGCCGGCCGGCACCAGCTCGGTGACCGACAACGGTCCGCCGGTCTGCACGCTCACGTTCGCGATCCCCGGTCTGCGCATCGACCAGCAGGCCGGGCAGGAGTATCCGATCGGCGTCGTCAACCTGACCCTGGTCGGACCGGAGGCCACCGTCGTCGGCGCCATCGAACTGGACGGCACGTCGACCGCCAACATCACCATCACCGACATCCCCGGCAGCTTCGACTACGACGTCGAGGCGCGCAGCCTCAACTACGTCCGGTGAGCTCTCGCATGCGACTTCAACTGTCGGCGGTCCTCGCGGCCGTCTGTTTCACTCCCGCCTGCTACGAGTTCAAGGTCCACGCCCAGGCCGGCTACGCGCAGCTCGCCGTCGACGGCGACCTCGGCTACGTGAACGGCTCGACCACGGCGAGCATCCGTCAGGACGTGCAGAGCGCGTTCGGTCTCGGTGACGACCAGGGCTCGCCGTATGCGCGGGTCTCGGTCGACACCGGGGTGCCGGTGCTCAGCGTCTCCGGCTTCACGTTCGACGAGTCGGGCGATGGTGTGCTGCAGGCGAGCTTCGGCGACAGCCCGCTGCTCGTCGCCGGCACGCCGGTCCGCAGCGAGCTCGAGATGACCAACATCAAGGGCTCGTATCTGTTCCAGATCGATCTCGGTCCGGTGGCGATCTCGCCGGGCATCGCGGTCGACTACTTCGACCTCGATGTGCAGGTGCGCGATGCGATCGGCATCGCCAACGAGCGCGTCGAGCTGCAGGCGCCGGTGCCGCTGGCGATGCTGCGCGGCGAGGTCGATCTGGGCATCGTCAGCGCGATGGCCGAGGTGGGCTACATGCGCGTGGATGTCGACGAGGTCAGCGGTTCGTTGCTCGACATCGAGGCAATGCTGATGGTGCACCCCACGGCGTTGATCGACCTGTTCGTCGGCTATCGCTCGCTGATGCTGACGGCCGACGGCGAGATCGACGGCGACACGTTCGACACGGATCTGCAGGTAGGCGGTCTGATCCTCGGCGGCGGCCTGCGCTTCTGACGCGCCGCGCTGTCGGGGAGTGTTCGCTGTCTCGATTCGGGCGGGCGCATCGGGCGGTTTTCCGCCCGTTGTAACTTGCCGGGCTATTCTGTCCGGGGTCGAATGCCCCCCGCTGGACGAGTTTGGACTTGTCCAGTAGCGTCGTTCAGGCAGTGCGCCCCGGCCGAACCTCCGGCCCTGGCGCGATTCCCTTCACGTAAGCCATGTCCCTCATGAAGATCTTCTCCATGCTGGCAGTTGCCAGCCTCTGCGCGGTCGCGACCGCGCAGTCCTCCCAGTTGGCCATCATCCAGACTCCGGTTGCAGGCTTCGGCTACAACACGCCGAGCAACAACACGAACCTCTACGGCAACCTCGTGGTGAACTCGCCGATCACCCTGCAGAGCATCGCGACGCCCCCGCTGTCGGCGAACGGCCAGCAAGGCACGCTGTCGCTCTACACCTGCCCGACCACCCATGTCGGCAATGAGCTGAACGCAGCCGCCTGGACGCTCGCGGCCACTGGCTCGATCGTCGGCCTCGGCACTGTCGGTTCGTTCGCGACGTTGACTGCCACCTCGTGCCAGGAAGACGCGGTCACGCCGAACACCGGCCTCACCCTGCTCCCGGGCAGCTACGGCATCGCCATTCGCTATCAGGGTGTGACGCCGCTGCTGGCAGCCACGCCTGCGGCGGGCACCTTCAGCACTCCCGAGCTGACGTGGAGCAGCGGCGCGCTGCAATACGCCGCCTTCACCAGCGCGCTGCAGGGCCCGCCCCCGGCGCCGAACACGACGTGGGCCTTCTACGGCACCATCACCTATGAAGTTGGCGCCGGTGCCCCGCACGCGTGCGCCGAGGCTCTGCCCTACGGCGAGGGCTGCTACAAGAAGTGCGGCTCGTTCTTCCAGGAGTTCACGGACTCCTCGGCGCCCAGCGCCGCTGGCGCCGCCTCCGCGGCCATGCAGGGTCGCACGCTGACGCTCGTGCCCACCGGCAGCTCCTACCTGGTGCAGCAGGGCACGGCGGCCTTCATCCCGCCGACCGGCGCCGCCAACGTGCTGGCGCTCGGCGATGACACGGAGACCCAGGTCACCCTGCCGGTCCCGTTCACCTACCCGGCCGGCGTCGCCACCGACTTCTTCGTGCACGCCAACGGCTACATCTCGGTCGCGTCGAACAACACGCTCCCGGGTGGTCCGAACTGGGTCCCGAGTGTGCAGCCGTTCCTGAACGCGCCTGCCGCCGGCTGGTGGTCGTGGCACGACTACAACCCGACCGAAGCCGGCAGCGGCCAGGTCTCGTGGGAGCAGGTTGGCCTCAACCTGCTGGTGTTCACGTGGAACGGTGTCGAGAGCTACCCGACCACCGCGGCCAACCCGAGCACCTTCCAGTTCCAGTTCGACTTCACGACCGGCCAGGTCAACTACGTCTGGCAGACCATCGACGCGGTCGGTGGCAGCGGCTTCCTCGAGGGTGACGACCACCTGGTCGGCTACTCGCCGGGCAGCGCGTCGCCGCAGTGCGCGCAGGTCGACATCACGACCCTGGCGGCCGTGGTCCTGCAGGAGCCGGAGTTCTTCGCGCTGAACCTCGCCACCACCGGCAAGCCGATCCTCGGCACCACGATCAGCCTGGACACGACCCGTGAGACGACCGCCTTCGGTGTCGGCGTCAACTTCGTGACCGTTGGCCAGATCCCGGCCCCGGGCTTCGACCTCGGCATCATCGGCGCTGCCGGCTGCCCGGCGCTGACGGACATCAACACCGGTGTCGGCAACGCGATCTCGAACATCCCCGGCGTCGGCCTGACCATGTCGGTCAACTTCCCGCTGCCGAACAACCCGGCCTTCGCCGGCATCGCGATCTACAGCCAGTCGGCTTGGCTCGATGCCACGCAGAACGCCGCCGGCCTGATCACGTCGAACGGCCTCGAGCTGCTGCTCGGCAACTTCTGATCGTCGCCTGACGGACGCATCGCGACCGGCCTCCTTCCCTCCGTGGGAAGGAGGCCGGTTTGCATTCCGGGTGTCGTGCCCGGGAAACACCCGGCGCGGTTGCTTTGCCGACCGGGCACTGTGCCCGTAGCCAGCATCTGCCATGGCGCTAGGGCCCCGTGCGACTCGCTCCCGGTCGCCGAACCCCTAGCTCATCCACTGCCGATGCGATCTCTGTCGTTCTTGTTCGGGTGTGCCTTCACCGCCACCCTGTTCGCTCAATCTCCGCTGACCACCACCTACGCGTCCAACAACCTGGGCGGCGTCGGCGGTCAGGTGTTCTTCGACCTACAGGTCGGCACCACGATCACGTTGCAGGGCTTCGACCTCAACCTGGTCGAAGCTGCTGGCACCAACGGCACGATCGAGGTCTTCACGCGCCCCGGCACCTACCTCGGCAACGAACTGAACGCGGCGGCGTGGTCCGCGGCCCCGGTCGCCACCGGTGCGATCACCGCGGCTGGGCCAGGCCAGCCGTCGCCGGTGTGCTTCAGCACGCCGCTGACGCTGAGCCCTGGCCTGATCGGTTTCGCCGTGCGCTACGTCGGCGTGTCCGCCAACTACACCAACGGCACCGGGACCGTGGTGCCCGGCGGCGGTGGTCCGACCACCAACCAGACCATCGTCCGCAACGAGGTCACTCTGCTCGCCGGTGCGGCGCAGACGCCGCCGTGGACGCAGAGCTTCCAGCCGCGCGTGTGGAACGGTTCGCTGAACTACGTGGTCGGTGCGACGGGTCTGCCGTGCTCGGCGACGCCGGCGCGGCACACCGCCTACGGACCCGGCTGCTACCGCTTCCAGGGCTCGTTCCACGACGGCTTCAACGCCGCCGGGGCCTCGACGACGCTGTCGGGCCGGACCCTGACGATGCTGCCGAACGGTGCCGGCTACCTGCTACTGCCGCTGCCGGGGGTCGCCTTCGTGCCGCCGACCGCGGCCGCGACCACGCTGAGCGGCTTCGCGCCCGACAGTGACGACGGCGAACTCGCGGTCACGCTGCCGAGTCCGTTCCCGCTGCCGACCGGCACGGTGACGCAGCTGTTCGTGCACACCAACGGCATCGTGTCGACCGGCCCCAACCACGCCACGCTGCCGAACCAGAGCTTCTTCCCGACGGTCGCCGGTCTGCTCGGTCAGCCCAACACCGCGTGGTACTCGTGGCACGACTACAACCCGAGCGAGCCGGGCAGCGGCCAGATCAAGACCGAGTTGTCGGGTTCGTTGTTCTGTGTCACGTGGGATGCCGTCGAGAGCTACACGCTCGCCCAGGTCAATCCGAGCACGCTGCAGCTGCAGTTCGATCTCTCCAGCGGCCAGGTCAACTTCGTCTGGCAGAGCATCACCGCGCTGAATGGCGGTGCGGCCAGTGACGTGCACCTGATCGGCTACTCGCCGGGTGGCCCGAGTGTCGACCACGGCGAACAGGACGTGGCGGTGATCCCGGCCGGAGGTCTCGTGCTCGACGGGATCACCGACCGGCTGCCGCTGACCCTGACGGCGACCACGCGTCCCGTGCTCGGTCACACCGTTCGCTACACGACGTCGGCGGTGACGACGCAGCCGGGCATCGGCCTCAACATCCTGTCGCTCGCCGATCTGCCCGGCGCGTCCCCGGGTGGCCTCGACCTCGGCATCGTCGGTGCGCCGGGCTGCGTCGCCAACGTCGACCTGGCCCAGGGCGTCGGCAACGCGATCGGCAACTTCGGCGGGCTGAGCCTCGCCATCGCGCTGCCGTTGCCGGTCACGCCGAGTCTGTCGGGTCTCGTGTTGTTCAGCCAGTCGGTGTGGCTCGATCCGGCAGCCAACGGCGCCGGTCTGCTGACCTCGAACGCGATCCGGACCGAGCTCGGCACCTTCTGATCGAAGCGCTCACCGGGCGGTGAAGCCGCCGTCGACGGCGATCGTCAGGCCGGTGACGCGGTCCAGCTTGACCGAATCTTGACAGCCGCCGGCAGGCATTGCCTAGCGTGCGAGCCTGTGTCGTCCCGCCCTCGCCCCCGCTTCGCTGCGCCGATGCTGCTGCTGTTCGCGGCCGCCGGCATCGTCGTGGCGCTCGGCTACCTGCTGTGGCGGTCGACGGCGATGGAGCAGCAGCTGCGGGCCGCCGAGCACGAACGGGCGCAGGCCCTCGCCGAGCGCATCGTGCAGCGGGCGCCGGCGACCAGTGCGGCGTTCGCGTTGGTGCCATCGGCGCAGCGCGCGCTGGTCACCGCCGATGGTGTCGTCGCGCACGAGGACACCGGTTGGCTCGCGCCGCAACCGTCGCCGATCGATCGGGATCTCGTCGTCGAGGACCGGCTCGCGCGCGCGGCTGCCGCCGAGTTCGTGGCGCACGACGTGGCCGGGGCAGAACGCATGTTCGACGAACTGCTCGCCGCCGCGCTGGTGCCGTCGATGCGGCTGCAGGTGGTCGTGGCAGCGGCGTGGCAGGCGCGCCGGGCCGGTGCCGTGGCGCGGGTGGCGACGCTGCAGATCGAGCTGGATCCGCTGCTCGCCGACGTGCGTCCGGGCGACCTGGCGCGTCCCGAGCTGGCGACCGCGGTCGCCGGTGCGTTGCGTCTCGTCGCCGGGTCGGAGCCACCGCCGCCGTGGAGCGGCAAGCTCGGGCCGTTCTTGCCGGAGCTGTTGGTGGCTGGCGCATCGAGCCCGCCTTCCTGGGCCGCCGAGCATGCCGCCGTGGTCGCGCGCCGCACGCTGCTGCAGCGCCTCGCCGCGGCGTGGCAGCAGCTCGCGCCGCGCCAGCCGACCGGCATCGCTGCCGCGAACCGCGACACCGCGCCCATCGAACCGGCGGAGCTGTTGTGGTGGCAGCTGCGCGACGACGGCGGTCACGACGTGGCGCTGCTGACACCCGCGACCTTCGGTGCGGTGGTCGCGCAGGCCGGTCGCGACGGCGCGCTGCTCGAGCTGCCGCCGCCGTACACGCTGCTGCCGGCCGAGGACCTGCAGACCACGTTCGCCGGCGTGCCGGGCCTGCGCGGCATCGGCAGGAGCGACGAGCAGGAACGCGAGCCGCCGTGGCTGCGCCCGCTGCTGCTCGGTGCGCTGCTGCTGGTGCTGATGTTCGCGCTCGGCACCGCGATCGTCGTGCAGCTGCGCGGGGCCCGCGCCGAGGTCCGCGCCGTGCGCACGCAGTCGGAGTTCTTGACCACCGTCACCCACGAACTGAAGACGCCGCTGGCCGGCATCCGGCTGCTCGGCGAGATGCTGGCCGAAGGCCGCGCGAAGGGCCGCGAAGCGGACTACTACCGGATGCTCGCCGGCGAGGCGGCGCGGCTGTCGCTGCTGATCGAGAACGTGCTCGACCTCGGCCGGCTCGAGCGCGGCGAACGCGCCTACGACCTGCGCGCGAGCGAGCTCGGCGAGCTGGTGCGCGAGACGCTGGCGTGGTTCGCGCCGGTCGCCGAACGCGACGGTGTCGTGGTCGCCTGCCACGACGAACTCGGGCCGGTGACGCTGCCGCTCGATCGGGCGGCGTTCGTGCAGGCGCTGGTCGCGGTGCTCGACAACGCGCACAAGTACGGCCGCGCCGGGCAGCGCATCGACGTCACGCTGCGATCCAGCGAAGGCGGCCGCCGCGCCGTGCTCGATGTGCGCGATCGCGGCTGTGGCGTGCCGGCGGCCGAACGCGAGCGCATCTTCGCGCGGTTCGTGCGCGGCAGCGCCCACGCGCACGGCAGCACACCCGGGGTCGGCATCGGCCTCCATCTGGCGCGTACGATCGCGCACAAGCTCGGTGGCGAACTGTCCGTCGGCGACCCGCTGGACGGCGGCCCCGGCGCGCGCTTCACGTTCTGCTTCCCGCTGCCGGGGTCACCCGCCCCGGCCCAACTGCCATGAGTTTCCGCATCGCTCTGGTCGAGGACGATCGCACCCTGCGCACGGGGCTCGCCGATGCGCTCGCCAGCGACGGCTACACCGTCGTCGCCGCCGCCGACGGTCACGAAGCGCGCGCGCTGCTGCGCGGGCAGCGCTTCGACCTCGTCGTGCTCGACGTGATGCTGCCGGGCCCGAGCGGGCTCGAACTGCTGCGCGAGCTGCGGGCGCGCGACGGCGACACACCGGTGCTGCTGCTGACCGCGCGCGGCGACGAAGGCGACAAGGTGCTCGGGCTCGAACTCGGCGCCGACGACTACGTGACCAAGCCGTTCTCGCTGCGCGAGCTGCTGGCGCGGGTGAAGGCGATGCTGCGGCGGCGCGAACGGCCCGACGCGGCGTTGGTCGAGCAGTTCGTGCTCGGTGCGGTCCGCATCGATCTCGCCGCGTTCACCGTGGTGCGCGACGGGCAGACGCACGCGCTGTCGCCGAAGGAGGCCGCGATGCTGCGGCTGCTGCGGCAGCGGCAGGGCCGCGCGGTGCCGCGCAGCGAGTTCTTGCAGCAGGTGTGGGGCGGCAGCGCGTTCGTCGGCGATCGCACCATCGACACGCACATGCTGAATCTGCGGCAGAAGGTCGAAGTCGACCACAAGCAGCCGCGCTTCCTGCTGACGGTGCACGGCGTCGGCTACCGGCTGGTCGAGGAGCCGGAGGCTTGACCGAACCTTGACGCGGATCTGATCGACAGCGAACGGGGGCGTCGGTGCGCCGGCGTCCCATACCACCATGAAGACGAAGGCACTCGTATTGACGTTCGCCGTGTGCGCCGGGGCGCTCGCGGCCCAGCAGACGACGCCGAGCCAGGAATTGGCGCCGATCGTCGCGGTCGAGGAGCAGGAGCGCGATCTGGCGAAGGCCGAGCGGCTCTATAGGGAGGCGATCGACGGCGGGAAGCTGTCGGCGGCGGCGAAGGAGATGGCGACGCTGCGGCTCGTCGAGCTGTTGATGAAGCTCGGCAAGCGGGACGAGGCGAAGGTTTGGATGGGCAAGATCACCGATGCGGGCGGGGGCGCGGTGGTGTCGCTCGACGACGTCACCGCGGCGTCGCCGCAGGATCGCGAACGGCAGGAAGCGCTGCGTGCAAAGGCGCGCGAGCTGGTGCAGAAGGTGCTGGGGCAGCAGATCAAGGCGCACTTCGCGCAACAGGGCGCTGACGATACCCGCACGGGCATCGTGGACGACGAGCTGCGGCGGCAGGTCGAATGGCTCGGTGAGGCCGCGGTGCCGGAGATCGGGGCGGCGCTGGCGGCCGGGAAGCCGACGTTCGCCGGCAAGGCTGCAGGTGACCTGTCGTCGACGAACAGCAGGACCGAGGCGCTGCGTGGCCTGGCCGGAGTGTTGTGGCGCCTGGGGTCGCCGGCCGCCCGGGCGCAGTTGGAGGCGGCGTATCGCGACGGCAGCGAGGCGTTCCGCGTGCTCTTGGCGACCCAGGCGGCTCGGCATGCGCCGACGCTCCGGGATCTCGTGATCCAGTGGCTCAATGAGGACCCGAGCGAAGCGGTGTTCTGGCAGCTCGCGCGCTCCGGCCTCGAAATCAGCGGGACGCCTTTCACCGTGAACCAGGGCTGGGTCGAGGGCCGCAACAACTGGGAGGAGTTGCCGCCGGAAGTGTTCCTGGTCGCCGTCCAACGGCGCAGCCCGGCCCTGCGAGCCAGGGTGCTGCGGAGCCTGCCTTGGGGACGTGGGAATGTGGTGCCGTGGTCCTCTGCCGCCGCGTCACGAGCGTGTGCGATGGTGCGTGAGCTCGCGAACGGCACCGACCCGGAGGTCGTGCGAACGGCGCTGGCCGCGCTCGCCAATCCGCGCCTTCAGATCACACCCGAGGGCTTCGACTGCCTCGTCGATCACCTCGGGCGAATCGGGGATGACGTGCCGCTGAACTACGCTGGAGTGCCCCGGGAGCTGCAGAAGGAAGGCATGGAGAACCTCTTCGCCAAGCACGTGGTGGTGCGTTTGTGGCCAAGGCTGGTGGCAGCGGCCCGGAGGGGGGTGCCAGCTCGCTCCGAACACTGGGTCCGTCAGGCACTCAGTGCCTGTGGGTCGTCCCTCGACGGGTCGATGCTCGACGACCTGATCGCGTTGCAGCCGCTCGGCTACACCGGGCTGCTGGCCTATCTGAGTGGCCGCATCGATCTACCACAGGCGTTGCGACTGGTGCAGGCCTTTGCCCAGATGGACGAGGCGAATTTCGAAGACGGCGCCAGAGGCCTTCTCAAAAACGATCTGCCGCCGGAAGCGCTGCCGCTGCTCGTCGGCAAGACCGAGATGGCGGTCCGCCTCGGGAAGCTGCAGTGGCTCACCACCCTGGTGGCTCGGACGGGCAATCCGGACGCCGTGCCGTGGCTGTTGGCTCAAGCCGAGCGGGACAAGGACTTGGAACTCAGCGAGCACCTGCTGCAGCTCGGTCGCCGCACGCAGGCGGAGCCGGTGCGCTCGGCGCTGCGCCAGTATGCCGAGAACGAGAAAGTCGCCTCAGAATCGAAGAGCCGGCTCTACCTGGCGCTGCTGTCGATGCATGACACGGCGACGCTGGCGCGCATCGGCGAGGGCAAGGAGATGCTGCCAGCTGCTCGTCACGCCTATGCGACCGCCAAGGATGCAAAGCCGATCTCGCCGCTCGGCTACTTGCTGATGGACCAGCCGGATCCGCCGCACGGGTTCACGGAAGCAGAGCTGATCGCGTTCGTTCGCGGCGCGAAGGTCTTCGAGGCGGGTGTCTCCTTCGATGGCATCGATCCCGAGCGCGTGCCCACGACGCCGCTCCTGATGGCGCTGGCCGAGCGGTCGACTCTCCATGTCGGTTCCGTGGTCACCTCTCGATCCCAGGGGATCGTGCGTTCGCGTTCATCGTCGTGGCAGGAGGCGATGGCCACGCGCATCGCCGCGGAAGAGGACCTGGATGGCCCGCTGCATCGTTGGCTGCGCAGCGCGTTGGCGAGTTCGGTACCGGCGCGACGTGTGGTGGAGTATCTCGGCAAGCGGGATCTGGCCGCGATCCGTCCGCAACTCGAGCTCATGCTCACGGGCGACGACGCGGACATGGCTCGGTTCGCGTTCGATTCACTGCGGGGCAGCAAGCCGCCGCTGGACTACGAGGTGCTGACGAACAGCAAGCACCAGACGATCGTCTGGCTGGCGGCGGACGCCGGGATGGGTGCAGGCTCCTTGTCTATTGCCACGGTGTTGCGCCTGTTGCCGAGTGCCAGGCAGCCGCAGACCACAGCCTCCATCGGACGCTACCTCGGCGACAAGCTGGCGGTCGACGCAGTGCCAGCACTGCTGCAGCTGGTTCAGCACCAGGAGCCCGAGGTGCGCCAGGCAGCGAACGAAGCCCTCGCCAAGATCCGCTTCGTGCACGAGCAGAAGTCGTACTGGGACCGCATCACCAAGGGACTCGACGCCTCGCCTTCGTCCGCGGTCGAGAAGCTGCTGCTGCAGAGCAAGCCCGGCGCGCCTGCCGAACAGCGCCTGCTGGCGATCACCTCGCTCGGCGCGCTCGGCATGCCGGAGGCGCTGCCGTTCCTGATCGAGTGGACGCAGGACGCCGATCCCGGCATCGCCAAGGCGGCGAAGGACGCGATCACGCAGATCCACCTGAACCCGCGGCGGTGACGCCGGTAGTCGAGCGCTTCAGGACGGCTTCGCCAACAGCAGCGCCAGCACCATGCAGCTGATGCCGGCGCCGATCACGAGGCGCAGGCCGAGACTGTTCATCAGGTGCGGCTTGCCGGCGGCCCAGGTCAGCGAGCCGCCGACCAGCACCGGCGACAGGCCGAAGCAGAACATCGACAGCCCGACCAGGTGGGTCATCGCATCGCCGCGCCGGGTCGGGATCTCGAGGTGGCCGCGCAGCCACAGCACCGCGCCGGTGATCACCAGGGCGAGCCCGAACAGTCGCTGTGCCCACGCATTCATCGGCGCCTGGATCGGCACGCCAGCCGCACGAACGGTATGCGGGCCGGGAGGTTGGTCTCGGTCCGAGCAGGATCGGGCATGGCGCCCGAGACACGCCGATGGCAACGGCGCCTCGACGGGTGCGCGGCCGACATCTGTGGGCTCGACCGTGCCGAATTCGCGGCGCTTCGTATCATCGCCGCCCCGCCATGGACGCTCGCTCACGCTGGTTCTCGTTGTTCGTGCTGCTGCTGTTGGCAGCACCGCTGTTCGCACAAGGCAAGTTGACGCTGGAGGCCAGGTTCGAGCCGGCGACGGCGGCCCCCGGCGCCGAGGTCGAGCTGGTGCTGGCGGCCAAGGTCGCGCCCGGCTGGCACGCCTACGGCACCAAGGAGACGACCAACATCCCGGTCGGTCTCAAGGGCAAGAACGTGCAGCGGACCGGCCTCGAGCTGGTCGGCGACGCCGTGGTGCCGACCGGCAACCGCAAGACGACGTTCGGTGTCGAGACCTGGCCGCTGCCCAACCGGTTCGAGGTGCGGCAACGCTTCCGCGTCGTGGCCGGCTTCGCCGAGCCGGAGGCGAGTGTGACCGGCCTGCTCGACTACCAGCTGTGCGACGCCAACATGTGCCTCGCGCCGAGCAAGGCGGAGTTCACGGCGAAGCTGAAGGTCGCTGGCGGGGCTGCACCGCAGGAGCCCAAGGCGGCGCCGACCATGGTGAAGGCCGCCGACGGCAACCTGAGCCTCGGTGCCTCGGTGCAGCCCGGTGTGGTGCGACCCGGCGAACAGGTCACGTTGGTGCTCAAGGTCGTCGTCGACGAGAAGTGGCACGCCTACGGCAGCAAGGAGACGACCAACATCCCGGTCGCCCTGAAGGACGAGACGCTGCAGCTCGGTGGCCTGAAGTCGGCCGGCGACGCGGTGGTGCCGCCCGGCGAGCGCAAGGAAGCGTTCGGCGTCGAGACGTTCCCGCTGCCGCACACGTTCCGCGTCACCAAGCCGCTGTTGGTGCCGGCCGATGCGAAGCCGGGCGAGGTCGTGATCCGCGGCACGTTCGACTACCAGCTGTGTGATGCGAACTCGTGCGCGCCGCCCGCCGACATCGAGTTCGAGGTCAAGGTCACCGTCGAAGCGGGGGCCGTGCGCGCGGCGAGTGTTGGCGACGCGCCGGCGAAGGTCGCGCCGCAGGAGCCGAAGGGCGGCGCCAAGGTGCAGGCCGCGGACGGCAAGCTCAGCCTCGGCGCAGCGGTGCAACCGAACCCGGCGCGGCCGGGAGAGAGTGTCACGCTGGTGCTCGAGGTCGTCGTCGACGAGCTGTGGCATGCGTACGGCACCAAGGAGACGACCAACATCCCGGTCGAGCTGAAGGACGAGAAGCTGCAGCTCGGTGGTCTGAAGTCGGCCGGCGACGCGGTGGTGCCGCCGGGCGAGAGCAAGCAAGCGTTCGGCGTCGAGACGTTCCCGCTGCCGCACACGTTCCGCGTGACCAAGCCGTTGCTGGTGCCGGCCGATGCGAAGCCGGGTGAGGTCGTGATCCGCGGCACGTTCGACTACCAGCTGTGTGACGCGAACTCGTGCGACCCGCCCGGTGAGGTCGAGTTCGAGGTCGCGGTCACGATCGAGGCGGGGGCGGCGCGCGCGACCGCGCCCGACGACCCGATCGGCGGTTCGTGGTGGCAGCTGATCCTGGCGTGCATCGGCGGTGGGCTGTTCGCCCTGGTGATGCCGTGCACGTATCCGATGATCCCGATCACGTTCAGCTTCTTCACCAAGCAGGCGGATGCGCGCGGTGGCAAGGTGCTGACGTTGGCGCTGACCTACGGGCTCGGCATCATCGGCATGTTCGCGCTGATCGGTGCCTTGGCCGGTGTCATCGGCGAGCGCATCGTGCCGTTCGCCGCGCACTGGATCACCAACGTGATCATCGGCGGCGCCTTCCTGGTGTTCGCGCTGTCGCTGCTCGGCCTGTTCACGCTGCAGCCGCCGCGGTTCCTGGTCGATGCCGCCGGCAAGTCGCGCGGCGCCGGTGGGCTCACCGGTGTGCTGCTGATGGGCGCCACGCTGGTGATCTCGTCGTTCACCTGCACGGCGCCGGTGGTGGCGCTGCTGCTGTTGCCGGCGGTGCAGTCCGGGGACAGCCTGCGGCCGACGGTCGGCATGGCGGTGTTCGGGCTGACGATGGCGCTGCCGTTCGTGCTGCTGGCGCTGTTGCCGGGGCGCGTGCGCTCGCTGCCGCGCAGCGGCGAGTGGATGAACACGCTGAAGGTCACGCTCGGCTTCATCGAGCTGGCGGCGGCGCTGAAGTTCTTCTCCAACGCCGAATACGTGCTGCAGCTGCACTGGATGCCGACCGAGGTGTTCTTCGGCGCCTGGACGCTGATCTTCGTGGTGTTGGCCGTCTATCTGTGGGGCCTCGTGCCGCGCACAGCGATCGGCCAGGGCCGCCGGGTCGGTGGTCTGCTGAGCCTCGCGTTCGCCGCCTACTGCGTCTACGGCGCGCTCGGCTACAAGCTCGACTTCGTGATGAACGCGCTGGCACCGGCCTACTCGCTGGCCGAGATCCCCGGCAAGGATGGTCACGAGAAGCCGACCGCTCGCCACGAGCTCTTGGTCGACGACTACGAGGCCGCGGCCGCGAAGGCGAAGGCGCAGGGCAAGCTGGTGCTGGTCAATCTCACCGGCTTCACCTGTTCCAACTGCCGCATGGTCGAGAAGGGCATTCTGCCGGACCCGGTGATCGTACCGCTGCTGCAGCAACACTTCGTCGAGGCGCGCTTGCACATGGACAACGAGGCCGCCATCCCGGCGGCGCAATGGAAGCGGCATCTGCAGCTGCGCCAGGACCTGGTCGCGGGGCGCACGACGACGCCGACCTACGTCAGCGTCGATCCGAACACCGGCAAAGCGATCGTCGAGCACGTGCTCAGCGGTGGCCCGAACGCGTGGCTCGCCAGCTACCGATCGTTCCTCGAGAGCTCGCTGCAGAAGACCGGCCGGCCGCTGCCTGCAGCGAAGTGAGCGTCCGCGCTCAGCGCTCGGCCGCAGCCGCCAGCGCCGCGAACTCGGCAGCGTCGGCGATGCCTTCGTGCTGCTGCACGATCTTGCCGGTGCGATCGTAGGTCAGCGTCTGCGGCAGGCCGCCGAGCGCGACGCCGAGCACCTTGCGGATCGTCGGCATCTCGTCGTCGGTGCACACCAGCACCGGCACGTCGAGCCCGAGTTCTCTGGCCTTCGCTCCCGCCTTAGCGACCGCCGCTTCGGCACCGAGGTCGAGGCCGAGCTGCTCCATCGCGACGGTGACGACGATGCCACCTCGCGCGCGGAACTCGCGTGTGCCCGCCAGCAGGTCCGGCAGTTCGGCCAGGCACGGGCCGCACCAGGTGGCCCAGAAGTTCACCAGCACCGGCTGGCCGCGGCGGGCCGCGATCCACTGCACGATGCCGGCGGTGTCGCGCGGCTCGATCGCGAGCGCGGCAGCGCTCGCGTCGGCGCGCTGCGGTGCCGGTGCGGGTGTGGGCGCCGGCTCGCCGCTGCACGCGGCGAGCAGCAGCGCCGGCACGATGGCGCGGTTACGCACCACCCTTGTTGCCTTCGGCCTTGGCCTTCTCCTTGTCGGCCGGCACGGCCTGCTTCGTGCGCTTGATCGAGCAGCCCTCTTCCTTGGTCGCGAACGGTTCAACCTTCTCGTTCTTGATCAGCTTGCCGAGCGTGTCGCGCAGGTAGTTGTTCCGCTTCTCGGCGTTGCGGTTCTTCTGGTCGTCGTCGACGAGGCCCTTGTAGACCAGCTTGCCGTCCTGGCCGAACACGTAGACGTGCGGCGTCGTCTTCGCCTCGAAGAAGTCGGCCATCTTGTTGCCGTGGTCGGCGAGCACGCGGAACGGCAGGTTCTGCGCCGCCAGGTGCTCGCGGATCTTCGCGTAGGGCTTCGGCTCGGCGTCGGCGGCCGGCGGGTTCTCACCGATCTCGGTGACGTTGCTGTCGATGTGCAGGAACACCACGCCCTGGCCCTCGAACTCCTTCTGGATCTCGGCGAGGCGGCCGTCCCAGGCGCGCTGGATCGGGCACTGGATCGAATAGAAGTTGACGACCGTGATCTTGCCCATGAACTCCTGGGCGCGGACCGGCTTGCCGTCGATGTCGGACAGCATGCTCTTGCCGTCGACGCGGGTGCCGAGCTGGAGCTTCTTCGGGGCGTCGGTCTTCGGCTCCTGTTGTTTGCTGTCGGGGGCCGGGGCCGGCGGTTCCTTCGCGGGCTCCTGAGCCAACAAGGGCAGGCACAGGCAGGACGTGAGCAGCAGACGGGAAAGTGCGTTCATGATCGTTCTCCGGATGGAAGGGGGATTGTCGCGCCGACACGAGGGCTGCGGGAGTCGACAGGCGCACGAAGACGCCGTTGGCACATACGCGCGGCGGCGTGGGATCGGCTCAGGCAGCTGCCCGCGGCGCGTCCGCCGGTGTGACCGAAGTGGTCAGGATCTCGTTGTGGCGCAGCAGTCGCAGCTGCTGCGGGGCGCCGATCGACGTGCGCGGGAGGCCGGCGAACAGGTCGCCGACGCCGCGGATCGGCCGCTGTTCGATCGACACCAGCAGGTCGCCGGGCTGCACTCCGGCGCGTTCGGCCGGCGAACCGGGGGTGATGCCGACGATCGCCAGCGCGCGCGGCGAAGGCAGGCCGAGACGCAAGGCGATCGATGGCGCGATCTCGACACCGTGCACGGCGACGCCGAGCCAGCCGCGCACGACTTTGCCGTGCTGGCGCAGTTCCGGCAGAACGACGGCGGCGGTCGCGGACGTCACCGCGAAGCACAGGCCTTGCGCCATCGGCAGGATCGCGGTGGCGATGCCGACCACCCGACCGTCGGTGTCGAGCAGCGGGCCGCCCGAGTTGCCGGGGTTCAGCGGCGCATCGGTCTGGATCACGTCCTCGATCGACTGGCCGCCGGGGCCCGGCAGCGCGCGGCCGAGGCCGCTGATGATGCCGGCGGTCACCGAGTGCGACAGCCCGTGCGGGCAGCCGACCGCGAGCGCGAAGTCGCCGACCCGCAGCGCCGTCGAGTCCGCCAGCACCAAGGGTGCAGGTTCGGCTCCTGGCACCCGCAGCAACGCCAGATCGGTCGCCGGGTCGCTGCCGAGGATGTCGGCGACCGCGGTGCGGCCGTCGTGGAACATCGCTTCGACGCCGAGCGCCCCGTGCACGACGTGATGGTTGGTCAGCGCCAGCCCGTCGGCGCCGATCAGGAAGCCCGAGCCGGTGCCACCGCGGCCGCGGCCGAGCGTGCGCAGGTGCAGCACGGCGGGCCGCACGCGCGCGACCACGGCGGCGATTTCATCGGAGAACGAGCGCAGCAGACCCATGCCCGGCCTGTAGGCCGCTGCCGAGGTCGCGCAAGGGGTGCGCTCCTCTACCTCAGCGCTTGGCCTTCTTCGCTTCCTCGGCGATGCGATTGTCGTCGAGCGACTTCAGCAGCAGCGCGATCTCGGCGTCGCTGATGTTCTGCCGGGCCGCCTTCAGCATCGTGCCGAAGTGCTCGATCTCCTCCGGCAGGTACGGGAAGCCGGCGTTGCCCTTCGGGCCGGTGCTGTGCGCCAGCAGCTTGCCGTCGGCTGAGAGCAGCACGAACCACGGGATGCCGTCGCCCTTCTGGTCGGCTGCCTTGAGCTGCGCCTCGTAGATCGCCTCGGCGCCGGTCATGCGGTCGTTGTCGATCTTCAGGTCGACGAAGTCCTTGCCGAGCACCGCGGCGATCTCCGGCCGCGCCATCCAAGCCTCGAGCTGGTGGCAATAGGTGCACCACGGCGCGCCGAAGTGCAGGAACACGCGCTTCTGCTCCTTCGCCGCGGTGGCCATCGCGGCCGCCATCACCTCGCTCGCGACCAGGGGCTTCGCCTCGTGCTCCTTCAGGAACGCGAGGATCTTGGCGGCGTCGTGGCCGTCCTTGCCGTCGACCTTGGTCTCGAACGGCTCGGTGTTCTGCTGCACGATCGGCTTGCCGGAGGCATCGAGCACGGTCAGGAACGGGATCGCCTTGAAGTCGGCGCCGAGTTCCTTGGCGAGGTCCATGTGCTTCTTGAACTGGCCGACATCGACGTGCACCACCTGATACTCGTACATCAGCTCGCGGCGCAGCTTCGCGTCGGTCTTCATCGTGCCGGCGAGCCACTTGCACCAGCCGCACCAGTTGGCGCCCCACTGGATCAGCACGCGCTGGTTCTCCTTTTTGGCCTTCGCCAGCGCAGCTTGGACCTGCACGCGCGCATCGGCGGCTTCGTCGTAGACCGGCAACTCGGCCTTCTTGGCGGGTGCCTTGGTGTCGATCGCCGGCGCGGCCGGGGTCGCCGGCGCGACGGGCGTCGCCGGGGCGGGCTGTTGCGCCGCCAGCGTCGAGATCAGCAGAGCCGGCAGGATGGACGCGAGCACGATCACGAACGGGCGTTGCATGGCCACTCCTTGGTTGGGGCCAGCACCATACCGCCACATCAGCGTTGGTAGCGATGGACCTCGACGGCCCAGGTCGTGTCCTTGGACCAGACCACCTCGCCCTTCGGGTCGAACTCGCGGACCCGCGAGTTCTCGGCGACCAGCGTGTTGCCGTTGGGCAAGCGGTCGGCGTCGCTCGGCGACTTCAGGCCCTTCAGCTCCCAGACCCGCTTGCCATCGCGGTCGATCTCGACGACCTCACCCTTGTTGCGCAGGGTCACCAGCGTGTTGCCGTTGGCGAGGCGGTCGGCGTCGTGAATGTTCGGCAACTCCTTGGCCTCCCAGACCACGGCACCTTTCGGGTCGACCTCGAGCACGCGGTCCTTCATCACGTCGGCGATCAACGTGTTGCCGTTCGGCAGCCGGTCGGCGTCGAACGGCCGGATGTCCTTGTCGAACGACCAGACGATCTTGCCCTTGCCGTTCACCTCGATGACGCGGCTGCCGAACGTGTCGGCGATCAGCGTGTTGCCGTTCGGCAGGCGATCGGCGTCGTACGGGTTCTTCAGCGAGTCGTACATCCAGACCTGCTTGCCCTTGCGGTCGACCTCCTGCACGCGGCTGAGCGAGAACTCGGTGATCAGCAGGTTGCCGTTGTCGAGGGGCTCGGCGTCCCAGGCGCCGTAGATATCCTCGAGTCGCAGAGTCTCGCGGCCGGTGTCGTCGACCTCGACGACACGGTTGTCGGAGTAATCGGCGATCAGCGTGAACCAGCGCAGCTTCGGTGCCGGCGCCGGTTGTTTCGGCTCCTGCGCGGGCGGATCCTGCGGCTTCGGGCTCGGCGACGGCTGCGGTTGTGGTTCCTGCGGCGCTACCGCCTGGCGGCGCGCTTCGTCGCGCTGCAGCAGGGCCACGGCGGTGACCACGCCGGCGCCGAGCAGGATCGCGGCGGCGAGCAGCCACTGCGTCGCCGGCCTTCGAACAGCACTGTGCGTCGGCTGGCCAGCGGCGGCGAGAATGCGGTTGGTCAGGTCGGCGGCGGGGCCGACGCCGGCCAGTTCATGCAGGCAGGCATCGATCTGCAGGCTGTGAGCCACGTCGGCCGTGGATCGGGACTCGCTCATCGGTGGCTCCGTTCGAGGCATGCGCGCAGCACCTGACGGGTGCGCTGGAGAAGGGTCTTCAGGCCGTTGGGTTGCAGGCCGAGCGCGCTGGCGGCCGCGGCGCGGTGCGCCGGATCGTCCTGGTCGAGGCCGTAGCAGCGCCGGATCGCCTCGCGGGCGCGGCCCTCGAGCTGGTCGACGCAGTGGCGCACTGCTTCGACCAGCGCATCGCCGCCGTCCGCGGCCGCATCGCGCTGCCAGAGCTGGTCCACGGCATCGGCGAGTTCGACCGCCGGGCGACGGTCGCGCAGATGGCGCAGGAACAGGAAGCGCGCCGTGCGCTGCAGGAACGCCGCGGTCGCCGCTGGGTCGAAGTCGAGGGCACCCTTCTGCAGGGCGACCACGAACGCTTCCTGGGTCAGGTCGTCCGCCAGCTGCGGCGCGGCGCCGTGCATGCGCAGGTAGCGCCAGACGTGGCGCAGGTGCCGGTCGATCCGGGCCGCGGTGGCCTGGTCCGGGGCCGGCCCGGCGGCCGGCGAGGTCGCGGCGGTCGGCGTCAGCAACGATGCGATCATGCCCTTCAATGCCACGAGGGCCGCGAAGGTATTCAGCAACCTCGTCGCTGTCGCTCGTCGCTCAGTTGATCTGGCGCGCGGCGCGGCTCTTCGTCGGCGGCACGGCGGGACTCGGCGGGCTCGGTGGGCTCGGTGGCGACGGCGGGCAGGTCGTGGCCGGGGCCGAAGGGCAGCCGCCGCAGCAGGCGCCGGCCGGCGGTTCGACGGCGTCGGGCTGGCTCGGTGCGTCCGCTGCCAGCGGTGCATCCACGGCGTCCACCGGTGCCACCGCCGCCGCCGCGGCCGGGGCGGCCGGCGCCGCCTTGGCGCGCGTCATCAGCGCCCGCCGGGGCGGTGCGCAGTCGCCGCCGTCGCGCGCGCGCGAGATCGCGGCCTCGAGCCGGTGCTGGCCACGCTGCAGGCTGGTGCGCGCGCCGCGGGCGTTCTCGGCCTGCAGCGACTCGACCGCGGCCTCGAGTTCGGCGTGGGCACGCTGCAGTTCGGCGGCCAGCGCCTCGCGCAGCTGCCCCTGCTCGGCCTGCTGCCGTTCGACATGAGCGGCGGCGGTGCTCTGTTGGCGCTCCAGCTCGCGCTGCGCGCGTTCGAGCTCGCGTTGCACCTGCTGTTGCTCGCGGGCGTGGTCGCGGCGCAGGGTGGCGAGCTCCTTCTCCTGACTCTTCTGCTGGCGCTGCAACTGGTTGCGCAGTTGCTGCAGCTCGCGTTTGGTCTGCTCGAGCTCGGTCTCGGCGGTTTCGATGCGGGCTACTGCCCGATCGAGGGTGGCGATCGCCTCGGCGGGGATCGTCTGGGCGGCGAGCGGCAGCGCAGTGACGGCCAGGAACATGGTGACGGCGAGGGAGCGGGCGAACATGGAGGTGCCTCCGACGGCAGTGAGAGCGGTGGGGACGGAGCGGTGGCCGGGCGGCCGGACCGGGAAGGGCGCGCGCTGCGCGGCACGCGCCAGACTATTCGCGAGTCGCCCGCGATCGGGCCGGGATCGTTGCCTGCCTCGGCGTAATCCCCGATCGGCAACCACCCCTAGGTGCATGACACCTGTCGGCGGGCCCACGGGTGGGACGATCGGTGTTGCAGCATGAATGCCAGCCGCAGCCTCGCCACTCGTGTCCTGCTGACCGCCGTCGCCCTGTTGGTCACGGTCTGTGCCGTGATGATCTGGAGCAGCGTGCGAAGCTATCGCATCGACGCCGAACGCAACCTCGCCGACAAGGCCGCGGCCTTCACGGCCGTCGCCGACGCCACCAAGAACCACGTCGCCGGACTGCACTCCAGCGGCACGTTCCAGACCGACCAGCTGGTCGCCGAGCTGCAACAGAAGGTCAAGAGCGGCGAGGGCTATGCGAAGGCGCGGCTCTACGACGCGATCCCGGTGGTGGCCGGCTGGGCCTCGGCCAAGGAAGCGGCCAAGCGCGAGGGCCTCGACTTCCGGATCAGCTCGTTCGAGGCGCGCAACGAGGAGAACGATCCGAGCAACGACGCGGTGGCCGGGGCCTTCCGCACCAGGATGCTGACCGACCTGACCAAGCAGGTCGAACAGAACGGCGCCGAGGTGCTGACGCGCATCGACGAGGCCACCAACAGCCTGCACTACCTGCGCGCGATCCGGCTCGACGAGAGCTGCATGCAGTGCCACGGTGACCCGAAGACCAGCCCGACCGGGGACGGCAAGGACATCGCCGGCTTCGTCATGGAGGACTGGAAGCCGGGCATGATGCACGGGGCCTATGAAGTGGTGATGCCGCTCAAGCAGTGCGACGACCACATCGCGTCGTTCCTGACCAGCTCGATGCTGATGGCGCTGCCGGTGCTGACGATCGGGCTCGGGGCGTTCTGGTGGCTGCTGCGGCGCTCGCTCGGCGATCCGCTGCGGCAGCTCGCGGCGCAGCTGCGGGACGTTGCCGAGGGCGACGGAGACCTGACCAAGCGGCTCGCGTTCGCTCGTCACGACGAGATCGGCGAGGCGGCGGCCGGCTTCGATCGTTTCGCCACTCGCATCCACGACACGATCGCACGGGTGGTCGGGCTGAGCGGCGACGTCGAGGGTGCCTCGAAGATGATCAGCAAGGAATCGCAGCGGCTCGCACAAGGCGCCTCGACCAACGCCGCGACGATCCAGGAGATCAATGCGACGCTGCTCGAGATCACGGCCCTCGCCGAGAAGACGTCGAGTGCCTGCGGCGAGGCCAACGGCGGTGCGGCGGCGGCGAAGGAGTCGGTCAGCCGCGGCGGCGCCGAGGTCGAGCGCCTCAACCAGGCGATGGCCGCGATCCAGGAATCGAGCCAGACGGTGACGCGCGTGGTCGGCGTGATCCAGGACGTGTCGTTCCAGACCAACCTGCTGGCGCTCAACGCCGCGGTCGAGGCCGCGCGCGCCGGTGAGGCGGGCAAGGGCTTCGCGGTGGTCGCCGAGGAGGTGCGCAACCTCGCGCAGCGCAGCGCGACGGCCGCCACCGAGACCGCGCAGCTGATCGAGGAGGCCCGCCGCCGCGCCGAGAACGGCACGCGCATCGCCGCCGAGGTGGCGAAGGTGCTGTCGGAGATCGAGGGCACGACGGCCAAGGTCGGCGTGCTGTTGGGCGAGGCGTCCGCGGCCGCCGTGCAGCAGCGCAGCAACGTCGATCAGGTCACGCACGGCGTCGGCGAACTGAGCCAGACGACGCAGGACAACGCGGCGTCCGCCGAGGAGCTGGCCGTCACCGCGGTGCAGAGCTCGGATCGCATGAGCCAGCTGCTGCGCATGGTCGAGTCGTTCAAGATCGATCGTGCCGCGGTCCAGGCCGCGCAGAGCAGTGCCGACCAGCAATCGACGACCGGAACTGCGCGCGCCGACTGACGGCAACGGTCGGTGCCATGGGCGGCGGCTGCCGTGGGGTGCGCTGGCCGCCGCGACGCCGCTGTCGAGGCGATGGCCGTTCGCTACGCTGCCGCGCCTTCGATCGCGGCACCGCGCCACCGGTGCCACCCACACGGCATGTCATCGCTCGCTCCTGCCCCGGCGTCCGCGCCCTGGGCCACGCATTCTTCGTCGCCTGCGGCACTGCGCCGCGGTCGCGCCATGGCCACGTTGGCCCTGCTCGGTTTCGCGGCCGTGCTGTGGTTCCTGGTGCCGCACGGCATCGGTGCGTCGTGGCGCGAGTGCGACACCCAGGCGATCGCCAGGAACTTCCTCACCGACGGTTTCGATCCGTTGCGGCCGCGGGTCGACTGGCGCGGCGACGGCGACGGCGCGGTCGAGTGCGAGTTCCCGCTCTACCAGCTGATGATCGCTTCGTCGCTGGCGGTGCTCGGTGAGGTCGAGTGGCCGGGCCGATTGCTGGCGCTGCTGTCGACACTGTTCGGTGCGCTGTCGCTGCATCGGTTGCTGGAGTCGCGCGCGGGCCCGGCGGCGGCGCTGGCGGGGTTGCTGGCGTTCTTGTGCACAGGCAGTGCGGCGCTGCTGGCGACGCGGGTGATGCCGGATGCGTTGAGCTTCGGGCTCGGTGCCGCGGGGCTGGTGACCTTCGTGCGCTATCTCGGCAGCGGCAGTGGCGCATCGCTGCTGCTGGCCACCGCGGCGATGGCGTTGTCGGCGCTGCAGAAGCCGTTGTCGCTACAGCTCGGCATGGTGATGTTCGCGTGGACGCTGTTCGCGGCACCGCGGCGACTGCGCGAACCGCGGCTGTGGCTGGCTTTCGTCGCCATCCCGGCGCTGACCGCGATCTGGCTCTGGCACGGTTCGGCGCTGCATGCCGAGACCGGGCTGTCGTTCGGCGTCGTCAGTGGCGGCGACACGAAGTTCCCGGGAATCGAGCACCTGACGTCGCCGGCGATCCTCGGCCAGCTGCTGGCGACCACCGCGCGGCACGGCTTCTCGGTGCTCGGCTTCGCCGCGCTCGCGGTGTTGCTGCTGCGGCGGCGCCTCGACCGCATCGATCTCGGCCTGCTGGTGCCGGTCGCGATCGGCCTCGTGGTGTCGTTGCGCTACAGCTACAGCCACGGCATGGGGCCGCACTACCACGTGTTCGCGGCGCTGGCGTCGGCGTGGTGCGTCGCGCGCGCCTGGCCGAGCGGGGCCCGGAACTGGCCCTGGCTGCTGTTCCTGGTGCTGGTGGCGGGCCACGCCGCGTGGCGGTTGCGCGACGAACGCGGCATGCGCATGACGGTGCAGGATGCGCCGGTCGTGCACATCGCGGCCGCGGTGCAGCCGCACCTGCAGCCCGGGGATCTCGCCGTCGTGCGTGCCGACAAGCCGCGCATCGACCCGCTGTGGCGCCGCGCCAACAACTTCGAGGACCCGCGCTTCCTGTACCTGGCGCGACTGCGGGGCTGGGTGGTGCCGATGGACGGCTTCGACATCGACACGCTCGAAGGGCTGCGCCGCCGCGGTGCCCGACTGGTCTACGACCAGGTCGCGGCGACGACGGCACCCGAGGTCCGCAGCTGGCTCGAGCAGAACGGCGAGCTGCTGCTCGAACGCGACGGCGTGCGTGTGCACCGGCTGCGCGCGGGCTCCTGAGCGCCGGCGCCCCGGCATGCGGAGCGCACGGTTGCCAGGGGCGGGCGGCGCGGCAACGATGGCCCCGATGTCGGATCCGTTGCCAGCGCTGCGCGTCACCTCGCTGATCGAGGCGGTCTCGTACATGTTCCTGCTCGGCATCGCGATGCCGCTGAAGTACTGGTGGGACAGTCCGATGGCAGTGCGCATCTCGGGCATGGCGCACGGGGTGCTGTTCCTGCTGCTGGTGTGGCTGCTGGTGCGGGCCCATTTCGAGCGCCGCTGGAGCATCGGCCGCATCAGTCTGGTGTTCTTGGCCTCGCTGGTGCCGATCGTGCCGTTCCTGATGGACCGTCGGGTCTCGGCCTGGATCGCCGCGACCCCGCCGCGGGCCTGAGAGTCCATCGCAACTGCCCCGACGGCCGATACAACGTCCCGCCGTGGCTCGCCCCGACATCGTCATCTTCTGTGGTCAGGACTGGTGGTACCACAACCGCGCGCACAGCGACTTCCAGCTGATGACGCGTGCGGCGCAGCACCGCAAGGTGCTGCTCGTCAACTCGATCGGCATGCGCATGCCGATGCCGGGCCGGTCGCCGCTGCCGTTCAAGCGGATCTGGCGCAAGCTGAAGAGCATGCTGCGGCACACGCGCAAGCCGCTGCCGCAGGCGCCGAACTACACGGTCATGACGCCGGTGTTGTTCCCGTTCTACGGCAGCCAGAAGGCGCGCGAGTTCAACGCGCGCAGCATCCGTACGCAGGTCGAGCGGGTGATGAAGAAGCAGGGTATCGTCGACCCGCACCTGATCGTCACCGTGCCCACGGCGTGGGATGTCGCCAAGGAGATGCGGCGCTCGACGCTGGTCTACAACCGCAGCGACAAGCACTCGGCGTTCGGCGAGGCCGACCAGGGCCTGATCGCGGGGCTCGAGCGGGAGCTGCTGACCAAGGCCGACGGCGTGCTCTACAGCAGCCGCGCCTTCCTCGACAGCGAGCGGTCGTTGACCGGCGCGCGCGCGTTCTTCCTCGACCACGGCGTCGACAGCAAGCACTTCGCGCCGCGGCCGCGCACCGAAGTACTGGTGCAGCAGGGTGGCAAGCGCCCGATCATCGGCTTCTTCGGCGGGCTCGACGACTACGTGATCGACTTCGACCTGCTCGAACGGCTCGCCGTCGAGCGTCCCGACTACACGCTGGTGCTGATCGGGGACGCGACGCTGCCGATGGAACGGCTGACCCGGCACCCCAACGTGCGCTGGCTCGGCTTCCGGCCCTATGCCGAGATCCCGCAGCTCGGCGCCGACTTCGACGTGTCGATCATGCCGTGGCTCGACAACGACTGGATCCGGTGCTGCAACCCGATCAAGCTGAAGGAATACCTGGCGCTCGGCCAGGAGGTCGTGACGACGTGGTTCCCCGAGGTCGAGCACTACCGCGACTTCGTGCACGTGGCGAGGACCGGCGACGAGTTCCTGGCCCGCATCGACGACGTGGTGCGCGGTGAGAAGGCGCCCGGCGATCGGCGCGCGCTGCTCGCGAAGGCGACCTGGGACGACCGCACGCTGGAGCTGCTGGCCTGCCTGGACGGCATCCACGAGCAGAAGCGCGTCAGCGCGCGCTGACGCCCCGGCCGGTCACTTCGGCGCCGGCGCCGTGCCTTCGAACCAGGCCCGGTACTTCGGCCACGACCACACCGCGATCTCGCGGCCGATGCGCAGACCGACGTCGTTGTCGATCGGGATGTGGTAGCCGCCCATCGCTCGCGAGCTGGCCGCCATCTCGGCGGTCGCCGAGAACGTCGGCAGGTCGAGCGTCGCGGTCTCACCCGGCACTTCCTCGGTCAGGATGCAGCAGCGCCGCACCTCCTTGGCGCCGTAGACGTCGCTGCCGGTGAACAGCTCGAGCACCTTCGCGCAGGCGCCACTGACGGTCGCGTGGCCGCTGGTGTAGCCGGGGAACGGCGGCGTGACGAACACGTACGGCGAGTAGGGGTGCCAGTCCTCCGCCGCCATCTCGACGACGCCACCCTGCGGCCCGGCCCAGCCCCTGAGGCGCTGACCGCGGTAGTAGTGCCGCACCAGCGTCCACGGTCGCGACGTGTCGTAGAAGCGCTTGGTCTCCCAGCACGACAAGAACGCGTCGAACGCCGCCACCGCGACCGCGAAGTAGAGCTTCACGTCGCGATCGAGGTCGTGGCCGTCGCGCCGCGACACGTCCTGGGCGAAGCGCAGCCAGTGACCGCTCTGTCCGGTCGAGCGCGGGCCGTCGCGCATGAACTCGACGATCGCCTTCTGTTCGTCGGTCAGCGTCTGGTTCATCGCCAGCACGAGGTCGGTCTGCTGGCGCAGCAGCGCGTCGTTCGTCTTCGTGGTCGGCGGCGGTTCGGCGCGGAACTGCGCGGCCGACTCGAGCGCGAACGGCTGCATCCGGTACCAGTGCGGGGTCAGGAAGCCGGGCGTGAACTTGCTGCCGTCGGCGCGCGTGAACGGGATCGGCTGCCAACGATCGGGGTCGACGATGCGATCGACCGGGTTGACCGGTCGGTAGCCGGTGTAGTCGCTGTAGGGCGTGCCGTCGCTGCCGGGTTCCTTGCCGTCGTGGTTGCTGCCGTCGCGGTCGCGATGCTGCAGCACCGCAGCGGCCGCGAGGTTGCCGATGCCCTGCGGGGTGGTCGGATCGCTCGACGTGTCGTCCGGATCGAAGCCCAGCCTCAGCATCTCGGCGCGCACGAATGCGGCCTGGGTCGGGAACGCGCCGAGCAGCGAGCGGTAGCTGGCGTGGCTGATCGCGCGGTTCTTGTTGGCCAGCGTGCGTTCGGTTGCCGGTCGGCGCAGGCTGCCGCCGAGTCGCGTTCCCAGCGCCTTGTCGTCATAGGCGGCCCACGCCTCGTAGACCGATGCCGCCCACAGCATCATCTGCCGCGACAGCACGGTCGGTCGCGCGCCGAACGTGTCGACGTCGCGCGCCGCGGCTTCCTGCATCACGTCGAGCCAGCGGTAGGCGAAGTTCTGCTGTTCGTACGGCAGCAGTTCCTGGCCGGTGCGCGCGTATTCGGGCGGCTTGTCGGCGAACGATGGGTGGCTCGAGCAGGCGGCGAGGGCCAAGGCGCTGGCGAGTACCAGCGAACGGGACGTGACCGGCATCGCCGGATTGCACCGTGCGACCGGCCGCATGGGAAGGGTGGCGCGGTATTGCCAGACTGGCGGCAGGCAGCAGCCAGGGGCGTCTTGCGCGACTGGTCGGGTTGGAAGATGCATACATCAGGCGCGCCGAGGTGAACAGGTTCCGCCAGGGCTGCAGGATCGGCGCGCTTCACCGGCCCAGATCCTGCGCACGGCGACCTCGCTCGGCGCCGCCTCGAGTCACCATTCGCGGTGAAGGCTGCCCTTCGCGAGTTCTGCGGTGGCGCGGCTCCGGGAGAAGGTCCAGCCAGCACCCAAGGACGTGGTGGCGGCGGTGAGCATCGTCAGCGAGACCCCGGCTCCGCCGGTGCTGGGCGCGCCGTTCGCGGCGGCCTCGGCGACGTGGACCCACCAACGAGCGACCAGGATCAGCGGACAGATGGTGGCGCCCACCAGCCCGAGCCGGATCGGCTGCACGATTCGCGCGCGGGCCTCGGGCGCGAGCTGGCGCACGCTGCCCGCACGAGGCACCGGGTTCCAGCGGCCGTCGGTGGCGCGGCGGGCCAGCATCCTCGGGCCGAGCACTCCCGTCAGCAGGGCCACCAGGGTGGCACCTGCCGGTGGTCCGAACCACCACGCGAGCGAGCGTTCGACGAATGGATCGGTCGCATCGAGGCCGGGCGGCAGCAGGGGGATCCGTTCGGGCAGCGTCGGCCAGAGGTCGACCAGCATCACCCACGTCACCACCAGGATGCCGAGCAGGGCGATCGTGAGAAGGCGCATCGCCAGCCGAGCATAGTGTCGGAATTCACCTCGGATATCCCTCGATGAACTTCGTGTTCACCGCCGATACAAGGAGCCTTCCGATGCCGACGCCGTCTCCTCGTCACCGCTCCGATCTGGCCCAGGAGTCCACCGTATGTGCGGCATCGTAGGCATCCGCCGCTTCGACGGCCGGCCGGTCGACCAGGCGCTGCTGCGCGCGATGGCGGCCCAGCTGCACCACCGCGGTCCGGACGGCGATGGCTTCCGCATCGTGCGCGACACCGGCTTCGGCCACACGCGGCTGTCGATCATCGACCTGGCCGGCTCGCTGCAGCCGATGACCTCGGCCAGCGGGCCGTGCCACATCACGTTCAACGGCGAGATCTTCAACTACCAGGAACGGCGCGCGGCGCTGCAGGCCGCCGGCGTGCCGCTGCGCACGCAGGGCGACACCGAGGTGCTGCTGGAGACGCTGCGCAGCGAGGGCTTGCGCGGCCTCGACCGGCTGAACGGCCAGTTCGCGTTCGGCTTCCTCGACGAACGCAACGGCACGTTGCTGCTGGCGCGCGACCGGCTCGGCATCCTGCCGCTGTACTACGCGGTGCGGCCCGGCTTCCTGGTGTTCGCCAGTGAGATCAAGGCGCTGCTGCCCGCGCTCGAGTCGCCGCAACTCGACGACGACGCGGTCGAGGACTACCTCACGTATCGTTCGGTGCCGCCGCCGAACACGCTGTTCAAGGACATCAAGAAGCTGGCGCCCGGCACCGCGCTGTGGGTCTCCGCCGATGGCAAGCTGCGGCACGAGACGTGGTGGCAGCTGCCGGCCGAGCAGAACGGCCCGCTGCTGAGCGGCGACGCGGCGATTGCCGCCGTCGATCAGGCGCTCGAACGGGCGGTCGCCGGGCGTCTGGTCGCCGACGTGCCGGTCGGTGCCTACCTGAGCGGTGGCCTCGACAGCAGCCTGACCGTGGCGCTGATGAAGAAGCTGCGCCGCGGCGGCGAGGTGCAGACCTTCGCAGCCGGGTTCTCCGACCCGCGCTTCGACGAACTGCCGTACGCGAAGCGGGTCAGTGACGCGGTCGGCACCACGCACCACGAGATCAACGTCACCGCGCAGGACTTCCAGCAGCTTTGGTCGAAGCTGTCGTGGCACCGCGACGGCCCGATCAGCGAGCCGGCCGACATCGCGATCTTCCGCATCGCCAAGTACGCGCGCAGCACGGTCAAGGTGCTGCTGTCCGGCGAGGGCAGCGACGAGATCTTCGGCGGCTACCCGAAGTACGCCTACGACCCGAAGCTGGCGAAGTTCGCGGCGATGCCGGGCTTCCTGCGCGTGGCGATGATGCGGCGCGCGGAGCGGCTGTTGCCCGGCGCGAAGTACCGGGCGCGGCAGGCAGCGCGCGCGCTGACCGGCCGCGACACCGCCGAACGGCTGCAGACGTGGTTCGCGCCGTTCACGTGGTACGAACGCAAGCAGCTGCGCGATGGCTACGGTGCCTTGCGCACGCCGGGTCAATACGAACGCTGCCAGGGCGATCACCTGCGCCGCATGCTCTACGTCGACTGCCACACCTGGCTCGCCGACAACCTGCTCGAGCGCGGCGATCGCATGTCGATGGCGGCGAGCATCGAGAACCGCCCGCCGTTCCTCGACCACGAACTGGTCGAGCTCGCGTTCCGCATCGACTCGTCGATGAAGGTGAAGGGAAACAGCGGCAAGTGGATCGTCAAGGAGATCGCGCGCCGCCATCTGCCGGCCAACATCGTCGATCGCAAGAAGGTCGGCTTCCGGGTGCCGCTCGACGAGTGGTTCCGCGGCGGGCTCAAGGACTACGTGCACGACCTGCTGCTCGGCCGCGACGCGTTCGTCAGTCGCTACCTGAAGCGGGCGCCGATCGAGGCGATGCTGCAGGACCACATGCGCGGTCGGCGCAACGAGGAGCTGCGGCTGTGGACGCTGCTCGGCTTCGAGGTCTGGCAGCGCACGTTCCTGCGCGGCGTCGTGCCGGTGCACAAAGGCTCATAGCGCGCGCGAAACCAGCCAGCTGCCGGCCAGCAGGGCTGCGCCGGTGATCGCGCCGGTCGCGGCGCCGTGCCGTTGCGCGACGAGCACCCCGGCGCCGACCGCAGCCGCCACCACACCCGCGCGCAACAGCCACCACAGCGGATCGCGCAGCCCCGGCACCTCGATCGCGCGGCCGCACTTCTTGCAGTTGACGATGCCGCCCGCGAAGCGATCCGGCACCTCGGCAGGCGTGCGGCAGTGCGGGCAGGTCGCGATCTCGGTCACGACTGCTGCCGTCCCTCGATCGCCGCCAGCAGCACCGCGGTCGCGAACACCAGCCGCCGGTCGATGGCGACGTCGTTCGGGATCGTCACTTCGAGGCTGTAGACGAGCGGGTTGAAGCGCTGCTTGAACATCACCGCCCCGCCCGTTGCCCCCTGCAGCCGGAAGGTCTGCGGGATCAGGTTGATGAACCGCCGCAGCATCGCCATCGCCGCGCTGTCCTCCTGGCACTTGCCGATCGGCTTGTCGTCGTTGTCGAGTACTTCCCAGCTGTCGCGCAGGATCGACGCGAGGCCCTTGCGGCGCAGCGCGCCGACCTTCTGCTGGCTCGCCGAGTCGACGATGTCGTAACACGCCGCGAAGTCGATGACCTGCCGGGCGCGGATCAGCATCAGCTCCTGGCTCTTGCTCTCGTCGTGGTAGAGGCGGATGTCCTCGCGCAGCTTGAACGCCTTCTGGTCGCAGAACGAGACGATGCGCTCGCCGTCGTAGACGTGGAAGCTGGCGCCGAACAGCTTCAGGACCTTGCGGCGGATGCGGAAGGAGGGGAGGTCCCAGGGAAGGGAGGATTGGTTGGCTGGCATGTGACTCGTCCCGATGGCTGATCGAGCGGCGCAGGATAGCGGCGCGGGTCGGTTCTGCACGGTCGGGTGTCGTTCAGTGGGGAGGCGACCCGGCGGGCCGGCTCCCCCTCCCGCGGCCAGCCTGCTATCCTCCTCGGCCTCTTCACTCCGAGGATCCTCATGGTTCGCAACTGGTTTCCCCACGTCAGTCTCGCTCTCGCCCTCGTCGCGCCGCTGGCCGCCCAACGCATGCTGACCGTCGACAGCACTCGCGTCGTCTATGAGCTGGACCTGACCACCGGTGTCCGTACGTCGCTCGGCACGATCTCGGCCAATGCCGCCACCACAGGCGGGCTCGCCTACGACTCCCTGACCGGCAAGCTCTACCTGACCTCGACCAGCAACGACTCGCTCTACGTCGTCGACGTCACCAACTGGAGCGCCACGCTGGTCGGTCCGTACGGCGGCTCGCAGTTCGTGATGCACGGCCTCGAGTGGGACTCGTCGACCAACACGCTCTACGGCATGTCGCAGCACGACGGCGGTCTCTACACGATCGACACCACGACCGGACTCGCGACCCTGGTCGGCGTCACCGGTCTGACCAGCTTCCACAACCTCGGCTACGACCCGGTCACCAATACGATGTGGATGACCAACTCCAACACCGACAGCTTCTACTCGATCGACCGGGCGACCGGGGCGGCGACGTTGGTGGGGCCGCTCACCGGTCCGACCAACCCGAACGGGCTCGCCTACAACATCGACAACCAGACCCTCTACCTGGTCTGCAACACCACCGACATCCTCTACACGATCAACACGACGACCGGCATCGCGACCGCGGTCGGCCCGATGGGCAGCAGCAACCAGCTCGGCCTCGCCTACCTGCCCGGCAACGGGCGCCTGTCGCGCACCGTGCACGGCTGCGGTCCGACGACGATCGGCGTGACGGGCCATCCGAACGCCGGGTTCTCGATCCAGACGACGGTCGGCGCGGCGACGGGGTTCCCGTTCGTCGGCTACGGCGCCACCAGCCTCGGCATCCCGTTCTGCGGCTGCACCGTGGGTCACGAGTGGTCGGTCGCGGCGTTCGGTGCTACCTCGACCTTCGCGATCCCGAGTGGTCCGTCGGTGATCGGTGTGCAGCTGTTCATCCAGGGCATGGACTTCCTCGGCGCCGGTGGCTGCTCGGATCCCCTGCTGACGCTGACCGACACGATCACCGTGACGATCGGCTGAGCCGCTACAGTGGCGGCCGTCATGAAGCCGCTGCCACTGCTGTCGTTGCTCGCCGCCACCGCGCTGTCGTCCTGGTCCCTGCTGCCGAGCGGCGAATTGCCGCGCGCGTTCGTCGACGGCGCCGGCCCGGGCTGGGCCGCGCTCACGCTCGCGGACTTCGTCGTCGTGAACGGCGAGGCCTCCACCTGGGCCCAACGCGACGAGCTGATCGTCGGCACCGGCGTGCCCAACGGCGGCGCCCGCAGCCAGAAGCAGTACACCAACTTCGAGCTGGTGATGGAGTGGCGGCATCTGGAGCACGCCGGCAACTCCGGGCTGTTCGTGTGGTGTCCGGAGAGCGCGTTCACCGATCTGCCGAAGGGCACCCTGCCGCGCAGCGGCATCGAGGTGCAGATCCTCGACCTCGGCTACGAGGAGAACTGGCAGCAGCAGAAGGGCAAACCGTCGGACTGGTTCACGAGCCACGGCGACGTGTTCCCGGTCGGTGCGTCGACGATGCAGCCGTTCACGCCCGCGATCGACTACCCGGGCGCTGCCGGCGCGAACTACCGCGTCGGCAGCAAGAACGGCAGCCGATGCTTCCCGACCAGGCGCCTGGTGAAGCCGCACGGCGAGTGGAATCACTACTACGTGCGCGCCTGCAACGGCGAGGTGCGGCTGTGGGTCAACGGCGAGGAAGTCGCCGGTGGCACGCGGTGTTCGCCGGCGAGCGGCTACCTGGCGCTCGAGGCCGAAGGCGCGCCGGTCGAGTTCCGCAACCTGCGGCTGCGCGAACTGCCGTAGCCCCGCGCGGTCGGCCGGGCGCTACATTGCGCGGCCCCATGAAGCTGACCCCGCAGCAGAAGATCTGGTTCAACGGTTCGCTGGTCGACTGGGACAAGGCCCAGGTGCACGTGCTGACGCACGCGCTGCACTACGCGTCGAGCGTGTTCGAGGGCATCCGCGCCTACGCGACGCCGCAGGGGCCGGCGGTGTTCTGCCTCACCGAGCACGTCGAGCGGTTGTTCCAGTCGTGCAAGATCATCCGGCTGCCGCTGCGCTGGACGCCGAAGGAGATCGCGCAGGCGATCCGCGACACGATCCGCGCCAACCAGCAGGAAGCGTGCTACATCCGCCCGCTGGTCTATCGCGGCTACGGCGCGCTCGGCGTGTGGCCCGACGACAACCCGGTCGAGTGCGCGATCGCGTCGTTCCCGTGGGTGCGGCCCAACGAGGAGCAGCTGCTGCTGAACGGTCTCGCGGTCGGGGTGTCGAGCTGGCGCCGCATGGCGCCCGACACGCTGCCGGCGATGGCGAAGTGCGCCGGCAACTACGTCAACAGCGCGCTCGCGGTCGCCGAGGCCAAGGATCGCGGCTTCCAGGAGGCGATCGCACTCGACGTCGACGGCTTCGTCAGCGAGGGCAGCGGCCAGAACGTGTTCCTGGTCCACAAGGGGGTCATCAGCACGCCGACCGTCGGCAGCTCGATCCTCGGGGGCATCACGCGCGCGTGTGTGATGCAGCTGGCGGCCGACCTCGGGCTGCGGGTCGTCGAGCAGCGCATCCCGCGCGAGATGCTCTACACCGCCGACGAGGCGTTCTTCACCGGCACCGTCGCCGAGGTGCTGCCGATCCGCTCGGTCGACGGCATGGCGGTCGGCAGTGGTGCGCGCGGGCCGATCACGCTGCGGCTGCAGGAGCTGTTCTTCGCGATCGCGCGCGGGCGGGCCGAGGATCGGCACGGCTGGCTCAGTCCGGTCGGGGGCTGAGCGAGCGTCGGGTCAGCGCTTGCTGCCGGCCTTGCTCACCTTGCCCTTGGCGGCGGGCTGCTTGGCGGGTGCCTTGGCGGCGGGCTTCGCCGCGGCCTTCTTGGCGGCCTTCTTCGCCACGGGCTTCGCTGCCGTCGGTTTGGCCGACTTGGGGGCCGGCTTGGCCTTGCTCGCCTCACCCTTGCGCGACGCTTCGTAGACCTCGATCCAGCGCTTCGCGGGCATGCGGCGGATGGTGTCGCCGACCACGTTCAGGGCGACCTGGTCGGCATCGGTGAAGCGGATGCAGGCCTTGCCCATGTCGAGCTTCTTGCCGGTCTTCAGCCAGGCCTCCCGGAACGTCTTCGCGCTCGCCTCGTCACCGTAGACGCTCATCAGGTAGAGCGACATGTAGTTCTTCTGCGACGCCAGCGCCGCGAACGGCAGCGGCTGCTTCGGGTCGCAGTGATAGCCGGCCGGGAACACGCGGTGCGGGATGTAGTAGCCGAGCATGCCGTACTGGATGCCCTCCTCGTAGTCGCGGTCGAGGTTGGCGAGGATCACCGTGCGCACGGTCTCGATCGCGGCGCGGCGATCGGGTGGCAGGGCGTCGAGATAGTCGGCAACGGTCTTCGGGTGGTCGGCCATGGGAGAGTGGCGGGTTCTGGTGGGTCACAGCGTATCGCCGCGGGCGTCGCCGACGATCGTCAGTCCCGGCACCCGTCCGTGCAGGGCGCGCAGGCGGGTGCGGCATTCGGCGGCCACCGCGTCGTCGAGGTCGCGTTCGAATCGGTGCACCTTGTGCAGGCCGAACTCGGGGCGTGCGCCGGTGAAGCGCTGCAGTTCGTCGAGGGCGAGTTGGATCACCGCCTCGTCGCGCTCGGCACCGTTCGACAGGGTGAGTTCGAGCCGCAGCAGGCAGCGGCCCGGCAGCGCGCGGTTGGCGAACACTTCGCTGCAGTGCACGACCTCGGTCAGCGCGGTGTCGGCGCCATCGGCCGGCACGATGCCGTAGCCGCCCAGCGTCGGCAGCTGGCGACGATCGCCGCCGAAGAACACGAACGCGCGCGGTTCGCTGCGCAGTCGTTCGGCGAGAGGCCCGAGGTGCGGGTCGAGGCCAGCGAGCAGGCGGGCGCTGGTGCGCAGCGGAAGCGCGAGCAGCAGTTGGCGGGCGGTCAGTGCCGTCGGCACTTCGCCGCCGAGCTCGACGGGGAACTCGCCGTTCGCCACCGTGATCGCGATGGCGGCGCGGCCGAGTCGCAGGGCGGGCCCGAGCGCGCGGCGGCAGGCTTGGGGCAGTTCTTCGAGGCCGGTGCGGAACGACCGCGGCGCGCGTTCGAGCGGGACGCGCTGCAGCGAGCTGCCGTCGAAGACGTAGCCGTGATCGGCGCCGGGCAGCGCGTCGATCGGGGTTGGTGCCTGGGGCAGGTGGTGGGTCGCGGCGGCGAGCTGTTCGGCATCGAGCGCGAACGGGCCGAGTTCGCACAGGTAACCGTTGGTGCGCTGGGTGCGGAGCGAGCCGCCCGGCTGCGGCAGCGGGTCGATGACGAGCAGGGTCTTTCTGGGTGCGGCGGCGGTGTGGGCGAGTGCGGCGCCGAGGCCGCGCAGGCCGGCGCCGAGCACGATCATGTCGAGGGTCTCGCCGGGTTCGGGCGGCATGGGCCCAGGGTAGCGGATCTTCGCCAGGCTCGACTTGCTGTATTCCCCCGCGACCCTTCGGAACGTGTCAGACTTTCCGGAATTCACCACGGAGTGGAGAAGCTGACAACGAGGGCTTCCTTTCCAAACCGCCCGGGGATGAAGTGGCCGTTGCCCCCCACGACGGTGAAGCGGTTGGGCGGGTCGAAGAGCCAGCTTCCCCGATCGGTGGGGTTGATGAAGAGGTCGTTCACCGCGAAGGCGCTACCGGATGCCTCGAGAGTTGCATAGAGGTTGAACCCAAATGCGCTAAGCGACATGAGAACTTCGGAGCGATTGTCGAGATCAAGATCGCCGAGCATTTGAATCCCCGTGTCGGTCAGGCCAAGTGCCCCGAGGTAGAGACCCGACTCCATGGTCAAGGTCCCCGGCACGCTGCCCAGGGAACCGATACCCCAAGGACTCTTGAGCATCAGCTCCGACTTGCCGTCTCCGTCGATGTCTCCCGAGAGGATGCTGTTGTCGTTGCCGATCACCCAGCCGCCGAACCACGATCCGAAGGCCCCACCGCCGATGTCGAGATTCGAATAGCCGATGCTCTTGACCGAGATCCCCCAGCCACTTTGGAATAGAATGTCGTCGCGACCGTCGCCATTCATGTCGCCGACGCTCGTCAAGGAGTCCAACGGGCTGAGGCTCCACCCGAGAATGTAGTTGCCGTAGAAGAACTTGGGACTGTTGGAGACCAAGGCTCCGGAAGTGTTCATCCCGATCAGGCCCATGCCCAGATTGTCGGAAACGAGGATTTCAGCCTTGTTGTCACCGTCGGTGTCAGCAATGAGGCGAATCCGCGGAGTGCCATTGCTGCTCCAGCTTCCCCAGGTCCCGGACGCGCTGTTCGCGTGGATCACGAGCGGCACCGGGCCGCCTGCCTGAAGGCGAAGTACCGTCATGCCCCAGGAGCTGGTGATGATGATCTCATCGCGTCCGTCACCATTGAAATCGCCCGCCCCGTGGATGACGTCGGTTGCGGAGAAATTCCAGGCGCCGAACCAGGTGCCGTGCGAGTAGCCGAGCTCAGTCCGAAGGCGGGTGCCGTCGTGGCCGATGACGCCGATGCCCCAGGGGCTGCGGATCACGACCTCCATGGAGCCATCACCATCGAAGTCGCCGACCGGACCGATATGGTTGTTGCGGCGATCGACGACCCACCCGTCGATGACATCGCCATCGTAGGCGGTGGCAATGCCGACCAGTTGGTTGGCCTCGATTCCGACCAGACCGAAGACCTGGGTCTGTGCCGGAGCGATCGACGGGGTGCCCAAGAAGAACGGAAGAAGGCTCAGTCCAGCAGCGAGGTTGTGGGGGAAAAAGCGCATGGCAGAATCTCCGGGTTCGGATGATGTGTGTCTGACAGTGGTGGGGTTTCCAGACGGAGACCACACGGTCTCGGGGTGCTGAATCCACCACACGAAGACAAAGAGGCCGGGACCGGCTGCGTGCACAAAAGAACGGGAGAATTCGAGCGCCACTGCATGCATCGGGAGAGGCGACCGCGGGGAATCGGACCCGCTCTTCTGCTCGCCATCGAGCCTCGAGCCGTGCTCGGGCCAAGCCATCGACAACCTCTCGCGCAACGACGTGGTGCCGTACTGGCGGGACGGGCTATCTGGACCACCCTTGGTTCACCCGAGCGGGGACCGCTGAGTTCGGGCATCCGGGACCACCCGGGGTCGGGCAGGCAGGGGCTTCTTCACGGCTGGCCCTCCTCGCCGAGCAGGCCCGGCAACAGGTCGTCCACGGCGGCCCATGGTGCTTCTGCTTCCGGTGGATACCGGTGGTGGGAGGGAAGCCTCATCAGCTTCCTCCCGAGGCCACTCGCGAGACGAACACCGCGCCGGGGTTGTCCGCCAAGGACGTCAAAGCTTGACTCTCCTTCTTCCCCATTCTTCCGTAGCTTCACCCCGGCACCTTTCCGGCTCGCGCGATTCCCCTGCAGCTCCGCAGTGCCCAGTCGGCAAACGCCGCCGTCGCCGGGAACACCTCTAGCCACCAGCGCAGCCAGCGCTCGACCGTGCGCTCGCTGACGTCCAGGCGGCCATCGCAAGGGCCACGCGCAGCCTTGCACAGCGCGGCCAGGTCCTCATCGATCCGCCAGAGCACGCCATGGAGGCGGGCGCGCAGGAGCCACTTGTGGAACCAAACGGTCCCCTTGCGTCAGCAACAAAAGGCGCCCCGCCTGGGGCGGTTTGTTCGAGCTGCTCGAGGGGTTTCGTCATCGGCCCTTGAAGTTCGTGCTCAGGATCGCGGCGATCCCCGGCGCGGATCGTGCTCAGGCTCAGGCAGCAAGTCCATGTCCATTGGCCGTCTTGGCCTCGATCACTTTAGCGACCGATGACCATGTTCAGCCGATTCGTCAAAGCGGCGCTGGTTGGGCCGCCAAACAAGAAGCCCTGCGCGTAGAGGCTTTGACCGGCGAAGCCCGGAGGAATGAAGAGAGACACCGTCGGGAAGGGGAACCCGATCAGGGAGTCCACAAACGACGAAGCGTAGAGATTGCACCCAGGCAAGCCGTAGGCTGTGAGGTCGATCGGCGCCGCCGGACCGCCAAGGTCGAAGAACGCGACGCCCATCGTGAAGGTTCCGGTGTCCTTGAACGTGAGGGTAAGGAGCTGGTTCTCGGTGGGGACAGTCGCAGGCAGGACCGAGATTCTCGGCAAAACGCCTGGCGAACAACCAATGCCGGTATTGCTGCTCGTGCCGGGCCAGTCCCTCTCCCACGCCACAAAGAACAAATTACCCGGAGCCGTACTGTTGTAGTCGTAGCTCATGAACACGAAGTCTGGACGCGGGTCGGTGTTCAGGTTGGCAATCGCAATGCCAGCGCCCTCGGGTTGCCCATAACGCTGGGTACCCCAGGGACCGACTGGGATTTCCGCGCGATCCGTCCACTGCAAGGTCAGGCCAGACGTGTTGAGGTTCCAGCCGATGGTAGTGCGGAAGTTGTTGCTACCAAAAGGATCATCATAGTGCATCAACACGAGGTCGGGCCGAGGATCCGAGTCGAGCTGCGCAAGGGTCATGTCTGCGCCATCGGCTTCAACACTCGAGACGGGCCGCGCCTGAAGGGTGGACCAGCTAGCCGGCACTGCGCTCGCGTTGAGATTGAAGCCGATGCGGTAACGGAACACGTTCGCGCCCGGGGTTTGGTCGAAGGCCATGACGATCATGTCCGGGGCAGGGTTGGCATCGATCTGACCGATGGCGACACCTGCACCATCCGCGTCGTCGTTGGCAAAACTGACGAAGGCAGGGGGACTCTGCAGCGCTCCGAGGCTGGTCCATCTGCCGTCGGAGTTGAGATCGTAGGCCACGAACCATCGCGGCACATTGGCGGCGCTTACAGCGCTACCACTGTCGTTGCACAGCACGACCAAGTCAGGGAGCGTATTGCCGTTCAGCTCGGTGAGCGCGGCGCCCATACCCTCTGCCGCGTTGCAGGGAGTGATCGGCAGCTGATACCAGGAGGTCGAGCCAGGAAGTTGCGACGCCGGCACGCCGGTGCTGCTCAGGTCGCGCAGCAGGCGATAGCGCACAGAGTTGTTCGACGTGCTCGTCAAGCCATCGTCGTTGGCCAGAAGCAACATGTCCGGCCGGCTGTTGCCACCGATCTGGCCGATGACCAACGCAGCGCCATCGCCGTCGTTGCCGACCCCGGGGTAGGTGTATTGCTGTGCGAGCGCCAAGCCAGCGCACGACAGTGCGGCGGCAAACTTGCGAAGAAAAGTCATGGTGTTACCCATTCTGGATTGAACGTTTGTTGCGAAAGGAGCGACCGGGACGTCGGCCCCGGCTCTACATGCTGAGAGGCCGCTGACGACCGTTTGCACACTGAGAAGCAAGAATCTGGCGTGTCCAACTCCATCAGGGGCCGGGACGGATCCGCTGCATAGGCAGGGTGTGGAAGTCTGCGCCTATTCACCCTGTTCGCGTCCCTTCGGAGCCACTTCTTGACTTGGGTTGTGCCTTGCTGTCGCGGGCTGGGCTTTCGGGCCATCAGGGACTACCATCGGCTCACCCATGCGGGACCGCTGAGTTCGGGCAGCCGGGATCTTTTGCCCTCGCACCAGGCACCTCCGAGGGAAGTGGCCGACAGGATCGTCGACGTGCAGGCATTGTACAGTATGCGTCAGCCGGAGGTTGCCGAGTGCACCATCGCGCTCGCGCAACCTAATGAAAGGCAAGCCTGCCTCTCGTTGACGAGCTCACTTCGGCGCCTGCAGAATCTCGTCGATCAGGCCATATTCCTTGGCCTCCCTGCTCCCCATGAAGAAGTCGCGATCGCTGTCCTTTTTGACCTGCTCGGTGGTCTTGCCGCTGTGGCGCGCCAGGATCTCGCTCACCATGATGTGAATACGATGGATCTCCTCCTTCTGGGTCGAGACATCCACTTCCGCGCCAGCCAACCCTGCCCACGGCCGGTTGATCATGATGCGGCTGTTCGGCAGAGCACGTCGCTTGCCCTTGGTGCCCGCCGCCAGCAGCACGGCACCCATGGCGGCAGCCTGACCAATGCAGTAGGTCGCGACCGGGCACTGTACGAATTCCATGGTGTCGTAGATCGCCAGGCCTGCTGTCACGAGGCCACCGGGGGTATTGAGAACCAAGTTGATATCCTGGTTCTTGTTCTCTTTCTGTAGGAACAGCATCTGGGCGATCACGGAGTGGGCAACGTCATCGTCGATCGGTCCGCCAATGAAGACTATGCGGTCCTCGAGAAGCCGACTGACAAGTGCATCCTGATGCTGGCCGCCAAAGCCCCCTTCACCTGCAGGCCGGACCGCCGCTGCCGGCATCCAGGTGTCGCGCTGAGCGAGCAACCGTTCGATGGTCAGGTGGCTCTGTTCGAGCATGGACGGCGATTGCGAAGGGGCTTCGAATCCGACACCCATATTGAGATTGCCTGATGCGTCGGGCCGAGCCTTGTCGCGGCACGTGGCCGGCCAAAGGACGCGGTCAGCGGTCGAGAGGGCAAAGCGCAGTAGTTTTCCGAGCATGGGGTTCTCTTCCGGTAAGCCTGCACCCTCAGCGACCCGACAGTTTCCATCCTGACCAATCCTTGTATGGCGCGCCCTTCTCCCTCGCCGCCTTCTTGGCGGCCGCCAGTGCGACATGCGGATCTTCACCTTCACAGACTTTGCGGAAGAACTGCGACACCAGATTCTTGGCGACCAGGTC
>JALORC010000031.1 GCA_025459175.1 Planctomycetota bacterium | reverse complement strand
TCACGCGACGAGCGCGCCGGCAACGTGCAGGGATTTCTCCGAAAGTCGCTGTGCCCGGCCCGGCCAGCCGCCACCGCCCCCGACTGCAGGACCCCAAGCCCGCAACGGACCACATTGCGAGCTGGACCCGCGATGGCGAAGCTCTGGCCATGGGCCAGCCGCTGTCGCTCGACCTCGACGATCCGAACGGGCGGCCCTACTTCCTCTGGAGCGAGAACATCACCTTCGCGGGGCTGCGCGCAAAGCTCGCGTCGACCGACCTCGACGAACGCGCCTTGTGGATGGCGCGCGTGATGCGCGAAGCTCGCTACCAGGACGTGTTCCGCTTGCTCCGTCTCAGCGACGTCCTCGAACTCTGGCCGCGCATCGACCGCCACCTCGGCCGGATGCGGCCGTTCTGGCACTGGCTGATCGAAGGTTGGCGAACCGACGGCCTGCTGCCACCGGCGTAGTTCGCCGCGAATCCCACCGACCCGCGAGTACTGCTGCGCTCCCGCCGTTCTGCCGCGCCACGTCCCGCCCGCCGGCCGCCGACCACCGTTCATGACTCGATCCACTCCACACCGCACCCTCTGGCTCCCGCTGCTGCTGACCCTGGCCGGCACCACCGCCACCGCCCAGCAGGACGAACTGTTTGATTCGAACGGCACCAAGATCCGCTACGTCACCGAGGGCGCCGGCGAAGCGATCGTGCTGCTGCACGGTTGGATGGGGGACTCGAGCTTCTGGGGCCGCGACCTGCGCGGCGAGACCCGGCTGAAGACGATGCCCGGCTTCCAGGCGATCGCGATCGACTGCCGCGGCCACGGCCAGAGCGACAAGCCGCACGACACCACCCAGTACGGCCCCGAACTGGCGGCCGACGTCGTGCGCCTGCTCGACCACCTGAAGATCGAGAAGGCGCACCTGGTCGGCTACTCGAGCGGTGCGTTCGTGGTCGGCAAGGTGGCGGCGATGCACCCGCAGCGCGTGCTCAGCATCGTCTACGCCGGCCAGGCACCGCTGCTGGTGCCGCCGCAGCCCGCGATCGAAGCTGGCGCCGAACCGGTGCCTGCCGCGAAGGCGCCGCCGTCGGAGGTCGAACAGTTCGCAGCGGCCGTCGCCTCGGGGCGCGATCTCGGTGAGTACCTGATCGCCATCACCCCGCCCGACCGGCCGAAGCTCACGCCGGCGCAGGCCAAGGCGCTCGCGAAGCTGCTCTACGGTGGCAAGGACCTGCAGGCCGCCATCGCCTGCGGGCGCACATTCCCGCAGCTGGCCGTGACCGTCGAGGACCTGCAGCGGTGCACCGCCCCGACCTTGTTCCTGCACGGCAGCGAGGAGTCGGCGAGCGTGCAGGCAGCGGTGACTGCGGCCCACGCGCGCCTGGCGCACGGCAGCATCGAGCTCGTGCCGGGCGGCGACCACATCACCACGCCGGCCAACCCGGTGTTCGGCCAGAAGCTGAAGGAGTTCCTGCGCGCGAACCGACAGCCGCCGGTCGGCAAGTGAGCGCCTGAGGGCGCGGCTCGGGTCTCGACCGATTGCCTCGACCGGTGGCCTTGGCCGCGGGAAAAAAAGCGGGCTCCGGCGAGGCACCACCCCACACCGGAGCCCAATCCCTGCCTCTGGGCCCATGCCCAGGCGTTTCTTTCCACCGGGCCCACCAAAGCAGGAGCTGTGCCACCGGCTCGGTGCCGCCCGGATTTTTTGCGATGGCCGTAAGTCCTTGGTTTTCAGGCGGCCCGAACGCCGTCTATGGCCCGAGCCACGGTGCTGCCCCGGCTACTGTCGGGAATCCGCGGCGGTCTGCCGTCGCCACCGTCGACGGGCCGTCGACGGGCCGGCGACGCCTCAGCCGATGCCGAGGTCCCTGCCCCGGTCAGCCGCCCGCCGGCCGCGCCCGTTCCGCGGCCTTGGCCCGGTCCCACGCCGCGTCCAGCTCCGCCAGCGACCGCCCGGCCAGCGCGTGATCGAACTCGCGCTCGACCGCCTGGAACCGCCGCTGGAACTTGCCGACCGTGCCGGCGAGCGCCTGCTCCGGGTTGACCCCGAGGTGGCGCGCCAGGTTGCACAGGCTGAACAGCACGTCGCCGAGTTCGGCCGCGATCGCCGCCCGGTCGCCGCTGGCGATCGCCTCGTCGAGCTCCCGCACCTCTTCGTCGACCTTGGCCCGCGGCCCGGCGCGGTCCGGCCAGTCGAAGCCCGCCTTGGCCGCCTTCTCGCCGATCCGGAACGCGCGCAGCAGCGCCGGCAGCGCCACCGGCACCCCGGCCAGCACGCTGCGGTCGGCGGTGCCGGCGGCGGCCTTCTCGGCGGCCTTCTGCGCCTCCCAGCGCCCGTAGGCGAGCTCGGCCGAGGCCGCCTGCTGGTCGCCGAACACGTGCGGGTGCCGGCGGACCAGCTTCGCCGCCGCCGCTGCCGCGACCGCGTCGAAGTGGAAGCCGCCGCCTTCGCTGTGGATCTGGCTGATCATCGCCACGTTGACGAGCACGTCGCCGAGCTCCTCGCGGCTGTCGTCCGCGGCGCCGCGGCCGAGCGCGTCGGCGGCCTCGAACGCCTCCTCGAGCAGGTGCGGCGCCATGCTGGTGGTGGTCTGCTTGCGGTCCCAGGGGCAGCCGTCCGGCGCGCGCAGCCGGGCCACGGTCGCCAGCAGTTCGTGCACACCGGGGAGCGCAGCGCGGGGCTCGGTCATCGGCACAGCCTACCGGCGGGCATTCTCCGAGCGCAGGTTTCGGCGTGCGAGGCGCGGTCCTATCCGTATCGTCTTCCGCGTCGCTGGCCCTCCGGCCGCGACACCACTACCGAACGTCCACCGAAGAACGCCATGGCCATCGAACTTCCTCCGCTTCCCTACTCGCACGACGCGCTGGCGCCGCACATCAACGCCCAGACGTTGCAGATCCACCACGGCAAGCACCACCAGGCCTACGTCACCAACGGCAACAAGCTGATCGAGGGCACCGACCTCGCCGGCAAGTCGCTGGTCGACATCATCAAGGCCACCGCCGGCAAGGCGGACAAGGTCGGTATCTTCAACAACGCTGCCCAGGTCTGGAACCACACCTTCTACTGGCAGTCGATGAAGCCGAAGGGCGGCGGCAAGCCGACCGGCGCGATCGCCGCGAAGATCACCGCCGACTTCGGCAGCTACGAGAAGTTCGTCGAGCTGTTCAGCCAGGCCGGGGCGACCCAGTTCGGCAGCGGCTGGGCGTGGCTGTGCCTGAAGGGCGGCAAGCTGGAAATCAGCAAGACCCCGAACGCCGAGACGCCGCTGACCCAGGCCGGCGTCACGCCGCTGCTGACGATGGACGTCTGGGAGCACGCCTACTACCTCGACTTCCAGAACCGCCGGCCGGACTACATCAAGACCTTCCTCGACCACCTGGTCAACTGGGACTTCGCCAACGCGAACCTGCAGAAGGCCTGAGGCCTTCGGCCCACTGCGGGCCGTCCTTGATCGCCGCGCGTCGGTGCCCTCGGCATCGCGCGCGGTCTGCCAACCAGAGCGCTCGTGACCTCGAATCGCCGCCGCAAGCAGAAGGCCCAGTCGCTCGGCCTCAACGCCGCCGAGCTGCAGCTGTGCGAACTGCTCGCCCAGATGCTCGAGCTGCTGCGCTGGAACCAGGTGCTCGGCTACAGCAACCAGTACCTGCTGCACGAGAAGCTCGGCGTGCTGCCCGACGAGCGCCACCGCGTGATGCGCGCCGCGGCGCAGGCGGTCGAGCAGGACGGGCGGCTGCAGGACTGGGGTCGCCGGCTGATCCAGATCCAGGAGTCGTTGCAGCGCATCGAGCAGAACCTGCGCGAGCAGCGCGACGGCCGCGGCGACGACGATGCCGGCCCGACGGCCGCCGCGGAGCAGAGTGGTGGGTGAGGCGGGGCCGGTGTCGATCAGCGGCTGCGTGATCTGCTACCAGGAAGCGGACCGCATCGCCGACTGTGTGCGGTCGCTGCAGTCGTTCTGCGACGACATCGTCGTCGTCGACAGCGGCAGCACCGACGGCACCCAGCGCATCGCCGCCGAACTCGGTGCGCGCGTCATCGAGAACCGGCCGTTCCCGGGCCACCGCGAGCAGAAGCAGTTCGCGGTCGAGCAGGCCCGCTTCGACCACGTGTTCTGCCTCGATGCCGACGAACGCTGCACCGAGGCGCTGCAGCAGCGGCTGCAGCACCTGCGCCGACACCGGCTCGCGGTCGCCTACGAGATGCCGCGCCACAACCACTATCTCGGTCGGATCCCGCGCCACGGCCTGTTCGTCCCCGATCGCAAGATCCGGCTGTTCGACCGGCGGCGCGCCCGGTGGGGCGGTCGCAACCCGCACGATCGGGTCGAACTCGACCCCGGCGTCGCGTGCGAACGGTTGGCCGAGGGCATCGAGCACCTGAGCTATCGCGACTTCCGCCACCACCTGCGCACGATCGACTCGTTCACCGCGATCGCGGCGCGCGCGCTGGCGGCCGAGGGGCGGCGCACCAATCCGTTCGACCTGCTGGTGCGGCCGCCGGCAGTGGCGTTCAAGAGCCTGGTGCTGAAGCTCGGCTGCCTCGACGGCTGGCGCGGCTTCGTGATCGCCGGCATGGCGGCCTACACCGACTGGAAGAAGTACTGGCGGCTGTGGCGGTTGCCGCGCTCGGGAGGTGCGGCATGAGTCTCGCTGCGCCGCGCATCCTGCACCTGTTCGCGAACTACAAGTGGACCGGGCCCGCCGATCCGGCGATCCGCGCCGCGGCGCGGCTGCGCGCGCGCGGGCTCGACGTGGTGTTCGCGCAGGGTTCGTTCGTGCACCCGGGCGGCGAACATCGCATCGCCGAGGAACTGTGGCGCTGCCAGCTGCCGGTGCTCGCCGGTCTCGAGCTGCGCAAGCACTTCCATCTCGGTTCGCTGCTGCGCGACGTGCGCACGCTGCACCAGCGGCTGCGGCGCGAGCCGTTCGACGTGCTGCACTGCCACCAGCCCGCCGATCACCTGATCGCGGCGCTGGCGCTGCGCAAGCTGCCGCGGCCGCCGGTGCTGGTGCGCAGCCTCTACGAGCCCGAACCGCCGCGCCGCGGCTTCCGCGAACGGGCCGCGTTCCGGCGCACGGCGGCGGTGCTGGCGCCGACGCCGGCCGCGCAGCGCGGCGTCGTCGAGCGCTTCCGGCTGGCGGCCGATCGGGTGCTGTTGCTCGAGCCGGTGACCGAGCCGCGCCAGCTCGACGGGCCGAACGCGCGGGCGCCGTGGGGCCTGCAGCCGCGGCACCGGGTGGTCGGCATCACGGCGCGGATCCAGCCGCACCGGCGGTTCGACCTGTTGTGGGACACCGCGCGCGCGGTCGCCGATCGCCTGCCCGAGGTGCGCTTCGTGCTGCTCGGGCGCGGCAACGACGAGGACACCCGGACCCTCGTCACCGAGCCGATCGAGCGCCTGGGCCTGCGCGAGCACGTGCTGCTGCCCGGCTACCAGAAGGGCCCCGCGTACGAGGCGGCGCTGCGCGCGCTCGACGCGTTCTTGTTCCTGGTGCCGGGCAGCGACGGCACCTGCCGCGCGGTGTGCGACGCGATGGCGTTCGGGGTGCCGGTGGTGACCACGCGGCGCGGCATGCTGCCGGCGCTGGTGACGTCGCCGCGGCCCGGCGAGCTGCCCGGCATCGCCACCGACGAGACGCCGACGGCGCTGGCCGGCGAGCTGCTGGTCCTGCTCGGCGACGAAGCCGTGCGGCGGCAGCGGGCGGCGGCCGCGCTGCGGCGCACGCAGCTCGACATGGATCCGGCCCGCGCCGCGCAGCGCACCGAGGCGCTCTATCGCGAGCTGCTGGCCGCCCCGGCGCGAGGGCCTTGATGACCGGGACGGTGCCGTTGGCGGCCGCCGATGCGGCGGTGATCGCGTCGTGGTGGCAGCACTTCGTCGCCACCGGCCGGCTGCCCGAGCCGCTGCAGCTGGTGCAGGGCCGGCTGATCCGCAGCGTGCACCGCGGCGAGCTGCCGTCGGGACCGGTGCACGTGAAGGCGATGACGTTCCCGCGCGCCAAGGATCGTTTGCGCTATCTGCTGCGGCCGCTGCCGGCGGTGCACGAGGCGCGGCTGCTGGCCGCGGTGGCGGCGGCGGGCATCCCCGCGCCGGTGGTGCTGGCGGTGCACAGCGCGCGGCGGCGCGGCCTGCCAGACCGGTCGCTGTTGGTGCTGCGTTCGCTGCCGGTGGTCGCCGAGACCAAGGCCCCGACCGAACGGCTCGCCGACGAAGCGGCGCTGGTGGTGCGCCTGCTCGCGGCCGGCATCGTGCATCGCGATCTGCACGGCGAGAACTTCGTGCGCCTGCGCAGCGGTGAGCTGGCGGTGCTCGATCTGCAGTCGGCCAGCGTGGTGCGGCGGGCGAGCACCGCGCACCGGCTTGCGGCGGCGGCGCGGCTGGTGCGCGAACGGCACGCGGTGCCGGGGGCGGTCGACAGCCTGCGGCGCGCCGGGCTGCTGCACAGCGACCCCGAGGCGGCCACCGTGGTGGCCCGCGCCCGCGACGAACAGGCGCACCATGCGCGCGGGCGCGTGCTGCGCTGCCTCCAGGAGAGCACCGAGTTCCGCTGCCGCTGGACGCTGCGGGGGCGTGAGTACCGGCTGCGGACCGGGCTCGGTCCGGGGCGTTGGTGGTGGGGGGATCGCAGCCTGCGGCAAGCTTGGATCGGGCAGCGCGCACGGCAGTTGGCGACCGGTGAACCATTGGTTTTCAGCGCCTACTTCCGCAACTGGTGGTGGCTTGGCGGTGGGGCCGGCTTGTATGTTCCGCCCGCGTGCAGCGAAGCGTGGCTTCAGGAACAAGTGCGGGCGGCACGCTCCTGGGCCAACCATCCGGAACCAAGCATCTAGCGGTCGCATCGGAGGCGCCGTGATCGGTCACGAGGCAGGGGGTCCATCGAATTCGACGAGCGCGGCGAGTTCGCCGCGCGAGGACGGCCAGGCGGCTGCCGGTCGTTCGTCGACCCCCGGTGCCGATGCCGCTGGCTTCGCCTCCGGCGAGGATGGTGGCGGTGGTGACCACGGCGGCGGTGATCACGGCGGCATGGTGCTGCCGGCGCTGGCGCCGGCCCGGCTGCGCAACCGGCTCGGGCCGGTCCGCCGCGTGCTGTTCTTCGGCAAGAGCATGTCGCGCACCCGCTGCACCGGCGCGCTGGTCGACGCCTTCGAACGCCACGGCGTCGAGGTGCGCTGGCGCAACCTGGTGACGATGCGGCGCTGGTTCGGCCAGCAGATCGCCAACAAGATGGCGCGCGCCGAGTTCCGCCGCTACCGGCCGGACGTGGTGTTCGTGTTCTACCGCGATCTGCCGCTGGTGCTCGCCGACGAGTTCCGGCGCACGGCGCGGCTGGTGATCTGGTGCGAGGAGGCGCTCGAGGTGCTCGACGGTTCGATCGTCGACTACTTCCAGCTCGCCGATCTCGTCTGCATGAGCAATCCGTCGCGGTTCGCGTGGCTGCGCGAGCGCGGCCTCGACAACATGGCGTTCCTGATGAGCGGCTTCTCGCCGCGCTATCACCACGCCGCCCCGCCGACCAAGCCGGTCCGCGACGTGGCCTTCATCGGCGGGCCCGGGCGCCGCGGTCAGCGCGCCGATTTCCTGGCCGAGATCGCCCGCCGCTTCGACACCGAGGTGTTCGGCCGCCACTGGGAACGGTGGCGCCATCTGCATCGCGACCTGCGCATCCACGCCCCGGTCGACAATCGCGCCTACGCGAAGGTCTGCGCCACCTCGCGCATCGTGCTCGGCGTCAACGAGGTCAACGACGACCTCTACTACTTCAGCAACCGCACCTTCCTGACGCTGGCGTGCGGCGCGTTCCACCTGACCCACTACGTGCCGCGCCTGGAGGACGTGTTCAAGGACGGCGAGCACCTGGTGTGGTACCGCAGCAACGACGAGGCGCTGGCGAAGATCGCCGAATGGCTGCCGCGGGCCGACGAACGGGCCCGCATCGCCGCCGGCGGCCATGCCGAGGTGATGCAGCATCACCAGTACTACCATCGTGTCGCCCGCATCCTGCACTGGCTGCAGCACGGCCTGCCCGCGTTCGGGCCGGAGCCCTGGGTGCCGACACCGCAGCCGCAGGGTGATGCCGACCCGGCGTCGTCGGCGATCGGACCGTGATCGAGCTGTTGCTGTTGCTCGGCCTGGTGCTGTTCGGCGGCATCCTGGCCGGCGCCGAGATGGCGCTGGTGACCGCGCGCCGCGGCCGGCTCGAACAAGCGGCGGCCGAGGGCAGCCTGCGCGCGCGCGCGGCGCTGAGTCTGCGCCGCAACCCGGAGCGGTTCCTCGCCACGGTGCAGATCGGCATCACGTTGGTCGGTGCGATCGCCGGTGCCTACGGCGGCTCGTCGCTGGCCGGTGAACTCGAGCCGTCGCTGCGGCGCCTGGGTCTCGGCGACGCGGCACCGGAGGTCGCGTTCGGGCTGATCGTGGCCCTGGTCACCTACCTGTCGGTGGTGTTCGGCGAACTGGTGCCGAAGTCGCTCGCGCTGCGGTTCGCCGATCGCTACGCGCTGGCGATGGCGCGGCCGATGCTGCTGCTCGGCTTCATCGCCCGGCCGGTGGTGTGGCTGTTGTCGACGAGCTCCAACCTGGTGCTGCGGCTGTTCGGCGACAGCACCAACTTCGTCGAGGGCAAGCTGACGCGCGAGGATCTCGAGCACCTGGTCGAGGAGGCCGAGACCGCGGGCGGCATCGACCAGCCGACCGGGCGGCTGGTCGCGCGCGCGCTGGAGTTCTCGCAGCTCCGGGTCGCCGACGTGATGGTGCCGCGGCGGTTCGTGCACGGGCTGCCCGAGACGGCCGATGCCGCGGCGCTGCGCCAGGCCCTGCTCGAGCACGGCCATCGCCGGGTGCCGGTCTACCAGGACTCGATCGATCACGTGACCGGCTACGTGCTGCGCGAGGACGTGCTGGCGGCGCTGTGGGACGGCAAGCCGCTGCGGATCCCCGAACTGCGCCGCGAGCCGTTCTTCGTGCCCGAGGCGATGTCGGCCGAACGGGCGTTCCGCGAACTGCAGAGCCGTCGCCTGCACCTCGCGGTGGTGGTCGAGGAACACGGCTCGACCGCCGGCATCGTCACGCTCGAGGACCTGATCGAGGAGCTGGTCGGCGAGATCTTCCACGAACGCGACGCGGCGCCGCCGCGGCCGATCCAGCGCGAGGCACCCGGTGTGTTCCGCCTGCTCGGCAGTGTGACCCATCGCGACGTGTGGCGCGAACTGCAGATCGAGCTGCCGGAGCGCGGCGAGGGGCGCACCGTGTCCGGGCTGGTGGTGGCGCTGGCCGGCGATCGGGTGCCCGCGGTCGGCGAACGCTTCGTGGTCGGACCCGGCCTCGAGTTCGAGGTCATCGAGGCGTCGCCGCGGCGGGTGCGGGCGGTGCGGTTGCACCAGCAGCTGCCGCCGCCGGGTGGCAAGGGCAAGTCGTAGGTGCCTGCCATGCGACAGGGGAAACCGATCCCGTACGTGCTGATCGCCGCGCTCGGCGCCGCGGCCTGCGTCGCGCCGCCGCCGGCCCCGGCCGACGTGCCACCGGCCCTGGTGCCGTTCCTCGGCGAGCACCGCGGCAGCCTGCGCATGTTCGGGGACACGGCGGTCCGCGAAGTGCCGATGGGGCTGACCGTGGCGCCGCTGCCGGACGAGCCCGGGCGCCTGCGCTGGGCGTTGCACTACGGGGACGGGGCCGCCGCGCAGACCCGCGACTACCGGCTGGAGACCGTCGACGCCGCCACCGGCCGCTACCGGATCGACGAACGAAACGGCATCGTGCTCGACGCCCGCCTCGTCGACGACGAGCTGGTGTCGGTGTTCGCGGCCGGTGGGCAGACCCTGGTCGTGCGCTACCGCGCGGTTCCGGACGGGGTGCAGTTCGCGCTGGAGTCGTTCGCCGCCGATGGCGCGGTGCCGGCGGGGAGTGCTGGCGGTGACGCCGAAGCGGCGATGGCGGTGACCAGTTGGCCCGAGTTCGCCCGGCAGCGGGCGCGGCTGCGCCGCCTGCCCGCCGCGCCATGACCGAGCCCGGGCTCGCATACGACCGGGGCCGCTCCGTATCATCCCGGCCATGAGCCAACTGTTGCTTCGTTCCGTCGTGTTGTTCGCGAGCCTGGCCGCGCTGCTGCCGGCCCAGGAAACCGAGAAGCCGAAAGCCGAGCCGCCGAAGGCCGAGGCCAAGCCGCAGCAGCCGGCCCCGGTGCTCGACGACGCGACCACCGCCAACGACAAGGCGATCATGGGCATCGACGCCTTCATCGCCGGCAAGAAGATCGAGAAAACCGGCCGCTGGCGCGAGCAGCTGTCGCAGCCGCCGAAGCAGAGCTTCGATCCGGACTGCGACTACTTCTGGCACCTCGAGACCGAGGTCGGCACGCTGAAGATCCGCTTCTTCGGCGACACCGCGCCGATCCACGTCACCAGCGGCATCTACCTGGCGCGGCTGGGCTTCTTCGACGGCCTCGGCTTCCACCGCATCATCCCGGGCTTCATGGCCCAGGGCGGCGATCCGACCGGTTCGGGCTCGGGCGGCCCGGGCTACAAGTTCGGCGGCGAGTTCGACGGCAAGCGCAAGCACGACAAGCCGGGCATCCTGAGCATGGCGCACGCCGGCCCGGGCACCGACGGCTCGCAGTTCTTCATCACGTTCGGCCCGACCTCGCACCTCGACAACAAGCACACGATCTGGGGCGAGGTTGTCGACGGCCTGCCGCAGCTGAAGGCGCTCGAGGGCAAGGGCTCGCAGCAGAACAACGGCATGCTGCGGACCCCGGTGCGCATCGAGCGCTCGTGGGTCTCGGTGGCGAAGAAGGCCAAGGCCGCCGAGCCAGCCAAGGACGCCCCGAAGCCGGGCGACGGCAAGTGAGCTGAGTTCGAACTGCCGGCGCGCTCGTCGCGAGCGCGCGACGGCTCAGCTGCCCGCTGGCCAGTCGGTGGCACCGGGCGGCAGCGCAATGACCCGCTGCGCCGCGGCGTCGACCAGTTCGCGGCCGGTGCCGACGACGGTCGAGTGCCCGACCTTGCGCCCGGCGCGCCCGGTCTTGCCGTAGGCGTGCGCGTGCACGCCCGGCAGCCGCAGCAGGGTCTCGCGGTCCGGCAGCTGGCCGATGTGGTTGATCATCGTCGCGTGGCCGCCGCCGGCCATCGCCGGGTCGCCGAGCGGGAGGCCCAGCACCGCGCGCACGTGGTTCTCGAACTGCGAGCACATGCTGCCCTCGATGGTCCAGTGGCCCGAGTTGTGCACCCGCGGCGCCATCTCGTTGGCGACCAGCTGGCCGCCGAGATCGAACAGCTCGACCGCGAGCACGCCGATGTAGTCGAGCTCGCGCAGCAGCGCGTGCACGAAGTCGATCGCCGCCTGCTGCACGGCGGGCGCGACCGCCGGCGCCGGCGCGCGCGAGCGGCGCAGGATGCCGCCTTCGTGTTCGTTCTCGACCAGCGGATAGACCGCCACCGCGCCGTGCGCCGACCGCGCCGCCAGCACCGACAGCTCGCGCCGGAACGGCACGAAGCGCTCGACGATCAGCCCGGCGGTGTAGCCGCGGGTCAGTTCGGCATGGGCCGTAACGATCGCCGCGTCGAGCTCGGGACCCGGCCGCAGCCGCACCTGGCCGCGACCGTCGTAGCCGAGCCGGCGGGTCTTGATGATGCACGGCGCGCCGACCGCCGCCACCGCCGCCTGCAGCTCCGCCAGCGTGCCGGCGATCCGGTACTCGGGCACCGCCATGCCCAGGCGGGCGAACAGCTGCTTCTCGAGCAAGCGGTCCTGGCCGGTGGCGAGGGCGCGCGGATGCGGTCGCACCTGCACGCCGGCGTGCTGCTGCAGCCATTCGGTGGTCGCGACCGGCACGTTCTCGAACTCGAACGTCACCACCTTCGCGCCGGCGACCAGCCGCTGCAGCGCGTGCGGGTCGTCGTAGGCACCCTGCACCAGTTCGGCTATGTGCCCGGCGGGCGCCGCGGGATCCGGATCGAGGAAGCGACAGCGCACGCCGAGCGGGGCCGCCGCCAGCGCCAGCATGCGCGCCAGTTGCCCGCCGCCGAGGATCGCCAGCACCATCAGTGCGGCTCCTTCGCTGGCTGCCGCGGATCGCGGTCGGCGAGCACCCCCTGGGTGATGCGATCGCGGCGCGTGCGCACCGCCTCGCGGTAGCGCGGTTCGGCGCCGCCGAGGATCGACGCGGCCAGCAGCGCGGCGTTGATCGCGCCGGCCTTGCCGATCGCCAGCGTGCCGACGGGGACCCCGCCCGGCATCTGCACGATCGACAGCAGCGCATCGAGGCCGCGCAGCGCCCCGTTCTCGATCGGCACGCCGAGCACCGGCAGCACCGTCTTGCTGGCGGCCATGCCCGGCAGGTGCGCGGCGCCGCCGGCGCCGGCGATCAGCACGCGCAGCCCGCGCGCCTCGGCGGTGGCTGCGTATTCCATCAGCCAGTCGGGCGTGCGGTGGGCCGAGACGATCCGGCACTCGTGCGGCACGCCGAGCTCGGTCAACGTCTGGCTGCAGTGCTGCAACGTCTCCCAGTCGGAGCGTGAGCCCATGATGACGCCGACCAGCGGCGGGGCCTCGGAGGAAGGGTCTCGGTTCATGGCGGATTCAGTCGTCGCGGCTGAGGGCGAGCGCGATCTTGCGCGCCAGGTCCTCGACCAGTTCGCGGCGCGCCGAGCCGAGGTCCTCGCCGATCGGCGAACGGAACTCGGTGCGGTCGAGAATGCGGCGTTCCAGCAGCACCTCGCCGCTGCGGCGAACCAACCGCGCCCATACGCGGCCCTCGAAGGCGCCTTCGCGGACCGGGTCGTCGCGCAGTCCGGTCACCAAGGTGCGTTCGCTGACGTCGGTCAGCACCACCTGCAGGATCGCGTCGGCGCGCTGCCGATCGGCGAGCTGCAGATCGCTCGACACCGGCAGTTCGCGGGCCAGTGCGCTGCTCAGTTCGACCTCGAGTCGCTGGCGCTGGGTGTCGTTGCCGACCACCTCCAGCGCGACCGTGCGCACGCCGTGTCGGTGCAGGCCACTGCCGAACGTGTAGCCGCAGGCCACAGCCACCAGCGGCAGCCCGAGCAGGGCCCGGCGCGCGACGCCTCGGCGGTGGTGGTTCATGGTGCGGAGCCTCCGGCCGGCGCGGCGGGCCCGAGTTCGGCCAGCGCCGCGGCCGCGGCGGCATGGCCGGTGGTGCTGGCGAATTCCGGGCCGGCCGCGATCGTGACGTGGTGGCGACGGCCCTCCGGGTTGCCGACCCGGTCGTAGAACGCGGCGATCCGCAGATGGCGGTCGACCTGCCACTCGAGCACCTGCGCCAGCGCCGCCTCGGCTTCCGCGACGATCGCGGGGTTCTCCGGCTTGCCGGCCAGGAACTCGCGCAGTTCGCGGGCCGCGTGCTGCATGCGGTCGAGGTCGTACTCCGGACCCTGCAGGCTCGCCTTGATGCTCATCGCGAACCGGTACTGCGCATAGACGAACCACTCGCTCTCCGGGCGATTCAGCATCAGGTCGCGGAAGCGGGCCTGCGCCAGTTCGTAGTTCTCGTCGACGAACGCCATGTCGCCGAGGATGCGCAGGGCATCCGCCAGGCGCGTGGTGTCGGGGTGGCGGGTCACCAGGTGCTCGAGCACGGTGCGGCCGGCGCGCCGGTCGGACCAGAAGAACAGGAAGCCGCGATCGCTCGCACTCAGCGCCTGGCCGATGTCCCACACCATCTCGACGACGTTCGGCCGCAGGTCGCTGTGCGGATGGTCGTCGGGGAACTTCTCGAGCACCAGGTAGGCATCCCAGAGCTCGCCGGTGCCGACCAGGGCGCGGGCGCGGGCGATGTCGCGGCGATCGCGCAGGCGCTTCGGACACGCCTCGAGCGCCAGCGGTTCGAGTTCGGCGAGCGCTTCCGCGAAGGACTGGGCCTGCACCATCGCTTCGGCGCCGGCGAGCCGCTGTTCGGCCTCGGCGAGCGGCAGGGCCACGGTGGCGCAGCCGCCGAGCAGCAGCGGCAGCGTCGACAGCAGGGCGCGGGCAACGGGGCGAACGACCATTGGGGGCGGATGTTCGTCGCCACTCGCCGCGCTCGCGAGGGTTTTCTGGCCGGCCCGGTGCGCCGGCTCAGCAGCGGGCGAACAGCAGCGGGCGCAGCCGCGGTCGTTGCTCGGTGGCCACCGCCAGCCAGTGCGCCGGCAGGTGCGCGGCGATGCGGGCCGCGACCGGCGGCACCAGCTCCGGCCACAGCCGGCCCGGCGTGCCCAGCAGCAGCCGCAGCAGCGCCAGCACCTCGGCGCGGATCGGTTGCAGCGGCAGACTGGCGTGGTCGCGGCACATCAGGCCCGGCGTCTCGTCGTGGCGGAACGCGGCCGCCTGCAGCGGCATGCCGCACTGGGTGCAGTGGTCGAGGTCCGGCATCGCGCCGATCACCTGCAGGTGGCGCAGCTCGAGGCCGAGCACGATGTGACCGATCGCCGCCGGCGGGCACCGTTCGATCAGGTTCAGGCCCCCTTGCAGCAGGTCGAACACCGCCGGATCGGCGCGGTCCTCGGGCAGCGCGAACTCGCTGAGCTGGGCCAGGTGGCTGGCGGCCAGGAAGCGCAGCGGCTCGCGCAGGGCGCGCCGTTCGCGCACCAGGTCGGCGCGCTCGAGCAGGCGGAGGCCGCCGCGGTCGGCGGAGAACGTCGCGTTCACCTCGTTCAGGAAGTCGAGCCGGCCGAGGAACGGCGAATCGGGTCGGTGGGCGCCCTTCGCCAGGCCGGTCAGGCGACCGTGCTCGCGGGACAGGCAGGTGACGATGCGGCTGCTCTCGCGGAAGTCGCTGCGGCGGAGCACGATCGCCGGCACGCGCAGCGTGGCGCGGGCGGTGCGCGCCGAGCGGGCGGCGGGGGCACCGCCCGCGTTCGTCACCGGCGATCCTCGGTCGGCTGCGGGTCGAGCAGGGTCGCCCGCAGGCGCCGCACGCGCCGCTCGTCGGCCTGCAGCACGCGGAACTCGACGCCGTCGACGACGATCGTCTCGTCGATCTGCGGGATGTGGTTCAGGCGGGCGATCACCAGCCCGGCGATGGTCTCCCAGTCGCCGTCCTCGGGCAGTTCGCTGCCGAGCAGGCGGTTGACCTCGGCCACCGGGGTGCGGGCCGGTAACTCGAGCACGCGCCCCTGTTCGACGACGCGGACCTGTTCGCCGTCGGGATTGGCCTGCGACGGCGGGTCGTACTCGTCGCCGATGTCGCCGACGATCTCCTCGAGGATGTCCTCGACCGTCACCAGCCCGACCGTGGTGCCGTATTCGTCGATGACGATCGCCATGTGCTGGTTGGCGGCCTGGAAGCGGCGCAGCAGCTGGGCGGCGCCCATCGTCTCCGGCGCGAACAGCGGCTCGCGCAGCAGCGTGCGCAGCGGGGTCGCATCGAGTTCGTCGCCGCTCTGCTGCAGGCGGCCGAGGGCATCCTTGACGTTGAAGACACCGACGACCTCGTCGATGCGATCGCGGTAGACGGGGTAGCGCGAGAAGCCGTGCTCGAGCGCCTTCTGCACCGCTTCGCGCAGCGGCATCGACTCCGGGAACGAGGCGATGTCCGGCCGCGGCGTCATCACCGTCGACACCTGCAGGTCCTTCAGCGCGACGATGTTGCCGATCCACGTGCGTTCGGCGTCGGCGAGGGTGTCGCTGGTGACGTTGTCGGCGACCGCCGCCATCACCTGCTTGTGCACCTCGGCGCTGTCGGTCGAGGCCGGCTTCCAGCGCAGCAGCTGCACGCCGAGCCGGGTCAGCGCCAGCAGCGGCATCACCATGGGCCAGCGCAGCGGGTACCACACCGCGCGCAGCACCGGCAGCGCCAGCAGCAGCGAACGCTCGGGCCGGATCTGCGCCAGCGTGATCGGCAGCGTGCCGGCCAGCAGCGTCATCAGCACCACGTAGACCGGCAGCGCCCAGGTCAGGTTGGCGGCGTCGATCGCCTGCTGCATCGCGCCGAAGCCGAGCGCCCAGCCGCCGGCGGCGAGGGCGCAGGCGACGGTCAGGTATTCACTGTCGCGGCGGTCGAGCTCGGCGATGCGTTCGGTGCGATCGGCGCGGTCCTCGTCCTCGAGGAACTGGCCGAGCCGCGTCGGCGAGTAGCCGACCAGGCTGGTGGCCGCCATCGCGCCGAACGCGGCGAGGCCGGTGCCGGCCAACACCAGCAGCAGGTGCAGCGGCGACACGCTGGCCTCGAGCGACGGCATCGGCAGGTCGCTGCCGGGCAGCGGCAGCAGCAGCGCCCCGGCGCCGGCGCGGGCCGGCCACGCCGGGACCCGGCGCGCAGGGAAGGGGTCTTCGGGGGCGTCACCGGCGTTGGCCTGGGTGACGGGGGGCGATCCTGGAGTCCAGCTGGGCACGACCCCGGACAGCATACGGGGGGCGGACGTCGGTTGGACCGCTTTCCCCCCGCCGACCCCCGGCCGCCGGCCGGAGGGTTGCCCAAAGCTCGCCGGGAGCATCGCTTGTGACCGTCAGCGCGCAGGGGCGGGGTCGTCGTGGCTCTCGATGTCGGCGGAGAATCGGTTGCGGCCCTGGCCCTTGCTCGCGTAGAGCGCCCGGTCGGCGCGCTGCAGCATCGCCTCGACCGTGTCGTCCGGTCGGAAGGTGGTGAGGCCGATCGATACCGTCAGCGGCAGGCCCAGCTGCTCGCCGCGCCCGGCGATGGCCGTGAACAGGCGCGTCGCCAGCACCGTGGCTTCGTCCGGGGTCGTGTCGGCGCAGACCACGAGGAACTCCTCGCCGCCGTAGCGACAGATCATGTCGCTCTTGCGCAAGGTCTGCCGCAGCACGTCGGCGGTCGCGCGCAGCGCCGAGTCGCCCTGCAGGTGGCCGAGCGTGTCGTTGAGCTGCTTGAAGTGGTCCAGGTCGCACATCAGCACCGTCAGCGGCCGCTGCGAACGTTGCGCCCGCGCCACTTCCTGCTCGAGCGACGTGAGGCCCATGCGGCGGTTGAACAGCCGCGTCAGCGGATCGGTGAAGGCGAACTTCTGCGCCCGCTGGCGCCGGCGGCGCAGCAGCAGGTTCTCGTTGAGCAGCGCGCCGGTCATGCCGAGCGTCATTGCCATCGAGCGGTCGAGTTCGAGTTCGATCGGCGCCAGCGTCAGCGACCGGTCGAGCAGCAGGAACGCCGGCTGCAGGAAGTCGCGGTTCAGCGGCACGGCGAGCAGTTCGTCGCACGACAGCGATGCCAGCAGGCTGTTGGCGCGCCCGATCTCCCCGATCAGGTGGCACGGGTACTCGCTCTTCAGCGCCGCTTCGAGCACGGCGACCTCGCTCGGTGCCACCGGCAGGCGGATTTCGGTCAGTCGGCGCGACGACGTGTCGGCTTTCGAGCGCACGATCAGCGTCCGGCTCTGCTTGTTCCAGCGCGCGTAGAAGGCGCGGTCGTAGCCGCCGAACCGCACCGCGGCGGCCAGCAGGGCCGTGACGATGCCGCGGTAGCGCTCGGAACGGGTGCAGCCGAGGATGCTCAGCATCGCCTCGTCGAGTTCACCGCGCCGCTTGCCCGCGAGCGGCAGGCCCGCGGTCAGTTCGCCTTCGGCATCCGGAATGGTCGGGTCGAGACCGAAGCTGCGCAGGGTGCCTTCGACCCGGCGCCGCAGCCGTTGCGCGGCCAGCAGGTCCGCCTTCTCGGCCTTGGCGACCGCGGTCGCGTGATCGTCGGCGTCCGGGTGCGGGAAGTCGGCCAGCACGGCCAGGTGCTCGGCGCAGCGCACCAGCGACGCGGCATCGGTCGGCGCTTCCGGCACGCGGTCATGTTGCGGCAGCGCGCGCAGCAGCGCGAGCAGCGGTGCTGGCAGCTGCCAATGCGCCAGCCACTCCAGCTGCGAGGAGCGGGATTTGGTGCTGCGGAAGGTCGTCTCGATGGTGCCGAGCCAGGTCGGCAGGTCGTGCAGCAGGCCGAGCAGGTAGCCGGCCTCGGGCTCCATCAGGCCGCTGCTGCGGGCCAGCTCTTCGGCCGCCAGCGCGGTCGCGATCGCGTGCCGCCACAGCATCCGGATCGGTGAGGTGCCGGCGACGGCGACCGGGTCGACGTCCAGCAGCCGCCGCGACAGCGCCGGCCCGAGTTGCCGGACCATGCGCCCGACGGTCGGGGCATCGTTCCCCTGGCGAAACACTTTCGCGTTGGTGCTGCGCAGCCCTCGGACCACCGCCAGCGGATCCAGCTGCAGCAGCCGGGTCAGCACGTTGTCGTCGAGGTGCAGCTGGTCCACGACCCGGCGCCACCGCCGATCCAGGTCGCGAATGGCCAGCACCGAGGGCATGGCCCGCAGCGGGTTGCCGATGGACGTTGACGGGAAGGAGGACAAGACGGGCCTTTCGCCGTTGTTCGGCTCCGCACGCATCCCCGCTCAAGCCAAGGCCGGGGAAACTCCACGAGCGAGACCCGGGACGAGACCGGAATCGACTTGGTTCCGTGTAAGTGGCAGGAAAGTCTCACCTTGGGGAGCGCGTGTGCGACTTCGCGCACAGCGCCGGAGAAAATCCCGGCAGTCTGGCCCGCCCTTCGCAATGAGAGGTGCGCCATGAGCTGCCTACCCCTGCAAGCTGCCCCGCTGCCGCCGATTCACGATGGGCGTGAACGGCTCCGGTCCCGTGCCACAGCCCTGGTGGGCGCCATGCCGCCGACCGAGGCCCTGGCGGAAGATCCGGCGACTCGCGATGCAGCCCTGGCGACCAACCTGATGGACCTCTACCGCCGGACCGGGGACCGGGAGGTCTTCGACGTGCTGGTCGAATGGGTGGGCCCGGTACTGTTCGCCCGCATCCGCTCCCGCCTGCGCGGGCTCGGGGCGATGTTCGACCCGCACGAGATCCTGCAGGACACCATCGTCAACATCTACCGCTACCCGGACCGCTTCCTGGCGTCCCGTCCCGGGGCCTTCGCCGCCTGGTCGTCGACCATCGTCGACAATGCGATCCGCCGCCAGCTGCGGCAAAAGCGCCAGGGTTTCGCCGTCGCCCTCAGCGCGCCGGAACAGCTGCAGGAGCATGCGGATACGGGGGCTCGCGAGCCGTCGCTGGCGGCTCAGGACCACGAGGAATGCGCCGCCACGGCCAGCGCGTTCGGCATGCTGTTGCTGTGCTACCTGAACGCGTTCCAGACGCTGGCCGAGCGCGAGCGCTTCGTGCTGCAGATGGTCGAGGTCAAGCAGATGCGTTACGCCGAGCTGGCGACGCTGCTCGGGATCCGGCCGGAAGCGCTGAAGATGGTCGTGTTCCGCGCCCGCAAGCGCATCTTCGATCGCACCGCGGCGCTGCTGGCCGCCGTGCCGGCCGCCGAGGAACGGGGCGGGCGCGCCCCGCTGTCGATGGCGCTCGTCTGACTCCGTCCGGTTTGTATCGCATCGGCCTGTATCGCACCGGCTTGTAGCGCACTGGCTTGCAACCCACCGAGCAGCGGCGATCGTGTCGCGATGGCTGAGAACGTCGACCGGCTGTTCGTGCATTGTCGGCAATTGGTCACCCTGACCGACGGGGCGCCGACCGGCCCGCGCCGGGGCCCGGCGATGCAGGCGCTCGGGATCGTCCACGACGGCGCGATCGCCGTGCGCGACGGCCGCATCGTCGCGGTCGGCCCGACCGAGCGCCTGGGCCGCGAGTATCGCGCCCGCGACGAGCTCGATCTGACCGGCTTCGTCGTGTTGCCCGGCTTCGTCGATGCGCACACCCATCCGGTGTTCGCCCACACCCGCGAACACGAGTTCCACCTGCGCTGCGCCGGCGCCGACTACATGGCGATCGCCGCGGCGGGCGGCGGCATCCTGAGTTCGATGCACGCGCTGCGGGCGATGGCCGAGGACGAACTCGCGGCGCGCACCGAGCGCCACCTGTGGGGGTTCCTCGCCAACGGCACGACCACCGTCGAGGGCAAGTCCGGCTACGGGCTGTCGCTGGTCGACGAGCACAAGAGCCTGCGGGCGCTGCAGCGGGCCGGCGCCCGGGTGCCGATCGGCTGCAAGCGCACGTTCCTCGGCGCGCACGAGTTCCCGCCCGAGTTCCGTCAGGACCGGGAGGCCTACGTGCGCCTGCTGTGTGACGAGATGATGCCGGCGCTGGCACCGCTGGCGCACTACTGCGACGTGTTCGCCGAGCCGGGCGTGTTCGATCGCCAGCAGAGCGAACGCATCCTGCAGGCGGCGCGCCGGCACGGGCTGCGGTTGCGCATGCACGCCGACGAGATCCAGCCGATGGGCGGCGCCGAGCTCGCGGTGCAGCTCGGCGCCGATTCCGCCGACCATCTCGGTCGCATCTCCGATGCCGGCATCGCGGCGATGGCGAACAGCGACACCACTGGCGTGCTGCTGCCGGGCACGATCCTGTTCCTGGCCAAGCCGCACTACGCGCCGGCGCGGCGCATGATCGACGCCGGTTGTGCGGTCGCGATCGCGACCGACTTCAACCCCGGCTCGTGCTACACGCAGTCGATGACGCTGGTGATGACGCTCGCGTGTGCGCAGATGAAGATGCGCGCCGAAGAGGTCATCACCGCGGCGACGATCAATCCGGCGTTCTCGCTGCAGCTCGACGCCGAGGTCGGCACGCTGCATCCGGGCAAGCGCGCCGACCTGTGTGTGCTCGACATCCCGAGCTGGGAAGCGGTCGGCTACGCGTTCGGCGGCAACCCGGTGGTGATGACGATCAAGGACGGCGTGCCCGTGTCGGCGAACGTGCAGGAGCAGCACCCCGAGTGGGGGGCGAGCGGTCGCGCGCGGCCGTGACCGCGGCACGCAGCGCCGCGACCTCGTCGGGTCGCAGCGCGCGGCAGCTGCCCTCGGCCGCACAGCCGAGCTCGAGCGGCCCGATCCGGGTGCGATGCAGCGTGAGCACCTGCGAACCGATCGCGGTCACCATGCGGCGGATCTGGCGGTTGCGGCCTTCGGTCAGCACGAACCGCAGCAGCGTCGAACGGCCGTCGTGCTCGACGCGCTCGATCACGGCCGGCCGGGTCGGGCCGTCGTGCAGTTCGATGCCGCTGCGCAGTCGCGCCAGCGTCGCGTCGTCGACGGCGCCCTGCACCCGCACCAGATAGGTCTTCGGCAGCTTGCTGTCCGGCGCGGTGATCGCGTTGGCGAGGTCGCTGTCGTTGGTGAACAGCAGCAGGCCCGACGAGTCGCGGTCCAGGCGACCGACCGGTCCGAGCCAGGTCGCGTCCGCGGGCAGCAGCGCATACACGGTGTCGCGACCGCGTTCGTCGGCCGCCGTGGTCACATAGCCGACCGGCTTGTGCAGCAACCACACTTCCTTGCGGCGCGCCTGCACCGGAGCCTGGTCGAACGTGATGCGGTCGCGCACCGGATCGACCCAGGTCTCCGGATCGCGCACGACGCGGCCGTTCACCTGCACGCGGCCCTGCGCGATCGCCGCCTGCGCCTGCGAACGCGAGCACAGGCCGGCGCGCGACATGGCGCGGTCGAGGGTCTTTCTGCCGTGGGCGGCCACCTGCGCACGATCGCGGCCGGGCTCCGGCGGCGCAACCTCCGGCGGGCCGGCCCGGGCTGGAAACCCGCACCGGCCGCGGATACGCCAATCCGCCTCATGGTGCCGCTGCTCGAGTTCGTCCCCAATTTCTCCGAAGGCAAGGATCGTGCGAAGGTCGACGCGCTGGTCGCGGCGATGACCGCGGTTTCGGGCGTGAAGTGCCTCGGCGCCGAGCTCGACGGCAACCACCACCGCGCGGTGATCACGCTGGCGGGGCCGGCGCCGGCGATCGCCGAAGCGGCGTTCCGCGGTGCGCGCGAGGCGCTGGCCAGGATCGATCTGCGCAGCCACAAGGGCGAGCACAAGCGCATGGGGGCGATGGACGTCTGCCCGTTCGTGCCGCTGGCCGGGGCGACCATGGCGGACGCGGTGGCGACGGCGAAGGCGGTGGGGGCGCGCATCGGCCAGGAGCTGCAGCTGCCGGTGTTCCTCTACGCCGAGGCCTGCGCGCGCGAGTCGCGGCGCGTGCTCGGCAACTTCCGCAACAAGGAGTTCGAGGGGCTGCAGGCGCTGGTCGGCACCGATCCGGAATACACGCCCGACTTCGGTCCGGCCCGCCTGCATGCGACCGGCGGCGCGGTGGCGGTCGGCGCGCGCAAGTTCCTGATCGCCTACAACGTCAACCTCGCGACCACCGACGTGCAGGTCGCCAAGGACATCGCCAAGGCGGTGCGCGAGAAGGACGGCGGCTTCAAGAAGGTGCAGGCGATGGGCTTCTTCCTCGACGACAAGCAGCTGAGCCAGGTGTCGATGAACCTGCTCGACTTCGAGACGACGTCGCTGCGCACCGTGTTCGACAAGGTCGCCGAGCTGGCGGCGGCGCGCGGCGTGCAGGTGGCGGAGAGCGAGCTCGTTGGCCTCGCGCCGGCCGCGGCGATCGACGCGGCGCTGGCGAAGCACATCAAGCTGCCGCGCTTCGACGCGAAGCAGCAGGTCGTCGAGGCGAAGCTCGCGGCGTCGTGACGCCGCCGACCGTCACTTCAGCGCCACCGACACCTCGACCTGCTGGGCCGCGTCCGGTTCGCCGCGCAGCACCGTGACCTTGACCTGTTCGCCGCGCTTGCGACCGCGCAGCATGCGGTGCACCTCGGAGATCGAACGGATCTGCGTGCCGTCGATCGCGACGATCACGTCGCCCCAGCTGATGATGCGCTGCCCGCCGTCGATGCCGCACGGCCGCAGGCCGGCCGCTTCGGCGCCGGCGCCCTGCTCGACCGCCAGGATCGGCACGCCGACCGAATGGCCGGTGCGCCGGTCGAGGCGGATCGAGGCGCCGATCGTGGCGCCGAGGTAGCGCTGCGCGGTGTTGCCGTCGAGCAGCTGCGGCACCACTTCGTTGATCGAGTCGACCGGCACCGCGAAGCCGATGCCGGCGCTGGTGCCGCTCGGGCTGTAGATCGCGGTGGTCATGCCGATCAAGCGGCCCGAGGAGTCGAGCAGCGGCCCGCCGGAGTTGCCGGGGTTGATCGCCGCGTCGGTCTGGATCAGCCCGTTCATCTGCGACTGGGCGGTCTCGATGCTGCGGTTGAGCGCGCTGATGATGCCGGTGGTCAGGCTGCGTTCGAAGCCGTACGGATTGCCGATCGCGAGCACCGTCTGGCCGACCTGCAGGTCGCCGGAGCTGCCGATCGGGATCGGCACCAGATCGCGGGGCGGGGCGACGATCCGCAGCACCGCGATGTCGTGTTGTGGGCTCTGGCCGATCGGCGCGCCATCGTAGATCTCGTCGCCGAGCGCGATCTTGAGCCGGCCGCCGCTGTCGAGCACCGACTTCACGACATGGTGGTTGGTGACCACGGTGCCGCCGGCGTCCCACAGGAAGCCGGTCCCGGTGCCCTCCTGGTGGCGCTGGATGCCGAACATCGTGCGCGCCAGCACTTCGGTGGTGATGTGCACGACCGCGGGCGAGTAGCGCGCGAAGATCGTGGTCGTGGTCCGTTCGACCTCCATCAGGTCGCCGCGCGGCGTGATCGGGCGCGGCTCCGCGCTCGGTGCGCTGCGGAACCAGCCGGCGCGGTCGAGCACCAGGTAGCTCGTCATCACGAACGCGGCCCCGGCGAGCACCAGGGGCAGCGACGAACGGCGGGGCGGGGTGGCGTAGTGACTCATCGTGGCAAGGGTTCGTCAGGCGCCGCGGCGACAGGGGCCAGGATCAGACCGGGTTCGGCCACAGTTCGCGCCAGTCGCCGCTCGGCGCCGGCTGGTTGCGCAGGTGCACGATTGCCTCGGGATGCAGTTGCACCGTCTCCAGCGCCGTCTGCGCCAGCGCCTGGCCGCAGGTGTCGGCGATGCCTTCGGCGTGCAGGCCGTGGTAGCGGAAGATGTGCGCCGGGGTGCCCGACTTGCTGAACTTCTGCACCGCCTTGGCGAGCTGCGGCACGCCGACGATCGAGCCGAGGTTGTCGAGCAGGCCGACCTCGCCGTCGTGGATGGACACGATCGGCACGCGGCGCCCGGCGAGGTCGATTGCGTCGTGCGCGCCGAGCGGCCCGCTGGCCCCCTTGCCGGCGGGGCGCAGGTGCAGGCGGCCGCTGACGCCGAGCTTCTGCAGCAGGTGCGCGTAGCCCTGCTTGCGGCCGAGCTCACCGCACAGCAGGTCCGGCGACGTGACCACGGTGACGTTCGCGTAGACGCCGCGGTCCAGCAGCAGCTGGGCGGCGCCGATCGCCTCGGGCACCAGCGCGCCCATCACGAACAGCTCGACGACGTTCTCGCCGGGCTGGTAGCCGCGGTAGCCGCGCCAGTCGATCAACCGGTAGCCGCCGGCCAGCACGTCGTGCTTCAGCGCGGCCAGGATCTCGGCATCCCCGGCGTGCGGCACCTCGGCCTCGTGCAGCCCGCCGTCCTGCGCGGTGAGGCCGAGTTCGGCGCCGGCCGGCAGCTCGCGCTTCCACCGGACCTGCTTCTTCTGCCAGTCGAGCAGCTGGTGCTGGTGCAGGGCGCGGGTCACGGCGCGGATCAGCACGCCGGTGCGGCCCTTGTTGTCGTGGCCGAAGTGGCGGCGGATCGCGTCGCAGAGGATCCACTCCATCTCGATCGCGAACGCCGGCTCCCAGGTGATCAGGTTGGGGATCTGGATGTCGCTCTTCCAGCTGTGCTGCGCGCCCTCCGGTGCCAGCGTGATGCCGCTCGGCGTGCCGACCAGCACGAACGAGCTGCCCCAGTAGAGATTGTAGTAGAGCTGGTCGAGGGCGCGTTTGATGAAGAAGTCGTAGACCGTCATCATCGGCAGGAACGGGATGCCGGCGAAGTGGTCCATCTTGCCGAAGCTGCCGAGCGCGGTCATGCAGTTCGCCTCGGCGATCTCGAACCGGATGTGCCGCGTCCACGCCTCGTCGGTCGGGGCCAGCTCGGGCCGCAGGCGCTCGTGCAGGTCGAGCTTGTGCTCCCAGTTCTCGTCGTGCTTGGGCCCGAAGATCTTCTCGTCCATCGCCGGGTTGATGTTGGTCGAGGTGCCGACGTCCGGCGCCATCGTCATCATCAGGTCGGCGATCGGGTTCCAGCGCGCCTCGTCGGCGCTCGGCGCCTTGCCGGCCTTCTGCGCCTTGCCGGCCTTCTGCAGCTCGTCGAACACGCCGATGCGGACCAGCTTCGCGGCCAGCTGACCCCACATCCACTGCGTGTGGGTGGTCGGCGCCATCTTCAGGTTGATGTCGAGCGACTCCGGCATGCCGCCCTGCGCCTCGATCTGCGCCGCGACCTTCTGGCGATTGGCGGCGGCCTGGGTCTCGAGCGCCTCGATGCCGAGGCGCATCATCAGACCGCGCTGGGCCAGGAACTTGCCCTCGGCGCTGTCGGCCGGCCAGCGCACGAACGGCCGCTCGAGCGTCATGCCGTGCTGCTTCAGGATCGCCGCCACCTCGCTCTCCTCGGGCATCGCCGAGTGGTTGCCGTTGGCGGCGACGCACTGCAGGCCGCGGCCCTTGATGGTGTGGGCGATGATCAGCGTCGGCCGGCGCGGGTCCAGCTTGCTCTGCTCGAACGCCTTGACGATCGCGGCCTGGTCGTGGCCGCCGGTGTCGTAGAACAACCGCACGACGTCGGCGTCGGCGAGCGACTCGATCAGCGCCTTGCAGCTCTTGTCCTCGGCGATCACCGCCGCGCGCATCAGCGCCGCGTCCTGCTTCCAGAGCAGCGCCTGGTAGTGGTAGTCGGTGAAGCCGCGTTCGAACACCTTGCGCAGCGCCTCGCCGCCCTTCTTCGCGAACACCTGCTCGCGGAAGCTGCCGTGGCGCAGCTGGATCACCTCCCAGCCGTTGGCGATCGCGGTGCCCTCGATGCGGTCGGCATCGGTGCCCTTGAGGCCGCGGTTGTTCGGGATCCGCGTGCCGTCGAGGTTCTGCCGGTTGTAGTCGACGATCCAGGTGACGTTGCCGAGTTCGCGTTCGGCGACCTCGGGCAGCACCTCGAGCAGCGAGCCCTCGCGGAATTCGCTGTCGCCCATCATGCACCAGAAGTGCGGCTCGTCGACGTCCCAGCCGTGCTGGCGCGCGTAGCGGTAGGCGAGCGCCTGGTAGGCGGCGACCACCGGCGGGATGCCGACCGAACCCGACGGCAGGAAGCGCCAGCTGTCCGGGTCGGCCTCGGCGTGGTAGCTCTGGAACACCGGCTTGCCGTCGTGCGAGAAGCTGCGCAGCCGCTCCATCACCGCTTCCGCCTCGTCGTCGCCGAACCAGCGCCCGTCCGGGTGCCGGAACAGCCCGAGCGCGTGGTGCATCGCATGGTCGACCGGGGACGCGTGCGGCTTGCAGCAGATCACGTCGCCGGGTTCGCGCACCACCAGGTGCAGCGCGGCCATGAAGTCGAGGCTGCTGGCGCAGGCCGCCGGGTGGCCGCCGACCTTGGGGTCGGTCTTGTCCGCGTCGGGCCGGTTGTTGGCCACGTGGATCATCGCCAGCATGTGGGCGAAGGCGCGGCGGGTGATGCGATCGAGGAGGAGGAAGTCGGGCTTGGTGGCGGACTTCATGCTGGTTCTTGTCACGGCTGGGTGCGGGTCGGAGCGGCGGCAAGGTAGGCCAGCCGACGGCGGGGCGCCACTGCCAAGGTGGGCTGTACCGGTCGGCCTCAGGACGGTTCGGGCACGATGCCGGGGAACACGAATCGGCGGCCCTGGAAGTCGATGACCCGAGTGCCGCGAACCGCCACCCCTTCGGCCGCCAGCAGCCGCTGCTGGCGCCGCGCGGTCGCCGGCGCCGTCGACAGGCGGCCACCCGCGGCGACCACCCGCCACCAGGGCACCGCCGCGTCCGCCGGCAGCGCGGCCAGCGCAAAACCGACCTGGCGGGCGATGCGGACGCTGCCCAGTGCCGCGGCGATGTCGCCGTAGGTCGTCACGCAGCCCGGCGGCACCATCAACACCGCGGACTGCACCCGTCGGTGGAAGCCCGGTCCGACCAGGCGGCGCGGGCCGTGTCGTTCGGCTTCGTAGGGCATCAGCCGCAGCGTAGCAGGGCGCCACGTGGTCCACAGCGGAGGCGAGCCACTGCGGCTGGTGCCGGCGGGGGGGCCGATCCGGCCGGCATCACATCCTGCGCGCGACGAGTCGTGCGGCTCGGCGGCGGTGGTCAGAGGTTGTCGAGGAACTTCCTCGTCGCGATGCAAACCTCAGTCGGCGCTTCGGACAAGAAGGAGGCACTGCTGCCCGCGTGTCGCGCGGAGGGTCCGCCGCCGCGGCAGCAACATCTCTGAAGAGGAAATCAACGTGGATAGATCCTTCCTGAACCGAGTCGCTCTCTCCTGCTTGCCGTTGGCGGCGGCCGTCCTGATGTCGGCGGTGTCGCAGCTCTGCTACCGGACTGGCCCCTTCCGGGCCTGCAGCCAGCGGCCTTCCGGCTACCAGGCGTCGATCGTTTGCCAGAACGCGGTCGGAGAACCGTGGTCTTGCCCGGCCGGCACTCCGACGCAGAACGAGTTCGTGACACGGTGCGCCACGGTCAATGCCGGTGAGGCTGGTAACGAGCTCTGCCTCAACCTCGATACACACGGCAAGTGCTCATGGCTCAAGCCCAAGTGCGGGCCGAACCCAGGTGACTGTCTGATGGACACCCAAACGACCACCGTTCGGGTTCCCATGCAGATTGCCACGGGTGGGCACTGCGAAGGTCCGTCCCAGCCGTGATCCCCTTCGCAGGCTTCGTCCTGTGGATCGCCTTCGCGTTCCTGTTCCTCACGGGGATCGGCAAACTGCTCGACATCGAGCCGTTTGTCGACTCCCTGAGGGAGTGGTCGGCACTGCCTGCATTCGCGGTGCCGATGATTGCCTACCTCGTTCCGGCTGGCGAGATCTGGCTGGCGATGCGCTGGTGGCAGGGAATCGATCGGCGGCGCACGGTGCTCATCGCCCAGCTGATGCTGTGCTCGTTCACGGTCATCTATCTCATCGAGTACTTCCTGCGCTCGGCGCCGCCGAGTTGTGCTTGTCTCGGGCTGTGGGGCGCCTACCTGGGTGACCTCTCCTCGGCACAAAACGTGATCCTCCGCAATCTCGTCCTGCTGGCCGGGATCAGTGCCGCGGATCTTGTCCTCGGCGCGCGTGTCGCCGGCCAGCAGTCTGTCGATCGGCCAGCCAACTCACTGTCACTCCCATGAACGAGTCCCCGACCCGTCGCGCGTCGCTGCTGCTCCTGATCCTGGCGATCCTGGGCATCGGCCTGGTTGCTTGGTGGCGTTGGCAGCAGCCACCGTCAATGCCCGTGGTGCAGGAGCCAGCCGAGCACCAGGTGATCGAACGACTCTTGCCCCCTGACACCGCCAGCATCGACCAGGCCCGGGATGGCGCAATCGCCCGCACCGAAGCCTCGGGCCAGGCGGCGATCGCGGCCGGCGTCTACGTAGTGGCGGTCGACGCCGATGGCGTGCCGGTCGTCGGGGAGCAAGTGAGCGCCTACGCATGGCCTGGCGGCACCACCCCCATTGCCAGGGTGGTGACCGTCGATGCGTCACCGACCCTGCTCGGCCAGCTCGCGGCAGGGCGCTATCTGCTGAAGGCTGCGCGCGGGCAATCCGCCTACGTCCGTCACGGCGCCGGCGAGCGGACCGTGGTGCAGATCCGCCTCGCGGGCAACCGTGTCGAGGGGGTCGTGCTGGATGCGAATCGGTTGCCGGTGGCGGCCGCAGAATTGTCGATCGACCACCCTGACGATGGTGTCGCCGCAGTCGTCGGCCGCACCGGGGCCGACGGTCGATTCACACTCGATAGCATCCGGCCCGGGACGTTGCTACGGGCTCTCGCCCCTGGCCGGGAACCGTCGCAGCCCGTCGCCGCCCCGAGCCTTGGCGACGGCGAGCTGGTCCTGGTGCTCGGCGGTGCCTGCGGCGCGCTCGAGGTGCGAGCCGTGGATGGCGCCGATGGCCACCGGCTGGCAGGGTGGTGTCGCTGTGCTGTTGGTTCGGGCCCGGGGGGGGCAGAGGTGGGGGAACTGGCTGGCTTCGTCGCCGAACAGCGGGTGGACGAGGTCGACGGTTGCCAGTTGCGCAGCTTGCCGCTCGACCGATGCGTGCTGACGGTGCGGGTCGACGGGTATGCGCCCGCCAGCGTCGATTGCGACTGCACGGCCGCCGGCGGGCGCGAGGTCGAGGTCAAGATGTGGCGCGGTGCGACCATCGCGGTTGCTGTCCAGGAGGTCGATGGCGCGCCGGTGGCCGGCGCGCGCGTTTGCGCCGGACGTGGCCACGCCACCGCGAGTGACGTCTCCCGTCGCGACGGCACCGCCAGCCTCGTCTGCATTCCGTCGGGCGAAGTCACGATCGTCGCCAGTCACAACGGCCGTGAGGCGCGTCAGACCTTGACCGTCACCGAGGGACAGCGAGCCACCTGCAGCATCCGCCTGGACGGCGAGGTCTCCTTGGTGGGGCGATGCGTGGACGAACAACACGCGCCGCTGGCCGGGCTGCGCGTCGAGTTGCGGGCGGCGAACCCTGCGTGCGACGCAACTGCCAGCCTGGTCACCGATGGGCAGGGTGGCTTCGAGCTCCGCAATGGCTTGCCGATCGCCTACGACGCCTGGGTGTACACCGCGAACGACCAGCCGATGCCGGCCGTGCGGCAACGGTTGGAGCTCGGTGGCTCGCCGTTCACGCTGATCGTGCCCGCGAGCAAGCGCGGCAGTGGCTGGATCGAGGGCCGCGTCGCCGAATCCGCAGCGAAGCATGCGATGATCGAGGTTGCCGTGGCGGCCTGCAGTCGCGGCGACATGATGCAGGTGGCCTGCGCCGCGGACGGTCGGTTTGCCGCCGGGCCGCTGCCGCCGGGCGCCTACGACCTGGCGCTGCTGTTGCCGGGGGTGCATGCCACCCCGCTCGGGACGTGGGTGTTGGCGCCGGACGAGCGGCGCGATCTCGGCCTGATCACGCAGCCTGGCTCCGGCAGCTGCCGCATCGTCGTCGATGGACTGCGCGACGACGACCATGCTGGCATCACCCTGGAACAGGGGGGCACTCGGGTGGCGCTCGCGCGCAGCGGCTCGACGTTCGCCGCCGATGGCGTCACCGCTGGCAGCTATGCGCTCGTCACCAGTGGCGCCTTGCCACCTTTGCGGCGAGAGATCGCGATCGTCGCCGGTGCCACGGCTCAGGACGAAGTGTCGCTCGCCGGAGTCCATGGCGTCGACCTCCTGTTGAAGATGCGAGAGTTGGACTCGGCCCGCCATTTCCTCATGGAGATCCGCGCTGCCAGCGGCGAACTGCTGCGCGAGCAGTCCTGGTACCAAGCCGGCGCCGCGTTCGTCACTGTGCCGCTCGCATTGGCGCCCGGTGCCTATGAGATCTCGCTCGAGACGTCGGACGGACTCCGGAGCCGGAGCGTCGTCCAGGCCGATGGCACGGCGCAGCGCTTTCTGATGGAGATGTTCTGAACATGAAGACCCGTTTCTTCCTGGCCTGTGCGCTGGCAGTGACGAACCTGCCAGCACAGGATCCTTCCGAGTGGCTGCGGGACATGCGAACTCGACTCGACGTCGACTTGCGCGGTCTCCAGCCGGACCGCATCTATGCCATGACCGAAGAGCCGAACTGGGCGTCGGTTGGCGGCGAACGGTCGCCGGCGCAGAAAACCGAGCTCTTCTTCGGCGGCTCGGATCAGTGGCGGCTCTACCACACCGTGTCCGAGCGAGCGCGCATCGACTACGCGCGGACCGGCGCGAGTGCGTGGGACCTGGCCGGCGGTGTGTTGGTCACGTTCCACGAGCGGCACGGCCGGTTGCCAGGCGGGCAGGATCTCAATCAGCCGATCCGATCCCGGCTCGCGAGCTTCGGCTACTGCCTCACCGGGGGGCTGCACTTGCTGACGATCATGGGACTCGGCGAGACGCAGCTGGAGCGACCTTCGGAGCACACGTGGCGCATGCACGCAGCGGGCAACGGCAGCCGACTGACCTTCGAAGGCAGCTGGGAGGCGGCGTACTCCGGCTGGCGCGTCGACCGGATCACCGTGGTCGAATCGCCGATGCCGGCGCGAATCGGCGACCGTTGGCAGTTCGGCGACTGGCGGCTGTGTCCCGAAACCGGTTGGACCGTGGCGGGGTCGGCGCTGGGCTTCGATGCCAGTGGGCGGCAGACCTCGATGCGCAAGCTCGAGCCGATCGTGCCACTCCAGCCAGCCGTCCTGGCGACGGTGACCGATCGGCCGAAGCCCGACACCGAGGTCCCGCTGGTCGGGCGAGCCGCCATCGAGGAGTGGCGGAACTGTGAATTCGGACAGGAGCAGAGCAATGCCTGGCTTCGTGGCCGCTGGGTCCCCGTCGTCACGGGCGAGGGCGAGGGCCGGGCGGCGTTCTTGATCCGGCTGTCGGGCTGGATCCTGGGCCTCATCGTCATCGGGCACGGGATCGCCATGCGCAGGATGGCGCGCAAGGCGGTCGCCGGCACCGCCTGACGCCGCGGCGCCGGCGGTGCGTCAGCGCATGCGAGCGACGTAGGCCTCGATGCGGGCCAGGAACTCCTGCGCCAGGTTCGGCCCCTCGAGCGTGTCGACCTGCACGCCGTCCTCGTAGAGCGGCGCGCGCGGTGCCTCGCCGGTGCCCGGCAGCGAGATGCCGAGGTTGGCGGCCTTGCTCTCGCCGGGGCCGTTGACGACGCAACCCATCACCGCGACCTGCAGGCTCGCCGCCTGCGGCTTGGTGCGCTTCCACTCCGGCATGCGCGCGTGCAGGAACTTCTCGACCTGCTGGCTCAGTTCCTGGAAGTAGCTCGACGTGGTGCGGCCGCAGCCCGGGCACGCGGTGACCTGCGGCAGGAACGGGCGGATGTCCATCGCCTGCAGGATCTGCTGCGCGACGCGCACTTCCTGGGTCCGCGAGCTGCCGGGCTCCGGCGTCAGCGACACGCGAATGGTGTCGCCGATGCCTTCCTGCAGCAGGATCGCGAGGCCCGCGCTCGAGCCGACGATGCCCTTCATGCCCATGCCGGCCTCGGTCAGACCGAGGTGCAGCGAATGGTCGGTGCGGTCGGCGAGCGCGCGGTAGACGCGCACCAGTTCCTGCACCTTGCTGATCTTGCAGCTCAGGATGATCTGGTCGTGGCGCAGGCCGAGTTCTTCGGCGGCCGCCGCCGACCGCAGCGCGCTCTGCACCATCGCCTCGAGGAACACCGCCTGCGCCGGCTGCGGGATCGCCGAACGGGCGTTGATGTCCATCAGCTCGCCGAGCAGTTCCTGGTCGAGCGAACCGGCGTTGACGCCGATGCGCACCGGCTTCTGGTACTCCTTGGCGACCTCGATCATGGTCGCGAAGTTCTTGTCGTGGTTGGCGCCCTTGCCGACGTTGCCCGGGTTGATCCGGTACTTGTCGAGCAGCTCGGCGCAGCGCGGGTACTTCCGCAGCAGCACGTGGCCGTTGTAGTGGAAGTCGCCGACCAGCGGCACTTGCAGGCCGCGGTCGAGCAGCCGCTGGCGGATCTCGGGCACCGCGGCAGCGGCTTCCTGGGTGTTGACGGTGATGCGGACCACCTCGCTGCCGGCCAGGAACAGCTCGGCGGTCTGCTCGGCGGTCGCCTTCGGGTCGGCGGTGTCGGTGTTGGTCATCGACTGCACGACCACCGGGTGGTCGCCGCCGACGGTGATGTTGCCGACCTTGACCGGCACGGTCTTCTTGCGCTGCGGCACGAACATGGGGCGGGCAGGATAGCGAGGGGCGGCCGCGGCGGCACGATTCCCGGGCCAATGCCGGTCGTTCACGGTCCGGAGCCCGGGTGGGGCGGCCGCATGGCGTGCGTCCGGGTGCGCCCTCGCAGCGAACGCCGCCGCGTGACCGCTGCCCTCGATGCCGGTGTGACCGGACCGATCCAACTGGTTTGGCTCAAGCGCGACCTGCGCCTGCACGACCACGAACCGCTGGTGCAGGCGGTCGAACGCGGCCCGGTGGTGGTGCTCTACGTGTTCGAGCCGGTGCTGCTGCAGTCGCCGGAGGCGGATCGTGGTCACTGGGGCTTCGTGCTCGAGTCGCTGGCCGAACTCGATCGTGGCCTGCAGGCGCGCGGCGGCCGACTGGTCGTGCGGCGCGGCGCGGTCGCGGAGGTGCTGGCCCGGCTCGACGACGAGCTGCGCCCGTTCGGCGGCATCGCGCACGTGCTCAGCCACCAGGAGACCGGCAACGCGATCACGTATGCGCGCGATCGAGCGGTCGGTCGCTGGCTGGCCGAGCGCGGCATCGGCTGGACCGAGTACCACCAGGACGGCGTGGTGCGCCGGCTCGCATCGCGCGACGGGTGGAGCCGGCTGTGGCAACAACGCATGCGGCGGCCGGTGCTGGCCGCACCGCGACGCGTGCGCTCGCTGCCGCTCTCGGTGCTGGCTCCGGGCGAACTGCCGACGCTCGACCAGCTCGGGCTGCCGCCGACCACGATCGTCGAGCGGCAGCGCGGCGGCGAAGCGAACGCGCAGGCGCTGCTGCAGACGTTCCTGCGCGAGCGCGGCGAGCCCTACACCAAGGCGATGTCGAGTCCGCGCACCGCGGTCGATGCCTGCAGCCGGCTGTCGCCACACTTCGCGCTGGGCACGATCTCGCTGAAGCACGTGCACCACGAGCTCGAGCGGCGGGCGGCCGAGGTCCGCGAGCTGCCGGTCGGCAGACGCGGCGGCTGGGGGCAGTCGCTGCGCAGCTTCGCCGGGCGGCTGCGCTGGCACTGTCACTTCATGCAGAAGCTCGAGGACGAGCCGGCGCTCGAGTTCGAGAACATGAACCGCGCCTTCGACGGCCTGCGCGAGGCCGACTTCGACGACGCGCGCTTCGCCGCGTGGTGCGAGGGACGCACCGGGCTGCCGATGGTCGATGCGTGCATGCGCAGTCTGCGCCATGGCGGCTGGATCAACTTCCGGATGCGGGCGATGCTGGTGTCGGTGGCCGCCTACCATCTGTGGCTGCACTGGCGCCCGGTCGGTCAGTATCTCGCGCGGCTGTTCGTCGACTTCGAGCCGGGCATCCACTGGAGTCAGGTGCAGATGCAGAGCGGCACCACCGGCATCAACACCGTGCGCATCTACTCGCCGAAGAAGCAACTGCTCGACCACGATCCGGACGGCTCGTTCGTGCGTCACTGGGTGCCGGAGCTGGCGCAGGTGCCGACCGAGCACCTCGCCGAGCCGTTCTTGATGACGCGCGCCGAACAGGACCGCGCGCACTGCACGATCGGTCGCGACTACCCGGCGCCGATCGTCGACGTCGCGGCGGCGGTGCAGGCGGCGAAGGAACGCATCTACGCGGCGCGGCGCACCGCGGCGGCGCGGTCGGAGAGTGCGCGGGTCTACGAGCAGCACGGCAGCCGCAAGCGGCCCGGGCGCAAGGCGACGGCGGCGCGCAAGCGGCGCGAGGTGGAGCCGCGGTGAGCGCGCCGATCGCGATCGTCGGGGCGGGCCTCGCCGGGCTCGGGGCGGCGCACACGTTGCGCACCGCGGGCCGCGAGGTGCGGTTGTTCGACAAAGGGCGCAGTGCCGGTGGGCGCGTCGCTTCGCGGCGGCGCGAGCGTTGGCAGTTCGATCACGGCGCGCAGTTCGCGACCGTGCGCACGGCCGAGTTCGCGGCGGCGTTGGCGCCGCTGCAGCGCGCTGGCCAGGTGCAGCGGTGGCTCGGGCCGTTCCGCACGCTTGCCAACGGTCGGTTCGGTGGTGATCCGCGACCCGAGGCCGAACGCTGGGTCGGTGTGCCCGGCATGTCGGCGCTGGCGCGCGGCCTCGCCGAAGGTCTGTCGATCGCGACCGAGGTGAAGATCGAAACGCTGCGGCGCGAGGCCGATGGCTGGTGGCTCGGTGGCGTCGCGGCGGGTGGTGGGGCGATGGTGCGCGAGGGGCCGTTCGCGGCGGTGCTGCTGACGTTGCCGCCGCCGCAGGCGCAGGCGTTGCTGGCGGCGTCCGGGCTCGGTGGGCCGGTCGCCGCGGCGGCCGGTGAACTGGCGGCCGCGCTGCAGCCGTGCCTCGCGGGGCTGGTCGCGTTCGCCGAACCGGTGGCGGGCGCCGAGGGTGGGCTGTTCGTCGCCGACGACGTGCTGTCGTGGATCGCACACGATGGTGGCAAGCCGGGGCGCGGTGGGGCGGCGACCTATGTGCTGCACGCGACCGCGGCGTGGTCGCTGGCGAACTTCGACCACCAACCGGCGGTGAATGCCGCGGCGCTGGTTGCTGCGTTCGCGCGTGTGTCTGGTCGCGCGCTGCCGGCGGTCGTGCACGTCGAGGGGCATCGCTGGCGGTATGCACTCGCCAGCGGCGATGGCGTGCCGGGCGGCGCTGTCGTCGATCGCGAGCTCGGTCTCGCGTTGGCCGGCGACAGCCTGGTCGGCGGGCGCGTCGAAGGTGCGTTCGGCAGCGGGGTCGCGGCGGCGCGCGTGTTGCTCGCGCACTGAGCGCGCCGCGCGGCGCTCAGTCGCGGCTCTGCAGCTTCGCCAGCAGGCGCAGCGTCTCGAAGTAGAGCCACACCAGCGTCACCAGCAGCCCGAACGACGCATACCACTCCATGTGCTTGGGCGCGCCGTTGGCCTCGCCCTTCTCGATGAAGTCGAAATCGAGCACCAGGTTCAGCGCCGCGATCACGACGATGAACATGCTGATGCCGATGCCGATGATGCCGCTCTCGTGGATGAACGGCATCTGCACGCCGAACATGCCGAGGATCCAGGTCGCGATGTAGAGCAGCGCGATGCCGCCGGTGGCCGCGGTGACGCCGAGCTTGAAGTTCTCGGTCGCGCGGATGATGCCCGAGCGATACGCGAACAGCAGCGCCAGCAGCGTGGTCGCGGTGATGCCGGTCGCCTGCATCGCGATGCCCGGGAAGCGGGCTTCGAACAAGGCCGAGATCGCGCCCATCAGCACGCCTTCGCACAGCGCGTAGGCCGGCGCGGTGATCCAGGCGATGGTCGGCTTGAACGACGTCACCAGCGACAGCACGACGCCGCCGATGCCGGCGCCGATCAGCCAGCCGATCGCGGACTTCGGTACGCCGCCCTGCGGCGGGAACTGGTTCCAGGTCCAGATCGCAGCGACGAACACGATCGCCACCAGCAGCGCCGTCTTGTTGACGGTGCCCATGATGGTCATCGTGGTCGTGCCCTCGTTGCGGAGGTCGAACGTGTCGGCTTTCAGCAGTGGATTGGAAGTGCGCATGGTTGTGGTCGGGGCGGCGGCACCGGCCGCGGGGGACCCCGGGTGGGGCATGCTATCGGTCGCCGGCCGGTTCGACCATGCGCGCGGTGCGCCGATCGCACGCGGCGGCTAGCCTGCCGCCCGCTTGCTGCCGGACCCGCCAGCCCTGACCGCCGCCGCCGAGTCGCCGACCGCCACCATGTTCGGCAGCGGGCGCTTGCGCGTGCTGCTGTTCTGCTGGCTCGGCTGGGTGTTCGACTTCTACGACCTGATCCTGTTCGCCTTCACCAAGCACACGATCGCGCGCGAACTGCAGCTGGTGGACCCGGTCGGCGCGGTGGCCTGGATCGAGGGCTGGTCGCTGGCGGCGACCGCGCTCGGCGGCGTGCTGTGCGGACGGGTCGCGGACCGCATCGGTCGCCGCCCGGCGATGGTCGCGAGCATCGTGCTGTTCTCGCTCGGCGCGCTGCTGACCGGGTTGGCGCAGGGCTTCTGGTCGCTGTGGCTGGCGCGCTTCGTGACCGGCCTCGGCGTCGGCGGCGAATGGGGCATCGGCCACGCGGTGGTCGCCGAACACTGGCACGGTCGCCAGCGCGACCGTGTGCACGGCCTGCTGCAGGCCGGCAGTCCGGTGGCGATGGCGCTGGCGGCGGCGATCGGCTGCTTCCTGGTGCCGCTGCCCGGCGTCGGCTGGCGGGCGGTGTTCCTCGCCTCGGCCGGACTCGGCGCGCTGGCGCTGTGCGCGCGTTGGTGCCTGCCCGGGCCCGATCGCGCGGTGGCGGCGAGCGATCGGTTGCCGTTCGCGGCGCTGTGGTCGCCGGCGTATCGACGCACCACCGCGGTGCTGCTCGCGGTGCTCACGCTGCACATGGCCGGCTTCTGGTGCGTCTATGCCGAGCTGCCGGGCGCGTTGATGCGCAGCCACCAGCTGGCGCCGGCGGCGGTCGGTTGGTTCCAGATCCAGGTCAACGCGGTGCACGTCGTCGCCGACGTCGGCTTCGGCCTGCTGGCGGCGCGGCTCGGCCAGCGCCGCACGTTCGTCGGGTTCTGCCTGCTGTTCGCGCTCGGCCATCTGGTCGTGCTGCAGCAGCTCGACACCGTCACCGCCGACTTCTCGGCGTTCACGCTGGCGGTGGTGCTGATGGGGCTCGGTGCGGGCACCTGGTCGAGCTTCGGCGCCTGGTTCGGGCAGCACTATCCGGTGGCGTTGCGGGCCACCGCGGCGGCGAGTTGCTATGCGCTTGCGCGCTTCGTGCAACTGCCGTTGAAGCCGGCGCTGGCCGAACCGCTGCGGCAGGGAACGTTCGCGCCGGCATTGTGGATCGGCGTGGCTTGCGCGCTCGGCTCGGCGCTGCTGGTGTGGGCGCTGCCGCGGCGGCGGTGAGCGGATCCGGCTGCGATCGGCTATTCCTTGGCGGCATGGCCAAGTCGAAGCGGGTGTTGTCCATCGTCTCCATGGTGCTGGTCGCGAGCGCCGTGTCGGCGCAATGCAGCAATGTCTGGTTGTCGGGCGGTGGTTCCGCCGGCCCCGATGCGCAGGTCAATGTGATGACCGAACGCGACCCCGATGGCCCCGGCCCGCTGCCGCCACAGTTGGTGTGCGGCGGCTACTTCGCGAGCGCGGGCGGCATCTCGGCGTCGAACATCGCGAGCTGGGAACCGGTGACCGCCACGTGGAGCCCGCTCGGCAGCGGCATCCCCGGCCGCGGCGTCAACAGCGCGGTGTTCGCACTGGCGACCCTGCCGAACGGCGATGTGATCGCGGGTGGCTACTTCGCGCAGGCCGGCGGCGTGTTCGTGAGTGGCCTCGCGCGCTGGGACGGCAGCGCCTGGTCGGCGTTCGGCGGTGGCAGCAACGGCGGCGTGTTCGCTCTGGCCGTGATGCCGAACGGCGACCTGATCGCCGGCGGTCGTTTCACCAGCATCGGCGGCATCGCCGCCAACCGCATCGCGCGGTGGAACGGCACGCAGTGGTCGCCGTTCGGCAGCGGCGTCAACGACGACGTGATGACGCTCCTGGTGATGCCGAACGGCGACGTGGTGGCCGGTGGCCGCTTCACGAGCGCCGGCAGCCTGCCGGTCGGCTACGTCGCGCGGTGGAACGGGGTGTCGTGGTCGAGTCTCAATGGTGGTTGCGACAACCAGGTGCGTGCGTTGGCGGCCATGCCCAATGGCGATCTCGCCGTCGGCGGCCTGTTCTCCTTCGCCGGTGGTGTCCTCAGTCCCAACCTGGCGCGGTGGAACGGCAGCACCTGGGCGTCGTTCGGCAGTGGCGTCGACGACTGGGTGCTGTGCCTTGCTTCGCTACCGAACGGGGATCTGGTCGCCGGCGGCTTCTTCGATGTGGCCGGTGGCACCGCCGTGAAGCAGCTCGCGCGTTGGAACGGGACGAGCTGGTCGCGGTTCGTGCCGGCTGGTGGCTTGACCTCAGGCACGCCGAACGCGCTGCTGGTGATGAGCAACGGCACGCTCGTGGTAGGCGGCAACTTCTGGTCGGTTGACGGCACGCCGGCCGATCACGTGGCGATCTGGACCGGCAGCAATTGGCTGGCGACCGCCGCGGGCACCAACGCGCCGGTCTACGCGCTGGCGAGTCTCGACGACGGCAGTCTGCTCGCCGGCGGGGTGTTCCAGACCATCGGCGGCGTGCCGGCCAGCGCGATCGCGCGGCGGGTCGGCGGCGTCTGGAGCCCGCTCGGCAGCGGTGTCAACGCCACGTTCGGCGGCCAGGTCTACACGATCGCCGCGGTGCCCGGCGGTGGCGCGATCGTCGGCGGTGCGTTCAGCAGCGCCGGTGGGATCGCGGTCAACAACATCGCGCGCTGGAACGGCACCGCCTGGTCGCCGCTCGGGCCGGGGCTCAGCGGCGTGATCCATGCGGTCGTGGTGATGCCGAACGGCGACGTCGTCGCCGGCGGCAACTTCACGCAGCCGGCGGCGGCGGTGGCGCGGTGGAACGGCTCGAGCTGGTCGGGTCTCGGCGGCGGTCTGTCGAGCGGCATCTTCTTCCAGACCGAGGTGGCGGACCTCGCCGTGCTGCCGAACGGCGATCTCGTCGCCACCGGCACGTTCCAGTTCGCCGGCGGCCTGCCGGTCAACAACATCGCGCGCTGGGACGGCAGCGCCTGGCACGCGCTCGGTGGGGGGCTCGGCGGCGGCCTGTTCAATACGCGTGGCGACACGCTGCTCGCGCTGCGCAACGGGGATGTCGTCGTCGGCGGCAACATCTTTGTCGGCACGTCGGGGAACGTGGCGCGTTGGAACGGCACCGCGTGGTCCGGCTTCGGCACCGGCCTGGCCGGCACGCCGAGCAGCATGGTCGAACTGCCGAACGGCGACCTCGTCATGGGCGGGTTCTTCGCCACCGCCGGTGGCCTCGCGGTCAACAACATCGCGCGTTGGAACGGCTCCAACTGGGCGGCGATCGGTAGCGGCACAGCGGGGCCGACGTTCAACTCGGGGGTGGTCGCGGCGATGGTGCCCACGGCGAACGGCGACCTCGTGCTCGGCGGCGACTTCACGCGCGCCGGTGGGCAGGTGTCGGTCTACCTCGCGGAACTGTCGACGACGTGCCCTGCGGCGGCCACCCTGGTCGGCAACTCGTGCGCCGGCGCGCAGGGCCCGATCCGGGTGCAGGCACTGACGCTGCCGTGGACGGGGTCGCGACTGCGCACGCGCGGCACCGGTTGGGCGGCGCCGGCGATCACTGCGGTGGTCAGCGGCTTCGGCGCGCTGTCGCTGCCGCTCGCGCCGGCGTTGCCGGCCGCGGCCAACTGCTCGCTGCTGGTGACGCCCGACGCGGTCGAGTTGGCGCTGGCCTCGACCAGCAGCAGCGAACACGGGCTCACGCTGCCGAACTCGCCGGCGCTCGCCGGCACGGTGCTCTACCAACAGTGGCTGCCGTTCGAGCTCGACGCGCAGGGTGGCATCGCGGCGGTCGCCGCGAGTGCGACGCTGCGGTGCGTGGTGGGCGCGTTCTAGGCCGGAGCCGCGCCGTTCCGCTGGCTTCGCGGCACGGCGCGGCGAGCCGTGGGTAGAGTGCGCAGCTCAGGTTCCGAGCCCGGACCGATCCCGAAGGAAGACCATGTTCACGACCTCGCTTCGCTTCTGCCTGGGGGCGCTGCTCGGCAGCTTCCCGTTCGTCGCGCTGGCGACGGCACAGTCCACGGCACTGCAGCCGCCGCTGCGCATCCTCGCCGGCGATCGACCGATCGACGTCACCACAGGCCATGCGTCGCCGTACGTGCTCGATTTCGACGGCGACGGCAAGAAGGACCTGCTGGTCGGCGAGTTCGGCGACGGCGAGTTCCCGGTCGCCGAGCTGCCGGCAGCACTCGCCGACGGCTGGAAGCGCGCCGGCAGTTTCGTCAATGGCCGCCTGCGCATCTACCGCAACGTCGGCACCGACCTGGCGCCGCGGTTCGACGGTTTCGAGTACCTGCAGGCCGGCGGCGGCATCGCGACGGTCCCGATCACTTGATGTCTGTCCTTCTGTCCACAGTTCGTGGACTACGACGCCGACGGCCGCCTCGACATCGTCACTGGCTCCTACACGGGTCAGTTCTATCTGTTCCGTCGGCAGGCCGACGCCGGCTTTGCGCCGCGGGAACTGCTCGTCGACGAGGATGGCGCCACGCTGATGATGCCGTTCGACACCGTCTACTCGGTGACGCCCGAGTTGGTCGACATGGACGCCGATGGGGACCTCGATCTGGTCGTCGGCAACCGTTCGGGCACGGTGCAGATCGTCGCCAACCGCGGCACGCGAGCGGTTCCGAAGTGGTCCAAGAGCCGCCGCGACCTGACGACGGTCGATGGCGAGGCAATCGCGGGCAGCAACGCGCACCATGCCGACTGGGACGGCGACGGGGTGCGCGATCTCGTCGTCGGCAGCGAAGGCGGCCGGGTGACCTGGTACCGCAACCAGGGCAAGGCCGATGCGCCGCGCTACGCGCGCGGCGCGGTGTTGGTCGCCGACGGCCAGTCGGAACGCGGTCCGGAGGGCTCCGCGCCGAGCCGCCAGGGCATGCGGGTGAAGGTGCACGTCACCGACTGGAACGAGGACGGCAAGCAGGACCTGCTCCTCGGCGACGTCACCTGGCAGGAGTCGCACCTGACACCGCTGACGGCGGCCGAGCAGAAGGTGAAGGATGCCCTCGAGCAGGAGTTGGAGGATCTCTACGCCCGGAGCGGCACGACGCAGGATGCCGCCCGGAAGGCGGCGATCAGGAAGTCGATCGCCGAGCTGCGTGGGAAGCTGGAGCCGCTGGAGCGCACGAAGGTGCACACCCACGGCTTCGTCTGGCTCTACCTGCGGCGTTGATCTGTTGCCGGGGCTCGGCTGCCGGCCGCGGCTGTGCGATCAGCAATGGCTCTGTTCTGGTAAGGAGGACCGCATGCACGAGTCGCCGTGGGGCATCGCGATCACGTTGGCCATGGTGGCAGCCGGCGCGTTGCCGGCGCAATGTGGCAATGTCTGGTTGCCGGGTGGGGGCGCGGCCGGATTGGATGCACCGGTCCGGGCAATGGTCGAACGCGATCCCGATGGGCCCGGACCGCTGCCACCGCAGCTGATTTGCGGCGGCGAGTTCGTCACGGCGGGTGGCACCGCGACCTCCCATGTCGCCAGCTGGGATCCGACGAGTGGCGCCTGGTCGCCGCTCGGTGGTGGCATCGACCAGCCCGTGTCGGCACTAGCCACGTTGCCCAACGGCGACCTGATCGCCGGCGGCAACTTCACCACCATCGGTGGCGTGCCGGTCGCCGGACTCGCGCGCTGGAACGGCAGCAGCTGGTTGCCGTTCGCGGGTGGCGCCAACGGCGGGGTGTTCGCCTTCGCCGCCCTCGCGAACGGGGACCTCATCGCCGCCGGACGCTTCACCAACGTGAGTGGAGTTGCCGCCAACAACATCGCGCGTTGGAACGGGGCACAGTGGTCGCCACTCGGCAGCGGCGTCAACGACGAAGTTAGGACCTTGGTGGTGATGCCGAACGGTGACGTGGTCGCTGGCGGCAACTTCACCGCCGCCGGTGGTCTTGCCGCTGGCTACGTCGCGCGCTGGAACGGCAGCACTTGGTCGACGTTCGGTGGCTGCAGTGCGCCGGTGGTGTCGTCCGCCGTGTTGACGAACGGCGATCTGGTCTTCGGCGGTTACTTCATCAGTGCCGGGGGCGTCACCAGCCCGTATCTGGCCCGTTGGAACGGCGCCGCCTGGTCGTCGCTCGGCAGCGGCGTCAATGCATGGGTGTTGTGTCTGTTGGCGCTGCCGAACGGCGACCTCCTCGCTGCCGGCAGCTTCACCAATGCCGGCGGCGTACCGGTGCCAGGCATCGCGCGCTGGAACGGGGCCGCGTGGTCGGCTCTGTCGCCGCAGGTTGGGCCGACCCGAGGTGCGCCAACGGCCTTGCAACGGCTGGGCAACGGGTCGCTCGCGGTGGGCGGCAACTTCACGTCGATCGATGGCACGTCCGCCAACCACGCGGCGATCTGGAACGGCAGCACGTGGGCAGCGACGGCGGTTGGCACCAATGCGGCGGTCGATGCGTTGGTGCACCTCGACGACGGCAGCCTCGTCGCCGGCGGTGCGTTCGACACCATCGCCGGCGTGCCGGCGAAGTCGATTGCGCGCCGCAGCGGTGGCACATGGTCCCCGCTCGGCGCCGGCATCAACTCCCAGGTGCGGGCGCTGGCGGCGGTGCCCGGTGGTGGTTGCATTGCCGGTGGCCTCTTCTCGAGGGCCGGGGCGGTCTTGGCCAACAACATCGCGCGCTGGAACGGCACTGCCTGGTCGGCGCTCGGACCCGGCCTCAACGGCCTGGTCTACGCGGTTGTCGTGATGCCGAATGGCGACGTGATCGCCGGCGGGGACTTCGGCAGCCCGGCGGCTGGTTTGGCGCGGTGGAACGGTTCGACCTGGTCCGCGCTGGGCGCTGGCCTCGGCACTGGACAGCTGTCCCCGTGGGTCACGGCCCTGGCCGTCCGGCCTGGCGGTGATCTGATCGCGACCGGTCGGTTCTTCACGGCGGGTGGGGTCGTGGTCAACAACATCGCACGCTGGGACGGCGCCGCGTGGCACGCGTTCGGCGCCGGGATCCAGCCTTGGATCGGTTTCGTTCCGGCTGGCAGCACTTTGCAAGCGATGCGCAACGGCGACGTGGTCGTCGGCGGCATCTTCTCGATCGGTGGCTCACAGTTCCTCGCCCGGTGGAACGGCGCGGCGTGGTCCACGCTCGGATCCGGGCTGTCCGCGCCGCCATCCAGTCTCGCCGAGTTGCCGAATGGCGACCTGGTCGTCGGTGGGCTGTTCGCGAGTGCGGGTGGCACGCCGGTCGACAACATCGCGCGCTGGAACGGCAACGGCTGGGCTGCCGTCGGCGGTGGCACCGTCGGCGCGACGGCGAGCACCGGCGCCGTGCGCGCGATGTCCTGGTCGAGCTCGGGCAACCTCGTGCTCGGCGGCGACTTCTCGCGCGCCGGTGGCCAGGTGTCGGTCTCTCTCGCGGAACTGTCGACGACGTGCCCCGCCGCGGTGAGCCAGGTCGGCAGCGCCTGCGCAGGGCCGGCCGGCCCGATCACGCTGCAGGCGCTCACGCTGCCGTGGACGGGCTCGCCGTTGCGCACGCGCGGCAGCGGTTGGTCGGCGCCGGCGATCACCGCGGTGGTCAGCGGTGTCAGCCCGCTGTCCCTGCCGCTGGCACCGGCATTGCCGGCGGCGGCTACCTGCACGCTGCAGGTGACGCCCGATGTGGTGCAGTTGGCGTTGGCGCTGGCCGGCAGTCGCGAGCACGTGTTCCCCCTGCCGAACTCGCCCGCGCTGGCCGGCAGCGTGATCTACCAACAGTGGCTGCCGTTCGAGCTCGACGCGCAGGGTGGCATCGCCGCAGTCGCGGCGAGCGCCGCGCTGCGGCTCGTAGTGGGCGCGTTCTGATCGCGGCTCAGCACTTCTCGTATTTCCAGTGGCGCCGCTTGCCCTCGGCGATCCACTCGACGGCCTGATCGATGCGGCGCGCGCGCGTGGTGTCCTGCTTCGCCTCGGCGATCCATTCGAGATACTCGCGCTGGGCACCCGGCGGGAACGCGCTGAATGCAGTCGTCGCCCGCTTGCTGGCCGCGAGGGCGCGCTCGAACTCCGGGTGCATGGCGACCTTCGCCGGCTGCGACTTCCCCGTTGCCTTGCGCTTCGGCGCCGACGCGGTCGCCGCCCGCAACGCGACCGCGCGCTGCACCGCCTTCGCGAATGCGCGGCGCGACGGCAGCTCGTCGACCGACGCGGTGCGCCCCGCGGCCTCGAGGATCGCCGCGAGCCCCGGCAGTTCGCGCAGCTGCTGGTCCTGCCAGAAGCCGAACGAGACGTGCTTCTTGAACGCCGCCATGCCGGCCAGGATGCCGCCGTGTTCGAAGGTCGGCATCCGCCACTTGATGGTCTCGACCAGGTCGGGGCAGGCCTGGTGCAGGCGTTCGCGCAGCTCGGTCAGGATCGGCTGCGCGAACGGCGCGGCCGTGCGGATGTAGTCGTCGACGCGCGGATCGCGGTGGCCCATCGGAACGGCGAGGCTACGGAGCCACGAGTTCAGTAGCCAGCCGCGCGCCGGCCGTCGGGCACCCCGCTCGGATCGACGATGCGCACGTGCAGCGCCGGGATGCCGATGGTCAGCGGGCGCAGCAGCAGCGTGTGGCGCCCGGTGCTGGTCGGCACGAACGGATACACCGCATCGTCCCAGTAGCGTTTGCCGGTGCGCGGCTCGTGCTGGTGGGCGCCGTCGACCAATGGCGTGCCGTCACCGGCGAGCAGCCGCACCGCGACCTCGGCCACGAACGACGGCCGCTGCGTGGTCGGTGGCGGATACTCGGGATACACGATCAGCCGGTGTTCGACGCCCGGGTGCAGCACCGTGAACTCGACCCGGTGTTCGGGGGCCGGGGCCCCGACCGCGGCACCGAGCGAACCCTGGGTCACGACCTCGAACAGCGTCTCGCGGCGGATCCGCGCATCGCCCCACCACGCGAACCACGCCAGCAGTGCGCCCGCACCGAGCAGCGCGAGCGCCTTGCCCTGCCGGTGCCGCACCCGGTGGCGGGTGGTGGTGACGAACAGCGCGAGACCGCAGCTGACGACCAGGATCAGGATCGCGAACCAGGCGCCGGAGCTCATCGGCGGGTCAGCGCAGCGCCAGCGCGTTGTCCCATGCGGTGCGCACGTCGACGCGCTTCGCGACCTGCTTGCTGCGCAACAGCCAGTCGGCGAGCAGGTCGTAGTTCTCGCGCGCCATCGAGAGATCGTGCGTGAAGCACGGCAGCGTCGCCGCCAGCAGCTTCGGGCCGAGCGTGTCGCCGGCCGGGCCGGGCACGCGCCGCTGGTAGATCGCCGCCGCCTGGTCGGGCTGCGTCTTCAGGAAGTCGATGCCGCGCCGCAGCACCGCGACCAGCCGTTCGAACAGCGCGCGATCGTTGGCGAGCCGCATCGGCTGCGCCATCAGGATCAGCTGGCAGAAGTCCGGCACACCCCAGTCCTTCAGCGCGAAGAACGCGGCATCGAGGCCGCGGTGGGCGGCTTCGACCAGTTCGAAGTTGGCGAACACCAGCGTGGCGACGTCGGCCTTGCCCTCGGCCAGCGCATCGGTGTGGAAGAAGCCGTTGTTGACCGGCTGCAGGCGTTCGGGGGCGAACGCGCCGCCGTCCTTCTGGACCATCGTCGCCACGATCGCCGGCCCGCCGGGGCCTGGTGCACCCGGATACTGCACGCGGGCGGTCGCCATGTCGCGCGGCCGGGTGATGCCCTTGCCGCGCAGATACATGACGCCACCGTTGGTGTGCAGGAAACGCGCGAAGCCCTGCACGGCGCGGTCCTGGGCCAGGTCCTGCACCAGATGGATCGGCTCGGTGATCGCGACATCGATCTCGCCGCGCGCCAGCGCATCGGCGGCATCGACGTGTTCGCGCGGTTCGACCAGCTCGAGCTCGATGCCGGCCTGCTGGAACCAGCCGAGTTCCTGGCCGATCAGGAACGGCACGTGGTCGGGATTCAGGAACCACTCGAGGCACAGACGCACGCGGGTCATGCGCCTCTCATCGCCGGGCGGTGCCGGCAACGCAAGCGTTCTGCGCCGCCGCTTCCCCGGGTCGAGTCGGCTGCCTACGCTCCGCGCGCCCCTGGCCGGCAGCCGCCGGTCGCCCCTCGTCCCCCGCCCGCACGCCGATGAACCACCGCCGGAAGCTGTTCGCGATGATGGTCCTCCAGTTCTTCATCTGGGGGGCCTGGCTGCCGCTGATCTTCGGTTACCTGCCGAGCCTCGGGTTCACCGCCGGCGAGCAGTCGTGGATCCTGAACGCGTTCCCGATCGCGGCGATCGTCGGCATGTTCTTCAGCAACCAGTTCGCCGACCGCAGCTTCGCCGCCGAACGGTTCCTCGGCTTCAGCCACCTGGTGGGTGGGGCGGCGCTGCTGGGGCTCGGCTTCACGACCTCGTTCTGGCCGTTCCTGATCCTGATGTATGTGCACTGTTTGCTGTACGTGCCGACGATCTCGATCACCAACGCGATCGCGTTCACGCACATGCAGGACGCGCAGAAGGAGTTCGGCATCGTGCGCATGGGCGGCACGATCGGCTGGATCCTGGCGGCGTGGCCGTTCACGTTCGTGTTCGTCGACTGGGCGGCGGTCGACGCGGCCGCCCCGCGGGGCATGGTCGCGTGGATCGGCGAGGCGTTGAAGCACCCGCTCACCGGCGACGCGGCGAAGGCCGCGACGCGCTGGACCTACATCATCGCCGGCGGCGCGTCGCTGCTGCTCGCCGCGTTCGCCCGGTTCCTGCCGCACACGCCACCGCGGCAGACCGAGAGCACCGCGTGGTCGCGCGCATTCGGCCTGTTGTTGCACCCGTTCGTGTTGGTGCTTTGGCTGGTCGCGTTCGCCGACAGCTTCGTGCACAACTGCTACTTCAACTGGACCGGCGAATTCCTCGGCAGCGCCGCGGTCGGTATCCCGTCGAACTGGATCATGCCGGTTATGAGCATCGGCCAGGTCGCCGAGATCCTGACCATGTTCGTGCTCGGCTCGGTGCTGAAGGCGCTCGGCTGGCGCTGGACGCTGGTGATCGGCGTGCTCGGCCACGCGGCGCGCTTCTTCGTGTTCGCGCACCTGGCCGAACAGCCGTGGCTGGTGGTCACCGTGAACGTCCTGCACGGCATCTGCTACGCGTTCTTCTTCGCCACCGTCTACATCTTCGTCGACGCCTACCTGCCGAAGGACATCCGCAGCAGCGCGCAGGGGCTGTTCAATCTGATGATCCTCGGCGGCGGTGCGCTGCTGGCCAACACGCTGTGCCCGCAGATCAAGGACTCCTACACGAACGGCGCGGTGGTCGACTGGACGGGCCTGTTCTCGCTGCCGATGTATGTCGCGATCGGCGCTGCGGTGGCGCTCGCGGTCATGTTTCATCCGCCGAAGCAGGCGGTCGGCGAAGCGGCCCCCGGCGCGCTGCCGCACTGAGGGGCGACCGGCTTCGGGGAAACCGTCCTGGATTCCAGGGCGGATCTGGTGAAAACCATCCTGGATTCCAGGACGGTTTTCACCGATAGTGTCCTGAAATGCAGGACGGTTTCTCCGAGTCGCTCCGCGACGCCCTCGCCGACAGCGAGCGTCGCGAGATGCCGGTGCCGACGCGCCGAGATGCCCATCTGCGGCTGTTGCCGGGCAAGGTCGACGCCGTCGTTGGCATGCGCAGGGTCGGCAAGTCGTGGTTGCTCCACCAGGCGATCCAAGACCTGCGCAGCCAAGGCGTTCCTCGTTCGGCCATTCTGCACCTCGAGTTCGAGGACGAGCGGTTGGCCGGGATGGGCACCGAAGAACTGCGGCGCATCGACCAGGTGTTCGACGCGATGCATCCGGACCAGGTCGGCAAGGAACGTTGGTTCTTCTTCGACGAGATCCAGACCGTTCCCGGTTGGGAGCAGTATGTACGTCGGCTGCTCGGTGACCCGAAGTTGCACATCGTGGTGACCGGTTCGTCGGCCAAGCTGCTGAGCACCGAGATCGCGACCAGCCTGCGCGGGCGCGCGTTGACCACCGAGGTGCTGCCGTTCTCGTTCCGGGAGGTGTTGCGCCACCGCGGGGCCGAGGACGCTGCCGAGAGTGTGCCCGACGCGCGAGCGCGGGCGCGGCTGCGGCACGAGTTCGATCTGTATCGTGCCACCGGCGGCTTCCCGGAGGCCTGGTCGATGGACTGTGACACCCGGCGCGAACTCCTGCAGGGCTACCTCGACGTGGTGCTGCTGCGCGACATCGTCGAACGCCATCGGGTCACCAACGCGCCGTTGCTGCGCGCATTGGTTCGCCGACTGCTGCGTTGCATGAGCAATCGGGTCAGCCTGAGCGGTCTGGCGCAGGATCTGCGTTCGATGGGGCTGTCGTTCGACAAGGATGCCATCTTCGCGCAGATGCAGTACGTCACCGATTGCCATCTGGCCTTCCAGGTCCCGCTCTACACGGACTCGGAGCGACGCCGTCAGGTCAATGCGAAGAAGCTCTATGCGATCGACCACGGACTGGTGCAGGCGTGCATCCCGACCCGTTCCGCCGACACGGGGCATCAGCTGGAGAACATCGTCTACCTGCAGTTGCGTCGCCGTGGCCGCGTGCTCGGGTATCACCAGACCGCAACCCAACGCGAAGTCGACTTCGTGTGCGAGCGTGAGGGGCGCATCGAGCTGGTGCAATCCTGCGCCGAGATGAGCGACGCGAAAACGCGAGATCGGGAGGTCTCCGCCCTCACGGAGGCGATGCAGGAGACCGCCGTCGAGACCGCGACCATCGTCACGCTCGACGAGGAGGGCACGGTCGAGGTCGATGGCGGGCGCATCCGCGTGGTGCCTGCCTGGCGGTGGTTGGTCGAACTCTGACGGGTCCCGGCCCGCGGATCGACGCCGCAAGCGGGGGTGAGGGCGTGACGTATTTCTCGTGGAGAACGTCACCCGGTGGCAGGAACCTCGTGCACGCTGAGCCGCCCGTGCCGCAGGGCGAGCCGGCTCAGCTGTAGTACTTCCCGAACCGGTTGGCGAGGAACTTGTCGTAGTCGACGCTCTCCATCTTCAGCAGGCCGCTCTGCGGCAGCTCGCCGCTGCGCACCATGTCGACGATGCCGGTCACACCCGCCGCGGTGGTGATCTGGATGCCGCTCCAGTTCTCGCCGTCGATCTTCTGGTGGTAGATCGTCTTCGCGTAGGTGCGCTCGGTCAGCTTGCCGAGGTACTGCCCGGTGGCGCTGACGAAGATCACGATCTGGTCTTGGAACGTGCCCGGCAGGCTCTTCTCGAAGATGTCGCGCAGCAGGCCCTGCTGGTTCTGCATCTGCAGGTCGTGCAGCAGGAACTTCATCAGGTCGCAGTGGCCCGGGAAGCGGATCGTCTTGTAGTTGACGTTCTTGACCCGGTCCTTCAGCGTGATCGCCAGCGTGCCGAGCCCGCCCGAGGTGTTGAACGCCTCGTACTCGACGCCGTCGATGGTCAGCCGTTCGAGCTGCTCGAGCGCCGGCACCGTGGTCAGCAGGCCGTTCTCGACCGACTCACACGGGTTGCAGTACTCGTTGATCAGGCCCTCGGTGCTCCACGTCAGGTTGTACTTCAACCGGTTGCTCGGATAGCGCGGCAGCGCGCCGACGCGCAGGCGCAGATCGCTGACCTCGGTCATCGACTTCATCAGGTGGTTGGCCGTGATGGTGATGAAGCCGGGGGCCAGGCCGCACTGCGGCGCGAACAGCGTCTTGCTGCCCTGCGCGAGGTCCTTGACCTGCTGCGTGACCTCGACGTCCTCGGTCAGGTCGAAGTAGTGCACGCCGTGCGCCTTGGCGCGTGCGGCGATCAGCGGATTGCAGTGGAACGGCGCGCAGCTGATGACGCCCCAGGCGCCCTTCAGCAGCCCGTCGAGGCTCTGCGCGCTGCCGAAGTCGACGACCTGGCCTTTGACCTGCGGGTATTTCTTGGTCAGGTGGTCGACGGCCGGTTGGGCGACGTCGCCAACCCGCACGGCGTAGTCGCCGCAGGTGGCCATCAGGTGGGTGACCATGCGGCCGATCTTGCCGGCGCCGAGGATGACGAGGTTGTTCATGGAGTGCTCCGGGGGGAGATGCAGGGGGCAAGCATGGTGCGGATCCGGCGGGTCCGGCGCAAGCCCGGGCCGGGGTCCGGTGCCACCGGCGGCGCGCTCCGGCTCACTCGGGCTTGCGGCCGACGACGATGCTGATCCAGGCCTCGTCCATGCCGCCGCGGACCGTCTTGCGGAACACGCCGTTGCCGCCGCCGGTCTTGCTGTCGGTGCCTTCCCACAGCACGTCGACCGGCGCGAAGCCGGCCTCGACGAACAGCTCGCGCAGCTCCGCCAGCGTCCACAGCCGCCACTCGTAGACGAACGCGTCGCGCAGCCGCGAACCGTCGGGGAACGAGAAGTGGATCGCGCAGACGATGTCGTGGCTGATCGGGTCGTACGAGCGCTGCTCCCACTCGTAGACGAAGCCCCGGTGGCGCGTCTTGTCGGTCTTGCGCTGCATCACGTCCGGCCCGCCCCACGCATCGAGGAACAGCACGCCACCCGGCCGCAGCGAACGGTGGCAGTTCTTCAGGTAGGCCGCGAGCTGGGCGCGGGTCTTGAACACCGAGTACGAGAAGTTCAGCGCCAGGATCGCGTCGGCCTGCGGCCGCTGCACCTCGAGCACGTTCTGCTGCAGCAGCGACAGCCGCGACTGCTGCTCGGCATCGAGCAGCGGCTGCACGTTGTGGCGGCGTCCCCAGGCCAGCGTCGGCCCGTGCAGGTCGACGCCGATGGCGCGGTTGTCGGGGTGGCGCTTCACATGATGGCAGGCCAGCACCGCGGTGCCGCAGAAGTCCTCGCGCAGCACCCGCAGCGGCCGGCCGGCGTACTTGCGGAACCAGCGGTCGTAGAAGCGCGCATCGGTCTCCGGCGCCTGCACCGCGCGCTGATAGAGCACGTGGCGGTCGGCGGTGCGGGCGGTGAGTGGGGCGGGCTTGGTCTTGCGGGAACGGGACTGCGGCTGCGACCGGACGGCCATGCGTGAGTGTTAGCGGAGGCCGGGCCGCGACTCCACGATGCACCGGGCGCCACCGAGGCTGCGCGCATGCCGCTGCCGGCCCGAGTGGTCCGGCTGCCACGGCCCGAACGCTGCGTCGCACGGCAGCAGCAGCACGGTGTCGGCATCGGCCTCGTACCGCAGCGGCGGCGCGAACGGCGCCGTGTAGCGGGCCCCGGTGCTGATGCGCAACTCGTCGATCGCCCCGGTGAAGAACGAGGTCGGCTGACCGGTGCCGTTCGGGTCGGCGCCGACGTAGAGCGGCAGCGCATTGGCTTTGCGCGCGCCGCGGCCGGCCTTGCTGGCGACCAGCTGCCCGTCGACGTAGGCGCGCACCTCGGTGCCGTCGAACACGCCGGCCACGTGGTGCCAGGTCCCGGGCTGCAGCACCGGCTTGCCGCTGCGCGCGGTCGTGTAGCGATCGCCGAGGAACACCGTGAAGTCGAGCTCGCCGTCGCTGCCGAACAGCGCCCACTCGCTCTGTTCGGTCTTGGCGACGAGGCCGCGGCGGCCGGTGAAGTCGGTGCCACGCAGCCACATCTCCACCGTGAACGGCCCGTCCGGCAGCGCCAGCCGTTCGCTCGCCAGCTGCAGGCACCCGGCCTTGCCGTCGAGTGCGAGCACCCCCTCGCCGGCCGCGCGGGCGGTGCCGAGCGTGGCCGGTGGCGGCAGTTCGAGATCGAACGTGCGCACCGGAAGGCCGATGCGGCGGTGGGTGGCCAGGTAGTCGCAGCGCACCTGCAGCCGCGGCAGCGCGAACGGTTCGCCGGGCCCGGCCGTGCGGCGGATCGCGAACGTCGTCTCGCCGCTCTGCCCCGCGGCCACCACCACGTGCTGGTGGTCGGGCGCGAACGCCCAGTCGGCGCCCGCCTGCGGGATCAGCTCGAGCTCGATCGGGCGCCGCGCCGGGTTGCGGCAGCGCAGGGTGACGATCGCATCGACGCTGCCATCGGCGCGCACCGGTTCGCCGTCGCCGGCGGCGTCGACGCGGACCAGTTCGGGCTGCAGCGCATCGTGCACGCGGTCGCAGTCCTCGCTGACCTCGCCGGTGATCTGCTGCGGGTCGATCACGCTGCCGACCGGCAGGGCGGCCACGGTGATGCCTTCCGGCCGCACCGTGACGACGTGGTACTGGTGCAGGTATCCGGCCTGCGGCGCCTCCATGTCGAGGTGCGCGCCGACCGACGCCACCGTGTAGTACTGGATGCCGTCGCGCACGCCGTCGTAGCGCATGCGGTGGATGTGCCCGGCGAACACCGCGGTGACGTTGCCGGCCTGCGCCAGCAGCCCGTGTACGCGGTCCCAGTCGGTGCCGTACTTCGCCAGCCAGCGCGGATGGTGCAGGAACACGAACACGTGCTTGCTGCCCTTCGCCTTCTGCAGCGTGTCGCCGAGCCAGCTGAACTGCGCCTCGCTGATGCGCTGGCAGTCCGGCTTGTTGAAGTCCTTCTCGCCGGTGGTGGGGTTGCCCTCGTCGCTGTAGAGCACCACGAACCAGCACTGCTTGTGCTGCACCGCGTACCACAGCGGTCCGAACGTGGCCTCGAAGTTCGCCTCGTGTTCGCCCGGTGGCTTGCCGGCACCGCGCCAGTAGATGTCGTGGTTGCCGGCGACCGGGAACCACGGCATGCGCAGCCGCGCCATCGCCGCCTTGTATTCGGCCGCCTGCGCCTTCCAGGCAGCGTCGGCGTTGTAGCCGTTGATCAGATCGCCGACGGTCAGCACCAGGTCCGGGTCGAGCAGGTTGGTGTCGGTGACCGCCTGCTTCAGGACTTCGATGCCTTCGACCGGTCCGCCGGTGCGGTCGCCGAATACGACGAAACCGAACGCGTCGTCCTCCTTCGGCAACTTCAGCAGTTCGGTGCCAGCCGGTCGGCTGGTCAGGATCCGGGGGGACTGGGCCGACACCGACGTGGCCAGTGCCAGCAGGAGTCCGGCGGCCAGCGGCGACGAGGCCAGCGACGAGGCCAGCAGCGACGAGAGACGGCGGCGGAAGCGGCGCGACATGGGGGCCAGCTTGCTGCGCGCGCGGGGCCCTCTGCAAGCCAGCAAGCCGAGAAGATCCGCCGCCGACCGGTGGATGTAGCGCTGCCGTTACGAAAAGACGAGGCCGCCCGGCTTTTGGCCGGGCGGCCCGTTTCCCAGGTTCCCGAAGTCGAAACTGGCCGTGCCAGGGCACGCCAGCAGTGAAGATCGAAGTTCAATTGTCCGCGCGAGGCGCCGACGGTGCAGAAAACTGCGAATACCGGGCCAGAAGTCGCGCGACTGACATCCTTCCGTCGGCGCAGGCAGGAAAGTTCCGACTTTCTCAACTACCTTCTGCGGCCGTGGGTATCGGCACCTCGACCATCTCGCCCCGGCGCATCGGTATCGTCGGCGCCAGCCGGACCCGGCAGGGCCTCGGCCCGTTCCTCGCCGGGGCACTGGCGTCGGCCGGCTGTCGGATCGCGGCGGTTTCCGGACGCTCGCCGGACGGTGCGGCGCGCGCCGCGGGCGAGTTGGCGGCGAAGCTGGGCTACCCGGTCGGGGTCGCCAGCAGCCCGCTCGAGCTCGCCAGGCAGGTCGATGCGCTGGTGATCGCCGCCCCGGTGGCGGCCCACCTCGGCGGCATGCAGGCGGCGCTGACCGCGGGCATCCCGTGCCTGTGCGAGAAGCCGTTGGTCGACCCGCTCGACATCGAGGCGGCGCTGCGGCTGGTCACGGCGTTCGATCGCAGCGGCCTGTTGCTGGTCGAGAACTGCCAGTGGCCGTATGTGCTCCCGGCGCTGCACACGCTGTATCCGCACCTGGTCGGGCGGCCGATCCGGCGGGTGGCGATGGGGCTCGGGCCCGGCTGGCCAGGGCCGGCGATGGTCGCCGATTCGCTGTCGCACGTGCTCAGCGTGGTGCAGGCGCTGGTGCCGATGGCCGAGTCGGCGCTGCCGAGCAACGTGCGCCAGACCGATGCTGGGCCGTTCGCGACGCACAACGTGCTGACGTTCGAGGTCCCCGGGCCCGCCAATGCCGTCGAGGTCTCGCTCGAGCTGGTGCACCAGCCCCAGCAGCCGCGCAAGGCGTGGATCGAGGTCGATGGCTGCCGCATCGATCGGCGCCTCGGGCCCGACTACAGTCACACGTTCGTCGCCGACACCGGCGAGTCGTTGTTGGTGCGCGATCCGCTGCACCAGCTCGTGTATGGTTTCGCCGCCCTGTTGCAGGCACCGAATCGTGAACGAACCCACGCCATCGCCTCGGACATCCGCCTCCGTCTCCGGCTCTACGCAGCCGTCTTCGCCGACCTCGGCTGACGCCAAGGTCACGCCGGACGGCAGGCCCGACGGCAAGTCCGTCGAGCGGGTCCACGACTTCGCGCAGAAGCTGCAGCAGCCGAGCCTGTGGCCGAAGGTGCTCGACTACGTGCAGTGGCAGCGGCAGGTGCGTGCGGCGCGCGCCGCCGGCAAGCCGGAGCCGGATCTGCCGGACCTGGCGCCGCTGTCGATCAACCTCGACCTGACGACGGCGTGCAACTACGCCTGCGACCACTGCATCGACTGGGACATCCTCAACAGCAAGGTGCGGCACGAGGACCAGGAGCTGCGCGACGGCCTGCAGCGCATGGCCGAGCGCGGCCTGCGCAGCGTGATCCTGATCGGCGGCGGCGAGCCGACGCTCTACCCCGGGTTCGCGTCGATCGTGCAGTTCTGCAAGGGCCTCGGGCTGTCGGTCGCGGTGGTCAGCAACGGCAGCCGCGGCGACCGGCTGCTGGCGGCCGCGCCGTTCTTCACCGCCGGCGACTGGATCCGGCTGTCGCTCGACTCGGGCAGCAACGAGGTGTTCCGCCGCATGCACAATCCGTCGAGCAAGACGCTGACGCTCGACGAGATCTGCAGCTGGATCCCGAAGATCAAGGCCGCCAACCCGGCGCTGCAGCTCGGCTTCTCGTTCGTGATCACCTGGAAGGGCGGCAGCCGCGGCGAGGTCAAGATCATCGAGAACATCCACGAGATGGTGATGGCGAGCCGCCGCGCCAGCGATGCGATGTTCGACTACATCTCGTTCAAGCCGTTCCTCGAGCGCCAGCAGGACGGCGCCGAGGTGATGGACCCGGCGAAGAGCGAGGCGGAGCTGCAGGCCGTCACCGCCCGCATCCAGCAGAACCTCGCCGAGGCCCGGGCCGCGGTGCGGCCGGGCTTCCGCGTGCTCGCCAGTACCAACCTGCGGGTGCTGATGGCCGGCAACTGGCGCGACTACACGAAGCAGCCGAAGGTCTGCCACATGCAGATGCTGCGCCAGGTGGTGACGCCGCTCGGCACGTTCAACTGCCCCGCGCACCGCGGCGTCGAGAAGGCGCAGCTCGGCGGCAAGGAGCTGTGGCAGGTGCCGGCGGCAGCGCAGCACGCGACGGCGAAGATCCTCGCCGACTTCGACGCCAGCCACGAGTGCCGCGAGGTCACCTGCCTCTACAACAGCACCAACTGGTGGCTCGAGGAGATGATCGAGGCGAAGGCGGAGCTGCCGCAGCATGCGCCGGCCCAGGAACAGAACGACTGGTTCCTGTAGGCGCGTCGGTCGTCGGCGGGCGCAGCCCATGCTGCGCCGCCGGCGCTCCGGGTCGCGTGACTACAGCGTGCCGAGCAGCAGATCGACGCCGTTGCTGGTCAGCAGCCCGAACGCGTTGCTGCCCGGCGGCACCAGCGCCGCGCCCTGCACGTAGACGCGCGAGTTCGACAGCGACGGCGTGTTCGGGATCGCCAGGTTCCACGGCGTCGACGCACCGAGCGGGAACAGCGTCTGGATCACCGTCGCGGGGGCATGCAGCAGGCAGCCCGGCGCGCCGATCGAGGCGAGGTCGAGCGCCGGCGTCACCTGCGTGAAGCCGATCAGCACCAGCCCGATGCTGCTGGCCGGGTTCGGCACCGCGGTCAGGTTGATGGTCTGCGTGGTGCCGAGCAGCGGACGGTTCACCGGGTTGAACGCGAGGCCCTGCGCGTCGACGGTGACCTGGAACGGCCCGCTCGCCGACAGGTCGCGGTTGGCCGGGGTCGCGCTGGCGCCGCGGCTCCAGCCGACGACGCAGTCCCCGATCTGGTTCGGCACGCTGCGCCAGCGGAACTCGGCGCTGCCGTTGCTGCGCAGCACGAGCTGG
>JALORC010000206.1 GCA_025459175.1 Planctomycetota bacterium | reverse complement strand
AGAACTGGCTGCCCGTGGTCTGGCAGACGCTGGCGGTGATCTATGCGATCGGCGTCGCGATCTGGCTCGCCGGCGCGTGGTTCGCGCGCCGCGAGGCCGCGCGCGGTTAGTGGATCTTGATGGCGAGGCCGGCGCTGAATCGGGCCCCGAGTGGATTCGCTGCCACGTCCAGCACCGCCGCCTGCAGGTAGGCCGTCAGGTTCTGGGTCGCGGACACCGTCGGCAGCGTCGCCATCACGGCCGCGAGTCCGGCCGCGTCGGCGGTCAGGCCGATCACGCTCAGTGGCTCCGCCAGCAGTGTGCAGCCGGGGGCGCCGACCGCAGCGAGCGAGAACGGCAGCGACGGTTGCCCGAGCCAGAAGCGCGCGCTGTTGCCGATCCAGAGCAGTGCCAAGGCGTTCGGCTGGCCCGCAGCAACCTGCAGCGTGACGGGCTGGGCCGAGCCGATGGTGCCCAGCGCCTGCAATCCCGGCGCGGGCCGACCGCCACCACCACAGCCATCGCCGTAGCGCCCCGCGCCGGAACTGCTGTTCTGCAGCACCAGCGGGGCATCGGCGATTGCGAACGCGTCCGGCCAGGTGTCACCGTCGAAGTCGCCGATCGACAGCGCTTCGATGCCGTTGAGCACGCGGAACGCTTCGGTGGTCGGCAGTGGCGTCGGCACGAACAGGCCAGTGGCCGACTGCCGCCACAGCCGCAGATTCGCGAGCTGCAGCGGGGCGCTGTTCTCGGCGCACAAGAGATCGGTGAGTCCATCGCGATCGAAGTCCGCGGCGGCCGCGAGATCGAAGCGGGGCGTCAGCGCGCCGGAGCTGGCGAGCAGCGTCGATCCGTTCCATCGGTAGCGACTGCTGGTGTCACCGAGCAGCAGCTCCTTGGGTTGGCCCGGGCTGCGGGCCACCAGGCCGCCGGTCGCCGCGGCGAGCCCGGGCACCTGGGTCCAGGTGCCGGCGCCGGACACGTGCCAGAACTGCGTCCAAGCCGCCGAATACCGGTTGCCGACGACCAGCTCGCTGCGCCCGTCGCCGTCGAAGTCGTCGACCAGCAACCATGGTTGCCCCGTCGGCAGCGGCAGCGTCGTGGGGCCGGCGAAGGAGCGGTTGCCCAGTCCACGCCACACGATGAGTTGGATGGCGCCCGAGGCATCCGCACCCGCGAACGCGAGATCGAGGACGCCATCGCCATCGAAGTCGCCGACGGCCACAGCCGGGTAGGCGAGCTGCTGCAGCGGCCCCACCGTGGTCCAGGTCAGCCCGGGGCCGCCGAAAGCGATCGCGCCGCCGTCGACCACGACGTCGACGAACCCATCGGCGTCGAGGTCGCCGGTGGCGATGGGGATACGGCGTGTCGTGGTGCTGGGCGTGGGGATCGTCGTCAGCAGGCTCATCCCGGTGGGGCCACGGCGAAGCACTCGGACTTCGTTGGCATGGGCGAGCAACAGCTCCTGTCGGCCGTCGCCATCGAGATCCGCGGCGGCGGCGCCTCGCGGCTTCTGCTCGTTCCATGGACCAGCGGCCGCAACCGCGAACGGCCCCTGCGGCGGCACGGCCTGCACTTGCACGGAGCGGTTGACCGAACCCCCGGGCGTCTGGAAGCCGACGAGACCCAGCTGGGGTTGCAGCGTCCCGTTCGTGCCCACGGCGAGCGCCATGCGCAGCGTGAAGTTGCCGGGCGCAGTCGGTGCCCGCAGGTAGACCTTGACGTCGGCTTGACCGGACGAGCCGCTGAGAAAGGCCTGACCGCTGACGCCGAACAGCTGCTGCCCCGGACTCGCGGTGTACGGCGACAACGCAGCCGGATCGGTCGTGGCCGGCGAGTAGCCCTCCAGTCGCCCCGGGTTGACGAGGTATCCGGCACCCAGCACCTCGAAGCCGATCGGCACTTGGAACACGGCCCAGGCGAGGCCGGGAGCGGCGCTCGTCGTGCCCGTGATGTTCATGGCGAACACCGAGCCGGTGGTGACGGTCGCCGGCGCCGTCCAGATGTAGCTGAAGATCTGGCAACTGTTGGCGAGTGCTGCAGCCATCGCCAGCGCGGCCCAACGCAGCCGAGGATTCCCTGCTCTCATGTCGCGAGGGTACCAGCAATGGGGCGATTGCAGAAGTGCCGGCGAGGCGCCACCGAGCCGTCGCTCTGCGTGGCCGACCTGCGCCCCACGCGTTCACGGTCTTTCGTTCGCCTGCGCTTCCCGCTGCTGCAGCTCGGCAACCAGGCGGTGGATCCGGCTCAGGTCGACGGGCGCGCCGCCATCTTGTCGCGGACCTGCTGCAGGTAGCGCTGGTAGTCCTCGCGCTGCGGGTGCCGGCGCAACAGTTCGTGCCGGCGCGCCAGGGCCGATTCGAGCTGCCCCAGGTGCTCGTCGCGCACCGCGTTGAGCTCGAGGGAACTGTCGATCCAGTGGGGCGGCTGGTTCGACGAGCTGGCGATCACCTGGTCCAGGCGATCGATGGCTTCGCTGCATTCGAGGAGCCGCCCCTGCCGCATCCGTAGCCATGCGCGATGAGCATGGAGATCGCCCGAGCGGTCGCCGAGGCGCTCCGCTTCGTTCAGCAGCACTTCGCATTCGTCGAGTCGCCCCGCCCGGAACTGGAGATATGCGCGGAACACCAGGGCACGGGTGTGCATCGGGTCGCCGTGCGGAACCTCTTCGGCGCTGGCCAGGGCCGCCACCAGATCGCCGCGCGCGTTCTCGGCCCACGCCCGCTCCAGCGGGTTCGTCGCTCCGACCTCCCGCAGCAGCGCCCCGTCGTTCTTGCGACTGCTGGCGTCCTCGGCCGCCTTGTGCACGATCGCGACCAGGGCCAGCCACTGCCGTCGGTTGCGCAGCAGCTTCGATTCGATCTCGCGGGTCTGCTGGTCCAGGACGCGCGCCATCGCCGCGAGCGTCCGCTGTGACAAGCCGAACACGCTCAGGTGCTCGGGCTCTACCAGCGGCGTGACCCAGATGCCGCACTGGTGTTGTTCGGCGAACACGAAGCCGGCGGCGAGATCGCGCCAGTTGCGCTTCATCAGCACGAAGTTCAGCGTGATCAGGTTCTCGTCGTCGTGCGGTGGCCGCCCCAGCACCGACCGCCGGTGCTCGCAGAAGCGCTCGACGTTGCGCAGCACGGTCTCTGCTCTGGCATTCACGCGAATGCGCTCGAGGTTGCGCGGCGTCACGGAGTCCATCGACAGGTTGATGTAGTACGGCAAGCTGTCGAGCACTCGCACGACGCGTTCGTTCCAGACGGTGCCGTTGGTCGTCACCGCGATCGACGGCCGCAGGCCCATCTCGATCAGCATGTCCCAGACCCGAAAGCACTCGGGTTGGAGGAACGGTTCGCCGCCGAGGAACGACGCGGTCTGCAGGTGCGGCAGGAACTCGCGCAGGTCGGCGAAGAACTGCGTGCCGTAGGCCTTCGCCATCGGCGGTTTGCCTTGCCGGGCCCGCACCACCGACGACAGGTTGTCGAAACAGTGTACGCAGCCGAGATTGCACAGGTTCGACATCGCGAACTCGAGCCGCGTCGGCCACTGCAGCGACGGCTCGATGGTGACCTGGTCGAACTGCCGCAGCGGGTTGTTCGCCGAGTTGCCCATCTCGAGCTCCCAGCGGCACTGTTCGCAACCACGGGGGAACGCATCCTTCGCCAGCGCCTGGCGGAACATCTCCATCCGCGGCCCGCGCCAGATGTCGTGGAGCCGGTCCGTCGCCACGTTGCCGATCGGCTGGTGCCGGCTCATGCAACACACGGACACGGTGCCGTCGGTGTTGAACGACATCTGCACGCTCGGCGCGTAACAGAGCGAGTGTTTCGGCTTGCCCGAGAGGTCGCGTGTGCGGTTCAGTTCGGCGATGCGACCGACGAGATCGCGCCCGTTGGCGTTCGGTTCGGTCATGCGGACGGGCTCGGTGGAAGGGAGGGCGAGAGAACGCCGGAGGATACCGCACGGATTTCGTGTCGGGTCGGGCCCGACGCGGACCGCAGCGCTCACTTGCGTTCGTTCGCCTTCGCTTCCAGCTGCTGCAGATCGGCCACCACACGGCGGATCTCGTCGGCCGACAGCTGCACGGTCACCGGGTCGCCGCCGACGATTGCGTTCGGCATCAGCTGCTTGAGCCACTTGCCGCGTCGGCCCTCTCCGAGCGTCAGGTAGACCGCCAGATTGTGCACGCCATCGCCGACCGGGAGCGACACGGCACCCTCCTTCACCTGGATGGTGCTCGACGACGGGGACAGCAGGTCGCTGAGTCCAGAGCGGCGCCACATGGTGCGGTAGCGGCGTTCGTCGCGGTTGCCGGCATCCTGAGGGCGGGCGGAGGCATGCAGGAGCGCTCCAGCCGGCAGCGCCTCGAGTCCCTGGAAAGTCACCGGCACGGTCGGCCAGGGTGACATGGTCACTGTCGCGCTGCCGACGGCGCCGCGCAGCGTCACCGGCTGGAAGCCCTCGCAGGCGACCAGCAGATCGACCGCACGCGGTGGCACGGGCAGCACCGTCTCGCGTTCCGGCAGCGGCAATCCCAGCCACTCCTGCTCGTCAGCCTGCGGCTGCAGGAACACCACCGGAGCATTGTGGCGGGGCGGTTGCGTGCCATTCCATTCGACTCGTACCCGCAGTGCGGTAATGCGCTCGCGCAGGTCGATGCCCTGCAACCGCGCGTCGCCGCCCTCCGGCAAGGGCAGCACGACGTCGGGAATCTCCAGATATGGCTCAGGTAGCCCGGTGGTTTCGACGCGCAGTGTGTAGGTGCCCGCCGGCAGGGCCACCCAGGCATACGGAGTGGCGCCGTCGACCTTCGGCTGCGGCTGAGCCAAGAGCGGGTCTTCGTGGCGCCACATGGCCTTGCGCGGCCTGGCGTCGCCGGGCGCCGCAGCGTGCGGCTGCAGCCGCAGCTCGACCAGGTTCGCGCTGATCCCGTCGGGCAGCAGGCAGCTTGCCTCGAGCGGTATGCCGCGCTGCACCGGGATCACGAGGTCGCGGGTGCCGATCGCGAACTCGACCGGCGCCACCGGTAGGTGGTGCATGCCCTGCACTTCGATGCGTTGGCGTCCCGGGGGCAGCTTGCCGCTCACTTCGAACCGACCGTCGTCATGCATGTCGACCATCAAGCCATCGACATGCTCCCACTCCTCAGCGTCGGGCGAGCGCTGTGGTCCAGCGGCCTGCTTCACCTGGAGCCCCGTGCGCGACGTTCCTGGTGTGTCGAACGACAAGCGCCCGCTGACGACCAGTTCGGCCAGGCCGAAGCGAAGGTCGCCGAGGTCGTTGGTGCCGACGACCAGGTCGCGCGGTGGCACCTCGACGCGCAACGCGGTGGCGGCCGGCGATCGCAGTTCGAACGCCAGACGGTTCAGCCGGAGGGTCGCATCACGTTCGCTGCACTCGCTGGCAACCCACCAGACGAACCGGCCGGCAACATCGGTCGTCACATGGAGGCCGCCACTGCTCCTCGTCGCGTCGAACGTGCCGCTCACCACTTTGCTGGCGATGGGTTGGCCGTCATCGCCCAGCAGGCGCCCGGTGATCACGATGCTCTCGTCGGCGAGGTCGAACGCGAGCTCCACTTCCTGCCCCGGCAG
>JALORC010000205.1 GCA_025459175.1 Planctomycetota bacterium | reverse complement strand
GCGACGAGCCCCAGCTTCCGGATCGACTCGCCCGGTACTCGCTGCACCGATCTCGAACTGCAGCTCATGGCGCCGGCGGTGATCGAGGGCGACGTGCAACAAGCGAACGGACGGCCTGCCGTGGGGGTCGTGGTCCGAGTGCGCTACGGAACAGGGCTTCGGCGCGAGGTTGTTTCGTCCGGCTACCTCGAGGTCGTCACCGACCAGCGCGGTCGCTATCGAGTCGCCGGTGTGGTCCCCGGCGAGGCGATGGTCCACATCGTCCAGGACGAACGGATCGCGGATGCCGGCATTCCCGTGCAGGCCGAAGCAGGCGCAACGCAGCAACTCGAACTGACGGTGCCTGCCACAGGGCGGTGAGTCGGGGTCGGCGCTGCCCAGCGCGCGTGCCGGGCGGGATCGTCGAGGCTGCACCGACGCCATGGTCGCCAGGGGCTCGGTGCCATCGCGGCGAGGCTTGTCGGCTGACGCGGTCCGGTCGCCGGTGCGGCGGGCCAAGGCATCGCGTGCGTTCGCCCGGGTTGTTGCCGGCCCGCGGAAGCTGAGCCTGGGGGATGGCTTCGGCCGCCGTCTCGGCGACGATTCCGCGCCCGATGAGCGACGCTGCTGACACCCTGATCGGCTCCGGCCTGTCCGGCTTGCGAGGCGCCCTGCCCGAAGGCAAGGCGCTGCTGGCGCGCCGCCTGGTCGCGGCCGGTCGCCTGCCGACTCCGTTCGACTTCGACAAGCAGGGGCTGCGGCTGGCACCCGACGAACAGGTCGTGCTGCAGCGCTGGCTCGACGCGGGCCTGGTGACGAAGGTCGAGCAGGAGTCGCGTTCGAAGGACGGCACCGTCAAGCTGCTGCTCGCACTGCACGACGGCAAGAAGGTCGAGACGGTGGCGATGCCGATCGGCGCCTGCTGTGTGTCGACGCAGGTCGGCTGCGCGGTCGGTTGCCGGTTCTGCGCGTCCGGGCTGTTCGGCGTCGAGCGGCACCTGTCGAGCGACGAGATCGTCGAGCAGATCGTGCACGCGCGGCGCGTGATGCGGATCGATCGCGTCGTGTTCATGGGCATGGGCGAGCCGAGCCACAACCTCGACAACGTGATGGCCGCGGTGGCGCGGATCCGCGACGAGGTGCTGATCTCGCCGCGCCGGCAGACGTTCTCGACCGTCGGCGGCGTGAAGCCGCTCGAACGCATGCGCACGTTCGCGGTGCGGCCGTGCCTCGCGCTGTCGCTGCACACCGCCAACGAAGCGCGCCGCCGCGAACTGCTGCCGCGCGCGCACAAGGACCCGCTGCCCGACATCGTCGCCGCCGCCGACGCCTACGGCCGCGATGTCGGCACGCCGGTGCAGATCGAGTGGACGATGCTCGCCGGCATCAACGACAGCGACCAGGACGTCGACGAGCTGTGCACGCTGCTGCAGGGCGTGCGCTGCTACGTGAACTTCATCGTCTACAACCCGGTCGACGGGTTGCCGTTCGCGGCGCCCGATCGCGAGCGCATCGTGGCGATGGTGCGCGCGGTGAAGAGCCGCGGCATCCTGGCGACGATCCGCGACTCGTCGGGGCCGGATGCGGAAGCGGCGTGTGGGCAGCTGCGGCTGCGCGATCGGGTGCAGGCGAGTGGCTGAGGGATTCGATGCGCGCTGGCGACACGGTGCCAGCCCTGACCCGCGTCATGGCCACAGAGCCCGCACGCTAGGGGTGCTTCGCGGTGTGCCGGCGGTGTCGATGACCAGTCCCTGGAAGTAGATGGCGGAGCCGCCAGGGAACGGCGGCAACGGCAGCGTGATGCTGCCGAGACCGGCAAGCGTCACATCCGGGGTCACCAGTATCGTCACTGTCGGCAGCAGCGGCACCAGGATCGGCAGGCCACCGATGGCCATCAGATACGGAGTCTGCGCCTGCGTGCCGATGCTAAGCGTGACGGTGTTGTTGCCGATCGGGTGGTCGATGCCAACCACGGCGCCAGCCCCGGTCGCATCGAACACGGCAATGGCCGGTTCGCCGGGAACGAAGCGCGCTTCGATGCCGACGCCCGTCGACACGCTGTAGGGCGCCCCGGCAATCTGAGCGAGGGCCCTGAAGCTGACTCGGACCAATGCCCCGTTCGCCGGGATCGAGATCGGCACGTCCACGGTGCCAGGGTTCGGCGCATTGGCCGCGATACGGAACTCGATGCTGCCATCGGTACCCACATCGAGATCGAGATAGTCGGCCGGCTGCGTCGGCGCCGCTCCGACCATGCGGACGATGAGGCGACCAGCGACCGGTTGTGGCGCGTTCAGCGTCAGATCGATGACGGCCGACGACGCAGAGAAGGCAACCGTTCCGGGCCCACCGACTTGCGCGCTGGCAGTGGCGGTGAGCGTGAACACCAGCGGTGCGGCCTGTCCCCCTGCAATCCGCGTCTACGTCCCCCCGGCGCTCGCGCTGCTACCGAGGGATCCCACGCTTGCTGCGAGGAAGGAGCCCGCTGCAACCGGGCCGATGGGCAACGTCGCACTCTGGGTGGAGGGCAAGCCCTGGAACACCGTGGCCGCCGCAGAACCGACCGATGGCGCGCTGGCGGTGATCGACCAAGCCTGGGCCGTGGCCGTGGCCACGAGGGACAGCAGGGCTGCGAGACAAACAAAGCGCATGGGATCCTCTGCGTTCTCCGCGATACCCACTGCCCCGGCCGCGGAGCATGGCGGGGCGACGGCATCCTACCCGGATTGCGGCACTCAGGGGCCGGCGATCGCGTGGACTACCTGTGCGCCGCGCACAGGGCGTGCAGACATGTAGACTGCCTGCCACTGGCGATTCGTCACAAGGCGACCTCATGCCTCACCCCCGTTTGGTAGCGAGCGCGCTGTTGTCCCTTCTGGGCGCAGGCTGCGCGACCCTTGCGCAACCGATCTCGCTGGAGGGTCTCGAGCCGGACCCGGCGGCTGGTGTCGATGCCAGGAGTGGACTGCCGAAGCGAGCGACGCACCGTCGCAGCGGTGTGGTCCTGCGGCTGGTGCCCGGGGAGGCGACAGCGAACGCTCTTTATCTCGCCGAAACCGAACTCACCGTTGGCAGCTGGCGGCGCTTCGTGGCCGAGACCGGCTATCGCAGCGATGCCGAATGGGGTGTGACCGACGACCCTGCCCATGCTGCCGTCGGTGCGTTCACGGCAACGCCTGCGGGCGGTCGAGAGTGGCACGAGCAGGCGAACTGGAGCCGGATCTTCCCGCTGCTCGGCACCGAGGAACTGCGCGACGATTTGCCGGTGCTCTATCTCTCGGCTGCCGATGCCGTGGCCTTCACGGCGTACTTCGGGCTCCGCTTGCCATCTGCTGCCGAATGGGAACGCGCGGCTCGCGCCGGAGCGACGACGCGATTCCCTTGGGGTGATGAAGGCGGGGATGCCTGTCGCCGCGCCAACCTGCAGGACCGCGCCGGCGCGCGTCGTTTCCCGGAGTTCAACGTGCCGGTGCCATGCGACGATGGCTTTGCGGCAGTTGCTCCGGTGGCGAGCTTTGCTCCGAACGCCGCGGGCTTCTTCGATCTGGTGGGGAACGTCGAGGAATGGTGCGTGGACGCTGACCACACGCCGTCACACTACGAATTGGTGGGTGGTTCCTGGGTTGCCGACGCCGACGGGGCGACGTTTGCCCAGCGCGCCAGCCTGCACCAGCATGCGCGGCGGGACTTCATCGGCTTCCGCCCCGCGTTGGCGATCGAGTTGCCTGGAAGATGATCCCACCGCGATGCGGTTGGTGGGCCAGCCAGGGCCCCTGACCTCGTGGCACAACGACGTCGACGAGCCGCGGTTCGCGGCGCCCGATCGCGAGCGCATCGTGGCGATGGTGCGCGCGGTGAAGAGCCGCGGGATCCTGGCGACGATCCGCGATTCGTCGGGGCCGGATGCGGAAGCGGCGTCCGGGCAGCTGCGGCTGCGTGATCGGGTGCAGGTGAGCGGCTGAGGGACTCGCGGCTACGCACCGACGTGCACGGCTCGCTCGATCCGTGGCTCGGCGAGGAGGTCGAACAACGGGTCCTCGGTGCGAGGTCAGCCCTTCTTCTGGACGGCGCGCAGGCTGGCGGCGGCGCGCGCGGCGACCTGCTTGTCTTCACTGGTGGCGAGGTCACGCAGCTTGTCCTCGGCGTCCTTGGCGAGGGGGCCGAGCATGCCGAGCGCAGTGATCGCTTCACGGCGCACGGCCGGGTTGCCGTCTTCGAGCGCCACGCGCAGGGCCAGCAGCGCCTGCCGGTCACCGCTGCCGCCGAGGGCGCGCACGGCGTCGAGGCGCACGTCGGGATCGAAGTGGCCGACGAGCAGCATCCATGCCGGCAGGCGTTCCTTGGTGTCGGGCAAGCGCGCGGCGACGGCGCGCGCCAGTTCGTGCACCGAGCGGTCCATCCCGTTCAGCACGGCGATCGCCTCTTGCGCGAATGACAGGCGGAACTCGACTTCCTGCGGCACCTCGGGATCGAGCTGGGTGTGCGTGGCGAGCACCCGTCGGAACAGCCCCAGCAGGCGCTCGCGGTTCTCTCCCTTCAACGGTGTCGTGTCGCGCAGCAGGAAGTCGGCGACCGCGACGTGATAGCCGAGTTCTTCCTTCGCGAAGAACTGCGTGAGCTGCTCGGCGGACGGATTGATGCCGAGCGCGATGCGGCACCGCGCGATGCTCCATTCCTGATGCGTCGGACCGGGCTGCGGCCGCTGCCGGATCAGCTCGTCGAGCAGCTCGGCGTCGGTCGCCGCGGCGGCCGGGCCGACTTCGCCGAGCGCCCAGATCAGTTGCTTCTGCAGGCTGCCATCGGCGTCGATCAGGTGCGCGAGCAGCGGTCGCGCGGCGGTCGCGGCTTCGTCGCCGAGCTTGCCGAGCGTGTAGATCGCCATCAGGCACGAACGGTCCTCGGGGCCGAACGGTAGCCGTTCGTTGATGTGCGCGAGCAGCGCTGGCACGACGGTGGCGCGCATGGCGGAGAGGCCGTGCACCGCGGCGAGCCAACGGTCGTCGTTGGCGAGTTCGGCGATGAGCTTCTGCGTGTCGGACGGGGTCTGCGCCGCGAGGCCGGGGAGCGCAGTGACGAGCAGCAGCAAGGTGCGGCAGGACATTGGTGGGGAACGATTGGGGTCCTGGGGGCGCAGAGCATGCTAACCGCGCCTCGGTGCGAACGAGGGCGCCGCGCTCGCCCCGACAGGGCCGTGCCGGCCCGCCTGTCGATGACGCGCCTCTCTATCCCCGCCCCGCCCTTCGCCACGATGAGTCACGAGTGGGCGGAGCTGCCGGGAATCCCCATCTCTGCGGCCTCCGTCCGGCCTCCGCGCCGCCGGCCGCGCCCTCAGCGCGTCGCCCGGAACTCGATGGCTGTCTCGCGGGCGTGCGTGATCTCGACCTCGCGTTCGTGAACATTGCCCGCAGCGTCCGAAGCCCGCACTCGATAGCGCCCCACCGGCACGTTGCGGACGCGATACGGCTCCCCGGCGGACCAGACCCCGTTGCGGCGCAGGAACTCGAGGAACCGCCCAGGCCCGCGCTCGGCATCGATCTCCACGTCGCCGAAACCGCACCGCCGTCCCGTCTCGGGGTTCTGCATCGAGATGCTCAGATCGCCGCCCCGCACCAGGGTCAG
>JALORC010000030.1 GCA_025459175.1 Planctomycetota bacterium | reverse complement strand
GGTGTTGCACCAGCAGATCGCGCCGCTCGAGTTCAGCGCCGGCGGCAACCTGACCGCGGTGACCAGCAGCAACGCGCTGCGGCTGTTGCTCGGTGTGTTCTGATGGACGTTCGCCGTTTCGACCTTCCTGATGCCCGTGGAGAGTTCTGGATGCACAAGTTCCTCGTCGCCCTGATCCTGTCGACACCGCTGGCGTCGGTGCTCGACGCCCAATGCACGACCACGTGGCAACCTGGCTCCCGCGTGCCGGGCGTCGATGGTGAGGTCAACGCGATGATCCGTTGGGATCCCGATGGCCCAGGCCCCGCGACCCCGGTGCTGGTGCTGGCCGGCGAGTTCCGCGCTGCCGGCAACCGCGTCGCCAGCAACATCGCCAGCTACGACCCGGCGACCGGCGCGTGGGGCGCGTTCGGGGCCGGCACCGACGGCGCCGTGCACTCGCTCGCGGTGCTGCCCGGCGGCGAACTGGTCGCGGGTGGTTCCTTCCGTGTGGCGGGGGGCCTCGCCGCCAGCGGCATCGCCGCCTGGAACGGCTCGCTGTGGTTGCCGATGGGCATCGGTTTGCAGGGGACGGTTCGCGCGCTGGCGACCGCGGCGAACGGCGACCTCTACGCCGGTGGGCAGATCTTCGGGGCAGGCTTCGCGCCGCTCAACATCGCGCGATGGAGCGGCGGCAACTGGTCCGTGGTCGGCGGTGGCCTGGACCTTCCCGTCAGCTCGCTCGCCGCATTGCCGAACGGCGATGTGGTCGCGGGTGGCGAGTTCCAGTCGGCCGGGGGCACCGCGGTCGAAGGACTGGCGCGTTGGAACGGCAACAGCTGGGCGCCGATCGGCACCGGCCTGAGTCCTTACCCATGGGCTCCGAGCGCCGGCGTCTCGGTCGTCAAGGTGTTGGCCAACGGCGACCTCGTGGTCGGCGGCGCCTTCGAGCGGGCCGGTGGCGGGCTCGCCAACGGTTTCGCCCTCTGGAACGGCATCAGCTGGACCGGCTTCGGCGCAGGCCCGCCGCAAGTCGTCTACTCGATTGCCGAACTGCCGCCGGGCGACCTCGTCATCGGCGGTTTCCTGGATCTGCCGGGTGCGCCGAACTGCAGTCTGGCGCGCTGGAGCGCCGGGCAAGGTTGGTCGCCGCTGCTCACCGAGTCCTCGCAGAACAGGGCGCTGCTGGTCGACCCGAGCGGCGCGTTGTTCGTCGGCGGCACCTTCACCAGCATCGGCGGCACCTTTGCGAACGCGATCGCGCGCTACAACGGCCTGACCTGGACGGCGTTGGCCACCGGCACCGGCGGGACGTTCTCCGAGGTGTTCGCCAGCAAGGTGCTGCGCAACGGGGAGGTGGTGATCGGTGGTTCGTTCGCGCAGATCGACGGTGTGGCCGCGAACAACGTGGCGCGCTGGAACGGCAGCAGCTGGTCGCCGCTCGGCCTCGGCGTGAACGGCCCCGTCTACGCGATCGAAGAACTGCCGAACGGCGAGCTCGCCGTCGGCGGCGAGTTCAACCAGGCCGGTGGTCAGCCGGCGGCGTTGATGGCGCGCTGGAACGGTACCACGTGGAGTGCGATGCCCGGCCTCGACGATCGCGGCCAAACGAACCCGTACTACGTCCTGAGCCTCGCGGTGCTGCCGAACGGCGACCTCGTCGCCGGGGGCGGATTTTCCGGCGCCAACGGCATGCAAGCGAGCAATCTCGCGGTCTGGGACGGCACCTCGTGGTCGCCGTTCACTCTCGGCACCGACGGTTGGGTGACCGCGATGGCCGTGATGCCGAACGGCGATCTGGTCATCAGCGGGTGGTTCACACAGATCTACGGTGTGGCTGCCTTTGGCATCGCCCGCTGGAACGGCACGGCGTGGTCGCCGCTGGGGCCCGGTGGGCCCTTCCGCCCCAGCGCGCTGGCGGCGATGCCGAACGGCGACCTGCTGGCCGGCGGTGGCTTCTTCCCGTCGCACGAAGTGGCGCGCTGGGACGGCAGCAGCTGGACTCGCTTGGGCCCGGGTTTCGATTTCGAGGTCCTGACGCTGCGGCTGCTGCCGGACGGCGACCTGCTGGCCGGTGGTGCCTTCGTGCAGGTTGGTGGTGTGCCGATGGCAGGCATCGCCCGTTGGGGCGGCGCGTCGTGGAACCCGGTCGACTCCGGCTGCAACGGGATCGTGCGCACCCTCGCGTTGCTGCCCGATGGTGACGTGCTCGCCGGCGGCAGCTTCACCGTCGCCGGGGGACAGGTCTCCAGCCGGCTCGCGCGCCTGCGCAGCACGTGCCCGGCGACCGCGGTCGCGACCGGCACTGGCTGCAGCGGCTCGGCCGGAACGGTGCAGCTGCGCGCGACCAGCTTGCCGTGGCTCGGCAGCACGTTCCGTTCGCAGGCGACCGGGCTGCCGGCCAACGCGGTGGCACTCGAGATTCGCGGGCTGTCGACGACCGCGCTGCCGCTGCCGGCGGTGCTGCCGCAGGGTGTGGCCGGCTGCACGCTGCAGGTGACGCCGGATCTGCTCGGCCTCGTGGTGCCGAGCCAGGGCACGGCGAGCAGCGCGTTCTCGATCCCGAACAGCCTCGGGCTGGTCGGCGCGGTGCTGCACCAGCAGATCGCACCGCTCGAGTTCGGTGCCAGCGGCAATCTGACCGCGGTGACCAGCAGCAATGCGCTGCGATTGGTGCTCGGCGTGTTCTGATCGCCGCGCGCGATCACTTCTGGCGAGCCGCTGCGTCGCTTTGTTGCCTCGGCGCACCCATTCCTGCCGCAACGGCGCCACAATGCCACGATGGCCAGGAACGAGGCATCGACCGCTCTGCTGCTGCTGGTGTCGCTGCTGCCATCACTCGCTGCGCAGACCGTCATCAAGGTCAAACACGGCGACACCCCGAGCCCGCTGCAGCAGCACATCGCCGAGCTGTTGATGCCGGCCCGCCGCTCGCACGGCATCGCTGCGTTGCTCACGATCGGCGCCCCGGCCGTGCCGTTGCTCGCCGCCGAGGTCGAACGCGCCACTGCCGCTGCGCCCGTGGCCCTCGCGGTGCTCGAACGGCTCGGCGGCGAAGCAGCCGCCGCCGCCCCCGTGCTGCGCCGCGTTGCCGCCGCGGCGGCCAACGGGCCGTGGCGCGACCGACTGCTGCGCGTCACCGCGGCGCTCGACGGGCCCCCGTGCATCCTGGTCTGCCTGCACGAAGGGAACGCCGTCGTGCAGGTCGACTTCGACGGCAACACCGTGCGCGAGATCAAGTGCGAGGATCCGTGGGGGGCGTGGCCGTTGCCCGGGGACCAGCTCGGTGTGCTCTCGTACAAAAGCGGCAAGGCCGGCGTGTGGACCTGGGACGGCACGCTCGTCGAGTCGCAGGCGGTCGGCGAGAACGCGACCCTGTGGCTGCCGCTCGACGACGGCGACCACATCCGGACCTCGTGGCAGCGGGACGGCGTGCTGAGCCGGGTAGCACCCGACGGCACCGCGCGTTGGGAGGTCGACGTGTCGGCGATCCGCCTGCAGCACTCGGCCGACGACGAACTGTTCGTCGTCACCCGCGACGAGCCCTCGCTGCGTTCGTTCACGATGGCGGGCGAGTCGCTGCGGACCGTGCCGTTGCCGAGCCGCTGCCACGGCTTCCGTTTGCTGCCTGACGGGAACGTGGTGCTCGCCGCACACGCCGACGACAAGGTGATCGAGCTCGATCCCGCCGGCAAGGTCGTGCGCGAGTTCGCCGTCGCCGAGAAGCCGACCGATGTGCATCGCCTGCACGACGGCCGCACCGTCGTCGCGTGCGGCAACGGCCTCGTGCTGCTGGCCGCCGACGGCAGCGAACAGTGGCGCCAGCCGCTCGGGAGCTGTGGTCCGCTGTTCGTCCGGGCGCCGGTGTCGACGTCGCCGGCGCCATCGGGGCCACCACCGGCGGAAGCGCCGAGCGGTCGCTGACGCGGCTCAGCTCGTCTTCGCGGTGCGCGCGAGCCGCGCCCGCTTGCTCTCGTTCCACGCCAGCAGGCCGCCTTCGTATTCCACCACGTTGGTGAAGCACGCCTGGCCCAGCAGCTTGACGCCGCGCGCCGCCGCGTCGCAGTTGCCGCCGCGCCCGTAGAGCACGACCTTGCGGGTCTTGCTGCCAGCACCCTTCTCGGCGACCGACTTCGCGAAGTCGGCGCTGTCGACCGGCACGTTGCGGGCGCCGGGGATGTGGTCGAGGTCGAAATCGGCCTTGCTGAGCACGTCGATGAGCACGAAGCCCTCGTTGGCCTTGCGCAGGGTCTGGAGCTTCTCGGTGCTGATCGTCTTCTTCATTGGACCGATCACGGTAGTTGGGCACGAGGGCTCGCCGGCACGGCAACCGCACGGATTGCCAATCTAATCGGCCGCCGCGCAGGGGCGGGCCATGGCACCGTCGCGCTGCACACGAGGTGCCGTCAGAGCGCGATGCCGGTCGCCGTCTCGATGCCCTGCTTCAGCACCGCCAGCGCGGCGTTGATCGCCTTCTCGACCGCGACGATGCCGAGCCCGGTGATCGTCAGCAGGATCGAACGGCTGGCGTTCTTCTGCACGTCGAGCACCAGCCGCGCTTCGTCCTCGTCGATGGTGCCCTTCTTGATCCCGGCCGCCAGCAGCGCGGCGGTGCGCGCCATCTTCTCGGCTTCGGACTTGCCGTACTCCTTGGCCTTCTTGGCGCCGTCCTTCAGCAGGGGCAGGGCGGCTTTGCCCATGTCGGTGACGATCTGATCGAGGTCGAGCTTTGGCATGGTCGGTTCCGTGGGTTCAGCGGTCGAGGGCTTGCTGCAGCACGAGGATGGCGCGGATCTGCTGCGCGAACGGCTCGCGCAGCGTGGTCAGCAGGTCCAGGCTCAGTTCGCGCGGTGGGTTCTTCCGGCTGTTCGCGCGGTGCTGGTCGCGCAGTTTCTCGATGCTGTCGCGCAGGTTGCTCACCTGCTCGGTCGTGATGCCGTTCTGGGCCACGCTGGTGGTGCGCGCCTCCATGACCCGCAGCTACACCAGCAGCTCGGTGTAGGCGGGGGCATGGGCCGCATAGGCGCCGTCCTCCGTGGTCTCGGTCGCGGCGGCTTCTTCGAGTGCCACCAGCAGGCGCTCGAACTGCTCGTGCACCTGCAGCGTCTTCTCGACCAGGGCGTCGTCGCGTTCGGCGATCAGGCGGACCGCGCAGCCCGCCGAGGCGAGCGCCAGCAGTACGGCGGCGAGCAGGCTACGAACGCGGGACACGCCGATGGCAGCGGGGGCATGCATGCCGAGAGGCTACTCCGGCCGACGGCGCCGGGCAGCGCCGCCCCGCACAATCACGGAGCCGGGCGCCCCGCGGGCACGCCGGCTCAGAGACACGAAGGATCACCGAGGCCGAGCCGCCGATCCGCGCGACGCCGGCGCGGGTGGCTCGTAGCATGCGCCCGCATCCCCGGAGTCCCCGGGGACGAACCGCCGCCCGACCATGCGCCGAGCTCTACCTGTGCTGTCGTTGTGTCTGATCTCGTTCGGCGCTGCCTGCAGTGGCACCGAGCCCACCGGGCAGTCCGCGCCGCCGTCCGTGGCCGCTGCCGAGCCAGCCAATGCTGGCAGTACTGGCCGCACCGGCAGCGCCGCCGTGGCCCCCGTTCCGGTTGCCGAAGCCCCCGCCGTCACCATGAGCAAGCCCGATCCCACCGCCCCGACCGAGTACAACCGCCTGCAGGGCATCGAAGCCGACGTGATCCTGCGCAAGGGCACCGAGCGCGCCGGCACCGGCGAATACACCGACCTCGACGCCGAGGGCACCTACATCTGCCGGCAGTGCAACGCGCCGCTCTACCGCAGCGACGACAAGTTCCACAGCGGCTGCGGCTGGCCGAGCTTCGACGACGAGATCGACGGCGCCGTCGACCGCCACCGCGACCTCAGCCACGGCATGCTGCGGGTCGAGATCACCTGCCAGAACTGCCAGGGCCACCTCGGCCACGTGTTCGAGGGCGAGCGCATGACCGAGAAGGACACCCGCCACTGCGTCAACTCGGTGTCGATGCGGTTCGTGCCGAAGGGCCAGCCGCTGCCGCCGAAGATCGTGCGCAAGAAGTAGGCGCGCCGCTCAGCGGCTCCTGAGCACTTCGACCTGCACCGGCTGCAGCTCGGCGAGCTTCGTGTACAGGGCTTCGAGGCGTTGCTCGACCGGGCGCAGTTGCTGGCGCTTGCGTTCCGCCTGCAGGCTTTGCTCGGCGTAGTTGCGCAACCGCGCCTGGAACTCGGCGCGCTCCTTGTTCAGCAGCGCCTCTTCCTCGACCAGGATCTGCTGCCGCGCTTCGGCGCGCCGCAGCGTCAGCTCCACGGTCGGCAGCTGCTCGTGCAAGAACGTGGACTGACGGAACTCCTGCTCGAGTTGGCGCTGCAGGCGCTTCAGGACGTGGTCGAACTTCGCTGCCGCGGACTCCAGATCGCGCATGCGCGCGCGCTGCGTCAGGGTCGCATCGGGGACCTTCTCCTGCTGCATCGAACTCTGCAGCTGAACGCGCAGCGCTTCGGCCTCCTGCTGCAGCGCGCTCTTCTGCTCCGCGACCTCGCGATAGCGCTGCTCCAGCTCCTCCCGCACCTTGTCCTGCACCTGCAGCAGATCGCGCACGTAATCGCGGGCCCGGGCCTCGGTCGCGAGCGTGATCCGCACCTCGGACAGCTGTTCGCGCAGCCGGTCGTCGCGCATCGGCTGCGACATTGGACCGGGCTCGGCCGCGGTTCTGACCGCGAGCCGCGAAATCCTCAACCGCCGACGTTGGTCCACAGCGTCAGTTCGCCGCCGCACAGGCGCTGGCCGTGCTGTTCGGCGTGGCCAGCGACCAGCGCGTTCGGGCCGAGTCGGCGCACCAGGCGAACGTGGTAGTGGATCGGTGCGCGCGGGTCCGGGTCGCGGTCGACGGCGAAGCGCTTGACGCTGACCAGCATGCCGCGCGGCGGTTCGGCGCCGGGGGCCGGCGGGCCGGCCAGGCAGCCGAGCAGCACCGCGGCGGTCTGGGCGAGGCCTTCGATCGCGCCCGCCGCCCACGGCAGCGCGCCGGGGCCCTGCGGTTCGTGGCCGGCGGTGGTGGTGCTGTCGGCGGCGGTGGTGACGATCGTGTGGATGCGCAGGATCGGCGGGCGGTGCGGGACCGTGCGCAGGATCACCGGGTCGGTGGTGGGCAGGTCAGGTTGCATCCGATTGGGCGGCTAGCGGGAGCTGATCGCGGAGTGGCAGCAATGCTTGTGCGGCGGGATGGGAGGACGCTTTCACCTCGAGACTTGCGCCCAAGTGGCGGAGTGCCACAGCTCGGAGGGCGACGCTGGAGTTGTCGAACACGACCAGACGGTCAGCGCGCGATGCGAACCAAGGGAGGTTGGCCAAGGAGCGATGCCAGCGAGATCGGATACGATCGGTTGGCACATGGTGTCCTCCGGACTCCACCCGTTCGGCGACCCGGTGGACGTTGATGTCGGAATGGTCCGTGGCCACGTAGACCAGCCGGAAGATCAGGCCGGAGCGGCGGGCCATCGTCACGAGCGAGCGATATTTGTCCGAGGACAGCACCGTTTCGACGATGACTGGTTCGCCGAGTGCGCAAAGGCAGCGAACGGTCTCGTCAACCATCTCGGCAGCCTGGATCGCGTCCGCGGTCCTGGGGGCGAGCGAGCCCAGAGATCGCAGGCGGTCGAGCAATCGATCCGCATTCACCTGTGGCCAGAACGGGAACCGCGAGTCGATGTAGTCCTTGGCGATGGTGGTCTTGCCAGCCCCGTTGGGGCCGGCTACCAAAATCAGCTCCTTCGGGCGCTTCGGATCCAACAAGTTCATTGGTTCGAGTCGGGCAAAGGCGGCGTCGGGTGCCGCGACCCGTCCGGCATCACCGTGATCAATTGTCCGTCGATCCGATGCACAGTCGGTATGCCGCGCGCATGCAGGCTGGCGATGGCTCTCTGGATCGCCGCCTGCGCTCCTTCGATGAACTCGAGTTCGTCGGGGACCGTGTTGCGGTCGACGGGCTCGTTCTGCTGGTCCTGCCGCACGTTCATACGGACATCCTAACGAGTCCGATTCGACCAGGGCAGTGAATCGCCATGCACCCCGCGGCACCATGCCACCATGACCAGCGACTACGTGCTCGACGCCGTGAACGGCACCTGCCCCGGCGAGCTGAGCGCCATGCTGGTGGTGCCCGAAGCACACCCGATCCTCGCCGGACACTTCCCCGGCGCCCCGTTGGTGCCGGGCGTGCTGCTGCTCGACGCGATCGCGCGCGCCTACGGCATGGCGGTGCAGGTGCCGCACAGTTTGCTGACGGTGCTCGACTGCCGCTTCCTGCAGCCGCTCGCGCCCGCTCAGCAGGCGACGCTGATCGCGACCACCGCACCCGGCGAGCAGCCGAACACCATCGCCGTCGACGGCCAATGGCTGCGCGGCCAGGATCGCATCGCGTCGTTCCGCGTGCTGCTGCGACCGCAGCCTTGAGCGAACGGCGCGCGGCCGCGACACTCCGCCGCATGGTGCGCATCACGTTCCCACCGGTGTTGCAGCGCCACCTGCGGTGCCCGCCGCTCGAACTCGACGCGCCCGACCTGCGCGCGCTGCTCGACCTCGCGTTCGCCCGCTACGAGGGCCTGCGCGGCTACCTGCTCGACGACACCGGCGCGCTGCGCCATCACGTGACGATCTTCGTCGACGGCGTCGTCGTCACCGATCGCCGCCGCCTCGCGCAACGTCTGCCGCCGACGGCGCGCGTCGACGTGCTGCAGGCGCTGTCCGGCGGCTGAACGCGAGCGCCGCCACCTTCCACGGACCAGAGGACCATGCAACCATGACCCGCCGACTGTTGATCGCGACCAGGAAGGGGCTGTTCACCGCCACCGAGGGCAGCGCTGGCTGGACGCTCAGCGACCCCGAGTTCCGCGGCGTGCCGGTGTCGATGCTGCTGCACGACCCGCGCGACGGCTCGACCTACGCAGCACTCGACCACGGCCACTTCGGCGCCAAGTTGCACCGCAAGCATGGCAAGCGCTGGCGCGAACTGCCGGCGCCGGTCTACCCGCAGCTGCCGAAGGGCAAGGTCGAACGCGAAGGTGGTGGCCGGCCGTGGCCGCGTTCGCTGAAGCTGGTGTGGAGCCTCGAACTCGATCCGCGCACGCCCGGGGGCCTGTGGTGCGGCACGATCCCCGGCGGCCTGTTCCACTCCGCCGACGCCGGCGCCAGCTGGACGTTCAACGCGCCGCTCTGGGCCGAACCGGGCCGCAAGAAGTGGTTCGGCGGCGGCTACGACACGCCGGGCATCCACTCGGTGCTGGTCGATCCGCGCGACGCCGACGTCGTCACGCTCGGCATCTCGTGCGGCGGCGTCTGGCGCACGCACGACGGCGGGCGCCGTTGGACCAACATCGCGCACGGCATGCGCGCGGCCTACGTGCCGAAGGATCAGGCGGGGGACGTCGACACCCAGGATCCGCATCGGCTGGCGCTGTGCCGGGGCGTGCCGGATCGGATCTGGTGCCAGCACCACAACGGCATCTTCGTGAGCCGAGCGGACGGTGCGGGCTTCCGCGAAGTGAAGGCCAAGGCGGTGAGCCGGTTCGGCTTCGCCTGCGCCGCGCATCCGCACGATGCCGAGGTCGCCTGGTTCGTGCCCGCCGAGAAGGACCAGTGCCGCGTGCCGGTCGACGGCGCGCTGGTGGTGCTGCGCACCGGCGACGGCGGCAAGACGTTCACCGCGCTGCGGCGCGGCCTGCCGCAGCAGCACGCCTACGACCTGGTCTGGCGGCACGGCCTCGAAGTGGCGGCCGATGGCAGCACGTTGGCGATGGGATCGACGTCGGGTCGCTTGTGGCTCGGCACCGACGGCGGCGAACAGTGGCACGAGTTCGCCGTCAATCTGCCGCCGATCGCGGCGGTGCGCTGGGTCGAGTCCGACGATTAGCGTCCGGTTCCCCGGGCTCCGCCGTGGCATCGACGGGCCGCGGGCGCGTATGGTGGGGTCGTGCCTCACGAGATCGTCCTCACCGAACACGAAGCCGGGCAGCGGCTCGATCGATACCTGCGCAAGCTGCTGCGCACGATGCCACTCGGCGCGATCTTCAAGCACCTGCGCAGCGGCGCGATCAAGGTCGACGGCAAGCGCGCCGACGGCGACCTGCGGCTCGAGAAGGGCATGCGGATCGAACTGCGGCTGCCGACCGGCGACATCGAGGCGGTGCGCGCGGCCGGCAACCAGGCCGCCGCCGGCCCGGCCCCGCCGGCGCGCACCGCGGCCGGCAGCGTGCTCGACCAGGGGCCACGCATCGTGCGCACCGACGACCAGATCCTGGTGGTCGCGAAGCCACCCGGCCTCGCCGTGCACGCCGGCAGCGGCCAGAAGTTCACGCTGGTCGACTGGCTGAAGGCGCAGCGCCTGGGCGTGCGCACCGGCACCTTCGCACCGGCGCCCGCGCACCGGCTCGATCGCGGCACGTCCGGTCTGCTGCTGATCGGGCTCACGCCCGACGCGCTGCGCTCGCTGACCGAACAGTTCCGCGCCGGCAGCGTGAAGAAGATCTACCACGCGATCGTGCACGGCATCCCCGAGCGGCGCTCGGGCACCATCACCGCGTCGCTCGAGACCACCGATGCCGCCGACCGGCGCGACGCCAAGGTGGTCGTCGATCCGGGTGGTCGGCCGGCCCGCACCGAGTACGAGGTGATGCGCTCGGCGCGCCACCTGTCGCTGCTGCGCGTGATCCCGCACGAGGGCCGCCAGCACCAAATCCGCGCCCACCTGAGCCACCTCGGCCACCCGATCGTCGGCGACAACCGCTACGGCTCGGTCGCCGACACCAGCCCGGGGTTCCTGCTGCACTGCAGCGAGCTGTCGTTCGTGCATCCGCGCACGCAGCTGCCGGTGCACTTCAGCGACCCGCTGCCGAAACGCTTCCTCGATCTGTTGGCCGCCGAGTGATGCACCGGGCGCGGCGAGCGGGTACACCCGCAGGCCGATGAACGCCCGCCCCGCGTCGGAACGTGAACGCCTGCGCCAGGACGCCCGCCGCGAACGCAACTGGACGCGCTGGGGGCCCTACCTGTCCGAGCGGCAGTGGGGCACCGTGCGCGAGGACTACTCGCCCGACGGCAGCTGCTGGACCTACTTCCCGCACGACCACGCGCGTTCGCGCGCCTATCGCTGGGGCGAGGACGGCCTGCTCGGCCTCTGCGATCGCCAGGGGCGGTTGTGCTTCTCGTTCGCGCTGTGGAACGAACGCGACCCGATGCTGAAGGAGCGGTTGTTCGGGCTGACCGGGCCGGAGGGCAACCACGGCGAGGACGTCAAGGAGGAGTACTTCTACACCGACGCGCTGCCGACCGCGTCGTGGTTGCGCGGGCTCTACAAGTACCCGCAGACGGCGTTCCCGTATGCGCAGCTGGTCGAGGGCAACCGCGCCCGCGGTCGGCACGAGCCGGAGTACGAACTGGCTGCCACCGGTGTGTTCGCCGACGACCGCTTCTTCGACGTCGAGGTGATCTACGCCAAGGCCGAGCCCGACGATGTCTGCATCAGGCTGGTGGTGCACAACCGCGGTCCGTTCGCGGCGCGGCTGCACGTGCTGCCGCAGCTGTGGTTCCGCAACACCTGGTCGTGGGGGCGGTCGAGCGAGGGCTACTGGCCGCGCGGTCGCATCACCGCCGACGGCGAGCATCGCCTCGTCGCGACCGGCGCCGACCTGCCGCCGATGGTGCTCGAACTCGACGGCGAGGGCAGTGGCTGCCGCGCCGTGCTGGCGACCGAGAACGACACCAACACCGTGCGCCTGTTCGGCAGCGGCGATCCGTCGGCTCACGTCAAGGACGCGTTCCACGAGTATGTCGTGAACGGCCGCGCCGCCGCGGTCAACCCGGCCCGCACCGGCAGCAAGGGCGCGTTCCACTGCGTGCTCGAGATCCCGGCCGGCGGCCGCCACGAACTGCGGCTCCGGCTGCGGCTGGCGGATGCCCCGGTCGGCAATGCGTTCGGCCACGGCTTCGCGTCGGTGTTCGAACTGCGCGAGCGCGAGGCCGATGCGTTCTACGCCGAGCTGATCGGGGCCTCGGTCGATGCCGAGGCGGCGCGGATCCAGCGCCAGGCGTACGCCGGGCTGGTCTGGAGCAAGCAGTTCTACTGGTACGACGTGCGCACGTGGCTGCAGGGCGACCCGGCGCAGCCACCGCCGCCGCCGCAGCGCGCGAACGGCCGCAATGCCGACTTCGCGCACCTCTACAACCGCGACGTCGTGTCGATGCCCGACAAGTGGGAGTACCCGTGGTACGCGGCGTGGGACCTCGCCTTCCACATGATCCCGTTCGCGCGGCTCGACCCGCACTTCGCCAAGCAACAGCTGCTGCTGTTGTTGCGCGAGTGGTACATGGCCCCGAACGGCCAGATCCCGGCCTACGAGTTCGCGTTCCACGACGTCAATCCGCCGGTGCACGCGTGGGCGTGCTGGCGCGTCTACAAGATGACCGGCCAGCGCGGCCAGCGCGACCTGCAGTTCCTGGCCCGCGCGTTCCACAAGCTGCTGCTCAACTTCACGTGGTGGGTCAACCGCAAGGACGTGCACGGCAAGCACGTGTTCGGCGGCGGCTTCCTCGGGCTCGACAACGTCGGCGTGTTCGACCGCAGCCAGCCGCTGCCCGACGGCGGCCATCTCGAACAGGCCGACGGCACCGCGTGGATGGCGTTCTACTGCGCGACGATGCTCAGCATCGCGCTCGAGCTGGCGATCCACGACCCGGCCTACGAGGACGTGGCCTCGAAGTTCTTCGAGCACTTCGTCGCCATCACGCACGCGATGAACACGCTCGGCGGCAGCGGGCTGTGGGACGAGCAGGACGGCTTCTACTACGACCAGATGCACCAGAACGGCCGGAGCCAGCGGCTGCGGGTGCGCTCGATGGTCGGGCTCATTCCCCTGTTCGCGGTCGAGGTGCTGCCGATGGCGACGATCCGGCGGCTGCCCGGTTTCGAGAAGCGGCTGCGCTGGTTCCTCGCCAACGAGAAGGACCTGTCGAGCCACGTCTGCTTCGGCGAGAGCGGCGGCGAGCCGTCGGCGCTGCTGGCGATCCCGTCGCGCGAGAAGCTCGAGCGGGTGCTGAAGCCGTTGCTCGACGAGCGTGAGTTCCTGGCCCCGCACGGTGTGCGCTCGCTGTCGCGCGTGCACCTCGAGCACCCGTTCGTGCTGCGGGTGAAGGAGAAGGAGTACCGCGTCGACTACACGTCGGGCGAGAGCACCACGGCGATGTTCGGCGGCAACAGCAACTGGCGCGGGCCGATCTGGCTGCCGATGAACTACCTGTTGATCGAGGCGCTCGAGCGCTACGGCAGCTTCTACGGCGACCAGCTGTTGGTCGAGTGCCCGACCGGCTCGGGCCGCATGTGCACGCTGCAGCAGGTCGCCGACGAACTGGCGCAGCGGTTGTGCAGCCTGTTCCGCCGCGACGGGAGTGGCCTGCCGCCGTTCGCCGGCGGCGACCGGCGGTTCGCCGACCATCCGCACTGGCGCGAGCTGGTGCTGTTCCACGAGTACTTCGACGGCGACACCGGCCGCGGCTGCGGCGCCAGCCACCAGACCGGTTGGACGGCGCTGATCACGCGCTGCTTCGGCGGCGCGGTCGGGCGCACGCCACCGGGCGCGTAAGCGTCGGGCCTCGATCGCAGCCGCGAGGCGGTCAGCGACCCGGGCGGCCGCCGCGGCGGTTGCCGCCGTCCTGGGCCGCGGTCGCCGCGCGCTGGTCGAGCTGCTGCAGCATGGTGCCCACCGCGATCGCATCGATCGGCACCCGCACCGGCCGGAAGGCGCCGTTCTCGACGTCGAGCTCGAACGTGCCGAGCCGCAGTTCGCCCTGCGGGCTGCGTTCGGTGTCGGACGCGTGCGGCCGCAGCAGCAGGTCGTAGCGCCCCGACTGCATCAGCGGGATCTCGACCGTGTCGCTGTCGCCGAGCCAGCCGCCGCTGGTGCGGCCGAGGTCCCAGCGCGCGAAGCCGAACCGTTCGCCGGTGCGCTGGTCGGCGCCACCGAGGCTGCCCGGCAGCCCGGTCTCACCCTGCAGGATCGCCGAGATCCGCACCTTGCGGGACGGCCCGCACAACGAGCGCAGCCCTGGCAGCTCGACCAGCACCGGGCGCAGCGTCGGCAGCTGCACGTCGTGGTCGCCGGGCGGCAGCGACAGCCGCGTGGTGCGCAGGCCGCGGCCGAAGAACGTCAGGTCCGCCTGCGGACTCGGCGTGATCAGTTCGGCGCGGCCGCCCTGCCAGCGGAACGCGGCTTCTTCGACGGTGCCGAACTGGTTCTGCAGGCGGCCGAGGATCGGCCCGTCCAGCGCCAGCGGCTGGCCGGCCGCATCGATGGCGCGCAGCCGGTAGCGGTGCAGCGAGGCGCGCAGGTCGAGCGGGCGCAGCCGCGGATCGACGGTTTCGCCGGGCTGCACGAACACGTCCGGCAGCACCAGCAGCGGCTCGTTGACGTTGCGCAGCAGCACGCGCGCGTCGTAGCGACCGGGCCGCAGTGGTTCGACGACGAAGCGACCACCGCGGCCGCGGCCGAGCTCGATCGCCATCGTGCCGCGCGGCTGCGCCGCCGGATCGAACGGCACCAGCTGCAGGCTGATGGCGCGATCCGGCAACCAGTCCGGCAGCAGCACGCGGCCGCGCAGGATGCCGTTGCGGGCGATCTCGAGCCGCAGCGGTTGGCCGGGGCGCGGCAGCGGCAGCGACGCGGCGAAGTGGCGGTCGGTGTCGGCGCGCACGCGCAGCGCGCCGGGCGGCAGTTCGCCGTCGATCGCGAAGGTGCCGTCGGGGCCGCTGCGGGTGCGGAACAGCGGCAGCGTGTGGAACGCCTCGGCCGGATCGCGGTCGGGGGCGGGCGGATCCTGCTGCTGTACGTGCACGTCGGCATCGGCGATCGGTTCGCCGCGGTCGTCGACGACGATGCCGTGCACGAGCAGCGGCAGCGGCGCCAGCAGCACCTCGCCGAGTTCGTGGCGGCTGCCGCCGGCGAGATTCGGAATGCGCACGCGGGCGCCGAGCCGGGTCGGTGGGCCGCTGGGCGCACCGTCCGCCGCGGCGGGCGCCGGCAGTTCGAGCCGCAGTTCGAGCCAGAACGCGGCGGCTTCCTGCCGCTGGCCCAGCACCAGGTCGAAGCGGCCGTCGGCGATCGGGTGGAGCACGAGCGCACTGACGTCGCGATCGGCGCGCCACAGCGCGGCGGCCACGGTGCCACCTGCAACCGGGCGATCCGGTGCCAGCAACAGCCGTCCCGCCAGCACCAGCTGCTGCGGGCCGAGCGGCAGCGCCACGGCGACCCGTTCGCCCGGCTGGGCCGGGCCCGCGATCGGGCCGATGGCGGCCGGCTGCCGGTCGTGTGGGAAGCGGGCGAACACCCGCATCGGCGCCTGCAGTTCGCGGTACGGCAACCGCACCGGCTGGTCGCCCGGCGGTTTGTCGCGGCGCTGCTGCTGCAGGTCGCGCGGCACCGGCATGGTCACCGGTGCGGTGCTGCGACCGGGTGGCACCTCGCGGCGCTCGGGCGGGAACCCGACCACCGCCGGCGACAACAGCGGGATGCCGCGGTGGTCGACGAGTTGCACCAGCACTTCGCCGAGCGGCGGCACCGGCACCAGCACCGGTTCGGCCGCCGCCGGGCGCCCGGCCATCCACACCGGCTCGGCGGTCGGCACCCGCGCCACCGCGGCGAACGACTCGGTCGCCGAGTCCTTGGACCCCGGTTCTTTGGCGGGTTGGCGCAGCAGCTGGAAGTGGGCGAGCACCACGGTGCCGTCGGCGCCCGCGGGGCCTTGCCACAGCACCGCGGGGTCGCGATCGCCGGCGCGCTGCAACACCGCGAGCGGGATGTGCGCCGCCGGCGCGCCATCCGGGAAGCGCGCGGCCAGCGTCACCGTCTCGTCGACGGCGAGGCGGAGTGTTTCGGTGCGGTCGCGAGGCGGCACGATCGCCAGGCCGAACTCGGCGCCGGCGCTGGCGGTGACCAGCCACGGCGAGCCGGCGCGCGGCAGCGCCAGCCGGCCGTCGCCGTCGGTGCGGCCGCGCTGGCCGACCCGCTCGGGCCAGCTCGGCCGCGGCAAGGTGTCGGCGGCGGCGCCCAGGCGCCGTTCGGCGTCCTCGAGGGTCAGGAACCAGACCACGGCGTCGGCGACCGGCACCGGCGGCTCGCCGCGCACCACCTGCACGACCGGGCTGCCCCGGACCCCGGCGGCCGCGGCGGTGCGCTGCAGCGGGTCGTCCTCGGGCTCGATCTCGTCGTCGGGGTTGTCGTCGTCGAGTCCGGTGCGCGGCAGCTCGGCGGCTTCGGGGGCACCGGCGGTGGTCACCACGGCCGGCGCGTCGCGTTCGCCGGCGAGCCCGGCGGCTGGCGCGGTGCCGGGCGGCGGGGCCAGGTCCGCGTCCAGCCACAGCCAGAGGCCGGCCACCAGCGCCAGCAGGCAGAGCCCGAGCGACAACAGGAACCCGCGCATGTGCCGCCCTTGTACGGGGGCGGTGCGTAGACCACGTAGCCCCGGAACGTCCCATCGCTGTAGAAGCTGCCGGCCGCCGGGGCGGCGGTCCGGGGCGAGCGGGTCAGGTCCGCGGGCCGGAACAGCCGATGAGGTGGGGGATCGGGGAACGGTGCATTGCCCCGGGCGGCGCCGCTCCTACGATGCGGAGACCACTGCGCTTTGCGAGGCAAACCAAAACCGTGATCTCCGCTGCTGCCCGAACTCCCCGCTGGCTCCAGGTGCTGTGCGCCGCGTTCCTCGCCTGCCTCGCTGCGTGCGGCAGCTACGAGGACAAGCGGATCCGCGAGTTGTTGCACGAGAAGGGGTTCGGTTCCCGCGCCCAGGGCGACGCGACCCGCGAGAACTACGTCGGCGGCCGCGACGCGGTGCAGTTCCTGCTCGAGCCCGAGGTGCTGATCCAGCCCGGCGCCGAGCGGCTCGGCGAGCTGCTGGTGGCGCAGCCGGTCGGCGTCGACGGCACCATGTTCGTACCGTTCATCGGGCCGGTGCTGGCGCTCGGCAAGACCGAGGCCGAGCTGGCCGCCTACGTGCGCTCGCAGCTGCGCACGGTGCTGAAGTTCGACGTGCCGCTGCAGGCCCGCATCGTCGACTCGCAGAAATTCTTCTACGCCTACGGCGAGGTGGGGGTCCGAGGCCGTCTGCCGCTCGAGACCGACATGACCTTGGTCGACGCGGTGTTCACGGCCCAATGGACCGATCTCGCCAACCTCGGCCGGGTCTATCTGATCCGCCCGGACGCCGAGCACCCGCTGGTCATCGACGTCAACTTCCGCGAGATCCTGACCACCGGCTACACGACCGCCAACATCCAGATGCGCGAGCGCGACATGCTGTACATGCCACCGACGTTCCTCGGGCTGTTGGCGCGGCTGCTGCAGCGCCTGTTGCAGCCGGTCAGCCTGGCAGTGCAGACGGTGCTCGGCGCGGCGCAGGCCAAGGCGTCCTACCAGCTGTTGAACGGCGACGGCGCGGCCAACCCGTTCCTGTTCCGGTTCTGACATGCGGACCAGTCCTGACAAGCAGATCGGTTCGGACGCGTGGGGTCGCCTCGGCCCGGTCGTGCACGTGTACCCGGACGGGATCTCGGGCCCGGGCCGGCGGCGGACGGAGGCCTACCGATGACCCAGGTCGAGGTCCCGCAGCTGTCGCTGCAGCGCTACGTCGAGTTGGTCCGGCGGCGCCGCTGGCAGGTGGTGCCGGCGTCGCTGCTCGGGCTCGTGGTCGGCGGCTTGATCGCGTTCCTGATCCCGCGCTACTTCGTCGCCGAGACCCTGCTCGAGCACAACGCGGCGCCGGCCGACCTGCGGCCGGGCGAGGACGATCCGTTCAAGGGCATCGTGCAGTCGGCGAAGGACACCATCCCGCTCGCGGTCATGGACACGATGGTGGCGCTGAAGTGGCCGGAGGCGTCGATCACCAACAGCTACGAGCTGACCGCCGCCCAGAAGGAGATCGCCGGCCGCATCTCCGTGGTCGACAACAACCCGGATCGCAATCGGGCCTACGCGAAGCTGCAGGTCTTCTACCGCGATCGCGACGGCGAGCGGGCGCGCCGCTTCACCGACACGTTGGTCCGCACCTGGCTCGAGAACTACATCAAGACGCTGCGCGAGCCCGCGGAGGCCGAATACAAGCGATCGACCGACGAGGTCTATCGGCTCGGCCTCGCCTATGACAACCTGATCCACGACCGGCAGGAGCTCGAGCGCAAGTACGAGATCGAGCCCGACGTCGAACTCGGCTGGCAGCGGGCGAAGTACCAGGAACGCGTCGACCAACAGAAGGAACGGCAGCTGCAGATGCAGGCCATGGAGACCCAGCAGCTGACGCTGGACTACCGCTTGCAGCAGGCGCGGAACCGGCTGCAGGACCTGCCGGAGTTCGTGAAGGGCAACTCCGAGCAGTTCCGGGACCAGCTGAAGTCGTCGGCGGTCGCCCAGCAGCTGTACGAGCGGGTGCGCCAGGCCCGCGCCAAGATGCAGTTCAGCTTCCGCGCCGGCTCGCGCCAGTTCCTCGAGGCCAAGCGCATGGTCGAGCAGGGTGAGGCCCAGCTCAACGAGATGGTGGCGACCCCGGCCGGTGCCGGCGAGGGCATGATCGCCAATCCCGAGCGCGCCAAGCTCGAGGCCGAGATCGCCGAGGACATGGTGCAGCGCGACGTGCTGCTGGTCACGCTGCAGCGCCTGCGCGAGCAGATCAACGCCGATGCGGCGCGGCTGGCGGACCTGATCGACGGCTATGCCCAGCACGAGCGCAAGACGAAGCGCCTCGAGGAGATCGATGAGGAACTCAAGTACTGGCGCGACCGCCAGAAGGCGGCCGACGAGCTGCGTTCGTTGCTGGACAAGAAGCCGCCGGTGCGTCAGCTGACGCCGGCCACGGTGCCGCCGCGGCCGACCGACCCGAACATCCTGGTGGTGGCACTGATCGGCTGCGTGCTCGGGCTGCTGGTCGCGATCGGTCTGATCCTGCTGCTGGACATGCTGCAGGGCACCTTCAAGACCGTCGAGGACGTCGAACGCAACCTCGCGGTGCCGGTGCTCGGTGGCATCAGCCACCTGGAGACCGAGGAGGAACGCACCGCGCTGGTGCGCAGTCGCCGCCGCGGCACGCTGCTCGCCTTCGGCTTCGTGTTCCTGGTGGTGGCGGTGGTGACGATCTACTACGTCGCCCCGACCCGGTTGCCGCCGACGGTGCGCGACCTGCTGGCGATGCTGCTCGGCAAGTGACGCATGCGCGATCTCATCGTCTTCGCGATCGTCATCCTGCTGCTGCCGACCTGCATCCGGCGGCCGTTCGTGGGCCTGCTGGTGTTCAGCTGGCTCGCCTACATGCGGCCGCAGGACCTGTGCTGGGGCTTCGCCCGCAGCATGCGGTTGTCGTTCTTCGTCGGCATCGCGATGGTCGCCGGCTGGTGGGCGCACGAACGCGGGCGGCGGCCGTTCGCGGTCTGGGATGCGCGCATGGTGATGGTGTGCGCGCTCGGGTCGTTCGTCACCGTCAGCTACGCGATGGCGGAGCACCATGACGGCTACACCAACACGTACTTCTTCGAGTACGTGAAGATCATCCTGATCGCGCTGTTCACCACCGCGCAGGTCGACAGCAAGGCGCGGCTGCGGGTCATGTTCTGGACCATCGCGCTGTCGCTCGGCTTCTTCGGCATCAAGAACGGCCTGCTCGGCGTGCTGCGCGGCGGCGGTCAGATCCTGCGCGGCCCCGGTGGCATGCTCGAGGACAACAACGACTTCGCGCTGGCGATGGTGATGAACCTGCCGCTGCTGTGGTACCTGCGCCACGCCGAGCACAAGCTGTGGATCCGCCGGGCGATGCTGGCCGCGGTCGCCCTGACCGCGGTCACCGTGGTGCTGACCCACAGCCGCGGCGGCTTCCTGGCGATGTGTGCGACCGCGATGTGGATCGCCTGGCGCTCGGGCCACCTGGTGCGGGCGCTCGGCGTGCTGGTGGTGCTCGGGGCGCTGTTCCCGCTGCTGGCGCCGGCCGAGGTGCTCGAACGGCTGGCCAGCATCGGCGACACCAAGGAGTCGTCGGCGAACGCGCGGCTGTTCGCCTGGGCCACCGCGTTGCAGATGATCAAGGACAACCCGCTGTGGGGCGTCGGCATGCGCAACTTCAAGCCGCGCTATCAGGAATACTCCGTGGTGCCGATCACCGACCCGAACCACTCGTACGTGGCGCACAACAGCTATCTGCAGATCTGGGCCGAGAGCGGCAGTTTCGCGTTCATCACCTACCTGCTGCTGCTGGCGGCGGTGTTCGTCGGTTGTCGCTGGGTGTTCCAGGTCGGGCGGCAGCGCGCCGATCTCGCCTGGGCCGCCAACTACGCGCGCATGATGGAGGCGACGACGATCGGCTTCATGGTCGGCGCGTTCTTCCTGAACCGCGGCCACTTCGACCTGGTCTACCACTGGCTGGCGCTGGTCACCGCGCTGGTCATGGTGACGCGGCGCGCGGTGGCGCGCGGGCCGCAGACGACCGCGCAGAGCAAGGGCCGGCGGCAGGTCACGGTGCGGTGGGGCACCGGCGCTGCGCCGGTGGCGGCCGCGACCGGGGCGCTGGTGGTCGTTCGACCGAGGTGGCGCTGATGTGCGGCATCGCCGGGGTGTTCGCCCATGCGCGCGATCGGCGCGTGCCGCCGGAACTGGCGCGGGCGATGGCGGATCGGCTCGCGCACCGCGGGCCCGACGGGTTCGGCGTGCAGGCCGGGCCCGGCTACGCGCTGGCCCATCGCCGGTTGTCGATCGTCGACCTCGCCGGCGGCGCGCAGCCGATGGGGCTGCCCGACGGTTCGCTGTGGGTCACCTTCAACGGCGAGATCTACAACTACCTCGAACTGCGCGCCGAGCTCGAGCAGCGCGGCTGCGTGTTCCGCACCCGCAGCGACACCGAGGTGCTGCTGCACGGCTTTCGGGTCTGGGGCACCGGCCTCGCGGCGAAGCTGCGCGGCATGTTCGCGTTCGTCGTCGTCGACCCCGTCGCGCACGAGGCCTACGGCGCCCGCGACCGGCTCGGCAAGAAGCCGTTCTACTGGCTCGAACAGGACGGCCTGTTCGCGTTCGCCAGCGAGCTGAAGGCGCTGCACGAGCTGCGCTTCCCGCGCACGGTGCGCGCCGACGCGATCGCCTGGTTCCTGGCGATGCGTTACGTGCCGGATCCGGCGACCGTGTTCGCGAACGTGCACAAGCTCGAGCCGGCGCACTGGTTCCGGATCCGGGCCGGCCGCGTCGAGCTGCAGCGCTACTGGCAACTCGAGTTCGCCGAGGACGGCGGCGATCGCAAGGTCCACACCGAGCGCACGCTGGCGATGCTCGACGAGGCGGTGCGGGTGCGGCTGATGGGCGAGGTGCCGCTGGCGCCGTTCCTGTCCGGCGGCGTCGACAGCTATGCGGTGGTCGACTCGATGACGCGCACGCTGGGGCGCTCGGTGACCGCCTGCACGATCGGCTTCCCGGACCCGGCGTTCGACGAGCGGCCGGCCGCGCGCGAATCGGCGGCGGCCTGCCGCGCGCAGCTGCTGGAGGGCGAACTGCAGCCCGAGCAGCTGCTCGAGCTCGACTGGTACGCGGACACCTACGACGAGCCGTTCAGCGACAGCAGCGCGGTGCCGACCTACCACGTCTGCAAGCTGGCGCGGCAGCACGTCACCGTGGCGCTGTCGGGCGACGGCGGCGACGAGAGCTTCGGCGGCTACCGGCGCTATCTGTTCGACGTGCGCGAGAACCGCACCCGCTCGCTGCTGCCGGGCGCCGTCTGGCGCGGGCTCGGCGCGATCTACCCGAAGGCCGACTGGCTGCCGCGCTGGCTGCGCGGCAAGCGCACGCTGCAGAACCTCGGCCGCGACCCGGGGCTGGCCTACGCGCGCTCGGTGAGCTCGCACCTGCCGGAGGAAGTGCTGGCGGTGCTGCGGCCCGAGCACCACGGCGCCGCCGGCGACCCGCACGCGCCGCTGCTGGCCGCCTACGCGCGCGCCGCGGCGCGGGTGCGTTCGCCGCTGCATCGTGCGGTCGCCACCGACCTCGCCACGTGGCTGCCGGGCGACATCCTGGTCAAGGCCGACCGCGCCTCGATGGCGGTCGCGCTCGAGGTGCGCTGCCCGTTCCTCGACCACCGACTGATGGAGCACGCGGCATCGATCCCGCCGGCGTGGCACTTCGAGGGTGGCCGCACCAAGTCGTTCCTGCGCCAGGCGCTGTCGACCCGCCTGCTGCCGGCGGCGCTGCAGCGCAAGAAGCAGGGCTTCTCGGTGCCGCTGCGGGCGTGGTGCCGCGGCCCGGTCGGCGATGCGGTCGAGGGCCTGCTCGGCGACTCGCTGCTCGGCCAATGGCTGGATCCGGCGGTGGTGCGCACGCTGCTGCAGCGGCATCGCCAGGGCACCGGCGACCACGCCGAGATGCTGTGGGCGGTGCTGGTGCTGGCGCGCTTCCTGCGGCGGTGGACGGCATGAGCGGCGGCACCCTCGTCACGTTCAGCAACCTGTTCCCGTCGTCGGTGCTGCCGACCCACGGCCTGTTCGTGTTCGAACGCATGCGGCGGGTCACGGCAGCGATCGGGCTGCCGTGGACCGTGGTGTCGCCGGTGCCGAACGTGCTGCGGCCGCTGCGCTCGGCGACCTACCGGCGCTGGGCCGCGGTGCCGGCGCAGGAGACGTGGCAAGGGGTGTCGGTCGTGCACCCGCGTTATCGCCATTGGCCCGGGCTGTCGATGCGGCGCCAGGCGGACGCGATGGCGGCCGGCGCGCGGGCCGTGGTGCGGGCGCTGCACGAACGTGGCCCGATCGTGCTCGACGCGCACTACCTGTGGCCCGACGGTGTGGCGGCCGCGATGCTGGCGCAGGAGTTCGGCGTGCCGTTCACGCTGACCGCGCGCGGCAGCGACCTGAACGTGGTGGCGAACGACGCGGTGGTGGCGGCCCGCATCGCGGCGGCGAGCGAACGTGCGTTCGCGTGCTGCGCGGTCAGTCGCGCGCTCGGCGATCGCTTCGCCGCAGTGGCGCGCCTGGAGCGGGCACGGATCACCGACGTGCGCAACGGCGTCGACCTCGAGCGGTTCCGGCCCGGCGACCCGGCGGCAGCGCGGCAGGCGCTCGGGCTGCCGGTCAGCGGGCGGCTGGTGCTCGGCATCGGGCGGCTGGTGCCCGGCAAGGGCTTCGTGCTGGCGGCGCAGGCGGTGGCGACGTTGCCGGCCGATGTGAAGCTGGTGCTGGTCGGCGACGGACCGGAGCGCGCAGCGATCGCCGCGGCCGGCGGCGAACGCGTGATCCTGCTCGGCACCCGCGCGCCGGCCGAGGTCGCGCGCGCGTGCCAGGCGGCGGACTGCTTGGTGCTGCCGAGCGACAGCGAAGGCTGGCCGAACGTCGTCACCGAAGCGCTCGCGGCCGGCCTGCCGGTGGTCGCCTCCGCGGTCGGTGGCATCCCGGAGATCCTCGCCGAGCCGGTGCCGGCATGGCGCGGTGCGCTGGTGCCGCCGCGCGATCGCGAGGCGCTCGCCAGGGCGCTCGGCACCGTGCTGCAGGCGCCGCCGGATCGGCAGGCGGTGCACACGTTCGCGCAGCAGTATGGTTGGGAGCAGCCGGTGCAGCGGTTGGTCGCGATCTTCCGCCGGGCGCTCGGAGTGGCCGCATGAACGAACCGCGTCGCATCCTCTACCACCATCGCATCCGCGCCGACGATGGCCAGGCGGTGCACGTGCGCGAGCTGATCGCGGCGCTGCGCGCGGCGGGTCACCACGTCGACGAGTGTGCGCTGGTGCCGAAGACGAACGGGGCGAAGACCGCGGCCATCCCGACGGCCGCCGGCCCGGCCCGCCGGCCCGGCTTCTGGCAGCGCCTGTCGCTGCCGCGCGCGGCGGTCGAAGTGCTCGAGATCGCCTACAACCAGAAGGGGCGCGCGATGCTGCGCGCCGCCGCGCGGACGCAGCGCCCGGACTTCCTGTACGAACGCCACGCGCTGCACTGCCGCGCCGGCCTCGACGTCGCGCGCGAGCTCGGCGTGCCGCTGCTGCTCGAGGTCAACTCGCCGATGGTCGACGAGATGCAGAAGCTCGGCAGCCTGCGGTTCCGCCGCCGCGCCGAGGCCACCGAACGCATGGTGCTGGCGGGCGCCGATGCGGTGCTGGCCGTCACGCAGGTGCTCGCCGAGCTGCTGGTCGAGCGGGGTGCGGTGCGCGAACGCGTGCACGTGATCGGCAACGGCGCGGTCCCCGAACGCTACGGCGCCGACGCCCGGACCGCCGCCGCCGCGGTGCGCCAGCGCTGGCAGCTGCCGGCAAAGGCGTTCGCGCTCGGGTTCGTCGGCTACATGCGGCCGTGGCATCGCCTCGACCTGGTGCTCGACGCGATGGCGCGCCCCGAGCTGCGGGACCTGGTGCTGGTGCTGATGGGGCGCGGGCCGGCGCTCGAGCCGCTGCAGCAGGCCGCGGCGGCGCGCGGCTGCGGCGCCCGCGTGCTGGCGCTCGGCGAAGTGCCGCCCGCGCTGCTGCCGGCGCACGTGCTGGCGTGCGACGGGGCGCTGATCCCGGCGATCAATGCCTACGCGTCGCCGTTGAAGCTGTTCGATTCGCTGGCGGCCGGGGTGCCGACGCTGGCGCCGGACCAGCCGAACCTGCGCGAGACGATCGTCGACGGCGACAACGGTCTGTTGTTCCGACCCGGCGACCCCGAGGACCTGGTGCGGCAGCTGGTGCGCCTGGTCGCCGATCGCGACTTCGCGCAGCGGATCGGGGCGGCAGGGCTGCGCTCGCTGCACCAGCAGCGCTGGACCTGGGCCGGCAACGCCGAGCGCGTGCTGGCGATCGCGGACCGGCTGCGGCCGGCGGGGCTTCGCTGATGCGCACGCTGCTGCTGCTGGTGCCGCTGTTCGCGGCCTACTGGACCACGCTGCAGTGGTGCGTCGATCGGTGGAACGCGCCGACCGAGTACTTCGCGCACTGCTTCCTGGTGCCGGTGGTCGGTGCGGTGGTGGTCTGGTGGCGGCGCCGGGACTGGTCTTTGCGCCCGGCGGCGATCGATCCACGCGGCTGGTGGCTGCTCGGTCCGGGGCTGTTGCTGCACCTCGCCGGCGCGTCGCTGATGGTCGACTCGTGGTCGGCGATGAGTCTGGTGCTGACCGTGCCCGGCGCGGCGTGGCTGGTGCTCGGCCGACACCGCCTGCACGGCCTGTGGCCGGTGCTGTGGCTGGTGCTGTTCGCGGTGCCGCTGCCGATCTACGTCGAGGGCCGGCTCGCGTTCGTGCTGAAGGAGTTCGCGGTGCAGGGCGGCTCGTGGCTCGCGAACCTGTTCGGCGCCGACGTGCAGCAGCTCGGCGACCGCCTGCAGCCGCGCGGCGTGCAGGGCTCGCTGTACGTCGCCGATGCCTGCGGCGGCCTGCGGTCGCTGCTGGCCATGCTGACGCTGGCGTACTGCCTGTCGTTCTTCTCCGGTGCCGCGTCGACGTGGCGGCGCGGGTTGCTGCTGCTGGCGGCGCCATTGCTGGCGATCGGCGCCAACACGGTCCGCATCGCCGTGCTGTGCCTGCTGGCGCGCTGGTTCGGGGTGCCGTTCGCGGAAGGCAATGGGCACACGCTCGCCAACATCGCCGAGTGGGTCGCGTTGGTGCTGGCGCTGCTGGCGCTCGATGCCGGCCTCGGGCGGTGGTTCCGGAGCAGCGCCGAGCCGTCGCCGCCGCCGCCGCTGCGACCAGCTCCGGCCGGTCGGCAGTGGCGCACGCTGGCGCTGCTGACGGCGTTGGCGGTGCCGCTGCTGTGGCTGTCGTTGCACCGTCCGTATGCCTCGGCGTCGGCGCGGGCGCGGCAGCTGCCGGACCAGGTGGCCGGCTTCGCGCTGGTGCCGCGCAGCGAGGTCGAGGAACGGCAGTTCGAGCAGAACCTGCCGCGCTGGCGCGAACTGCTCGGCACCGGCGACTTCGTCTGGCGCCGCTATCGCGACGCCAGCGGCAACTGGATCAATCTGGTGGCCTTGTTCCACGACAGCAACTGGAAGAGCGTGCACCCGCCGCGCATCTGCATCGAGGGCAGCAACATGGACATCCTGGTCGACGACCAGGTGCCGGCCGACTGGCTCCGCGGCGACGTCGAGCTCGGCCGCATCGTGGCGCGCAGCCGCAGCGATGGCTGGGAATACGTGACGCTGAGCGCGTTCGGCACCGAGGACTGGGTCGCCGGCGACTACTGGGACTTCACGTGGCACCACCTGCCGCGGGCCCTGGTGCGCGCGAAGATGGCCGGGTTCCTGCTGCGGGTCGAGTCGCCGGTGCGCAAGGACGAGATGGCGGCTGCGGCCCAGCTGCGCTGCGATCGGTTCCTGCGCGATCTGTTGCCGAAGGCCCAGGAGCTGCTGCGATGACACCCATGCACGCGTTGTCGGTCGACGTCGAGGACTGGTTCCAGGTGCTGAACATGGCGAAGACCATCGACCGCGCCGATTGGGACAAGCTGCAGCTGCGCTGTCTCGACTCGACGCGGTTGTTGCTGGACCTGTTCGCGAAGCGGAACGCGAAGGCGACGTTCTTCTTCCTCGGCTGGATCGCCGAGCGGTTGCCGGAGCTGGTGCACGAGGTGCAGCGCGCCGGCCACGAGATCGGCAGCCACGGCTACGACCATCGCCTGCTGCCCGATCTCGGTCGCGAGGGCTTCGCCCAGGACCTCGAGCGGACCGCCGCGATCCTGTCCGGCATCACCGGCGAACGGCCGCGCGCGTTCCGCGCCTGCACCTGGTCGGTGACCCGGCGCACGCCGTGGGCCATCGACGAACTGCTGGCGGCCGGCATCACCCTCGACAGCTCGATCCAGCCGGTGCGGCACATGGACTACGGGGTCGCCGAGGCGCGCACGACGCCGTACCGGCTGGCGGGCGGCAATGGCGAGCTGATCGAGTTCCCACCGCTGACCTGGGACGTGTTCGGTCGGCACCTGCCGGTCGGTGGTGGTGGGTATCTGCGCTTGTTGCCGGTGGCGATGCTGCGCGCCGGCCTGCGGCAGAAGGAGCGACTCGGTGTGCCCGGCTGTCTGTATCTGCACCCGTGGGAGGTCGATCCGGGCCAGCCGCGGCAGCGGCTGGGTGGATTGCGCGGCTTCCGCCACTACACGAACCTCGCCCGCACCGAGCGCAAGCTCGATTCGTTGCTGCAGCGGTTCCGCTTCGTCGGGCTCGGCGAGGCGCTGGCTCAGCGCGGCACGAGCTGGTTGGCGAAGCTGCCGGCGTTGCGCGCGGCCGAGCTGTTGGGATAGTCGCGGGCCAGCTGCAGCAGCAGCTGGCGGGCGGCGGTCGGCGCATCGGGCCGGCGCGATTGCAGCAGCGCCAGCGCGTGCCCGTACAGGTGCATGCCATCCGGCCGCGGTCCGACGTTGGCGAACAGCACCAGCGCGTCGTCGGCCCGGCCCAGGCGCAGGGCGGCCATCGCCGCGGCGAACGTGCCCTCGGCCGAGCGGTGCATCGCCTGCGGCACGCGCGAGAAGCGTTCGAGGTCCTTGGCGTTGATCTGGCGATTGGTGGCGGCCAGCGCCGTGTAGGTGACCACGGCGGCCGGCACCTCGGCGTGTTGCAGGGCTTGCCCGAGCTCGGCGATGAGGCGGCGGGCGTCCGGGGTGTCGACCGACAGCCGCGCCCGTTCCTGCCACAGCGCCACCGTGGTCGGGTGCTGTCGGCGCAGCTGCTCGATCTGCCGCACCACGTCGTCGCGACCGCGGGCGGCGATCAGCGCGTCGACGGTGCTCTGCAGCATGGTGGCGGGCTCGTTGCCGGCGGCCACGAACTGCAGGTGCGCGGCCAGCAACTCCGCGCGCGCCTTGGTGTCGAGGTGCGGGGGCGGGCCGGCGTCGGCGTGGTCGATCAGGAAGTGCACCAGCGAACCGCGCGCGCCGGCGCGTTGCAGGTACTCCTCGGTGTTGGTGCGCAACACCGGCAGCAGCGACGGGTCGGCGGCCAGCGCGCGGCGGGCGATCTCGTGCAAGCGGTCGACGCGCGGGCCGAAGTCCGGGCCGCCCGCGTACGGGCCGGTCAGCACCTGGTCGAGGATGTAGTAGGCGTCGGCCGGCTTGTGGCCGAGCACGATGCGTTCGAGGTCGCCGTTGCTCAGCGGCTTCGCGCGCGGCACCTGCAGCCACATCGACAGCTGCACCTGGTCCGCCAGGTCGTGGTGGCCGGCGTCGTGGAACACTTCGGCGACGCTGTTCAACGCGTAGGAGACCGCGACCGGCGAGTTGCCGAGGGCACCGCGGGTGCCGGCGTCCATGATCGCCTGCCGCAGCGCGCCGTCGACGACGTAGCCGTCGACCTTCGCCGCCAGCGCGACATCGCGCCAGAACACGAGGTCGCAGGCGCCCTCGCGGTGCAGTTCGGCGTGGATGGCGCTGGCCTGCTGCGGCTGGCCGGAGTGAACCAGTGCCCGCGCCAACAGCAGACGGTTGGTGCGCGACGTCGGCGTTTCGGCACGCAGCTGCTGGCAGCGCGACAACGCCAGGGGCGCCAGCGCCGGGTCGCGCAGGATGGCGACCAACTGCAGGCGTTCGTTCGCCGCCGGACCGCTCAGCGGCTGCCAGTCGGTCAACGACGGCTGTCCCGACAGGGCGAGCACACAGTGGGCGAGCAGGTCGGCCTTGTCCCGCTCCAGGTCGGCGGCGAGGCGCTGCAGCGCCGGCATCTGCTGCCCACAGAACAGTGCCAGCGCCGGGTCGGTCGGATTCGCGACCACGGCGAACGCCTGCCGCGCTCGGTCGTCGCGCCCCAGGCCCAGGCACAGCCGAGCCAGGTCCTCGGCGGTGCCGCGGCTGTCGGCGAAGGCGGAGGCGGCGGTCCAGTGGTCGTAGGCGGTGTTCCAGTCGCCGGAGCGAGCGGCCATGCTGCCGGCCAGCGCGAACAGGGCGCCGTTGCGATCCTCGGCGTCGCAGCCATCGAGGGCCGTCGTCAGCAGCACCAGCGCCGACCGTGGATGGGTCAAGGCGAGCCGCTCGGCGGCGGTCGTCAACAGCGGGGCCGCGCCGGCCGGCATCGGCCAGAAGCGGGCCAGCCGCTGTTGGATCGCGGTCGCGAAGCCGGCATCGAGCTGGTTCTTCGCGGCGGCCGGCAGCCATTCGGTGTAGGCGCCCAGCAGCATCGAGCGCAGCGCCGGCGCCATGCCGGTCGCGTTCGGCATCAGCCGCTGCAGATAGCCGGCCGTCGTCTCGGTGCGCCCGGCCCGCGACAGTGCGGTGGTGGCCAGCACCGCGAGCTCGGCCGGCGCGTCCGCAGCGGCCGCCAGCGGCATCACGAAATCGTCGACCAGCGCCGGGCCGCTGCTCAGCGCGTGCCGCAGCAGTTCGGTCTGTAGCACCGTGGACGGAGCGCCCGCCGCCATCGCCGCGGCCAGCAAGGGGCGGGTCGGCAGTCCGGCGGCCAGGTGCGCCTCGAGTGCCAGCTGGGTCGTCTCGGCGTTCGGCGGCAGCAGGTCGAGCAGCCGCAGCGAGTGCCGGGCGGCGTCCTCGGCGCGACCGGCGGCCAGGTTGGCGCGGATCTCCATCAGCCGCGGCAGCCGCGCTTGTGGGAACGCATCGACGCCGGCCCGGGTGCAGGCGATCGCCACCAGCCACAGCTTCTGCTCCATCGCCGTCTCGGCGCACAGCAGGTAGCCGATCGGGTCGCTGACTTCCGGCACCAGCGCGTTGCGCGTCTGGCACTGCAGCAGCAGGCCCGGGCCGTCCTGGCCGGCTTCCTTGAAGTGCGAGCGGGAGGTGGCGAAGCGGAGCTGGAACGGCCGGTCGTCCTGCGGGTCGATCTCGGCGGCCTCCTGCAGCGCGGCCAGCGCCGCCCCGGTGCGACCGCGATCGAGCAGGAACCGCGCCATCGCCAGTCGTGGTTCGAAATCGATGGGCCGGGCTTCGATCCAGTCCGACAGTGGCTGCTGTTGTTCGTCGGCACCGGCGTTGGCGGCCCGCAGCCGGTCGGCTTGCAGGCCGATCAGCAGCGGCGCCATGTCGAGTTGGCCCGGAGGCACCGGACGCAGGGCCAGGCCGGCGGCCCAGCGCAGCGTGTTGTCGAGGGTCTGACGATACTGATCGGGGTTCATCGACTGCTGCACGGCCGCCGTGAACGCGTTGGCGAAGGTCACCTGTTGGAGCTGCGACAGCTGGTAGGCCTCGATCGACGCGCGCTGCAGCTGGATCGGATCCTTGAGCAGCCAGGCGGCGTAGCCGCGGGCCAGGATCAGTTCGGAGGTGGCGGCGGCGCCCAGCGTGCCGGCGGTGTGGCGCTGCTTGATGCTGTCGCTGGGCAACCAGCGGTCGGCGGTGGCCAGCGCCGCGGCGGGCTGGTCCTCGCGCAGCAAGGCCCAGGCGGCGCTGGCGCCGGCTTCGACGACGTACTTGTGATCGAAGCGGCGGCGCTGGATCTCGCACGCCAGCAGCAGGTCGTCGATGCGCTGTCCCTGCTCCAACGCCAGGGTCACGGCCCGGAAGGCCGCGACCGGTTCGCCACCGGTCTCGAGGCTCTGGCGGAAGTAGCCGAGGCCCTCCTGCACGCGTTCGCGCAGGCGCTGCAGCTTGGCCCACACCGGTGGCCAGCCGGCGCTGCGGCGGGCTGCCGCCACGTAGAGCTGCCGCAGGTCCTCGGCGGCGCGCGCGGCTTCGCCGTCGCCGTCGCCGCGGAACAAGTACGCCAGCATCGCGTCGCGGGCCCGCTTGCGTTCCGGCTTGCCGAGCTCCTGGTCGAAGTGCTCGACCATCGCCTTCATCAGCGGCTGGTAGGAGGTCTGGCACGCCTCGCCGGCCAGCTCGAGCGCGCGTTCGTGCCCGGGGTGTTGGACCAGGAAGCGCTGCGCCGCCTCGCGCGCCGGGTCGCCGTTGCCGGTCGCGGCGCCGTCGATCGCCAGCAGGCGGATCTGGTCGAGCCGCAGCGCCTCGTCGTCCTCGACGCCGGCGCGCAGCAGGTGGTCGATGTCGCGCAGGGCCCCCGGGGCGTTGCCGAGCGCGGTGTTGGCGGCATACCGCAGGCGCCACAGCCGCTCGCGCAGCTTCACGTCGCGTTCGACGGTCGGCGCCGTCAGGTCCAACAGGCCTACGGCCCGCGCGGCTTCGCCGCGGCTCAGCATGCCTTCGGCCTCGGCGATGGTGGCCTCGGCGCCGTGCAGGCGCAGCGTCGCGTAGCCCACGATCGCCACCAGGGCCAGCAGGGACGTCACGATCAGGATCTGGAGGCTCTTCTGGAACATGCAGCGGGCACCGTTATAGCTGCTGGCTCAGGCGATGGCAGCGCCGGGTCGGTCAGTGGATGCCGAACTTGCGCAGCTTGTGGAACAGCGTGCTGCGGTTGATGCCGAGCACCTTGGCGGCCTGCTCGCGGTTGCCGCCGCAGTGGGCGAGCGCCTGCTCGATCAGCCGCTTCTCCGGGCCGGCCAGCGCTGCCTTGAGCGGGCCGGGTGGCGCATCCGGCGGCAGCGGGTCGGCCGCGGGCCGAGTGGCTGCCGCCGTGTGCAGCGCGGCCGGCAGGTCGGCGAGGTCGATCGTCGGTCCCTGGCACAGCACCACCGCGCGTTCGATGACGTTCTCGAGCTGCCGCACGTTGCCCGGCCACGGCGCCGCCAACAGGGCGGCCAGCGCGCGGTCGGTGAACTGCAGCGGCCCGCGGCCGTGTTCGGCGGCGAAGCGGCGCAGGAAGTGCTCGGCCAGCGCCTGCACGTCGCTGGCGCGCTGGCGCAGCGGCGGCATCTCGATGCTGACGACCTGGATCCGGTAGTAGAGGTCCTCGCGGAACTCGCCCTTGCGCACCGCGAGTTCGAGGTCCTTGTTGGTCGCCAGCACGACCCGCACGTCGACCGGGATCGTCCTGGTGTCGCCGACCCGCTCGATGACGCGGTCCTGCAGCACGCGCAGCAGCTTGACCTGGAAGCCCGGCGAGCTGGTGCCGATCTCGTCGAGGAAGATCGTGCCGCCGGCGGCGGCCTCGAACTTGCCGATCTTGTCGCGCACGGCGCCGGTGAACGAGCCCTTCTGGTGGCCGAACAGCTCCGACTCGAGCAGCGACTCCGGCAGCGCCCCGCAGTTGACCTCGACGAACGGGCCGTGCTTGCGCGTGCTCAGCGAGTGCAGCGCGCGCGCCAGCAGCGTCTTGCCGGTGCCCGACTCGCCGGTGATCAGCACCGTGGTGCGGGTCGAGGCGACCGCCTTGACGGTCTTGAAGATCGCCTGCATGCGCGGGTCGGTGCCGACCACGTTGTCGAGCCGCAGACGATCGTCGAGCGCGGTCTTCAGCGCCTGGTTCTCGCGCTGCAGCGCCGTCTTCTCGAGCGCGCGGTCGACCGCCACCAGCACCTGTTCGGGCGTGAACGGCTTGCCGAGGAAGTCGGCGGCGCCCTGCTGCATCGCCGCCACCGCGTCCTGCACCGAGCCGAACGCCGACAGCAGCACCACCGCGGTCTCCGGGTGCAGCGCCTGGATCTCCTGCAGCAGCTTCATGCCGCCGCCGCCGGGCAGGCCGAGATCGCACAACACCAGGTCGACCTCGCCGTCGGCGACCGGCGGCAGCGCGTTGGCGACCGACGTCACCGCGTCGAGCTGGAAACCGCGCTGCCCGAGCAGCTGCTGCAGGTCCTGCTGGGAACGTGGATCGGGATCGGCGACCAGGATCTTCGTCATCGGGGTGTCCGCGGGGTGCGACCCGTCGCAACAAAGCGACTGCCGTCGCTATCGGCGGACGCCCGGCCGCGCCTCAACCCTCGCCGTGCCGTTCCTGCAGCCGACCCCACCACAGGCCGAGCGGCAGCGCCAGCACGGCGGCGACCAGCATCAGGCCGGCGACTTTGCCGAGCCCGCAGTGGCACAGGTCCTCGGCGAGCACCAGGAAGTCGTTCTTCATGCCGAGCGAGCCGGAACCCTCGTACCACTGGCGCACGCCCGGGTCGTGCAGCAGGCCCCAGCACAGCTTCAGGTTGCCGTATTGCAGCAACGCCCCGGCCATCGCCCCGGCCGCGCGCTCGGCCGGGCTGCCGGTGCGGCCGCCGCTCCAGCAGATCGCGTAGCAGTAGGCGGCGAACAGCAGTTCGCCGAGGTGGCCGGCGGCGGCGATCACGATCTCGCCGCCGCGCGCGAACGCCAGCAGCGGCACCGCGATCGCGATCACCAGCAGCGGCAGCCAGCGGTGCAGGCGTTCGCGCTGCACCCAGGCCGTGGTGCCGAGGGCGATGACCACGACCCACACCAGCCAGTCGCGGCGTTCGCCGATGCCGGCCCAGGCGTGCCCGGCGAGGCTGATCGCCGGTGTCGACGGGCGGCCGAGCAGGCAGCCGGCGGTGGCGTGGCCCATCTCGTGCGGCAGCGCGGCGAGGAACCACGCGAACTGACCGGGCAGCACGAAGCCGAGCAGCCACGCGGCGAGCAGGCCGGCGCCGAGGTAGCGCCAGCGCGGCGGCGGCGGCTCGTCGTCGATCGCCGCTGCGAAGTCGCCCGACTCCGGGGCGGTGGTGCCGGCCGGGCGCCGCACGCCGACGATGCGGGCGCGTGGTGGCGGTGGCGGGAGCACGGGTGGGACGGCCATGGCCATCGCATCGGCACTCCGAGCGTCCCGACTTGCCGAGCGGCGAGCGCGCGCGAAGTGCTTCGCCTGCCCGCTCCGGTTCGTTAGGTTGTCGCCACCGATGTCGCTGTTCCGCCGTTCGCCACCAGCCGCTGCCGCGCCGAGCGAACGTCTCGCCGAGGTGCTGGCCGCGGTGCGCAAGATCGAACTGCGCGGCGATGGCCTGCTGACCGACGTGCTGGCCGGCGGCTACCGGTCGAGCTTTCGCGGCGGTGGCGTCGAGTTCGCCGACGTGCGCGAGTATGTCGAGGGCGACGATCCACGCACCGTCGACTGGAACGTCACCGCGCGGGTCGGGCGGCCGTTCGTGAAGCGCTTCGTCGAGGAACGCGAGCGCACGGTGATGTTCGTGTTCGATCTCGGCCCGCGCCTGGCGACCGGGCTCGGCGCCTGGTCGCTGCGCCAGGCGGCGGCGCGCTTCGCCGCGTGCCTCGGTCTGCTGGCGATCGACAACCACGATCGGCTCGGCCTGTGCGCCGGCGGCGCTGCCGTGCAGCGCTTCGTGCCGCCGAAGAAGGGTGCGGGCCATGTGCTGCGGGTGCTGCGCGACGTGGTCGAGCTGCCGCCGGCCGCGGCCGGGGACGGCCTCGAGGCGCTGCTGGCACACACCGCCGGACGGCTGCGGCGGCGCGCGGTGGTGTTCGTGTTCTCGGACTTCGCCGGGCTGCAGCCGCTGCCGCAGCTGGCGCTGTGCGCGCGGCGCCACGACGTGATCGCGGTGCGCTTGCTGGCGCCCGAGCTGCACGCGCCGCCGGCCGAGCTGCTGGCGCTGCAGGAACCGGGTCCGGGCCGTGCGTTCGCGCTCGATGGCGGCAGTGCGGCGGTGCGCGCGGCGTGGTCGCGGCGGCTGCAGACCTGGCGGCTGTGGCGCGACGAACAGTTCGGGCGCGCCGGGGTCGACGTCGTCGACCTGCCGCTGCCGGCGGACGACGACCTCGACGCGATCCGCGGCCCGCTGCTGACCCTGTTCCGGCGCCGCGCGCTGCGGCAGGCGCGGCGATGACCGGGCCCGGCGCCGCGTGCGGCCGGTGGTCGCTGTCGCTGTGGTTGCTCGCCGCGCTGGCGGTGGCGCAGGCCGAGGTGCCGCGGCTGCGCGCCGAGTTGCCGAGCACCGGGCTGCGGTTCGGCAGCGCGTTCGAACTCGAGGTCGAGCGCACGCCGGCGGCGGTCGCGGCGGGGGCGTTCGACGAACGGTTGCTGCAGCCGCTGGTGGTCGAACTGCTGGCGAGCCGCGCGCGTGGCGACGGCGGCGAGCAGCGCCGCTACCGCGCGCGCTGCTTCCGCACCGGCGCGGTCGCCTTGTTCGATCTCGCGTTCGAAGTGAAGACCAGCCTGCCGGAGCCGGCCGGCGAACTCGAGTGGCCCGGGCCGCTGCGGCCGCTGCCGGCAGAGCGGCACTGGCTGCTGTGGGCGATCGCTGGTGGCGCGCTGGCGCTCGGTGGCCTGTGGTGGCGCCGGCGCGCCGCGGCGCCGATCGCTGCCGCGACCCAGCCACCAGCGCCCGCTGCCGACTTCGCGGCCGCACTGGCGGCGCTGCCGCTGCCCGGCGCCGCGGATCCGACCGCGTTCCACGAACGGCTCAAGGCCCTGCTGCGGGCCCACTGCGCGCAGTGCGGCGCCAGGTCCACGGTGGCCGCGACCAGCGAGCAGCTGCGGGCGTCGCTCGGCGATCCGCCGCCGCTGCGGCAGGCGCTGCAGATCGCCGACGGCGTGTTGTTCGCGGCGCTGCGGCCCGCGGACGAGGTGCACGAAGCGGCGCGCGCGGCGGCGATCGCGTTCGTGCGCGCGACGGCGGTGGCTGCCGTCGAGGTGACGCCGTGACGGCGCCCGCACTCGGCTGGCAATGGCTCGCGTTCGAGCACGTCTGGCTGCTGCCGGTGGTGCTGTTGCTGGCGCTGTATCGCGCGTGGCGGCGACCGCGCCTGCCGAGTGCGATGGCGCCGTGGTGGCTCGATCCGGCGCTGGCGACGCAGGAACCCGCGGTGCGTTCGTGGCGCCAGCGGCTCGGCTGGTTGCCCGCCATCGGCGAGACCGCGGCGGTGCTGCTGGCGGTCGTGGCGCTGATGCAGCCGGTGCAGGTGCTGCCGCTGCCGCCGCGGCCACCGGGTCGCGACCTGCTGCTGTGCCTCGACACCAGTTCGTCGATGGCGGCCGAGGACCTGGCGCCGGGCCGCACGCGCTTCGCGGTCGGCATCGAGCTGGCGAGTGCGTTCGTGCGCGCGCGCACCGCGGACCGGATCGGCTTCGTGCCGTTCGCGCGGTTCGCCGATCTGCGCTGTCCGCCGACCGCCGACCACGAGGCGGTGGTGGCGATGCTGTCGCAGCTGGCGCTGGTGCCGCACGAAGGGCCCGAGGACGCCACCGCGGTCGGGGCCGCGGTCGGCACCGCTGCCGCGGCGCTGCGCCGTTCGCCGGCGGCGGCCAAGGTGATCGTGCTGGTCACCGACGGTGAGGAGAACGTCGCCACGATCGGCGCCCGCGACGAGATCGCGCCGCTGCACGCGGCGCAGCTGTGCCGGCAGGCGGGGATCCGCGTGCACACGATCGTGGTCGGGCGCGGCAACCAGCAGCCGGACGGTCGCACCGTGCCGCTCGACACCACCGCGGTGCAGCAACTGAGCCGGGCCACCGGCGGCCGCTTCTTCACCGCCGGCGACGAAAGGGCGCTGGCGCAGGTCTACGCCGCGATCGACGCGCTCGAGGCGACCGCGTTCACGGTGCCGGGCACGGTCGTGCAGCAGTGGTTCCCGGCGCTGCTGGCGGCAGCGGTGCTGCTGCTGGCGCTGGCGCGCTGGCTCGCCACCGGCTGGCTGCGGAGGTTGCCGTGATCGCGCTGGTGTGGTTGCTGCCGAGCTACTGGCCGCTGCTGCTGCTGGTGCCGCTGTTGGCGCTGTGGCTGTGGCGGCGCACGCAGGCGGATCGTGCGCGTCGCGATGCGCAGCTCGGTGCCAATGGCGTGCGTCTGGTCGGCCGCTTCGGCTGGCTGCGGCTGCGCACCGCCGCCGGTGCGGTGGTCGTGCTGCTGCTGGTGCTGGTGGGTCTGCAGCCGGTCGGGGTCGGCGCGGTGGTCGACGACGGGGCCGATGTGGTGCTGTGCGTCGACCTGTCGGCGTCGATGGCGGCGCGTGACGTGGCGCCGAGCCGCCTCGGTCGGGTGCAGCAGGAAGTGGCGGCGCTGGCGGCCGCGGCGCCCGGCGCGCGCTTCGGGCTGGTCGCCTATGCCGGGGCGGCGGAGCTGCGCTGTCCACGGACCACCGATCTGCCGGCGGTGGTGGCGATGGTGCAGGAGCTCGTGCCCGGAACCACCGGCAAGGCCGGCACCGATCCGGGCGCGGCGATCGAACGCGCGGCGGCGCTGCTCCGCAGCGGCGACGGCGGCGCGATCGTCGTGCTCGGCGATGGCGAGGACTTCGCCGGCAACGGCAGTGCGGCGGCGGCCGCGGCGCGCGCTCGCGGCGCCGTCGTGCACACGGTCGGCTGCGGCGACCCGGCCGGCAGCAAGATCGTCGTCGACGGCGAGGCGGGCGAGCAGTTCTTGCGCGCCGCCGACGGCAGCGAGGTGGTGTCGCGGCTCGAGCTGGCGAGCTTGCAGGCGATCGCCGCGGCGGGCGGCGGCGAGTGCCGGCGGACTGCCGATGAGCTGGTGCTGCCGAGGCTGTATGCCGAGCGCATCCTGCCGCGCGCGCGCGAACTGGCGCTGCGCGCCGGGCGCCTGCAGCCGGTGCATCGTCATCATGTCCTCTTGCTGATCGCGATCCTGCTCTGGATGCTGTCGTGGTGCCTGCCGGAGCGACGTCGATGAGAACCAGGTCCCGGCGGTTGCCGCGGTGGTGGGTCTACGTGCCGGCGCTGCCGCTGCTGCTGGCGTGGCAGCAAGCGCCGACCGCGCCAACGTCGCCGACGCCGTCGTTGTCTTCGTCGCCGACCGCGGCGTTCGCCGCGGCGCTCGCCGACCACGAAGCGGGCCGCTTCCAGGCCGCCTACGAGACCTTCGCGCAGCTGTTGGCCGCGGCCGCCGAACCGGTGCCGGAGGCGCTGCGGTGGAACACGGCGCTGGCGGCGCTGCGGGTGCTGCGCGCCCGCGACGCGGAGGCCGCGATCGAGCCATGGCGCGCGCATCCCGACCCGGAACGGCGCGCCGAGGCGGAGTTCGTGTTCGGCCTCGCCCAGTGCCTGCGCGCCGAACAGGCGGCGGTGGCGGCGGCGTTGCCCGATGCCGAACCGATGGCCTGGCAACTGGCGCTGGCGGCGCAGGACCGCGGCATCGCCGCGTTCGTGCGTGCGGTGCAGCTGCGGGGCGACTGGCCGGCCGCGGTGCGCAACGTCGAGCGCGCGCAACGGCGCCGACTCGAGTTCGAACAGCAGCGCGATCGCAGCCGGCCGGAGGCGAGCAAGCAGGAACAGGTGCCCGAACCACCGCCGCCGCCACCGCCGGCGCCCGCGAACGACGCCGAGCCCGAAGCGGCGCTGCCCGAACTGATGATCAACGAGCTGTCGGCGGCCGAGGTCGCGCAGCTGCTGCAGCGATTGGCGCAGAAGGACCAACGCAAGCATCGGCTGCGGCAGCAGGAACAGCGCCGCACCACGGTGGCCGGGGAGCGCGACTGGTGAACGCGGTCGCGCGCAGGTCGTCGGGTTTGCTGTGGCTGCTGGTCGGCGCCACCGGCGCGGCGGCGTCGGCGCAGACCGCGGCGCCGGGTGTGGCCCCGCTGTTCGTCGCCATCGAGGGAATGCCGGCCGCGGCCTACGTGCAGCAGGAAGTCATGCTGCAGGTGCGGATCGGCGTCGATCGCGCGTGGTTCCGCGACCACGGCGTGGCGCTGTTCCAACAGGCGCTCGAGCAGCCGTTCCACGTGGTCGTGCCGTGGCTGCAGGCGGCCGAGGATCGCGCCGTCGAACTGGTGCCGCCGCCGCCCGGCGCACGCACGCAGCGCCTCGCGATCGGCGATCGGGTGCTGCCGGTGCAGGTCGACGGCGAGCGGCAGATCGACGGGCGCGCGTTCGAGCTGCTGCTGCTGCGCTGCCGCTGGCTGCCGCTGGCGCCCGGTCGTTCGGCGATCGCGCCGGTGCAGGTGCGCTACGCGTTCGCCGAGCGCTTCGAACAGGACTTCCTGCGCGGGCGCACGCCGCTCGATCGGCAGGAGACCACCGTGCTGTCGGCGCCAGGCGAGCTGGTCGTGCAGCCGCTGCCGAAGCCGGCCCCGCCCGGGTTCGCCGGCGCGGTCGGCGAGTTCGTCGTGCGCCTGCGGCCGGTAACCGCCCCGGCGGTGGTCGGCAGCAGCCTCACGGTGCAGCTCGAGGTCACCGGGTCCGGCAACCTCGAACGCTTCGCGCCGCTGCCGCCGCCGGCGCTCGATGGCTTCCACGTGCAGGGGGTCACCGACCACAAGGGGCCGGCGGTGCGGCGCTTCACGCTCGACGTGCTGCCGCTGCGCGCGGGCGCCCGGACGCTGCCGCCGATCCCGTTCGTCGCGTTCGATCCGCAGCGAGCCAGCTACGTGACGCTGCGCACCGACGCGGTGCCGCTCACGATCGCGCCCGCCGCGGCGCCGCTGCCGGCGCGGGTGCAGGAGCTGGTCGAGCTCGATGCGGCGCGGCTCGCGGCGCGGGCGGCCTGGCCGGGCTGGGTCTGGGCCACGTTGCTCGGTGTCGTGCTGGTGCTGGCGTTCGTGGTGCGGGCGTTGGCCCATCGCCGACTGCGCCAACAGCGCCAGCAACGGTTGCTCGCCACGTTCTGGGCCGCGTACGAGCAGCAGCCGGCCGCCGCGCTCATGGCGTTCGATGCCGTGCTGGCCGCTGCACTCGATCGTGAGCCATGGTCGGGGCCGGACGGCTTCGCGGCGCTGGGCGCGCGCGGCATGGCGCCGGCGGCGGTCGCCGCGCTGCAGGAACTGCGGCAGCAGCTCGACGGCGCGCGCTTCGGCGGTGCGGCGCCCGCGCGCGAACGGCTCGCCAGCGCGCTCGCCGCGCTGCCGCGCTGAGCACCGGGAGTGGTGCGGGCAGAGGGACTCGAACCCTCACGACCGTTGCCGGCCTGCGGCTTTTAAGGCCGCTGCGTCTGCCGTTCCGCCATGCCCGCGCGGCGTCGGCATGATGCGGCTGGAGGCGGAGGCAGGGAAGGGCTCAGCGCCGTGGGCGCCAGAATCCGCGCGGCTTCCTGACCTCGGCCTTGCCGGCGCTGGCGTCGACCGGCTGCGCCGCAGCGGGCCGGCTCTGGTTCGCCGGCAGGCGGCCGAAATGATGCGCCGGCCACGGCCGGCCCGAACGCAGCTTGCGCAGCGGGGCCACGGCCGCGGTGCTGCTGGCTTCGACCGCGGTGGTGGTCGACGACGGGGTCACCGGTGTGCGCGCCGGGCGCTGGAAATGGCGACCGGACTGTTGTGCCGAGAGTGCGGTGGCGAGCAGCAACAGGAGCAGGACAGGAAGGGTTCGCATGGGGGATACCTGGGATCGGGTCGCGGGTCGCTGTCGCCGAATCCTACTGCACGGCGGTGGACCGGGTGGCGCTGACGCGGAACGCGCCGACCAGTCCACGCAGCTGCCGCACGTGATCGGCCGATGCCGTCGCCGTTCGGGACAGTTCTTCGGCGGTGCTGGCGTTCTTCTGCGTCGCCTGGTCGACGGTCGACAGGGCGGTGTTGATCTGCTGCACGCCGTCCTTCTGTTCGCGGGTCGCGGCGGCGATCTGGCCGAGCACGCCCTCGACCTTGGCGTACGAGGTGACGATCTCCTGCAGGCCGGCCTCGACCTCGGTCGCGAGCGTGCTGCCGCGGTTGCTGCGTTCGGCCGCCGTCTGCAGCAGCTGACCGGTGTCCTTGGCCGCCTGGGCGCTGCGCTGGGCCAGCGTGCGCACCTCTTCGGCGACCACTGCGAAGCCCTTGCCGGCCTCGCCGGCCCGCGCCGCCTCGACGGCCGCGTTGAGCGCCAGCAGATTGGTCTGGAACGCGAGGTCGTCGATGACCCCGATCACCTTCTGCACCTCGGCGCTGCTCTGCCGGATCTCGGCCACGGCCTGGGTCAGCAGGTTGGTGCGCTCGGCGCCGGCGCGGGCGGCGGCGGTGGCGCCCTGGCTCTGCTCGTCGGCGGCCTGCACGTGGCCGGCGCTGGCGACCGACATCGACGAGATCTCCTCCATCGTCGCCGAGATCTCCTCGAGCGAGGCGGCCTGGTGGCTCGACGAGTTCGACAGTTCGCCGGCGCTGGTGCGCATCGCCGACGCGGTCGCGTCGATCTGGTTGGCGAGCGCGTTCACCTCGCCGATCGCACGGTCCATCTTGCCGAGGAACTGATCGCACCAGCCGGCGGTGGTGGCGATCTCGTCGTCGCCGAGCATGCGCAGGCGCTGGGTCAGGTCGCCGTCGCCGACGGCGATCGACTGCATGCGGTCGCGCAGTTGGCCGAGCCGCCGGCCGAAGCTGCGCACGAACGACACGCCGAGCACGATCGCCACCAGCACGGCGACCACCAGCGTGGTCAGCAGCAGGGTGCGGGCGGCCGCTGCCGAGGCGATGCCGGCCGCCAGTTCGCTGTCGATGCGACTCGCGGTCGCCTCACCGACGTCGGCCATCGTGGCGCGCAGGCTCGCCGCGGCGTCCGCATACGCCGCCCGCACCGGCGGCAGCTGCAGCAGGCTGTCGGCGTACTCGCGCATCAGCCGTTCGTGCACCTCGAACTCGCGCGTGTAGAGGGCGCGCAGCGTGAACTCGCCCCACTTGGCCGGCGCCGGCACGTCGAAGGTCGCGGTCGCCAGCATGCGGTCGGCGGCGTCCTTCTGTTCGGCGATCGCGCTGTCGACGGCGGCGCGTGCCTCGGCGAGGTCCTTGCCGCTCTCGAGATCACCGAGGGCCAGGTACTGCGCCAGCAGCCCGATCCGGTTCTCCATGCCACCGTCGGCCGCCTGCCAGATGTCCTTCAGGCCCTGGCTCCACGCCATCTGGCGGTCGGGCTGGGACTCGAGCACTTCGACGGCGCCGTCGCCGACTTCCTCGAGCAGGGTACTGAGTTCGTTGAACGCGACGGTGTGCTCGGCGAGGGCCGCGTGCTTCTGCACCACGTCCTGGTTGATGCCGAGCACCGCCGCCAAGGCCTTGCGGAACGAGTCGGAACGTTGGCGCAGCGTGGCCAGCGACTGCTCGGCCACCAGCCCGATCTTGGCGATCGAGTCGATCGCCGCCTCGCTGCTGCGAGCGGCCGCGGCGATGGCGGTGCGGTTCTGGTCCGCATCGATGCCGGCCAGCACCCGTTCGACCGCGAGCAGCTGGTCGCCGATCGCGGCGGTGGCTGCCGCGGCCTGGTCCGCGGTGTCGTGCGCCGGACCCGACAGGAAACGCAACTGGGCGTCCATCGTCGTGTGCACGTGGAAGCCGGTCGCTCCCGCCAGCAGCAGGAGGCCGGTGAGCACGGCGTTGTTGACGAGGATCTTGGTGCGCAGCTGCATGTTCGTGACCGGGGTACGGTGGTTCAGAAGGCGACTTCGAGGCGGAGCAGGCCGACCAGCACGTCGTCGACGTCGGCGAACCCGCCCGGGTTCATCACGTGCTGGAGCTCGGGCTTGAGGCTGATCGAAGGCGTGAGCTGCACCTTGTAGAACAGCTCGATGGTGGTCTCGTCGTCGGGCGTGCCGGCACCCTGCGCATCGCTCATGTCGGCGTGGAACAGGCCGAGGCCGAGCACGTCGAAGTCGCGGCTCGGCAGCGCGCCCATCCATTCGAGGCCGGCCGCGAACGAGCTGCCGCACACCGACACGGTGTCGTCGGCGTGGCCGGTGCCGACGAAGAACGACGCGCCTTGGCCGTCGTCGGCGCCCGGGTTCTCGCGCCAGAAGCGCTGTTCGAGGTTGAACCAGGCGCCGGCGGTGCCGCGGTCGCTGCCGCCGTCGAAGCGATCGAACGACGCGCTGTGATAGAAGGTGCCGACCGAGATGCGGCCGGAGCCCCAGCGCTCGCCGCCGGTCCACGCGTAGCCGACCTCGGCGGCGTAGAAGTAGGCGTCCGATTCGTCGTCGCTGAAGAAGCCGCTCGGGCCGCGCGAACCGGTCTGGATGCCGTCGCCGTTGGCGCCGTCGTAGATCGCGGCGCCGACGTACCAGCGTTCGTTCGGCACCCAGAACAGGTTCACCGAGGTCGCCGGGTTGGGAAAGGTCGGGTAGGCGATGATCGCCGGCGAGATCGCGGCGGTGGAGTTCACGAACTCGCCGCCGACCTCGTGGAACGAGAACTCGCTGTTGAAGTCGACCTTGCCGACCTTCAGGCGGAACTGGTCGCCGAGCCAGGTCTCGACCCAGACCTCGGCGATCTGTTCGAGGTCGGCATTGGCGATGTTGGAGATGACCTGGAAGTCGCCGACGTCGAGCGACGGGTTGCGGCCGTCGATGCGGTAGGCATCGAAGTAGGCGATGGTGCGCGGCAGGCCGGCGATGGTCTCGAGGTCGAACGCGGCGTTGAGGTCGAGCAGCGATTGCAGGCTGGCACGGCGGCGGCCGTCGCCGGACCACGGGGCGGCGAGGTCGGCGGTGTAGCCACCCGCGACTTCGATGCCGATCGCTTCGAGCTGGTTGCGGAACCCGCCCCAGTCGCCGGTCAGGTGGGTCCAGCTGGTGAACGGCAGGCCGCCGATCCATTCGCGCTGGGTGAGGTCGGGTGTGGCGTCGTCCTGGCTCAGCAGGGGGGTGGCCAGGGTGAGGTGGAGGAGGGTGGTGGCGGAGAGCTGGCGGCGCATGTCGCGTTGGGTCGGCGGCCGGGTGGGCGCTGACCTGGACCCAATCGGTGGTGGTGATCGCGCGGCTCGACGGGGACTTCCCGTAGCGGCATGCGGCATGGGGGTGGAGGGATGAGGCGACTGCGGCCCTCTTCGGCGGCCGATGCGGCAACTGGCGGGTGGGTAGCGAGCGCGCCGAGTGGCGGATCGTCGAGCGGCCGCCGATGGTCCCGCCGCGCATGCCCAAGGACCGTGCTGCGGCGCGTCGCGACCGCCTGCGCCTACCCGCGCAGCGTGAAGCAGTTCGTCAAGAACTGCATGGAGATGGCCACCCTGACCGAGCAGGTGGCCGAGGAGTGCTTCTACGCGCTGCCCCGGGACGGCAAGACGGTCGAGGGGCCCAGCGCCCGGCTGGCCGAGATCGTCGCCAGCTCGTGGGGCAACTGCCGCGCCGGCGCGCGGGTCGTCGACGAGGGCGCCGAGTTCATCACCGCGCAGGGGGTGTTCCACGACCTCGAGCGCAACGTCAGCATCACGATGGAGGTGCGCCGCCGCATCACCGGCAAAGGCGGCCGCCGTTACTCGGCCGACATGATCGGCGTGACTGGCAACGCCGCCTGCGCGATCGCCCTGCGCAACGCCGTGTTCCGCGGCGTGCCGAAGGCGCTGTGGAGCTCGGTCTACGAGGCGGCGCGCAGCACTGCCATCGGCGACGCGCAGACGCTGGCGGACAAGCGCACGAAGATGTTCGCGCACTTCCTGAAGCTGGGCGCGACCCGCGAGGCGATCCTGGCGGTCATCGGTGTGCCCGGCGAGGAGGACATCGGCCTGGACCAGCTCGCCACGCTGAAGGGGATCGCGACCGCCATCAAGGAGGGCGACACCACGGTGGAGCAGGCGTTCCCGCCGCTCCCGAAGGCGCAGCCCGGTCAGCCGGCCGCCGTCGGCCCCGACGAGCGCAAGGGCGTGTCCGGGCTCGCGTCGCGGATGGCCGCGGCGAAGGGTGGCACGGTCAAGCCGGTCCCTGATGGCTACCAGGAAGTTCCGCTCGGCCCAGGCGAGACGCTCGGCGAGAAGGTGGGCAACGCCATCCGGCAGGCAAAGGGCGTCGAGGTGGCGGGTTCGAACGGTGGCGCGGCTCCGCGCGAGCCGGGGAGCGACGACGCATGAGCTCCGCACCGCTGCAGATCGTCGAGTTGCGTGCGAGCAACGTGAAGCGGCTGAAGGCGGTCACCATCACCCCGGACGGCGACATGGTCGTGCTGTCCGGGGCGAATGGCGCCGGCAAGTCCTCAGTGCTGGACGCGATCGCGATGGCGCTCGGCGGTCGGGAGCAGATCCCGGCCGAGCCCATCCGCCGCGGGGCGGATCACGCCGAGGTGGTGGTGGACCTGGGCGAGATCATCGTCCGCCGCACGTTCACGCCGAGCGGCGGCGGCCAGCTGATCGTCACCAACCGCGAGGGGGCCCGCTTCGCCTCGCCGCAGACGATGCTGGACGCTCTCGTGGGGCGGCTGACGTTCGACCCGCTCGCGTTCTCGCGGGAGGAGCCGAAGCGCCAGGCGGAGACCCTGCGGCAGCTGCTCGGCCTCGACTTCGCCGCGCTCGACAAGGAACGCGCCGAGCTCTACGCGCAGCGCACGGAGCGCAACCGGGAGGCGAAGCAGGCGGCGGCACGGCTGGCCGGCATGCCGCGGCATGAGGGGGCGCCGGCGGAGCCGGTGTCGGTGTCCGATCTGGCGGCCGAGCTGCAGGCGGCCAACCGGCACAACGAGGAGGTGGGGCGGGTGTGCCGCTTGGCCATTGGCAACGCCGCCGACCTCAAGGCCCAGCGGAAGCGGGTCGAGTCGCTGCGGGCTGAGCTGGAAGCCGCCGAGCGCAGGTTGGCCGAGACGATCGAGGACGACGTCCGCCTGCAGGCCGAGATGAGGGAGGCCAAGGAGATCGACACTGCGCCGATCCTGGCCCGGATGCAGGACGCAGAGGACGTCAACCGGAAGGTGCGCGAGAACCACCAGCGACAGGACCTCGCGGTGCGGGTGGCCGAGCTGGAAGGCGCGGCGGGGGAGCTGACCAGCCAGATCGAGGCGATCGATCAGCAGCGCGCGGATGCGATCGCGAAGGCACCGATGCCGGTGCCCGGTCTCGGGTTCGATGCAGCGGGCATCGTCACGCTGAACGGGCTGCCGCTCGAGCAGGCCAGCGCCGCGGAACGCCTGCGGGTGTCGGTCGCCATCGGGCTGGCCATGAACCCGCGGCTGCGGGTGCTGCTGATCCGCGATGCCAGCCTGCTGGACCAGCGCAGCATGCGGATGGTCGCCGAGCTGGCTTCGAAGGCCGGGGCTCAGCTTTGGGTGGAGACCGTGGAGCAGAACCCGCTGACGACGGTCGTCATCGAGGACGGCGAGGTCGCTGCTGCTTCGCCCGCTGCGTAGTTCGGGTGTGCAGGTCTACGCTGTACCGCGCGCGTAGGTCGAGTGGCGAACATCGCCGGAACGCCTGAGGGTCGCCCTTCCGCGCCGGCCCTGAGTTCGCCCGCACCGAACGCCCCTGTTACACCCAAGGCCGTTTCGAAGAAGCGGGCCGCGACCGGGTTCCAGCCCGACCGCGGCCCTCGATCAACCCCTGCGGTAACAGGAGCTAACCGTGCGCACTGCATCGGCTTGCAGCGTCGTTTCCCGTGAGTCCAGCCCATGATCCGGCTCGGCGACTCCGCGTTCTGGGTCGATGCCACCGCTGAGGGGTGGGTCCTGCTCGAGGTCGTGGCGGACAAGCGCCAGCGGGCGACCCGGCGCCATGGGACGTTCACGTCGCTGCGGCACGTGCTGCAGCAGCGGAAGGTCGAGCTGCCGAAGTCGGCGCGGCGGGAGCTGAAGGACCTGGTCGGGGCGATGGAGGACGGCGACGAGCTGGCGGGGGAGGTTCCGGGTGGTGACGAGTAGCCTAGCGCGGCAAGGAAATATGCCTGCTAGCTCGTGCTGCCCTTGCAAGAGATCCTTCGAAAAGTTGATCCATGCGAGAATTGAGTTGATGCCCCGGCCTCCCTGCGTGAAATGAACGAGGGGAAAAATTCCTTAATCATCCCGCCCCTGGAGGGTCTTATCTGATGCTACAATTTCTGGGTTGCTTTGTCGCTCTGCTAGGTCTTTCGTTCATCGAGTTTGCAGAGCCAGTCGGACGATCGTGGCTGGTTGTCGTCATCGGTACTAATGAGGAGTGCTTCGACTGCGCAGCCACCGCGGGTGCTCCCGTCGTTGTCCAGGGCCTCTGCTCGCCTCCCAACCCCCTTGCTACTCCTTGCGCTTCCTGGTGGGGCGTTACCATGGAGATGGCTGACGGCCAGTGTGGCTTTTTGGGTGAGTTTTGCCGTGCATACCCCTGCCAGTTCGGCATGAAAGTTTGGGGTGCAGCAGATCCGCAGTATTGCTGTTGTGCCACCAAGCCACATGTCAATGGGTCCGGCGGAGTAGGGGGGCTCCCATGGACGTCCCCCACCGGCACAGTGTATACTCCAACACCGATGCACACGCCATTTGATACTAACCCCAAACTTTACCAGGGAGTCGACTTTGTTCGTTGTGACTGGACTGTTTCCTTTATTAGTGAGGTTGGTGTTTTCATGCATTGCCCGGGGGTTGTAGGCACAGCGCCTGCGAGCGTGACCTACCCTACCCTCTGTAGTGATTGCTAGTAGTCGTTGGTGAAGCCGCATTCCTTCGCAACAATGCAGGGTGTCATGTTAAGCCGAAAATTGTCTTTTGCTGTCCTTGTTGCTATCGCTTTTTGTGTAGTGTTTCTCTTGGTTCGTGGAGGCCAGTCTGGATCTGAGCGAATGGCGGCTTCAGACCTAATTGCTACTGAGCCTCAAGATGCCGAGCGCGTCTCTGCCCCAGTCTTTGATGAAGCGATGCAGCATAGGGTCGTGCGGCACTTGGTGGGCGGAAACCCTGCAAAGATTGTTGATGGCCAGAGCAACAGGATTGTTTTGACATGCGTTCCTTTAGCTGGGAGTCTGTCCCCAGAAAATAAGCAGCTGATAGCTGAGCGGTACAGGCAAGGTGAGCTGAGTCTCGTTCTTGAGTTGTCTCGACTGCAGTCAATTTCGGGGCAGGCGGACGCCACTGCGCTCCTGCAGGAGCTCGGTCTCAAGAAAGACATCGCACGGGCTGTATGCGTTCAAGCGGCATTAGCGCAGAACGACTATGTGATCCTTCCTCGGGATGCTGCTGTCCCGCGTGACTTCGCAAGCACCGAGATTATCTCGAATCACTACGTCACCCATGATGGGGCCTCTGCCGACGTTGTGTTCTTTCTCGAGCACAGAGCATACCCAATGCTCGCTGACGCTAGCAAGGCGGTGCTTGAGGCTGCCGAATACGTCAAGCACGACCGGGCTTATGCGTTCAATTCACTTCCCTACGAAGAGCGAAAGCGGCTATATGAGGATAGTTCGGCGGCGCAAAATGAAATCGATGCCGGCCCGCCCGCGGCGGTTGCTGAGCAGGGGTCGTTTGCTCGCTCCCAGTGGAAAACAGAGCTTGCTATGCGTGTTTTGCCAGATCATGCACTCATCGATCGAGCAACGTTGCTTGTCGTGCAGCGCCCGAGTCGGTCAGTGAGCGGTCGATAGGTTGCGGCGGAGGTGCCCGGTGTAGATCGGTAGCTCGGATTCGATGCTCGCTTGGCTAGGTTTGGAGTCATGGAGAACCTTGATCGAGACCCGAGCCGCGTACTGGATCAGATCGTCAAGTTGGCGGAGGAGATCGCGAAGGACGTGCCCCACATTGGCGTCGATTCGCCGGTGCTTGATGAGGCGCTGAAGGAGGTCGCATGGCTGGAAGTGAAGTCTGTCTGGTTCAAAAGCCGTGGCTACATCCTGGAGCGGATCACCGCCCTTCGCGGTCATCTCGAGGCTCTGGCTGCCGACGGCCAGGGATTCACGAGGGCGGAGCAGCTGTACTGGGTGCTCAGCGAGGTGGACCGGCTCCGAATGCGCATGACGTCGCAGTGGCTCAGCAGCGAGCTCGGGACCTCTCGCTGACTCGGTAGCTCGGCGAACCGCCGGAATCGCCATCGCGCGGTCTGCACAACGGCGTGCAGACCCATGACGATCCCCCCGATCGCGAGTGAGGCTGCGGCCTCGTCCTGCCCCGACTGGATGACCGACGACTACCTGCAGAGGCAGCTGCGGGACCTGTACGCCGGACCGATCGCGGCCGAGGTGCTGCGCCTTCGAGCCGAGAAGGCGGCCGGTGCCGGCGTCGCGCCGCCGATCGGGGACACCAACGCGTGCATGACCTTCGGCGCGCTACTGAAGGACCTCGGTATGCCATCCGATCGCCTCGACGGTCTGCCGCCGGCTGCATGGTTCCGGGATGCCGCGGCCATGGTGGAGCGGTGGGCGACTCGTGGCGGCTGGCGGAGTGAGCGCGCAGAACTCGAGCGCCTGCGCAAGGAGTCGAAACGCGAGCGCGCCGAGAAGGCCGAGGCGAAGCTCGCCGAGGTCGCTCGCATCCTGGGCGGCACCGGCGACGTGGTCGAGCGGGCGAGGGCGAACGTTCGAGCCCTGGAAGCCGCCCGCGGCGAGCGCCGGTATGCCGAGGAAGTGGCGGGCAAGGCCATCATCGACCATGACGCCGCCCGAGCCTGGGCCGGGCGCATGGAGATGGCAGTCGCCAACCTGAAGAAGGAGGTCGAGCGCCGCGACGCCGCCATCCGCGACCGCAACGAGTTCGCGGCGAAGGCAGTCGAGGGCTTCTTGGAATGGGCGTATCGGCCTGGTGCCGAGTGGACGCACAAGACGCTGCACCTTGCTGCCAAGGCCCGCGCCGCCGAGCTGCGACGCGGAGACGTCCGCGGCGTGATCGCGGCGGTGGACTGCGCCGCGGACGTGAGGCGGGCGCTGGGTGTCGAGCCCGTTGCCGCGCCGACCGAAGAGCGGGTCCTGTTCGCGTGCTCGAAGTGCAGTCCGCAGAACGCGAAGTCGATCGAGGACCAGATCAACCGGGTCGTGAGCATGCGGGTCGAGGCCGAGCGGGCGAAGGCGGCCCCGCTCACCGATTCGGTGCCGCCGATGCGCCGTGACGCCAACGGCGCGCTGCAGTTCGACACTTCCAACTGGGGGCACCAGCCGCCGACCTTCATCAACAGCCGCGAGGCCCTGGCCGACATCGCCTACTGCCGGCGTGACCCGTGTCTGCGGGAGAGTCGCCTCATCGCCCGCGAGCTGCTTGAGCGGCGAGCCGCCGACTCCGCGGCAGCGACGGACGCGGTCTCGTCTAGCCAGCCCTCGGTCCTGCCGCTGCGGTGCGACGATGGCCGCGTGCTCTCGGTCGGCTCGATCGCCGGCCAGGCGCACCCGGACGCCCAGCCCGACGGCTTCCCCGCCGAGCTGACGCTGGCCATGGGCGGGATGCGCTGCCAAAACGTGCGCTACGTGCGCATGGACAGCGCGCAGCGGAAGGCGGCGATGAACCAGCAACGGTTCAGCCTCGGCACGAAGTTCCATGAGGCGATCGCTCTGGCGACCAGCGGCTTGCGCAGCGAGTTCCGCGGCTCGCCCGGCGTGGCGCTGCTGCGTGCCGTCGAGGCCCTCGGCGCCGCGGTGGAAGAAGAGCTGTCGAGGCGGCCGTGACGGCACGCATCGGCAGGCGTGCCCGACAGCGGCGCAAGAAGGAACGGGCTCGCCGCCGTCGGCTCCTTGGATGGAGGAAGCCGCTGCCGTGCTTCATCTTCATCGGGCAGAGCAACGCGATGGGGTGCCGATGACCATCGCGACCGAGCCATGCATCGACTGCGGCAAAGATCACGGCCCGCAGCCGGACGGGGCCCGATGCTGGGCCTGCTACGGCCGCCTGCCCGTTCGCACGCACTTCATCGGCGGAATCTGGGACGGGCAGGTCCGAACGATCGAGAGGAGGAACGGCACCGAGTTGGTTGTGCCTCTGCCGAAACCCGTCACCTTCTACTCGCCGGACACGCTTCGCGAGACGACCGTCTGGCTTCACCGATACCGATTCATCGGGGAGATATGGCGCAGCAAGCATGCGGAGCCGGAGCTGGTGATGGCGATCGACACGATGCCCGACGACGAGGCCCGCAAGGCGCTCGACGATCTGGTGGCTACCCTCAACCGCGAGCATGCCGAGGCGCACCGATGACCAGCAACTGGAACCTCGCCACCGTGCTAGGCGCCATCCTCGCAGCGGGGGAGATGCCAAAGCGCAAGCCCACCCGCGAGGAGCTTGCCGAGTTCGATCGGCGCTGTTGCGACGCATCGCTGGCCGAGCTGGGTCACCTGCTGTTCACGGCCGAGACCGAGCAGCATCGGCAGGTGGCGGAGCGGGTCGCGAAGATGCGGATCGGGGCACTTTGAAGGCGCTCGGCAAGCGCATCGGCACCGTGCACGTCGAGATCGACACGCACTTCGTGATCTACGACGAGCATCGGCAGGCCGCGGAGAACGGCGGGCTGGGATTCACCGTGCGTTCGATCCTGGACAACATCGAGCAGAAGGTCCGGGCTCAGGTGCGCGAGCAGCTCGTGGCGCTGGGTGTGTGCGATGAGGAGCGGGCGCGCATGCACTGCATGCTGCGGTCCGAGGCCGAGCAGCTGGCGCTGCGGGCGAAGGTCACGAAGCGGAGGGCGAGGCGCTGAAGTTCGCCGGCGATCGCCGCAGCTCGCCACGATCGCGGGCCTCATGGACGCATCGACCACTCCGCAAGCTCCCGCCTCCGCCCCGATCCTCCAGTTCTTCGCCTACGAGCACCTGCCGCCGCACCTGCAGGCCGTCAGCAAGCCGATCGGCGACCTCGCCCGCCAGCTCGAGAGCCAGCTGCCGCCCGGCGCGGAGACCTCGGCAGGACTGCACAAGCTGCTGGAGGCGAAGGACTGCTTCGTCCGCGCGGCGCTCGCGAAGAAGTGATCGCGCCTGGCGGCTGCTGAGGTTCGCTGCCCTTGCTCACCGGTCAGTAGATCGGCTGGCATGTTCAACCAGCTCTACGCGCGCGCGATCCTGCTGATCTGCGCGCTGTTCTGCGCCGGCCTGCATGCCCAGGTCGTTCGCTTCGCCAACCACAGTTCCGCCCCGTTCAGCACCTGGAAGCGCACCCAGGTCGACCAGCTGCCGCCGCACGCCGCCGGCCGTGTCGGCGACGTCCGCTACGTCGTCGGCAAGCAGACCGGCATCGACACGTGGGCCGTCGACCTGCGGGTGACGCTGGCCCCCGGCGCCTCGTTCGACGTCGACCTGGCGCAGTCGGTCGCCGAGCCGTTCCAGATCGCGTCGCTGCCCGCGGATCCGCTCGCGCACTTCGGCGGGCCGATGACGCTCGCCGGCAACGCGGCCGCCCTGGTCGGCATCGAGCAGGACGGCGCCGGCTACGTCGCCACGCTGCGCGCGCGGTGCGGCCGGATGCTGTGCCTCAACACCGCCGTGCTCTGGTATCCCGGCGAGGCGATCGCGCACGGCGAGGCGGCCCTGGTCGCCAGCAACCCCTCCGTGCCGGACTGGTCCGAGACCGCGCCGGTCGACGTGCGGCTGGCGTGGGGTGACGCGTTCATCTGGGTGCCGGGCGCCGGCATCGGCGGCCGCCTGCTCGCCGCCGGCCAGACCCTCGCCAGCGGCCAGGGCGTGGTGCTGCCGTTCACGATGCTTTGGATGCGCCACGTGCGCAGCTTCTGGGATGTGTCGAGCGCCGTCGCCGCGGCGCTGCACGTCGCCGATCCGCGGGTGCCGGGGGACCGCGACAACTGGGGGAGCAGCGCCGTCGGAATCCGCAAGCTGCTGCCCGAGGGCAACCCGCTGATGCCGATCGGGTTCAGTGGGCGCCAGTGGACCGAGCGGCACTGGCGGGCCACCGTGCAGAGCCTGCACCGGCGAGGTGAGGCGCTGCTCGGCCCGGCGCCGCTCAGCGGTCAGACCGGCGAACAGGAGACGCAGACCTACCATCCGGGCGGCGAGTGCATGGGGCCGGACGGCCTCGGCGCCGAGGTGGTGCGCTGGCTGGCGGCGATGCGCACGCACGGGCTGCGGCCGTGCAACCACCTCGAGGTCGACGGCTGGCCGTTGCTGATCGACAAGCACCCGAACCTGATCCTCTGGGATGGCCGGCCGTACGGCAGCTCGCCCGACAAGCTGGGGAAGCCGCCGATCGAGGACAAGCAGTTCCTCGCGCTGACCGGAGGGCACAGCGGCCCGGACGTGCAGCACTGCATCCTGAGCGACCTGGCTGCCGCTGACCGGCTGATGTGGTCGCCGATGGCCGACTGGCTCCTCGAGCGCCAGGCCACCGTCTACCTGCTTCAGCGCACCACCACGCCGGGGTGGGGCACCACGGGGTTCGACAGCGCGCGCGAATGGGGATGGGAAGCCGCCAGCGTGCTGGACCTGTGGCGAGGCCTGCGAGACCGGGCGCTGGCCGAACGGGTCGTGGCTCGGTTCCGCGCCCGCATCCTGCAGGTGTTCGTGCCAGCGATGCAGGGCAAGGACCTGATCATGGTGAAGTTCGACAACCGCGTGAACCCGCTGGGCGCCGGCGCGCAGTGGTGGGGCGAGTCGTTCGCCGCGGCGTCGGTGTGGCGCACCTGCAGCATCCTCGGACCGGTACAGGCGCTGGCGCCGTGCGAGCGGGTGGCGGCCAAGGTCCTTGCGACGGCCTGGCACCTGGATCCCGACGGTCGCTACCGAGCGCAGGCGCAGGGGCCGCTCGACGGCAGCAGCAACGCCGACAACCTGCCGACCCACGGCTTCAACCACTACGGCATGCCCGGATGCGTGTGGCTCACGCTGAAGGTGCAGCCGGGGCACCCGAAGGCGCGGGCGATCTGGCTGCAGCTGATGGCGGCGCCGGGGGAGACGGCGCGGCGGTGGATGCTGCCGCTGGGTGGCGGGTGATGGAGGCCAGCCAAGCCCAGACAGCGCTGCTCATGCAGGCCGTGGCGACCATTGTGAAAGAGCGGCGTCGACCACGACATCTACGCCGACGAGGCGACCACCGCGGCGGCGCGCTTCCGCGCTTTTGGGTCGTTCGTCAGTAGACGTCGAGAAGACCCCGAGCGATTCCAAGGCAAGGCTTGAGGAACGCCAAGTAAACTACGGCGGGGGCGCCGGCGCACCCCGGAAGCCCGAGGCGCCGTGGAGGAACCCATGGTCGCGGTGTGGCGTAGCCGCCCCGTTGCGAATCGGTAGACGCAGGCGCGTTTAGGACAAACCACGCCTTGGCCGCCCATTGCGGAACAAAAGTTTGCTTCCTGTTCGGCCCCCCGGTAAACTACATCTCCAGTGCACTCCGCATGGTCAACGGTTGGTTCTTGGCGGCGCGCCTCCCGGCGCGGCGTGGGCGTTAGCTAACGAAGGTTCAGGCGGTCATCCTATTATGGGCTCGGAATCTCTGACGCAGAGGCTTCAGAGCTTTGGGGCGCCCCCGGGGGGGATTCGCTCCTTGCGGGGCGTGCCGAGCCCCGACCACGTTCGCTACCTGGACCTGATGCGCAGTTCCGGCGTGGTACCAGATGGTGTGGTTGAGATGGGCGGGGCGCCCCTCGCATATACGCTCGATGCAACGAACGTTGCCGCGCCTGAAATCGAATCGCTACAGCACTCCCTCGTGTTCCGGGGCGACGCACCGTACTTGGCGGCGGTCACCCCTGGCAAGCTCGTTGTCTACAGCCTTGGTTCCGAGGTGCTGGAAGGTAACAAGCCAAAGGCGCTTCTGACGGTCAAGAGCGATGCGCCGCCTGCGAGTACAACGTTTCAGCGACTCTTTCACTCGACGGATCTAGACGCCGTAGGCCAGTCCAGCCAGACGGTGCACGCGAGGCTCTTTGACTTGCTTGGCGGGACGGTTGAAGACTTGCAGGGGCTCGGGCTCGAAAATCCCGATGCCGTGTCGCTCGCCGGAAGAGCGATGTTCACGCGGTTCCTTGTAGATCGACAGATAGTTACTCAGGCAGACTGGGCGAGAATCGCGCCACATACCAGTGGTCATGAAGAGTTCTTTTCGAGTGCGCGTAATGCTGCATCTACATGTAAGTGGCTCGATACAACCTTCAACGGCGATTTTCTACCGCTCTCGTTTCGTCCCACGCGTCAAGAGCTTGCGAAGTTTCCTCCGAGACTCTTCCAGCTCCTCTCAGATGTGATGAGGTGTCGGCGCAACGGCCAGTTGTGTTTCAAGTGGGACAATATCGACATGTCGAAGGTCCCCGCCGGCTTGCTAAGTCAGGTTTACGAGCATCAAGCAAATAAATGGAACCCGTACTCTCGCCATCAGACCGGGGTTTACTACACTCCGAAGCGTATTGCGGAGTACATGGTTGCCGAAGTGATGGCGTCTATCCGCAGCGATGCTCCTGATCGACTCAAGAGTGTCCGCATCTTGGACCCGGCAGCCGGCGGCGGCGTTTTCCTAGTTGCTTTCTTCAGAGAGTTGGTTGCCGAGCGCTGGCGCCAGCTCGATCGCCCGCCGAGCTCAAGGGAGATTCGGGAAATTCTCTACAGCCAGATCGCAGGATTCGACATCTCGGAACCGGCTCTGCGCCTGACTGCTCTTAGCCTCTATCTAACCGCTCTAGAGCTCGACACAAACCCGCAGCCGCTGTCGGAGTTGCAATTCGAGCCGCTCAGAAAGCGCGTCCTCTTCGATACCAAGGAGCCTGGTGCAGTTGGGGGCGGTGTTGTCCTGGGGAGCCTACGCGCGATGAGCGAGCATCGCGGAAGATACGACGTAGTAGTTGCGAATCCGCCCTGGACGGCACTCCAGTCGGCGAGCGCGGCGCGTCGAGTTGAGGAGGAGCTTGGCAAGGCCGAAGTTGCTCCATCAAGCATCAGGTTGCCGGACAAAGTGCCCGATTTGGCATTCCTCTTGTTTGCTAAGTCTTGGGCCAGAGCCGACGGTTGGATTGCCATGGCGCTCCATGCCCGTCTCCTGTTCAAGCAGTCGAAGCCTGGTATCGAAGCTCGGAACCTGGTCTTCAAGAGCCTTGATGTTAAGGGGATTCTGAATGGCGCAGAGCTGAGAGCGACCGAGGTTTGGCCGGGCGTCAGTGCGCCCTTCTGCATCCTATTTGCCAGGAACCGAGTGCCAAGCCCACGGTCTCTCATGTTTTTCGTGTCGCCCTACGAAGAGCGTGCGATGAACTCGCAGGGGCGTTTTCGAGTCGACTCGCAGTCTAGCCACCCCGTTGCAGTCTTGGAAGCTGCGAAGGACCCATGTTTATTCAAGTCGCTTTTTCGCGGCACAGCGTTGGATCTGGCATTGTTGAGGCGCCTCAGGAGCTCGTTTGGAACACTGCAAGCATACTGGGCGTCTGCCGATTTGGCTTCGGGGGAAGGCTATCAAGTCGGTACAAGTGAGGCTGAAGATGCGTCGTTACTTATTGGACGCCCTGATCTAGGCAGTGATCAGATTCGGACGGCCGTTGTGTCAGTTTCCGGGCTACGGCGCTTCAGCGCCAAGCGGTTGCACCGCGTCCGGCATCCAGGCATCTATCAGGCTCCGCTCATTCTCGTGCGGAAGTCACCACCCTCAAACGGCAGCGCCCATCGAGGCTGCTTCTTGTCGTGGGACGACGTCATTTTCTCGGAGTCGATATACGGTTGGAGTGCGGCAGGCCATAAAGATGCAAAGCGCCTGGCCAAGTACTTGTTCGTGCTGCTCAACAGCAGCCTTATGAAGTGGCATGCATTGGTAACGAGTGGCCAGTTTGGTGTTGAGCGCGATAGTCTGCACAAGATGGACATTGAGTCGATGCCGATGAGGCCGTTGGAGCAAGTTCCTGCGCCGACTCTTGCTCGGTTGGACGTTGTCTTCGATTCGTTGACTGCCAAGGTTCCATCGGCTGCGAGTGCCGCAGAGGTGGCTGCCTCGGTCGACGCGTTCGTTGCCGCAGCCTACGACCTCTCTAAGCAAGACTCGGAGGTTATGGCTGATACATTGTCGACGCGCCTACCATTCAGGTCGGTTGCGAACGCGGCAGATGCTCCGCCGATGCCCGCAGCCGTTGAGGCTTTTCGGCGCCGCATCGAAGAGTGCATTTGTGCTGCGATACGAAAGCGCATGACGGTTAGTCTTGAGAAGGATTCAGGGCCATGGCATGTCTTGAGGATTGGGCCTGGTGAGCGTGTCGGCGGTGCGGTCTTGGATCGCGCGGCGCTGACGAATTTCGCGGCGCTCAGCAACGAGACGACTCGTATCGTGTGGCGGCAGAAGGGGTCGGCCGACCTGATCATCATGATTCTGCGGCAGGCGAGGTACTTTACGTTGAGTCGCGCGAGGCTGCTTGCGCTGGAAACTCTCCAGCAGCACGCAGATCTGTGGAGTTAGACGTGCGATGCTGATTCAAAGTCTGCTTTCCGAATACGGCGGCACTATCAAGTTGCCGCACCAGGATATTCCAATCTACGCCAAGAAGCTAGTTGTTGAGGCGTGTGAGCTTGCGTGGTCGCGATTGAAGGCTGCGCTACAGGGTGCCGGCAGCGCTATTGAAGACCTGGATGAGGACGCAATTACAACGCGGTTGAAAGAACTTCTCAACCTGATGCTTCGGGAGGTCCCAAGTCCCGTGCCTGGCTTCGACTGTGCGATGTTCGAGACGGTGGTTCGTGATGCGAAGGTGATGGACTACGAGGAGCGCAGCGTTGACAAGATGCCTGACCTTGTTTTTAGGCTTGTGGATGCGACCCCCGGCATAGCGTTTTCTGAATACCGGGGCTTCTTTGCAGAGTGCAAGATCGTTGAGAATGGCGCAAGGAACGCGAAGCTCTACTGCTGCAAGGGTGTATCGCGCTTTGTTGAGGGGCAGTATGCCTGGGCTATGCCGAGCGCCTTGATGATTGGATACGCGCGTAATGGGCTCGCTGTAGACCCTCACCTTCGAAAGGAACTGGCTCAAGGACAAGTGCAGTCTCCTGATCCCTACGCCACCACGGCGCTACCTAACCAAGCCCATGGAATAGCCGCGTCAGCGCACCGGACTGCGCATTCGAGAGGGTGGGCGTATAAGTTGGGAGGCCAGCCTGGCGAAATTGAGATTGTCCACGTTTGGCTTGCGTAGTGGCGCTATTTGCCGGCCTTCATGGGACTGTCAGAAGAACGGTGTAACCTGCACCGCTTCCGTGATTGGAAAGCATAGTTATACAACGTGAGAATTCTGCCTTGGAAGAACACTGAGAACTGACCCAGGACCTAGTGTGGTGCGTCGGAAATAGCGGTAATTATGCGAGAGTCTGCGCGTTGGGTAGCCTGTGAGGGCAAACCCATGCGAGTAGCCGTTCCGATCAAGCTGACTGACGATGAGCGCGCGAAGCTGGAGAGCTACGCCCGCGGACGCTCGACGCCGGCGAGGCTCGTGCTCAGGTCGAAGATCGTGCTGCTGGCGGCG
>JALORC010000204.1 GCA_025459175.1 Planctomycetota bacterium | reverse complement strand
GCTCGACCCGTTCCGCTTCACCCCGGTCGCCATCCTGCCGCTCGCCGCGACCACCGGCGAGGGCATCTGGAACGACCTGTGCCCGGCGGCCGCCCCGATCGACGAGCCGTTCGTGTTCCAGTCGCTGACGCTGGCCCCGAACGGCACGCTGGGCATCACGCTGCCGTCGCCGTTCACGGTCGGCTGGGAGTACTTCCGGATCCCGTAATGGACGGGTCATTGTTGTTCGATGGTCAATACAGTTTGCTGGGCGCCGGCGATTCAAGTGACGGCAGATCGACTTACATCGCTGGTTCCCCTGGTTTGAGGAGGATCACGCCGTGAACAAGCATGTCCTGACCGCGGATGGATGCTCTTGGTCGTGGCGCCTGCTGCTTGCGTTGATGCTGACTTGCGGCTTGCCATTGCTGCGTAGTCAGACGGTCTGGCGCGTCGACTACGCCGGCGGACCGGGAGTGCACTTCACCGACCTGCCACCTGCTGTCGCTGCCGCCCAACCTGGGGATACGATTTTCTGCACGGCCATCAGCACCCGACCGTCGGGCTGGGAGGGATATCTTGCGCCCGTCGTCGACAAACCTCTGACTATCACTGGATTCAGCTTGGGGGCACCTGGGCTACCAGGAGCCACGGCCCGGGTGCAGATCGATGGAGTCATCGAGATCTCTGGCATTCTCCCAGGGCAAGTCTGCACTGTGGCCAACGTCACCTGTGCGACCTTCTTGCGTCCTGCCAGGACGCATGGATACCACGTTCACGATTGTTCGGGGACGGTCATCCTGGATGGGGTGGATTTGTTCAATCTGGGGCTGGCCAATCAGAGGTTTCGCATCGAGCGATGCGCGAGCGTCTTGATCCAAGGCGGTGACTTCACTCTTGCCGGGTCCGGCATCGAAGTCGTGGATTCGACGCTCGCCATCCAACGATCGCTGTGCGTCATCGGCGGCGGATTTCCGCCGTTGCCGGGCTACACGTTCGCCACCACGACGTTCCCGATGCTGAGCCTGTTGCGCTCCAGCGCGACCTTGTCGAGCTGCACGCTCTGCGGCCATCCGGCGGGCACCGGCCCCTATGTATTCGGCCCTGGAAGACCCGCCGTTCTGCTGGATCAATCGACGCTGCGCATCGGCCCCTACACGAATCTCTCGCCGAGCCAGAGCAGCCCGCCCGGCTACGGTGCAGTGAATCCGCCGCAGTGCCTGGTTCGTCGCGATCAGCGCGCGGTAGTGGTTACCACATGGGGCAACCCTGGATTGCCCGTGTTCTGGGAACCGATCCACTCCACGACCACCAGCTTCAGCGTCGTCGCCGACGAGCCTTACACCGTCCGCGTCGACGGCCCCAGCTCCGGCTTCGCGCTGCTCGGCTTCGACCAGCTGTTGCCCGCGCCTTCACCAACCCCGTTCGGCGACCTCTGGCTCGACCCTTACCGCTTCACCCCGGTGGCGATCCTGCCGCTCGCGGCGACCACCGGCGAAGGCACCTGGAACGACCTCTGCCCGGCGGCCGCCCCGATCGACGTGCCGTTCGTGTTCCAATCGCTGACCATCGCCCCGGACGGCACCCTCGGCATCACGCTGCCCTCGCCGTTCACTGTCGGGTGGGAGTACTTCCGGATCCCGTGAAGTGCGGGCTGGTGCGCGGCTGGTTGCCGGTGGCGCTTCCGGGCGGCGGCAGTTCCTGCCACCGCGCCTCCTGCTGCAGTTCGGCGAGCGGCACCAGCAGCACCCGATCGACCTCGCGCGGATCCGGTTGCAGCGGCCCAGGCAGCAGCCGTGCCACCACCAGGTGCACCAGAATACCGCTCGAACTCTCGCGCGCGGGCAGGCCACCGAGCAGCTCGATGCGGTCGGCGCCGACTCCGATCTCCTCCTGACACTCGCGCCGCGCGGTGGCCTCGATCGTCTCCTCGCCCTCGCGCATGCCGCCAGGGAACCCGATCTGCCCGGCGTGCTGCCGCAGGCTGCCCGGACGCACCAGCAGCAGCACGTGCTCGCTGCCGTCGTGGTGCAGCAGCGGACACAGCACCGCCGCATGGCGCAGCGCCGTCGGCTGCCAGTCGCCGATCGACGGCAGGCAGCGGCGCAGGTGCAGGTCACGTTCGGCGGGCGACACCCCCTTGGCGTAGCCGCTGCCGGGGCCCGGCGCCAGCGCCGCGCGTTGTGTTCAGGCCTTCGCCAGCAGCGCGCGGAAGCACCGCAGGCGGCCATCGGGTGACCCCAGCGCGTCGAGCGGCACGTGGCGCCGGAACTCGCCGCACCAGCGCAGCCCCGCGGCCGCGACCGCCCGTTCGAACTCGGCGAGGTCGACCAGCGGATGGTCCATCGTCAGCACCACGATCCCGTCGTGCCGCAGCACCCGCGCGAACTCGCGCAGCGCCGCGGCCCGCGCCGGCGGGGGCAGGTGTTCGAGCACCGAGATGCAGAACACCCGATCGAACGTCTCGTCAAGGTCGGGCAGCGCGGTGATCGACGCCAGCGAGCGCTGCAGGCGCGGCAGCAGCGCACGCACCCGGGCCACCGCCGCGGTGTCGCCACCGGCGGCCGGGATGCTCGCCAGCAGCGCCGCATCGTCGACGAGCCGCGGGTCGAGATCGCACGCAACCGTGGTGCGGCAGCGTTCGGCGAGCGCGAACTTCAGCGGGTGCTCGATGCCGCACGCGGCGTCGAGCACGACGTGCTCGGGACCGGCGAACTGCTGCGCCCACGCATACTCATGGCCGCGGCTCCACCACGGGGTCGGCAGCGGGAAGAGGAACTCCGTCAGCGCCCGATCGTGGACCCGGACGAAGCGCGACACCTCCGGCTCGTCGGCGAAGGCCTCGGCATGGCGCAACCGCGGCGGTGTCAGCAGCCGCGCCAGATCGATGCCGGCGTCGTGTGCGTGCCGTTGCCAGAAGGCGAGGTCGAGCGCGTGCGGCGGCGGCGGCGGCAGCGGCGCTGGACCGCGCCGCGCCACGCCGCGGGCGAATCCGGCCAGCGCCGGATCGTCGGGCGCCAGTTCGGCGGCGCGAAGCACGGCCGCTCGCGCCAGCTCGGCCTGGCCCTGTCGCCACAGCCATTGCCCGCGCACGTAGTGAGCGCGCGCGAGGTCCGGCTGCAGTTCGACGGCGGCAGTGGCGGCGGCGAGGCCGGCGTCGGCATCGGTATCGGGATGGCGCAGCAGCGCCTCGGCGAGGTCGAGGTGGGCGAGTGCGCGCTGCGCCGGATCGGCGGCGCAGTAGCCGCCGTCGTCGTGCACTTCGAACGGGATCCGGTCCTCGAAGTAGCGCTGCACCCGCGCTGGCGAAGCGAGGCTGCCGAGCGCGCCGGCGTCGCCGAGGGCCGCGGCCGGCTGCCCGAACGGATGCGCGACGAACGGCCGCCGCTGCAGCACCAGCGCCGCACTCTGCGTGCTGGCGAGCCACTGCACTGCCGGCGGGCAGCCCGCGAGCAGTCGCGGGTTGCGGTGCGTCAGTTCGATGACGCCGCGCCGCGCCACCCGCTGCAGCTCGCGCAACACGGCCGCCGGATCGTCGAGCTCGTCGAGGCCGCCGCGGCAGATGCCGAACGCGAACTGCCGATCGGCGAACGGCAGCCGGTCGAGAGCGAGGCCCGCGGCCGCGGCGCGCTGCAGGTCGAGCACCGGTTCGTCGTCGGCGAGTTCGCAGCACGTGCGCCACGCGGTGAGGTCGGTGGGGGCAACGAGGGCCACGAGGTCGACCGGGACCGCGGGGGCGGCGTGGATGGAGTTCGGCATCGGCATGGCGACCCGGGGGGCGGGACGGACACTGGGCAGCCATTGCCATCGGCTCGCCGGTGGGCCCGGCTGCAGCCGGCATCGAAGTCGGGATTGGCATCGCGCCCGTTCGCCGGTTCTGCTGCGTCGCGCCGGCCGCCGCCGCAATGCACCATGCACGTCCACCTGATCGATGGCACCTACGAGCTCTACCGCAGCTTCTTCGGCGCGCCTTCGGCGAAGGCTCCCGACGGGCGCGAGGTCGGCGCGGTGCGCGGGCTGCTGGCGAGCCTGATCGCGCTGCTGCGCGAGCCCGGGGTCACGCACCTCGGCATCGCGTTCGACACCGTCATCGAGTCGTTCCGCAACCAGCTGTTCGCCGGCTACAAGACCGGGGCCGGCATCGAGCCCGAACTGTGGGCGCAGTTCCCGCTGGCCGAACGCGCGGCGCGTGCGCTCGGTCTGTGCACGTGGTCGATGATCGAGCACGAGGCCGACGACGCGCTGGCGACGATGGCGGTGCGCGCGGCGGCCGACCCGCGGGTGCAGCAGGTGCTGGTGGCGACCCCGGACAAGGACCTCGCCCAGGTCGTGCAGGGGCAGCGCATCGTGCAGCTCGATCGGCGGCAGCGCCTCGTGCTCGACGAGGCGGCGGTGATCGCGAAGTACGGCGTCGCGCCGGCGTCGATCCCGGATCTGCTGGCGCTGGTCGGCGACGACCAGGACGGCATTCCGGGCCTGCCGCGCTGGGGCATGAAGTCGGCGGCCACGGTGCTCGCGCACTACCACCATCTGGAAGCGATCCCCGACGACGCGGTGCAGTGGGCGGTGCCGGTGCGTGGGGCCGCGGCGCTGGCGCAGAGTCTCGCCGCCGGCCGCGACGAGGCGCAGCTGTATCGCACGCTGGCGACGCTGGTCCGCACGGTGCCGTTGGCCGAGTCGATCGACGCGCTGCGTTGGCGGGGGGGCGGGGTCGGACCTGCTGCCGCTGCTGCAGGAACTCGGCGCCGAGCGCCTGCTCGAACGGCTGCCGCCGATCAGCGGAACGTGATCGTGTGCGCGCGATGGTCGGCTTCGCCGCCGGCCGGCCCGAGCCAGGCGCGGCCGTCGAGCTCGGCTTGCGTGCCGGTGGCGCGGACCGCGTCGATCGCGAGCAGCACCAGCATCGCGCCGGCGGCGAGCCAGCGGCCGCGCGGGCCCTCGGCAGTGCTCGGCGCGAGTCGGTGCAACAGCGCCGCCACGCCGATCGCGACCACCGGCAAGCACAGCGCACCTTGCCGCGCGTAGCCGAAGAACGCCGCGACCACCAGCAGCCGCACCGCCGCGAACACCAGCAGCGGCCACAGCGCCCGGATTCGGCGCAGCTGCCACCAGCCCAAGGCGCTGGCGACCAGCACCAGCGCGCGCCAGACCGACGGCCAGATGCCGGTGGCGGTGACGAAGTCGACCGGGCGCCGTTCGCCGGACAGGCCGATCGGCAGCGCCTGGCCACCGAGGCCCCCGGTCGCGCCTTCGACGGCGAACCACAGCTTGCGCAGGATGCGGCGCGCGGCACCGACCGGATCGGCGAGCAGTTCGCGACCGGCGAGTGATGGGCCGTGCACGAACGCATGCAGGTGCGGCGGGTAGTTCAACGCCAGCTTGCCACCGCGCGGCAGCTGGTCGCGCAGGTCCGGTGCATACCGTTCGGCGCCGCCCTGCAGCGGCGGCGGGCGATCGAGCGCCGCGCGCGAGAACGCGCCATCGGCCTCGGGCGTGTTGGCGAGCCAGAGGTCGAGGCCGCCGTGCAGCGCCACGAACTGCGGCCGCAGCGGCTCCGGCTCGACGCCGAAGGCTTCGCGCACCACCGTGAGGTCGGCGGCCCGGACCCGATCGGCGCCGCGGTGCCGCATCGTCGTGGTCACGAACTGGAACATCGGCCCTTGCTGGAAGGTCGGCCACGCGCGCAGCGCCGCCAGTGCGTCGTCGTCCCACGGCAGCGCACTCGGCGGCAGCGGCGCCGCGTCGCCCGGCGCACCGTTCCATGCCGCGAGCTGGTGGTTGGCGTGCAGCTGCCACGGCACCAGCGGCACGGCCGCGCCGGCGAGCGCCAGCAGTGCCGCCAGCAGGCCGCGACGGGTCCGCAGCGGCAGCAGCAGCGACAGCGCCACGAACACCAGCGCGTGCTCGGCGCGCAGCAGGCACAGCAGGCCGTGCAGCAAACCCCAGCGCAGCGCCACCGCGGCGGTCGGGCGTTCGCCGAGGCGCCGCTGGTCGAACATCGTCAGCAGCACGCCGACCAGGTACGGCGTCTCGGCGTGCAGGCCGCTCGACAACAGCAGCAGGTTGCCGGCCGCAGCACACAGCAGCGCGGCCACGAACGCGATGCTGGGGGCGACCTGCGGGCGCAGCAGCCACCACAACAGCGGTGCGATGGCGGCGCCGAGCAGCACGAACAGCTGCCGCGTCCACCACAGCGCCGGCCCGTCGCCACCGCACAAGAACGCGATGCCGCGCGTCATCGCCGGCGGCCGCCACGGCAGCTGCAGTTCGACGTCGGCAATGCCGTGCGCGAGGCGGGCGGCGAGGTCCTGCCAGATCGGGGCATCACCCTGGAAGCCGAGGTGCCAGCAGGCGCCGCCATCGGGCACCGCGAGCTGGAACAGGATCCGCAGCAGCAGCCCGAACAGGAACAGCGCGAGCGCGACCACGCCGGTCACCGCACCTGCAGCACCGCGACCTTCAGATAGCGCGTCTCCGGGCACTCGAGCGCGACCGGGTGGTCGGCGCCGGCCCCGCGCAGGTGCAGCACCCGCGCATCGCGCCGCGCCGCCGCCGCCGCGTCGCGCAGCATGCGCAGGAAGTCGCCTTCGCTGACGCTGCCCGAGCACGAACAGGTCACCACCAGACCGCCGCGGGCGACCTTCTCGATGCCGAGCCGGTTCAGGTCGAAGTAGCGCTGCATGCCGCTCTCGAGCTCGTCCTTGTGATGCACCCACTTCGGCGGGTCGAGCACGATCATGTCGTTCGCCCCCGGTTCTGCCTCGCGCAGCAGGTCGAACGCATCGCCGTGCACGACCGACAGCCGCTGCTTGTTGCGGGCCGCGTTGTGCCGCGTCTGCTCGACCATCGCCTCGTCGAGGTCGGCGGCGACCACCTTGGTGGCGGCACCGGCCGCGGCGTTCATCGCGAAGCCGCCGCTGTTGCAGCACAGATCGAGCACCGCGCGGCCCTTGGCCAGCGTGCGCACGAGCCAGCGGTTGTCGCGCTGGTCGGCGAAGAAGCCGGTCTTGTGGCCGGTGCCGGCCGTCACCGCGTAGTCGAGCCCGTGTTCGCGCACCGTGGTCGGCACCGGGATCGCGCGCGGCAGCGGTTCGATGCCTTCGCGCTCCGACCAGTCCTGGTCCTGCAACAGCAGGAACTTGTGGTCCGGGTAACGACGCTGCAGCCATTCGCCGAGTGGATCGAGGCAGCGCAGCATGCCGAGCGAGCTGATCTGGGCCACGAACGTGGTGCCGAGCTTGTCGAGAATCAGCCCCGGGAAGCCGTCGGCCTCGGCGTGGATCACGCGCCACGCGTCGGTGGCCCGCGGCAGGTTCAGGATGTCCTCGCGCAGCATCACCGCCG
>JALORC010000203.1 GCA_025459175.1 Planctomycetota bacterium | reverse complement strand
CCATCGAGTCGCCGAGCACCAACAGCCGTCGTTCCCCCGCCTGCTTCGGCAGCGGCTCCGCGCCGCGCATGCCGAGGGTGTTGATCGCGACGGCGGTCTCGGTGTCGACCTTCAGCGAGCCGCGATAGCCCGGCTGCAACGCGATGTCGCCGTCGTCGGTCGCGACATACATGCCGGCCTGCTGGAACTCGGCGAACCACGGCGGCAGGGTCCAGAACAGCCGGAAGGCCAGCTCGACCAGCGCCGCGGCCGCGACCAGGCCCAGCAACAGCGCGGTGACGAAGAACGCCCAGCGCCGCCGCCGGCGCGGCATCATGGCCGCCGATCCCACGGTCACCGGGCTTCGCTCCGCATCGCCACCCCGGCCGTCTCCGGCGTCTTGTCGGCGGCGTCGTACATCCTCACGAACGACGTGCACTCCGGCGCGTCGAGCTCGCGCAACGGCGCCACCCAGTGCGGCGGGATCGACTGGTATCGGACCCAGGCCACCACCGTCGCGGCGGCAGCGTCGGCCGGGTAGGGCACCGCGAAGTGCACGGAGTCGCCACCGGCGGTGAAGTCGACGTCGTTGGCGATGCCGACCGGGGCTGTCTCGTCAGCGTGCGGTCCGTCGCGCCGCCAGCCCTTCGGCAGCAGCCGCGTGTCCTTGCCGCGCTTCTGCATGCGGGTCAGCAGCGTGGTCGGGGCGCCGTCGCCATCCTCGGCGACCAGTTCGTAGACGACGACCTGGCCCTTCTCGGTGACCACGTCGTGGTGCGGCTGCCGCAGCGGATCGACGACATCGGCCAGCGAGCCGTCGGGTCGCCAACCGCCGCTGTCGAACAGCACTTGGTTGCCGCCGCGCACCTGCACGTGCAGCCAGGCGCGCCGGGCCGGGTAGCCGGTCGGGAACTTGTGGCCGGTCAGGTTCTCGACCCGCACCGAGAAGTGCAGCGCCGCGTCCTTGCGTTCGAGCTCGCCGATCGTCACCGCGACGGTCTGCTCGGCGAGCAGCTTGCGCGACGCGAACGCGGTGCGGGCCAGCGCCTGCGCCGAGGCGGTCACGCCGAGCTCGTCGCGGTTCTGCGCCAGCAGGTCGAGCAGGAACGCGTTGCCGCCGACGAACGTGTGGCCGCGATAGTCCTCGCGCACCGGGATCAGGAAGTCGCGGCCGCCGGGATTGCGCGCGATGCGGGTCGGCGCCAGCTCGGCCATGTGGCACTGCTGGCAGCTGCGCGAGGTCGCGGTCACCGCGGGCTCGGTGGTGAAGTCGCTGTTGCGCCACTCGAGATACGGCGTCTGCTCGGGGAAGCGCACGCCCTGGTGATCGGTGTGCAGCGTGTGGCAGGTCGCACACAGCGCCGAGCTCTGCACGTGGGGCCCGTGCGTCGGCGTGTAGCTCGAGTGCATCTGCATCGGCCCGGTGGCCGGATCGGCGTAGGGCCCGAAGATCACGCGCCCCTTCTGGATCCGGGCCTTGCCGTCGAACGTCGTCTCGGTGCCGAGCCCGTCGGGCTGGATCTGATGGCACGCGGTGCAGGACACGCCATCGCGCGCCAGCGGGTCGGCGGCCAGCGCCGCGACCGTGGTCGGTTCCTGACCGGCGAGGCGGCGGCTGTGGTGCGCCATCGGCGCGTGGCAGCGCAGGCACAGCGCCTGCACCTCGGCCGCCTGGTCCGGCGCGGCCGCGATCTCCTTCGCGACCGAGGCGCGCCAATACGGATCGCGGAAGCTGTTCGCCATCACCGACCCCTGCCACAGCCCGTGCGGCGACACGTCGTTGCCGGTGGCGTCGCGCATCGCCGTGGCGGTCGCGGCGATGCTGTGGCACATCGCACAGCCGTCGCCGGTCGCGAACACCTCGTTGCGACCGGTCGGCCGCACCGGCCCGCGCCAGTTCGGCCCGGGGCCCAGCGGGGTCGGATCCTGGGCCTGCACGACACTCGGTGCACTCGGCGCGCCCGAGCCGGGGTCCTGCACCGAAGCGGCGGCCAGCGCCCATGACAACACGATCCACCGACGGGTGCAGGCGATGCGCATCGGATCTCAGGTGGTCGCGGACTTCGCCGGCAGCAGCTCGCCGAGGAACTGCGGCAGCATCTTGCGCCACGTCACCCAGTCGTGCCGCCACTCCTTGCCCCATTCGTCGACGCGGTTCGGGATGCCCTTGGGCCCCAGCACCCGCTCGACCTTCCAGCTCTGCGCCGGCTCCTCGAAGTCGCCGGTGCCGTGCGCGAGCAGGATGAAGCGCTGCTTCAGCAGCTCGAGCTGCGGACCGCCGAGGCCCGGCACGAAGTCGAGCGGCGAACTCTCGACGTATTCGCGCGTGATCCGCCCCTCGAGGAACTTGTTCATGTTGTAGGTGCCCGACAGGCAGATCGCCTTGCCGAACACGTCCGGGTGGCGACAGATCGCCGCCAGCGCGTTGAACGCGCCGATCGACGCGCCCGCGGTCCAGATCAGCCCCGGGTTGCCGCCGCAGTCGCGCTGGATCGCCGGCACCACCTCGTGACGGATGCAGCGATCGAAGCGGTTCTGCGCCTGCGCCGCCTGCTCGAGCGTCTTGCACTCCTTGAGCCAGGCCTGGCCGGCGATCGAGTCGACGACGTAGACCTTGAGGCGCAGGTCCTTCAGGAAGTCGCCGATCGCGGTGATCAGGTGGAACCGCTCCGGCTCCTCGGCATCACCACCCGCGGTCGGGAACAACAGCAGCGGCGTGCCGGACACGCCGTAGCGCACGAACGTGATCTCACGACCGCCGAGCGCCGGGGACTTCCAGGTGATCTTGTGCTTGCTCACTTCTTCGGCTCCTTGCCGCCAGTGGACTTCGTGGGCTGACCGGCGACCTTGCAGTGCTCACCGTCGGCGACCGCCTGCTTGACCAGATCGAAGAAGCGCGCCGAGAACTCGGCGACCTCGTGGGCCGGATACATGTGGGCGACCTTCTTCGTGATCGCCTCCTTGCAGCGGTCGCTGCGGAACCACGCCGCGGCGGCCTGCTCGAGCGGCTGCAGGTGCTTGTGCGCGAACTCGGCGAACTCGTCCGCCTGCAGCCGCTCGCGCGCGATCTTCGCGTAGCCCTTGAGCTTGTCGCGGTACGGCAGGTCCTTCTTCGCGATCGCGTAGAACGGCTCGAAGTCGAGCGTCTTGCGCATCGGCCGCTTGGTCGCCGCGCAGAAGATCGCCCACTTCAGGTTGCTGGTCACGTACCACGGCCAGTGGTAGTGGATCGAGTTGACCTGGTTGTCCGGGCACGGGTTGGCGAAGTCGATCGGGTAGAACGTGCCACCCTTGCGCAGCGCCTCGCAGCTGTTGAAGTCCCAGCCGAAGAACGCGTTGATGGTCAGGCAGGTGTCCGCCATCAGCTGCTCCTCCTCCTTGCTGCAGAAGTCGCGCGCCGTGGTGTAGCGACCGTGCAACGGCTGGCTGGCGTCGTACTTGATGACGCGCACCTGCGGGCCGATGCCGACCGCGCGCACGAACAGGTCGAAGCCGGCGACCGCCTGCTGCACGTGCATCAGCCACTTCTCGCTGTTCTCGTAGCTCTGCCGCAGCGCCTTCTCGTCGTCGATCTTGGTGACGCCCTGCCAGCCGCCGCCGTCGTACGGCTTCATGAACAGCGGGTAGCCGATCTGCTGACCGAGCTTGCCGAGGTCGAAGTGGCGGGCGTAGCTCTTCAGCGTGAAGTCGAGGTCCGGCTTCGGGTCGTAGTTCTTCTGCGGCACCATCATCGTCGGCGGGATCGGCATGCCGAGCGCCGTCATCGCGCAGTAGGTCGAGTGCTTCTCGTAGCTCTGCACCGACCACGGGTTGTTGTAGACGTAGAGGCCGTCCATCAGGATCGACTTCTTGATCCACTCGCGCTGCAGCGCGTACCAGTGCGTCAGGCGGTCGACGACCAGGTCGTACTTGCAGCCCTGCTGCAGCATGTACGGCTCGAGCGTGGTTCGCTCGCACGCGAACTGGACGACGTCCTTGCCGAGTTTCAGCTCGAGCTTGCTGTCGGCGAGGATCTGCTCGAAGGCCAGCGGCCAACAGATGTCGGCGCCGAGGGAGAGTCCGATTTGGCGGGTGACGGAGGGCATGGTGCGTGGAGCGGGTCACGCACTATGCCGGGACGGCCGGGGCGGAGCCAGCATCCTCGCCGCCCCGGGGAACCATCGGCAGCCGGCCGGTCAGCGCGAGCGCCGCACCAATTCGGGCGCGATGCGATCGAGCGGCATCACGCTGTCGACGCCACCGAGCTTGATCGCCTCGGCCGGCATGCCGAACACCACGCACGACGCCTCGTCCTGGGCGATCGTGAACGCCCCGGCCTGCTTCATCTCCAGCATGCCGCGGGCGCCGTCGTCGCCCATGCCGGTCAGGATCGCCGCCACCACGTTCTGGCCGCCGTAGCGCGCCGCCGAACGGAACAGCACGTCGACCGAGGGGCGATGGCGGGCCACCAGCGGGCCGTCGCGGACCTCGACGAAGTAGCGGGCCCCGCTGCGCTTGAGCAGCAGGTGCTTGTTGCCGGGCGCGACCAGCGCCTGGCCGCGGATCACCGAGTCGCCGTCGGCAGCTTCCTTGACGGCGATCTTGCACAGGCTGTCCAGCCGCTGCGCGAAGCTGGCGGTGAACTTCTCCGGCATGTGCTGCACGATCACGATGCCCGGTGCATCGACCGGCATCGCCTCGAGCAGCACCCGCAAGGCCTCGGTGCCGCCGGTCGACGCGCCGACCACCACCACCTTCTCGGTGGTCTGCACCATCGCGTCGGCGCTGGGCTTGGCGATCACCGCGTCGGCGGTCAGTTTCTCGGCGACCTTCATCGGCGCCACCGGCGCCGAGCCGGCGCCACTGCCGAGCCGCCGACCGCGCAGCCGGGCCCGGGCCGCGCTCTTGACGACGTCGCAGATGCGGATGCAGGACTCCTCGAAGAACTGCTTGGTACCAAGTTTCGGTTTCGTCAACACGTCCACCGCCCCCTTCTCCAGTGCTGTCATCGCGGTCGCCGACCCGGCCTCCGTCAACGTCGAGCAGATCACCACCGGGATCGGACACTGCGCCATCAACCGCTCGAGGAACGTGATGCCGTCCATGCGCGGCATCTCGACGTCGAGCGTGATCACGTCGGGCACCTCCTGCGCGATGCGCTGCGCGGCGATGAACGGGTCGCCGGCGGTGCCCATGACCTCGATCATCGGATCGCTCTCCAATACGGACTGCATCGCCTGCCGCACCACCGCGGAGTCGTCGACGATCAGGACTCGGATCTTCTTCATCGTGGTCTCGTGCGATCGATGGCCATTGCGATCGGAACCGGCGGCGATCGCCGGTCACCGCGGCCCATAGCGCTCGAACTCCCGATCGTCGCTGTCGGCGCCGTGGGCCGCGACCAGCGAGATCTCCTGGCCGCCGCGGCCGCCACCGGCGGCGTGCAGCGGCAGCTGCGCCGACGCGCTGCTCGCCGGGGCCTTGGCCTTGCCGACGCCGCGGCCGACGGCCCGACCACCGGCGCCGCGCCGCGCGGTGGCGCCCGCGGCCTCGTTGCCGACCTTGAAGAAGCCGATCGATGCCTGCAGCTGTTCGGCCTGGCTCGACAGTTCCTCCGACGTCGACGCCATCTCCTCCGACGCCGAGCTGTTCTGCTGGATCACCTGGTCCAACTGCTGGATCGCCTTGTTCACCTGCGCCGCACCGGTGCTCTGCTCGGCGCTCGCCGCCGCGATCTCCTGCACCAGCTCCGCCGTCTTGCGGATGTCCGG
>JALORC010000029.1 GCA_025459175.1 Planctomycetota bacterium | reverse complement strand
TAGACGACGTCCTTCCAGTCGTCGTAGCTCCAGCCGGCGACGCCGAACAGCACCTCGCCCTGCACGTCACGGCCGCCCCGGCCGCCGCAGCCGGTCGTTGTCGGCCATGCGCTCGGCGACCTTCTTCTCGAAGCCGCGCTCGCCGGGGGTGAAGAAGCGCGCACCCTGCAGCTCCGGCGGCAGGCACTCGAACGCGGCGACGCCGCCGCGCGTGTCGTCATCACCGCGTTGCTCTTCGGCGCCGCCGCCAGATAGACGACCGCTTCGGTCAACGGCAGCCGCCCTTCGGGCAGGCCGAGGAACTGCAGCGCCTGCAGCGCCGCGACCGCGACCTGCAGCGCCATCGGATCGGCGAGGCCGATGTCCTCGGCCGCCATCGCCACCAGCCGGCGCGCTGCGTGCACCGGATCGGCACCCGCCTCGAGCGCGCGCGCGAGCCAGTAGATTGCAGCCTGCACGTCGGAGTTGCGCAGACTCTTGTGCAGCGCCGACAGCAGGTCGTAGTGGTGGTCGCCGTCCTTGTCGTGCTGCAGCGCCCGATGCTGGAACGCCTCGGTGACCATCGCCGCGCCGATCGAGTCGCCGTCGACGCAGGTGGCCGCACACGCCTCGATGCAACCGAGCGCGCGCCTTCCGTCGCCGCCGGCGAGTGCGACCAGGCGCTCCATCGCCGCCGGTTCGATCGTGAGCTGCCGCACGCCGAGCCCACGTTCGCGGTCGGTCAGCGCCGCCTCGACCAGGCGCGCGACCGCCGGCGCCGGCAGCGGCTGCAGCGGCACGACACGACAGCGCGACAGCAACGCGCCGGTGACGGCGAACGACGGGTTCTCGGTGGTGGCACCGATCAGCACCAGCAGCCCACTCTCGACGTGCGGCAGGAACGCGTCCTGCTGCGCCTTGTTGAAACGATGGATCTCGTCGACGAACAGCAGCGTGCCGGTGCCGGTGCGCTCGCGCCGCGCCTGCGCCGCGGCGACCGCTTCGCGCACCTGCGCCACACCACCCAGCACCGCCGAGAACGGCTCGAAGTGCAGCGTCGCCTGCTGGGCGATCAAGCGCGCCAGCGTGGTCTTGCCGACGCCGGGCGGCCCCCACAACAACAGCGAACCGGCGACGCCGGTCTCGATCGCCTTGCGCAACGCGCGGCCGTCGCCGACCACCGCGTCTTGACCGAGGTACTCGGCCAGTGTGCGCGGCCGCATGCGTTCGGCCAGCGGCGGCAGCGGCGCCTTCGCCTTGCCGGCCGGCGCGGCTTCGTCAGGGAGATCGCCGAACAGACTCATCGCGGCTCCGGATCAGGCGCGCTGGCGCCGCGCCTCGAACAACATCACGCCGGCGGCGACCGCGACGTTGAGGCTCTCGACCGGCGCGCGCAGCGGAATGCGAACGCGCGCGTTGGCGGCGGCCAGCATTTCGGGCGGCACGCCGGCGGCCTCGGCGCCGACCACCAGCGCCAGCGGGCGCTTCAGGTCGACCTGCGTGTGTGCGCGTTCACCGCCGCCGTCGGCGACCACCAGCTGCAGCCGATGGCGCTGGCAGAACGCGAGGATCGCCGCGGCGTCGAAACCGTGCAGCACCGGCACGCGGAAGATCGATCCCATCGAACCGCGTACCGCCTTGTCGCGGAACGGATCGGCGCCGCCGCGCATGGTCAGCACGCCGGTCGCACCGGCGGCCTCGGCGGTGCGCAGCAGCGAGCCGAGGTTGCCCGGATCGCGCACGCCGGCGGCGATCACCACCAGCGGCGACAGGTCGCCGCGCAGCAGCGCCGCCTCTTCGACCACCGGCTTCTGCAGCAGCACCGCGACCCCCTGCGGCGTGTCGAGCGCACTGAGCCGCGCCAACACGTCGTCGGAGCAGTCGAGGAAGCTCTCGGCCGACTGCTGCAGCCGTTCGCGCAGGCGCTCGTCGGTGAGCCGCGGCGACACCGCCGCCTCGAGCACGGTGAGGCCGGCGTCGAGCGCTTCGGTGACCAGCCGCACGCCCTCGGCGAGCAGCACGCCGTCGAGCGCGCCCTGCGCCGCGTCGCGGAAGCGCGCGATCGCGGGATTCTTGCCGGACGAGACGGAGCGGCGTTCTTGGGCCATCGGGCGGAACACAGTAGCGGGTCGCCCCCGGCAATGCAGCGCTGCTGCGCCGGCAGCACCTCGCCACGTGCCGCCTCTTCGGCGATGCTGCGCCGATGCAGGAGAACGCCGCCGCCACCCCCCTGGTCGAACTGCGTGGACTGAGCAAGCAATACGGCGATTTCGCCGCCGTGCAGAACCTCGACCTCGAGGTGCACCCGGGCGAGATCCTCGCCCTGCTCGGTCCGAACGGCGCCGGCAAGACCACGACGATCCGGATGCTGATGGGCATCCTGTCGCCGTCCGCCGGCACCGCGCGCATCGGCGGCCGCGACTGCTTCGCCGAACGGCCGGCGGTGATGGCGCGCACCGGCTACCTGCCCGACGAACCGGTGTTCTACGAGCACCTGCGCGGCCGCGAGATCCTCGCCTTCTGCGCGACGATGCGAGGCATCCCGGCCGCGACCGCCGATGCGCGGGCGACGATGTTGTGCGAGCGCCTGGGACTGCAGGACGACCTCGAGGAGTTCGCCGTCAACTACTCGATGGGCATGAAGAAGAAGCTCGCGCTGGTGGCGGCGATGCTGCACGAGCCGGACCTGCTGATCCTCGACGAGCCGACCAACGGCCTCGACCCGGTGGTGACGCGCACGCTGCTCGACATGGTGCGCGAAGCGGCGGCCGCCGGCCGCGCCGTGTTCTACAGCACGCACCTGCTCGACCAGGCCGAACGGCTGTGCCATCGGGTCGCGATCGTGCACCGCGGCCGCCTCTGTGCACTCGGCACGCCCGACGAACTGCGCGCGACGCACGCCGGCGGCGGCTCGCTCGAGGACGTGTTCTTCCGCGTCACCGGCGCCGTCGACGGGACCGAGAGCGGCGCGGGGACCGGCGCATGATCGCGCAACCACCGGGCACCCTGCGGGTGCTGTGGATCCTGGCCGGATCCGCGTTGCGCCGCCTGCTGCGCGCCCAGCAGGTGGCCGCGGCGATCCGCACCGAACACAAGGCCGGCGCCGCGCGCCAGGCGACCGCCAGGAAGGCGCGCGGGGCGGGCATCGCGCTGCTGTTCCTGCTGTTCGTACCGCTGATGGGTCTGAACTCGATGATGCAGACGGCGGGTGGCGTGACGCACCTCGCGCAGGGTCTCGAGGCCGCCGCGGCCGGGCCGGACGAGGGCTCGCTGCCAGAGCAGGGCGGCCGCGCCGGTCGCCGCCACAGCCTCGAGCTGATGACGCCGCACCGGCGCGGTGATGCACCGGAACTCCGCGCCGCGATCGCCGCCGGCGGCACGCTGCTGCTGTCGCTGCTGTTGCTGGTGCTCTGCACCATCTCGGTCGGCAGCGCCAACTGGGAACTCGGCCGGGCCGCCTGGTCGTTCCCGTGGCTGCTGACGTTCCCGGTGCCGGCCCGCGCCATCGTGCTGGCGAAGATCGGCGAGTACACGCTGGTGCAGCTGTTGCCGTGGTTCACGGTGTTCCCGCTGTGCTGGCAGCTGCTGCGCGCAGTGGGCTGGAACGGCCCCGCACCGCTGCTGGCGATCGCCGCCACGCTCGGCTTCGCGGCGCTGACCGGCTCGCTGCGCTTCCTGCTCGAGACCTGGCTGCGGCTGCGCTTCTCGCTGCAGACGGTGCGCTCGGTGCAGGGCACCTGCGCCCTGCTCGGCATCGCCGGCTTCGGCCTGCTGTTCAGCCTGGTGATGACCGGCTCCACGCCGGCGTGGCTCCTCGCCCTCAGCGAACGCACCGCCACGGTCGCCAGCTGGCTGCCGATGGGCTGGCCGCTGGCCATCGGGCACGGCGACCTGGTCGGGGCCGGGCTCGGCCTCACCGGCTTGCTGCTGCTGGTGGCGCTGGTGACGGTGGCCTGCACTCGCCTGCTCGGATCGGGCTACGAACGCAGCGGCGGCGTCGATTCCGGCCGCCGGCACGCGCACCGGCAGCCGGCCGCCGCGGGGCCACGGCCGCTCGGGCGCATCGGCATGCTGAAGAAGGACCTGCTGCTGCTGGCCCGCGATCGCAACTTCCTGGCGCAGACGATCGGCGTACCGATCTTCATCCTCGGCATGCAGCTGTTCCTGCCGCGGGGCTCGGCGGACAGCGAGGTCGGCAGCAAGGTGATGCAGCGCATGGCGCCGACGCTGGTCTACTTCGCGTCGGTCGCCGCACTGTCGACCGGCTGCTTCATGGTGCTGTCCAGCGAGGGCCGTGCCCTGTGGCTGCTCTATGCGCAACCCGTGGCGCTGGCCGCGCAGCTGCGGCGCAAGGTGTATCTGTGGGCCGCGGTCGCGATGACGCTGGCGGTCGGCGCGTTCACGCTGCTGACGGGCAGCTGGTTCGCGGTCGCCCCGTGGCGCTGGCTGCTCGACCTGTTCTGTGTCGCCGCCGGCGTGTTCGGGGCCGCGTGGCTCGCCGCCGGCATCGGCTCCCTCGGCACCGACCCGGCCGCCGACCAGGTGCCGCGGGCGCCGAAGCCGCGCTACGTCTATCTCTTCATGTATCTGGCCGGCAGCTACGTGATCGGTCTCGCCAGCGAGAATCTGGCCACGCGCGCGGCTTCGATGCTCGTGTTCGGCACGCTGGCGTGGTCGTTGTGGCAACGCACCGGCGATCGGCTGCCGTGGCTGCTGGACCCGCACGGGCGGCGCCCGGTCGCGCTGTCGGCCTACGACGCCGGCGCGGCAGTGACGACGTTCCTGCTGCTGCAGACGCTGCTGGCCCTGCTGCTGCGGCGCATGAGCTCGCCCTTGATGGTGCAGAGCATCGCCTTCGCACTCGCCGGTGCCGGCACCATGGCAGTGTTCGGTCTGTTGCTGATGTCACGCTCGCTGCCGTTGCGCGAGCACCTTGGCTTCAACCCACGCTCGACCCGCAGCGCCCTGCTGTGGACGGCGGTCGGCATCGTCGCCGGTGGCGCGCTCGGCTGGCTCGGCCTGCAGTGGCTGGAGTTCGCCGCGGCGCAGGGCTGGCTCGAGGCCGCCGCCAGACAACCGCGCGGGCTGGATTTCGTGCTGCTGCTGCTGCTGACCGCGGGCCTCGCCCCGGTGTTCGAGGAACTGCTGTTCCGCGGTCTGCTGTTCCAGGCGCTGCGCCGCAGCGTGCCGATGGCGATCGCCGCGATCTGGAGTGCACTGCTGTTCACGGTGCTGCACCCGGTCGCGGGTTGGCCGATGGTGTTCCTGCTCGGCCTCGGCTGCGCCTTGCTGGTCGCCCGCAGCCGCTTCCTGCCGGCCTGCATGGCGATGCACGCGGTCTACAACCTGGTGGTGGTCGGCGCGAGCTGAGGCGCGAGCCGACCTGATGCGGAGCCTCTCAGTTGCCGATCGTGATCGCGACCGCGTCGCTCGGCACCAGGAAGCACGCGCCCGGGCCCAGCACGTAATGCTGCGCCGTCACGACCGTGCCGCAGAAGCTCTGGTTGGGCACCACCGGCAGCGTGACCGACGCGGCGCCGAACGCATCGGTGATCGCGGTGACGACGACCGGGTTCGGCGTGTGGATCGTGCCCGGGCAACCCGGCAGCGCCACCGCCAGCGGCACCGAGGCGGTGCCGAGGCCGACCGCGAACACACCGAGCGCGTTCGGAGTCGCCGCACTGACCGTCCAGCCGAGCGGGCATCCGAGCCCGAACGACCCGAACGAGTTCATCTGCGCGCCGGTGCCACCACCGAGATTCTGCACCCCACCGACGGTGCCGCTCGCGCACCAGACGCAACCGGCGACGTTCATCGCGGCGATGGCGATGCCGCCGTTGGCGTTGCTCGCGTTCTGGAACGAGATCGCGGTCAGCACGCGGCCGGCCTGCGCCGAGAGATCGATGCGGCGCTCGGTCAGCGACAGGTTGGCGCCGACGGTGCCGCTGTCGATGTTGCCCGTGCCCGGCAGCGCACCACCGAACCAGTCACCACCGGTGACGGTCGCGACGAGCGGTGCCCCGCTCAGGAACGTGAACTCGACGTCGAACGAACCGCCGCCGTTGCTGATCTGGAACAGCAGCTTCGCATCCGACGTGCCGTCGAGCAGGATCCGATCGGTCAGCGTCGTCGTCTGCGGCGTGGTCTGGTTCGGGTTGACGAGCCAGGCCGGCTGCACGCCGACCGAGTCGCCGTCGGCCACCAGGTCGAACGCCCAGGCGCCGCCGCTGACGGTGTTGCGGTTGCCGAGGTGCACGATGTCGAGCGTATTGGCCGCCGTCACGAACGAGTACGGCGCCAGCAAGCTCTGCGCCGGCACGCCGGCCGAGAAGTCGAGACCACGATCCGAGATCGAGCGGTAGCCGTTCGGCGAGTCGGGATTGGCGGCTTCGCCGGCGTGCACGATGCCGTTCCAGTTGTAGGTCAGCGGGATCCGGTTGATGCGCGGCGGCACCGGCGGGTATTCGAAGTTGCAGGCGAGGATCGCGTAGCCGGCCGTGGCGTTCGATCGATTGCCGAACGTGATCGTGTTGACGACCTGCCCGGCGAACGCGTTCATCGGCACCAGGCCCTCGGTCACCGACAGGTTGTTGCCGAGGTTGGCCTGGTCGACGTCCTGCGCGCCCGGCAGCGTGCCGCCGAACCAGTCGCTGCCCGACAGCGTCACGGTGTGAGCGCCGCCACCGGCGAAGCCGAAGGTCACGTCGAACGAGCCACCACCGTTGCTGATCTGGTAGAGGAACCCGACCACCGTCGACGGCGCGATCGGCAGCGGCGCCGCCAGCACCGTCGTCTGCGGCGTGCTCTGATCGACGTTGACGAGCCAGGTCGGCTGGATGCCGCGCTGGTCACCGTTGACCACCGTGTCGAAGGCGCGGCTGCCGCCGTCGACGGTGTTGCGGTTGCCGAGGTGCACGATGTCGAGCGACCCTGGGGTCGTGATCAGCTGGTAGGCGTTCAGCAGCGGGTCGTTCGGCACGCCGCCCGCGAAGTCGAGGCCGCGGTCCGAGATCGAGCGATAGCCACTCGGGTCGTCGGGCAGCCCGGCCTCACCGGCGTGCACGATGCCGTTGAAGTTGTTGTCGAGCGGCACGGGGATGGCCTGCGCGGCAGCGCCGGCGGTGCACGCGGCGGTCGTCAGGACGGACAAGAAGCGGGTACGCATGGTTCGATGAAGAGCTGCGGTGCGAGGTGGCAGGGACGCAGCGTGAGCCGCGTGGCTCGGAGCGTCCCCGACGAGCCGGCGACCGTAGCCGGAGGCGCGGCGCGGCACTGCGACGCCGTGTGCGTTCACGGCAACCGCCCGGTGGCGGGACCGTGCGACGCGGGCGGAGGCGGCAGCCGCGACAGAATCGGGGCAACTCCGTGGTGCCGGGCGAGCTCGGGAAAAGGCCGGCGACGCCGGCGTCAGCTCACTTCTTGCCGGCCTTCTTCTTCGCCGCGGCCTTCTTGACCACCGGCTTCTTGGCGACCGGCTTCTTCGCCGCCGGCTTCTTCGCTGCGGCCTTGGGGGCCGCGGTCTTCGGCGCCGCGGCTGCGGAACCCGGCGCATCCCCTTGCAGTTCGGCGAGCTTGCTGCGCACCTGCTCGGCGTGACCGGCGGCCTTCACCGTGGCCCAGTGATGCGCGACCGTGCCGTCCGGCGCGATCAGCACCGTCGAACGGATCACGCCCTCGACCTGCTTGCCGTACATCATCTTCTTGCCGAACGCGCCGTAGCTCTTCATCACCTTGCGATCGGCGTCGGTCAGCAGCTTGATGCCGAGCTTGTGCTTGGCAATGAACTTCAGGTGCGCGCTCGCGCCGTCGGCGCTGCAGCCGAACACCTCGGCGTCGAGGCCGCGGAACGCCGGCATCGCGGCGGTGAACTCACACGCCTCGACGGTGCAACCGGGCGTGTCGTCCTTGGGATAGAAGTAGAGCACGACCCAACGGCCGCGCAGGTCCTGCAACGAGACGTGCGCGCCGTCCTGATCGGGCAGAGTGAACGTGGGAGCTTTGGTGCCGGCTTCGAGCATGCGGCGATGATCGGCGCAGACCGGAGCGATGCAAGGCCGGCGCGCGCGAGGAAAGTCGCCGCGACCGGGAATCGCGGGTTGTCCGCCGGGCGCAGTCTGGTTACCTAGGGAGCTCAGCAAGGGTGCCGGGCCACGAGGCGCGGCAGGTTCTGCACTGGTCGGGCCGCCAGCGCATCGGTAGAGCCACGCCGCCAGCGCCACCCTTCGTGCCCCGCTGCCGCCGCGGCTCCGTTCGCTGCGGCCGCCGCCGAGGTCCCGTCCGTCATCACGGACCGCGGGCCTCCGTCGGCACCGCAGCCAGGAGTTCTCGCCCGTGCAACCCGCTGGCTGGCTGTTCATGTCAGTTTCCCTGGCCTCCGTGTTGACGCTCGTCGTCTGGTGTTACTGGCGCATCCTGCGCCGCCCCGACTCCGAGGACCACGAATGACCACTCCCCCGACCCGACTCGATCACGGCGCGATCGGCAACGGCCGCCTGCTGGCGCTGATCGCGCCGACCAGCGCCGTCGACTGGCTGTGCCTGCCGCAGTGGGACTCGCCGTCGGTGTTCGGCAGCCTGCTGGACACCGAACGCGGCGGCACCTGGCGCATCGACGGCCCGGACGGACCGCTGCGCGGGGCGATGCAGTACGAACGCAACACCAACGTGCTGCGCACCACGTTCACCGCCGGCGACGCCGCGTGGGAGGTCATCGACTTCGCGCCGCGCATTCCCGACGGACTGTCGGTGGTGGCACCGTACGAGCTGGTGCGTCTGGTGCGACCGTTGCGCGGCACGCCGCGCGTGCGCGTCCACTTCGACCCGCGGCCGGACTACGGGCGCGCGCCGGTCGAACTGCAGCCGACCGCCAGTGGCCTCGAACTGGTCGGCGGCCCGCTGCGGCTGCACCTCGCCACCAACGCGCCGGTGCCGTTCGTGCGCTCGGGCCAGCCGTTCGTGTTGCACGAACCGATCTGGCAGGTGCTGTCGCTGCCCGGCCGCACGCAGCGACCCGACCTCGCCAGCGTGCAGCGCAACCTCGAGCTGACGATCGCCGGCTGGCGCGCGTGGGCCCGCAGCTGTGCGCTGCCGCCGTTCCGCGCCGAACACGTGCTGCGCTCGGCGCTGTGCCTCAAGCTGCACGCGCACCTCGACACCGGCGCGATCATCGCCGCCACCACCACCAGCATCCCGGAGGCGATGGGCACCCAGCGCACCTGGGACTACCGCTACTGCTGGCTGCGCGACGCGGCGTTCGTCGTCGAGGCCCTGCGGCGGCTCAGCCACCTGACCGAGGGCGAGGCGTTCGTGCACTTCCTGCACAACGTCGCCGAGTCGGGCCCGCTGCAGCCGGTCTACGGCCTCGACGGCCGCCGCGAACTGCACGAGGAGATGCTGCCGCACCTCGCCGGCTTCCGCGGCAACGGCCACGTGCGCATCGGCAACGCCGCGTGGCACCAACGGCAGAACGACCTGATGGGCGAACTGCTGCTGAGCGTGGACTCGCTGCTGGCCGACCCGCGGCTCGTGCACGACTCGGCCGAACGGCTGATGCCGCTGGTCGAGCGGCTGGTGCGCGAGGCGATCGCCGCGGCGCCGACGCCGGACACCGGCATCTGGGAGTTCCGCACGATCCTGAAGAACCACACGTTCTCGCGCGCGATGTGCTGGGCGGCGATCGAACGCGGTGCGCGCATCGCCCGCCGCATCGGCCGCAGCGAACTGGCGAACACCTGGGACGAGGTCGCCCGCCGCGAACGCGACGAGATCCTGCAGCGCGGCTTCAGCCACCAGCACGGCTGCTTCACGCAGGCGCTCGACGGCCAGAACCCGGACGCGTCCAACCTGCTGCTGCCGACGCTCGGCCTGCTCGATGCGCGCGATCCTCGCTTCCTAGCCACGCTGGCCACCTACGAGCAGAAGCTCGTCGATCGCGGCTTCATGCTGCGCTATCGCAACGCCGACGACTTCGGCGACACCACCAGCGCGTTCACGATCTGCAGCTTCTGGTGGGCCGAGGCGCTGGCGCTGGCCGGTCGGCTCGACGACGCGATCGTGATCTTCGATCGCATGCTGGCACACGCCAATCCGCTCGGGCTGTTCTCGGAGGACATCGATCCGGGCACCGGCGAGCTGCTCGGCAACTTCCCGCAGGCCTACACGCACGTCGGCCTGATCAACGCCGCGGCGACGATCGGCGACCTGCTGGCGGCGCGCGACGGCGGCGTGAGGGCGTGGGCATGAGTCGGCTGCTGATCGTCGCCAACCGGCTGCCGCTGACGCTGAAGCAGCACGAAGGCAAGGTGCTGGTCGAGCCGAGCGCGGGTGGGCTCGCGACCGGACTGCGCACGCCGCACGAACAGGGCGAAGGCCTCTGGTTCGGTTGGCCCGGCGCGCTGGGCGGCCTCCGCAAGGCGGTGCGGCAGGCGGCGCTGGCCGAACTCGAGCGGCAGCGCTTCGTGCCGATCGAGCTCGGCGCCGACGAGGTCGAGGGCTACTACAACGCGTTCAGCAACGGCGTGCTGTGGCCGGTGTGCCACTACCTGCTCGAACGCATGCCGCTGGAGACGCCGGACTGGCAGGTCTACCGCACCGTCAACGAACGCTTCGCCGATGCGATCGCGGCCCGCTGGCGTCCCGGCGACATGATCTGGGTGCACGACTTCCACCTGATGCTGCTGCCCGGTCTGTTGCGGCAACGGCTGCCGCAGGCGCGCATCGGCTTCTTCCTGCACATCCCGTTCCCGTCGTCGGAGGTGTTCCGCGTGCTGCCGTGGCGCAGCGAACTGCTGCGCGGGCTGCTCGGCGCCGACCTGATCGGCTTCCACACGCTCGGCTACCTGCGCCACTTCGCCGCCTCGCTGCTGCGCCTGCTCGGGCTCGAGGTCGACGTCGACCGGGTCAGCACCGACGGCCGCGAGGTGCGCCTGACCGCGCTGCCGATGGGCATCGATGTCGCCCACTTCACCCGGCTCGCCGCCGATCCGGAACTGCAGGCGCTGGCGCAGGAGATGCGGCGTCAACGCGGCACCCGCCAGGTCGTGCTCGGCATCGACCGGCTCGACTACACGAAGGGCATTCCGCGCCGACTGCTCGCGTTCGAACGCCTGCTCGAACGCCGGCCGGCCACGGCACCGCAGGTGCAGCTGATCCAGGTCGCGGTCACCTCGCGCGGCGAGGTCAACGAGTACCGCTCGTTCAAACGTTCGGTCGACGAGCTGGTCGGTCGCATCAACGGACGTTTCGCCACCCACGACTACACGCCGATCCGCTACATGAACCGCGGTCTCGACAGCCGCGGCGTGGCGGCGCTCTATCTGGCCGCCGACGTGATGCTGGTCACACCACTGCGCGACGGGCTCAACCTGGTCGCGAAGGAGTTCGTCGCCACGCGCAGCGACGGCGACGGCGTGCTGGTGCTCAGCGAGTTCGCCGGGGTCGCCGCCGAACTGCCCGACGCGCTGCAGTTCAACCCGTACGACATCGAGGGCGCTGCCGCCGCGATCGAGCGGGCGCTGGCGATGCCGGTCGACGAACGCCGCGCGCGCATGGCGGTGCTGCGGGATGCGGTGACCGCGCACGACGTGCACGGTTGGGTGCGCACGTTCCTCGACGAGCTCGCCACCCCGACCCCGGCCGCACCACCGCCGCCGGCCGATCCACGCGCCATCACCTCGGCGCTGCGGCCGTCGCCGCCGGCGCCGGTCGCGGTGCTGCTCGACTACGACGGCACGCTGGTGGCGTTCCGCGACCGCCCGGCGCTGGCGGTGCCCGATGCCGAGCTGCTGGTGCTGCTGGCGCGCCTTGCCGCGCGCCCTGGGCTGCAGCTGCACCTGGTCAGCGGCCGGCCGCGCTCGTTCCTCGACCGGCACTTCGGTCATCTGCCGATCGGCCTGCACGGCGAACACGGCGGTGCCTGGCGCCCCGCGGCGGCGGCCGACTGGACCGCACTGCCGGTCGCGACCGAGTGGCGCGAACGGGTGCAGCCGTTGCTCGAACGGGTCGCGCGCCACGTGCCCGGTTCGTATGTCGAGGCGAAGGAGCAGTCGCTGGCGTGGCACTTCCGCGGCGTCGATCCGGCCTTCGCGTCGACCGTCGTCAAGGAACTGCGGCTGCACCTCCTCGAACTGCTCAGCAACCTGGCGGCCGCGGTCATCGAAGGCGATCGGGTGCTCGAGATCCGCCCGCAGGGCGTGCACAAGGGCCTAGCCGTGACCCGCGCGCTCGCCGCGTCGCCGCCGCCGGTGCAGCTGCTGGTGATCGGCGACGATCGCACCGACGAGGACATGTTCACGGCGGCGCCGGCGGACGCGATCACGGTGCATGTCGGCCAGCGCGCGACCGCGGCGCGCTACCGGGTCGAGGGGACCCAGTCGGTGCGGGCGCTGTTGCGTTCGTTGCTCACGAGTCTCGACCACTGAAACGCCAGACCAGACGGTCTGGGCTTCTTCGTGCAGCAGTCATCGCCTCACGAGCAAGTCGCGGTCCGTGATCTGCAGGCCCGCTCGGAAGAACCGAGCCAACTCAGGGTCCTTGCGTCGCAGGTCGTCGCCAGCTGTGCGAAATCTCTCGATCAAGGCACGCCGTTGATCCTGTGACAACCGATTGAAGTGCTCGCATGCCTGGGCCGCCGCCTGGTTATCCGCCACGTCGAGATACTCCAGGGCGGCGCCAAGGGCGCCGTGATTCGCGACCACGAGCGCGATGGTGACGAACAAGGATGCATCACCCCGAGCTACGGAGACTCCGACATACCGAACTCCAGCAACAGCCGGCATGGCGTGGTCCCCCTTTTGAACGTAGTACGAATCGTCCTCAAGGGCGCGCAATGCAGCGCGTGCCTCCTCGACATCCACCAAGCATCGAGCGAACTCCAAGTTGTCGAGAACGTCCCCGGACCTTTCGAAGCGGGACTGAGCCTGCCTCCACCAGCGCTCTCGTACTCGCTCGAGATCCGAGATCGTGGCACGCACCTGAGGCACTTCCTCGGGGAGCAGCCTGCCTATGGTTTCCAGATTGCCCAAGATGACCTCGGCCGGCTTGCCGTCTGATGACATAGCTCGCTGCCGGAGCTCGACCTCGGTATCGCCGCGGTGCAACTTGGCGACCCATTCCCGCGGGTCTGACACCACGGGATTAGATTCGCCGTCGTCGGCTTGCATCCCGACAGGCGAAGGTGGAGACGCGGGAGCAATCCACCAGACGATCCAGGCCAGCAGCACTCCTACGGCCGCCACCCAAAGTGCTTTTCTCATGTCGACTTGGCTACCCCGCCTCGAACCCTCAGTTGCACTTTGCACACTTCACCTTTGCGGTGTATTCCCCAATCTGCGCTCCCTTGATCCCCGACTCGGCACAGTCCGCACTGAACACCTTGACGCCGGCCGTATCCGAGCTTCCGTTGGGCGGGGCGTTGCTGCAAAGCACGGTCAGCAACAGGTCCTGCTTCATGCTCTCGGTTATCCTACCATCATCGCTCGGATCAAGACCCGGCCGGTCGAACCAGAGCTCTGTATGACAACCCATCATGATGGTAAGGGTAACAGAAAATGAACAGTCTTTGGTTCCTCTGCACTCATTGTCGATACGTGAGCACACACCAGGAACCAAAGAGTATCCGGACGTGGCAATCTGACCTGCTGGAGCACCAACGCAGCAATTCAAAGTCAGGTCCTTGACAGATCCTGTCGCTAATCCCTCAGTGGCTGCGCACGCAGTGCAACCACTTAGAATCGCGTCTACGTATACGATGATCTTTTGCTCGGCGGCGCAGCGGAGCAAGGAACCAGACAACACTAAAATCGTACAGAACAGGGTCTTGATCAAATAGGTCATAAGCGGTCAGCTCTGGATGCGGGCAGCGGCGCGCGACGAATCCCACCGGGGCACTGCTCAACAAGTGTGGGAAGCTGGGAAGTTGGGAAGCGCGGAAGGCACTGTCCCTGATATGGAATGAGTTGAGCCGTGGCAAACGGGACAGAAATCGCTCGATACGCTTCCGGGCCGCAAAGAAGCTCGTCAACCCCAGCCTGGAAGCGCTTTCCCGCCATGAACATGCGAACAGACGGCGCAACAACAACAAGTCTGCATCCTGCCCTGAGAGCCCACGAGCCGTCAGTCCCGCTCGCAGCCGATCCACTTGACCAGACCACCCAGCTTCGGAATCACCCCCCAATGGGGCAACCAGACAAGCCTCGAGAACATCGTCCAACGAGGTCGACCGACGTCTACGAACCATCTCGCGGCACACATTTCGGTGGATTCCGATCAGGATGGCAATCGAGGCAGACCGGTCCCACGCAGCACAATCACCCAACCTTCGTAGCCATCGAAGCAACGCCTCTGCAACAGCATCTTCGCGATCCTGAACAGGAAGGCGACGAGCGGATCTGCACTTGGCGAGGACCTCCATCGCCAAGCTGGCGAATTCTTCGCACATCATGAGCGGATCATGAACCTGACTGGACAGGCCGTCAACGCCCGCGGTCAGGGTCGGTCTGGGTCGCTGGGTCTGAACCAACTCCAATGGCCGGGTCGACCAAACCGCCCCAGCTCGGGGTATCGACGCCGAGAATCGACCGACGCTGGCACCGACACGCAAGAATGGCGGCAGCAAGCCCGCCCCGGACGGTCCAGAATTCGAAATACGTTCTGCGCCGGCGGTAGGTGGTCGCTCGTGACCAGCCGCACCACCCTGCCCCCACCTCGACAGTCCGTCGTCGAGGCCCCACCCGCGATGCCGGACCCCGAACGCTTCGTCCGCGAGCACCAGACCTCGCTGTGGCGCTACCTGCGCCTGCTCGGCGCCAACGCGGCCGATGCCGAGTACCTGCTACAGGAGACGTCCCTGCGCTTTCTGCGCCGCACCCAGCCACACCCAGCCGCCGCCGCCACCGCATGCTGCCACTGCACATGCAGGCACTGCCGCCGGCCCGACGGTTCCTGATCGAGTTGGTCGCGATCAACACGCATGCCGAGTGCATGACCCAGGACGACCTCGATGCGTCGTCGTACCGACAGCTGCCCGAGCCGCGCGCTCACACGATCCAGTTCGCGACCAGGCCCGAGACCACGGCCAAGTACGCCAAGCTCGGCGAACACTGCCTCGACCGTCACCTGGCGATCCTTTGGAACGGCGAGCTGCTCGCAACACCTCTCGTCGTCAGCAAGCTGCCGGGGTTCGGTTCGGTCGAGTGCAGTTCCGCGAACCACGCCGAGAGCATGCTGCGCATGCTGAGCAACCCGCTTCCGGCGCGACTGCTCTGCCTCGGCGCCGAACCGGCGCCGAAGTGAAGCCACACCGCTGTGAGCCAGCTACCGCACCGCCTGCCGCTCCTCGCCGTCCTCGACCACCGCGCCCCGCGGCCGCCCCGTCACCTCACGGAACCGCGCCTCGTAGTCGCGATGGTTGGTCCCCATCAGCCGGTCCCACACATTGAAGTAGAGCCCGTAGTTGCCGCGGAACAGCTCGTGATGCATCGCATGGTGCGTCGGCGTGTTGAGCACGCGACCGACCCACGAGTCCATCAGCCAGCGCGGGTGGTACTCGTGCCCCGTGTGGCCGAGCACGTTGAACAGGATCTGCCACACCATGAACACGACGAACGCGAGCGGGTGCAGCGGGATCAGCATCACCGACAGCGGGAAGATCATCGCCTGCACGACCGCCTCGGGCGGATCGAACGAGTAGGCGGCCCACGGCGACGGGTTGTGCGACAGGTGGTGCGTTCGGTGCCAGACGTGGAACCAGCGCGGGTGGTGCAGCAGTCGGTGCGACCAGTAGAACCACGTGTCGTGCAGCACGATCGTCAGCACGATGCTGGCGACGAACCACACCGGCGCGGCGAACGGATCGCCGAAGTACATGCGCGTCCAGCCGGCGCGCACCATCAGCCACGTCGTCGAGCCGACCAGCCCGAACACGACCAGCGTGCAGAGGGACCAGCGCAGCTCACGGCGCACACAGGCCGCAGGCGGCATCGCCGGCACCACCTTGCGATGCGCCCAGCGGGCCCGGAACAGCTTGTAGGCCAGCAACCAGGCGACCCCGGCGAACAGCCCGTAGCGGACCGCGTTCTCGACCGCGATCGCGGCGGTCGTGGTCAGGAAGCGCGTGATCTCGGCCATCGGTGGCCCGAGAAGATAGCGAGCGATGGGCGGCCAGCGGACGCCGCCAGCGAAGGAAGATGGCCAGCGCGGCATTTGTGCCCGGCCGCGCCGGCGGCCGACCTACCCCTGCCCCATGAACCGCCGCATGTTCCTCGCTTCGATGGCCGGATTCGCCGCCGCTTCCGGCATGACCAGCGCTGCCTCGACCGCGAGGAGCACGCTCGTGACGCTGCCGACCGTCGAACAGACCACACCTCTGCCCGAGTGGGACTACACCGCCGAGGACTTCGACGCGTTCCTGACGCGCACGACTGACGCGCACGACCGACGCGCATGGCCGTGGCCGCCGGACGCGTGGGACAACGATGCCGCGTCAGGACGGGATGGATGCTGCAACAGCGATTCTTCACGCGATTTTTCCCACTTCGCTGCATCCGTACGGAGCCCTGACACCCGTCGTCCACGACCCTGACGAGTTCGCGCGGAACGCGCCTTGGCACAGGGGTTGTCTATCGAGGTTCACCATGAACAAGAACCCCGTCCTTGCCCTCTTGTCCGCCTCCCTGCTCGCCGCTGCCGCCGCCGCCCAGGCGCCCGCCGACTGCAACCCCAGCCTCTGGCGCAGTGGCGATCCCACCCTCGGCAGCACCGTCACGTTCACGCTCAGCGCGGCGCCGATCTGTGTGGTCGCCAACCTGCTCGCACTCGACGCCGGCCCGATCCAGTTCGGCCCGCTGTCCCTGCCGATCGGACCGGGCTTCATCGGCCTGCCGATCGCGCTGATCCCGCAGGACGGCAGCGCCGCTCAAGCGAGCCTGGCCATCCCCAACACGGTATCGCTGGCTGGCACCGACCTGTTCCAGCTCGGCGTGGGCCTGTCCTTGAACTTCCCGACGGCCCCCGTGGTCGGCCCGGCCGGCCGCTTCCGCCTCGCCGGCCCGGCGCCGGCCGTCGGCGAACTCGTGCTGCTCGGTGAGCACGCGCTCGACAACAGCACCAGCACCGTGATCACCGCGGCCCAGCTGCTCGGCACCACGCCGGAGATCCTGACCAACGACAGCAACACGTCGCTGCTCGGCAATCCGTGGCTGCCGTGGAGCGAGTTCTACGCCGGCAGCATCGTCACGCTGCCGATGGGCGGCCCCGGCAACGAGGGCATCTTCACGTTGACCGGCGCGCTGCCGTTCCCGCTCGCCGACCTGGTCGCCGGCACCGTGCCGCAGCTGGCACTCGGCCAGGTGCCCGGCGTGATGCCGCTCCGCAACCAAGACCTCGCCGGCATGGTCGGGCGCACGTTCGTCGCGATCGTGCACGACAGCGCGATCGGCGTGAACTACGGCCCGCTGGAGGCCAACCTGCAGGGCGAGCGCTACGGGCGCTTCGCGTTCACGGTGCTCGAAGTGGTGCTGCCCGGCACGATCTCCGAGTCCGGCTCGAGCTCGTCGTTCTACGACCTGCGGATCCGCGTCGAAGGCCCGATGGCGGCCGGTGCACCCTACGTGGCCACGCCGCGCGACGTGCCCTCCGACAGCATCCAGATCGACAACGCGATCTGGCAGAACGGCCTGCTGACGATCAGCGCGCAGAGCGGCGTCGGCGCGCTGGCGACGATGACGGTGTCGGTCGACGGCTTCACGTTCGAGTCGCCGATGGCCTACAACGGGCTGACCGCGCAGTACGAGGCGTCGTTCCGCACGCCGATCAACCTGGTCGGTCGCCGCGTGACGATCAGCACCCGCGAGGGCGGCAGCGCGTCGGGCACCGTGCAGTAGTCGGCGCCTTCGCCGCCCCCCGGGCGGGTCAGGCGGTGACCTCGACCTCGTCCCAGAAGCCGAGCCAGCGCTCGATCGGCTGCATGCGAGCGCCCGGCTTCTCGTACGACCAGGCCTGCCGCTCGACGCGGCCCGAGCCGTCGACCAGGTCGTAGAACTGCACCCCGTGCGGGCACATGCGGTCGCCGACCGTCTTCGGCGCGGCGGCGAACCGTTCCATCCGCACCGACTCGCGGGGGAAGTAGACGTAGCCGTCGACCTCGATCGTGCGATCGCTGTCGGCGAGGACCTGACCGTTCCGGATGGCGCGCATGGCGGGTGACGGTAGCACGCGAGCTGACCGCAACCACCCGATCCGTCGCCGGTCGTGGTAACCTGCGGCTCGTCACCAGGGTCGAGTCGAAGCTGCCAATGTCACGTCCCGCCATCGCCGCGTCGTTCGCCCCGCTGCTGCTGTTGCTGGCACCGGCGCGGCTCCCCGATCCGGTGACCGCCGAAGCGCGCGACACCGCCCAGAAGGCGATCCGCTGGTTGCTCGACGCCCAGAACGGCGACGGCTCGTGGGGCGACAACCCCGGCACCGCGGGCCAGGTCGGCAACACCGCGATCGCGGTGCTGGCGCTGCTGACGCACGGCAACACGACCTCGCGCGGCCCGCACTGCCACGCCGTGCGGCGCGGCATCGACTGGATCGGCAAGCGCACCCGCAACTACGGCCAGAGCTCGCAGCTCGATCGCGCGACGCTGCTGCAGAGCAAGCTCGGGCCGAACGCCGACCTCTACCTGGTGGCGCTGCTCTACACGCAGGCCGCCAACCTCAATCTCGAGGCGTTCGAGGACCAGCGCATGCACGACGAACTGCGCGCGATGGTGCGACGGATCGCCAGCCTGCAGAAGCCGAACGGCGAGTGGGAGACCAGCTACGAGCCGATGCTGACGACGATCGCCGCGTGGCAGGCGCTGAAGCAAGCGCATGCGATCGGCGTGCACACCGACCAGGCCTCGGCCGACAAGGTGGTGCGCTACCTGCGCGAGGACTGCCTCGAGAAGGCGACCGGTGTGTTCCGCGAGAACAACTGGGGGCGCGCCGAACGCTTCGTCACGCAGGCGGGCGGCATCCGGGTGCTGATCGGCGAGAGCCTCGGCAAGGAACCGGACGTGCAGCGCGCGATCGCGGTGATCGACAAGATGCACTTCGACCAGGACGTCGGCGGCGCCACCGGCGGCGAGGAGTTCCTCGGTGCGCTCTATGCGACCCAGGCGCTGCTGCTCGAACGCGACCGGGTCTACGCGTCGTGGTACGAGCGCATCTGCAAGGCGCTGAAGAAGAGCCAGAACCGCGACGGCAGCTGGGTCGGCCACCACTGCATCACCGGCCGCGTGTTCTGCACCGCGTGCGCGATCATGACCTTGCTGACGCCCGACAAGCTGCTGCCACTGGTGGAACGTTGAGCGGAGTCGAGCCCGTTCGCGGCGCCATGCCGCTGCTGCTGACGGCGCTGCTGCTGCCGTTCCCGAGCTGTCGGCCGGAGCCCGATGTGATCGACTGGCTGGCGAGCCGGAAGCGCCACGACGGGCTGTGGGCCACCGCCACCTACGGCGTGCTCGCGCGCGGGGAGTCGACGACGGCGGCGCTGGCGCTGGCACTGGTGCTGCAGCCCACGGCCGACGGTCAAACCATGGCCGCCGCCGGCCGGGCGCTGCGGGCCCTGATCGCGCGCGGCGCGCCATCGCCGCCGCAGCCGCCCGAACCCGTCGACTACCCGGTCTACACCGCCGCCTGCATGCTGCACGCGCTGGCCGTGCTGGCGCCGGACGACCAGGACGACGGGCGCGGTGCGCTGCTGATGTTCTTGCGGCGGCACCAGCTGACGAGCGATCACGGCTGGCAGCCGCACGAGCCGGAACACGGCGCCTTCGGGCTCGGCGATCGCGCGCCACGGCGGCCCGCCGGCGCCGACCTGATCGGGCTGGCGTCGGTGACGTTCGTGCTCGAGGCACTGCAGGCCGCGGCGGTGCCACCGACCGACCCGATGGTCGAGGCCGCACGCACGTTCGTCGAACGCTGTCAGGATCGCACCGGCGACGGCGGCTTCGCCTGTACGCCGACCGGCGACTGGCGCGCCGGCAAGGCCGGCATGACGGACGCGGTGCCACCGCGCCCGCGCAGCTACGGCACCACCACCGCCGACGGCGTGCGGGCATTGCGCGCCGCCGGCCTGCCGGCCGAACATCCGCGCGTGCGTGCCGCGGTCGCGTGGCTGGTGCAACGCGCGCACGACGCGCGGGTCCCCGGCATCGCCGAAGCGGCGCCGGAACTCGAGCCCTCGCTGCGCCTCTACTGGCTGCAGGCCTGGGCGCGCACGCTGCCGCTGGTCGACGCGACCACGGCGGCGCGCTGGCGGCCGGGCATCGCGGCCGCGCTGGCGTCGTTCCGACAACCGGACGACAGCTACCTCAATGCAGCGAACGCGATGAAGGAGGACGATCCGCTGGTCGCCACCGCGCTGGGCCTGCTCGCCGAAGCGGCGCTGGCCGGAGGGCGCTGACGGTCAGGCCAGATACGCCTCTACCCTGTCGTCGCAGCGGTAGAACAGCCACATCCGCCCCTCCTCGTCCTCTTCCGAACCGAGATACTTGCAGGCGGGATTGGCCGCGCACTCGTTGGTCGTGCCCAGCGGCGCGATCAATGGCGCGACGGCGCCGTGCGCGTGTGCGGCGGCGAACCGCGCCATGTGTGGCGCCAGGGCAAGGTCGGAAGCCGCGGACAAGCCGGGCAGGCGAATGCGGATCTCCATGGGTGACTCCTCGCGACGAGCCACTTCCTAGGCATGGTCAGCGAATCGGTAACCGCTGGCGATACAAGCGAAGACCGTGCGGCGCACCGGCGGGCTCCCCGAACACGAACCGGGACCAGGGCGAGAACGACAGCGCCCCCTGCAAGTGAACCTGTGCCGGCGCGATCACGAAGGCCGGTTCGTTCATTCTCGCATCGCGATCCAGGGTCCATTCCGACACGTTCGAGTTGGCGAAGCAGATGCCGCGATCGGTTCGGTCCCAGTCCGGATCCTGGCCGACCGGACTCGGTTGCGCCGGCACGAGGCGCTGACCGATCGCACCGAGCAACTTGCCGCCGGCGCCGGCGATCACTTCCCATTCGCGACGGAACGGCAGGCGGCAGCCGCACCACGTCGCCAGCCGATGCGCTTCCCAGAAGCTGACCTGGGCCGGCAGTTGCGGCTCGGCCTCGTCGAGGCGGGTGCTTCGCCACGTGGCCCATATCTCGTTGCCGATCGCGGCCGGCTCGTCGGGATGCCGCAACCAGCGATCGAGTTCGAGGCGACGGCCGAACGCGCCGGCGAGCTGCAGCCGTAACTCGGTCAACGTCGCGCGCGAGCACTCCTGCACCCCGACCACGAGCGGCTGCGCGATCGTGACGTTCACCACCGCCTTCCGCTCGGGCACGGCATGAACGCCGGCCGCGATCTCGATGGTGCCGCAACCCGGTCGCGGCAGGCGATCCGTCGGCAGGGCGAGCAGCGAACACGGCTCCACGGCGCCGGTCGGGACGTCGACCTGCACCAGGCAATGCAGACCACCCGGGTCCTGCGGCGCCCACCAGTGGCGCGGATCCGCCGACATCACGAAGCACCACGCGCGCCCCGGCGGCACCAGCAGCGCGCGGGGCGACTCGACCTCGAAGAAGTCGTCGGGGCCGGGATGCACGCACTCGTCGCTGCGCGCCGGCAGCAGCGCGACGAGGTGACGCGGCCGCGGCGCCACGACCAACAAGCCGAGGTCCAGCGCCTGCGCGATCGCCGTGGCCCGCACGACATCGGGCAGCTGACGATTCAGTTCGCGGATCACCTCGCCGCGCCGCGGCTCGTCGCAATCGAGCCACGCGGCCCGCGCCTGCGCCGGCCGTTGTGCCAGCACCTCGGTGCGGATCGAACTGGCGACGGCCCGCGCATCGGTGCCCGACAGCCAGATCGAGAGCAGCAACAGGACCACTGCCGCCGCCGCGCCGCGCAGCGACACCGCGCGGTGATGGCGCCACCACCGCGCCGCCGAGAACGGCCGGCGCACCACCAGCCCGGCCCGGCAGCGGTCCAGATCGGCCGACAACGCCTCGGCGTCGGGATAGCGGTCGCGTGGGTCGGGCTCGAGACAGCACGCGACGACGGCCGCCAGCGAGGCGCTCACCAGCGGGTTGCAACGACGGATGTCGACCGGTGCCCGCCGCTTCGCCATCGCCGTCAGCGACCGCAGGTCCTGACTGCCCGGTGCCGTGCCGCACAGGCAATGCCAGATGGTGGCCCCGAGCGCGAACACGTCGCCGCGGGTCGTCGCCGGCTCGCCGCGGAACTGCTCGGGGCTCATGTACGCCAGCGTGCCGATCGCGGTCCCGGTCTGCGTCAGCGTCGTGATGCCGTCCATGCGTGCGAACCCGAAGTCGATCAGCACCGCACGTCCGTCGACGACCATCACGTTCTGCGGTTTGAGATCGCGGTGCACGAGCCCGCGGCGATGCAGCGCCGCGGCGCCGCCGGCGATCTGCACGGCGATGCCGAGCGCCCACTCGACGTGTTGCCGTGTGCGCAGCGCAACCGCGACCGCCGCGGGTTCCGGCGCGACGCGCGCACCGGCCGTGCCCAGCTGCTCCGGCGCCAGGTGCACCGTGTCGTCGCCGACCGGGACGGCGGGCGCCGGCTGGCCGGCCCGCACGCGGACCTCGGCATCGAGCCGCTGACCGGACAGGAACTCCAGGGCGAGGCAGCTCCATCGGGATCCGCGCACGAACTCACGCACCTTCACCACGTGCGGCGAATCGACGGCCGCCAGCAGCTTCGCCTCTCGTTGCAGACGCGACATCGCGTCGGGATCCCCGTCGCCGCGATCGGCCGTGACCACCTTGAGCGCCACCGGCGTGCCGTCGTCGGCATGGGCCAGGAACACGTCGCCCTGCGCGCCCCAGCTGAGCAATTCCTGGATGCGATACCCGGGCACGTCGACCACGCGGGCCATGCTGCCCGGCCGGACCGCCGCTGGCAACGCAGCGATCGCGGCACCCCGTGCCGATCGCAGCGGATTCCGGCGGCGATTGCGGTTGACGCTCGGCTCGTAGGCGACCGGGCGCGTGCGGCGCACCGCCGCGACATTGGACGCACCGCCGAGGCGCCGTCATGCTGCGGCCCCTCAGTGCCGTCCTACGCATTCTCTCGCGCGCTGCCCGCGCTGCTCGGTGTCGCGCTGTCGGCGCAGCAGGCGGACATACCCGCCGCGGCTGCGCGCCGGCCGGGCGAGCCGTTCCCCGAGCTCGGCCTGCTGCTGCGCGACGACCGCGCGCCGGTGCTGAACGAGTTCTGGCTGCTCGGCCGCTACCACGGCCAGAACTGGTGGACCAGCGGCGACGAACGCGACGCCGAAGGTTATGAGAGCCGGCGCCTCCGACTCGGGTTCCAGGCACGTTTGTTCCAGGACCTGACCGTGCACGCGCAGGCGGTCAGCGGCACCGATCTCGAGCCGTTCTACAACGGATTCACCGAGCTGTGGGTCGGCTGGCGCTTCGACGATGCGCTGGTGCTCACGGTCGGCCAGCAGAAACACCGCTTCACGCACGATCGCAACGTCTCGAGTCGCTACCTCAACTACCTCGAACGCGCGCTGCTGACCAACATGTTCGCCGCCGACTACACGCCGGCGGTGACGCTGTCGGGCCGCGACGGGCCGTGGAGCTACTACGCCGGCGTGTTCTCCAACGCGACCAGCTTCCGGATGGAGCAGTCGTTCACCGAGCTGAACTCCGGCTCGTCGCTGCTCGGCTCGGTGACGCTCGACCTCGACACGGCGCTCGGCACCGACACCGCCGTGGTCAACGTCTCGGCGGTGCACAGCGAGGCCGACGACGACGCGACCAACCTGAACTTCTTCGACCAGGGGCTCGCCGCAGCGCTGATCGTCACCGACGGCTCGTGGTCGCTGATGACCGAGCTCACCGCCGGCCTCGACGCCCGCTCCGGCTCCGCACTCGGCCTCAACCTGCAGCCGGGCGTGTTCCTCACCGATCGATTGCAGCTCGTCGGGCGCTACCAGCTCGCCGGCAGCGACGGCGACGACGGGCTGCGTGCGCAGCGGCGCTACGAGCGCGAGGTCGGGCTCTCGACCGGCGATCGTTACCAGGCGTTCTATCTGGGCACCAACTACCTGCTCGCCGGGCATCGGCTGAAGGTGATGTCGGGAGTCGAGTACTCGACGCTCGGCGGCGAGGACTGCTGGACGTTCTCGGTCGCGTTCCGGCTGTTCTTCGGCCCGCACTCGCGCGGCCCGTATCCGATGGTCGACACGCTGCCGGGGCTCTGGGGCTCGTAGCGGGCTGCGGCGGGAAGTCAGCGCCGCGCGGCGATGGTGGTCAGCAGGGTGCGCAGCTGTTGTTCGATGCCGATCGGATCGACAGCGAGGCAACCGGCGTGTTCGGCGCCTTGGCTCACGTGCAGTCGCAGGTCGGCCCGCGCCCCGGCCAGCCGTTCGCCTTCGCGCAGCGAGATCACCTGGTCGCTACCGGCGTGCACCAACACGACCGGGATCGCCGGCGACAATTCGCGCAGCGAACGCAGCGGCGAGACCCGCGCCGGATCGATGCCGAGCTGCCAGCGCGCCGCCATCTGCACGGCCGCGGCGGCGCTCGCGGACAGCGGTCCGAGCATCGCCGTCTGCGCTTCGATCATCGCCGAGAGCTCCGCATACGAGCTCTCCGCGAACACGCCAGCGGCCCCGACCATGCCGGCCGCCTGCAACACGACGGCCCCGCCCATCGACACGCCGAGCAACACGATCGGGTTCTGCGCGCGGCCCGGCTGCGACCGCCACCACGCCACCGCCGCGGCGAGATCGGCGACCTCGTCGGCGCCGAGCGTCGACACCATGCCGCCGCTGCGACCGTGGGCGCGGAAGTCGAAAGTGAGTGCGTGCGCACCGAGCCGCAGCGCCAGCGCGGTGTAGCCGGCGAACGCCTCGCGATCGGCGCCGAGACCGTGGCAGACGATCACCAGCGGCGTGTTCGAGTCGCCGTTCGGCTGCAGGAACAACGTGCCGTCGAGTTCGATCCCGTCGCCGGTCGCGAATGCGATCGCCGTTCCGGCCACCGATTGCGCGACCGGTGCGCCGGCGATCGCGATGCGGTGCGTCTGCAGCGCTACGTAGAGGTTCGGGAAGCCGATCGTGAAGGTCGCCAGCGCGACGACGCAACCGCGCAGTTTCGCGTTCGCCAGCACGGGTCGCAGCAGATGGTCCGAAACGAAGCGCAGGCCATGCAGCGCGAGGATCCACAGCAGCAGGTAACCACCGAACCGGATCGCGCTCGCCCACGGCATCGGCGCCGCGAGTGCGGACGCGTTGCTCCAGCCCAGAGCCAGCGCGGCGAGCATGGTGAGTGCGATCAGCGCGGGCAGGCGGCGGCGCAGCAGCGCGCGGCGCTGGTCGGGTGGTAGCGTGCGAAGGGCTGGTATGCAGAGTGCCGGGATCGCGCCGAGCAGCACGTCGACGGGGCGGCAACCGAGCCGGGCAGCCGCGGCGATCGCCAGCGCGAGCAGCAGCCATGGCGCGGTGCGGCGGGCGGTGGCCGGGGTCATCGGTGCGTGGGACGGGGCTCGGATGGCTCTGCTTCCGGCGGGATCGGAGAGCCTCGTTGCGCCGTCGCTCGATGAGACGCCGCCAGGCATACTGCGGCGATGACCGGAGGCGAGCGAGGGCTCTACGAAGCACTGATCACGAGCGAGCTGGAGGCCAGGCTGCGCGAGCTACGTTCCGGCTTGCAAGCAATCCGCCGAGACCTTTCGCCGGCGGACGCCGCCGATCGGATCAGCAGACATGTCGCGGAAGTGGTTCGTCGCGTGCTGGAAGACGTGAATGAGAAGGAACGCATCGACCGCGGCATGGCGCTGACGAACGCACTGCTGCTGCGCGTTGACGAGCTGGTGGAGGGGGCCAACGCGGCGCTCGACATTCCGATCGCGCAAGAGTCGGTCCTGCGCGCGATTCTGCGGCGTTTGCCCGATAGCACCGCGGAGTCGATCCCCGAACCGAAGATCCCTCTGCTCGATACGGCTCTGCTCACCAATGCGCCAGGCGAGCCGACGGTCGGCAGCCAGATCGAATCCGAGATCTACTCGGCCGATCGCATCGACGTCGTGATGGCGTTCATCCGCCGCAGCGGCATCTTCCCTCTGCTCGAAGCGTTGCGCCGCCATCGGGACCAAGGGCGCCAACTGCGGGTGCTGACCACCACCTACACCGGATCGACGGAGCAACGAGCCCTCGACGACCTGCAGCAGCTGGGCGCTTCGATCCGCGTCTCGTACGACACGACCACGACCCGGCTGCACGCGAAGGCGTGGCTGTTCCAACGCAACTCCGGGTTCTCGACCGCCTACATCGGTTCGTCCAACCTGACCCACTCGGCGCAGGTGAGCGGCCTCGAGTGGAACGTGCGGGTATCGGGCGCCAGGAACCAGTCCGTGGTCGGCAAGGTCGCGACGGTGTTCGAGGCCTACTGGAACCACCCGGACTTCGAGGACTACGAACCGTCGCAGTTCGCGCTGCGGTGCCAGTCCTCGCGACGCGACTTCCCGTCGCTGCTGAACCCAACCGACCTGCGGCTCGAACCGTTCCAGGAACGCCTGCTCGAGCAGATCGAGGTATCCCGCGCCGCAGGTCATCACCGAAACCTGCTCGCTGCCGCCACCGGCACCGGCAAAACCGTGATGGCCGCGGTCGACTACAAGCGGCTGCGCATTCGACTGCCACGAGCGCGCCTGCTGTTCGTCGCCCACCGCCAGGAGATCCTGCGGCAGAGCCTCGGCACCTTCCGCCACGCCTTGCGGGACGCATCGTTCGGCGAACTCTGGGTTGGCGGCAGCCGGCCCAGCGCGTTCGAGCACGTATTCGCGTCGATCCAGAGCCTCGACGCCAGCGGCTACGAGCACCTGGATCATCGCCACTTCGATGTGGTGATCGTCGACGAGTTCCACCACGCCGCAGCGGCTTCGTACCGACGTCTGCTCGATCACATCCAGCCGGTCGAGCTGCTGGGCCTGACCGCCACCCCGGAGCGCGGCGACGGCGAGTCCATCCTGCCTTGGTTTGGCGACCGCATCGCCGCCGAACTCCGGCTCTGGGACGCGATCGACCAGCACTACCTGGTGCCATTCCTCTACTACGGCATCGCCGACAGTCTCGACCTGCGCGAAGTGCCGTGGCGCCGCGGCCGCGGCTACGACACAGACGCACTGACCAACGTCTACACCGCCAGCGATCGCTGGGCCGGGCTCGTGATCAACCAGCTGCAACGACACATCAACGATGTCGGCAAGATGAAGGCGCTAGGCTTTTGCGTCAGCGTCCGTCACGCAGAGTTCATGGCGCGCCAGTTCGTGGCAGCAGGCATCGCGGCAGTCGCAGTGTCGGCAGACACCGCGGACACCGAACGCAGCCAGGTATTGCAGCAGCTGCAGAGCGGCAGGCTCCAGGTCATCTTCTCGGTCGACCTCTACAACGAGGGCATCGACGTGCGCGCCGTCGACGTCCTGCTGTTCTTGCGGCCCACGGACAGCCCGACGCTGTTCCTGCAGCAACTGGGTCGTGGGCTACGCCGGGACGACGGCAAGTCGGTGTGCACCGTGCTCGACTTCGTCGGTCAGCACCGGCGCGAGTTTCGCTTCGACCGGCGCTTTCGCGCCCTGCTCGGCGGCAGCCGCAAGCAACTCGAAGAGCAGATCGAGAACGGCTTCCCGTTCTTGCCGGCCGGCTGCAACCTGCAACTCGACTCGGTCGCCAGGGAGATCGTGCTGCGGAACGTACGCGATGCGATCCCGAGCCAATGGAAGGCCAAGGCAGCGGAGCTGCGGCAGCTGGCGTCAGCGGTCGGCAAGGTTGCACTGTCCAAGTTCCTCGACGAGACGGGCTACGATCTGAGCGACGTGTACTCGGGTGGTCGAGGCTGGTCCGACCTATGCTCAGAAGCGGGCCTTGCTGGCAGTCCTGTGGGGCAACACGAGACAGCTCTACGGCGCGGAATCGGCCGACTGCTGCACGTCGACGACCTCGAACGCATCGATGCGTGGCGACGGTGGCTGCGAACAACCACGGGTTCCCCACCTGATCTCCCCCACCTTCGTGACCAACGTTTGCTCCGCATGCTGGTCGCCAACGTTGCCGACCAAGTGCTCAACAAGCACAACACTCTCGCGGAAGCGCTCGCGATGCTTCGTGAACATCCACAGGTCTGCTTCGAGATGCTCGAGCTGCTGGATGTGTTGGCGAACCGCATCGACCACGCTCACCCGCAGGCGAAGCTGGCCGCGGAGGCTCCCTTGCAAGTACACGCGCGCTACACGCGCATTGAAATCTTGGCAGCGATGGGCGTTGGCACAGCAGCTGGGGTCGCCTCATGGCAGTCCGGAGTTTTTTGGGTAGAGCCCGCGCGCACCGACCTGCTGGCTTTCACCCTCGACAAGACCTCTGGGCAGTTCTCGCCAACGACGAGCTACAAGGACCGCGCAATCAGCCGTGAGCTGATCCGCTGGGAGAGCCAAGGGGTCACCCGTAGCAACAGCGAGACTGGCCAGCGCTACCAGCAACACGTCGCCATGGGCACGCAGATCCTGCTGTTCGCCCGATTGCGCGCCGACGACCGCGCCTTCTGGTTCTTGGGCCCGGCGACCTACGTGAGCCATGAGGGAGAGCGCCCGATGGCGATCACGTGGCGACTCGATCACCCTCTACCCGGAGATCTCTACGCGCAATTTGCTGCCGCGGTTGCGTGAGGCAGCGACGCTCGGTGGCTGCCGGGACAGCAACTACACCAACGGCAACCACAGCGATTCACCCGCCTCCCGCCCGGTCTCGTCCGCGACCAGCTGCAGCACGAACGCATCCTCGTCCTGCTTCGACTTGTCGCACAAGCGCTGGTACGTCACCGCCGCCGCCGCCAACAAGTCGGCCATGTCCACGCGGCAGTCGCCGTCGACCCCCGTGAACCCGAGCCACGGACCGGCGCCGAACCGGGCGCTGACATACCGAGCTCGCCCGTAGCCCGCGTCCACTTCGAATCCACGCAGACTGCTACCGGCAACGGCAGCGATATCGGTCCAGCCGGCTTCGATGCACATCGCGAACAACCGCGCCCCATCCATCGCGGCCAGATGTCCCGCTCGATACACCGCGCGCAGCAACAGCACACGCGAACGGGTCAGCACGGTTTCGGCCCGCAGCTGTTCGCGAGTTGCGCGCAAGGCCAGCTGCCGCATCCGGTCGTAGTCGGCGAAGGTCGCCGCCGTCACACACGCGGCGGCGCCGACACCGTCCTTGATGGCAACGGCAGCCAGATAGCGGTCCCATACCGCTCGCATCGTCTGCTCCTGCTGGACCGTGGCACGTCGCCAACGACCCGGTGACAGCCACCGCCGAATCCACAGCAAGCCAACGACGGCGAGCAACGCCCAGGAGAGCAAACGCACCCCGGCAGCCATACCCGGCACACTTCTGGCTGACCAGCCGCAACCGTGGACCAAGGCTGCCGCCAGCAGCGCTCGCGAGAACTCAGTCGGCAGCCGGCAACCAATAACAGGCCGCCACCGACGCCACGTCCGTGGCGAGTACAGAACCGTTCACCACATCGACGAGCTCCACGCGCTGCTCCCAGGCCGACACCGAGGTGACCACGGCGGCCCATCGACCATCGGGCGCAGCCTGTCGCTCCACGGGAGCAGCGCTCGGCCGCCATTCCGGCCGCACAGCGAACGCGTCGACACGGCACGAACGATCCTCGGCATCCGACGGCAACAGCCCTGGGCTCGCTGCCCGCTGCCGTCCGCTGATCACGTCGACCAGCCACCAATGGAGCTGCAGTTGGTCGCCGCGCACGATCCCCGGCACGACCAGCTCGGTCGGCCCGGACCAACGAACGAGCGGCCGCATCGCTGCTGGCCCCGAGTCCAACGGATCGGCGACGACTTCCGCCACTTCCTCCAGATCGCACACCACCGTCGCGGTGCGCAGGTCGAACACCGTGACCCGACGCAACACAACATGGTCGTGCAACACGGCGCAGCTGGCCTCGTGGACGCCACGAATGGCCATCGCCGATGGCGGCCCGCTCTGAACGACCGCGCAGTGAGACGAGCCCGGGGACACGGACAGCGACAGCGGCGCGGATGTGAGCGAAGGTCCGAGCGAGCGCTGCAGACCGCCGGCAAGATCGACCCGCAACAGGCGGTCGCGATCTGTGCCGTAGAGCGCATCGCCCACGACCTGCAGGTTGCGCATACCTCCGACATCCAGCAGTCGCACACGAAGGGGCTCGCCGAGGTCGAGCACGCCAACCTGCTCACCAACTGCGAACACGACCCGATCCTCTTGGATCGACATCAGTCGACTCATGCGCAGGCCCAGGTCGCGGCAGGATCCCGTCGCCAGGTCGACGACATGGAGACGGTTGACGCTCGGTGCTGTGCCCCCGAGGCATAGCAGGCGCTGACGGCTGACGCGAGCGACGACAGCCAGCGAGAAGCCCGCACTGGTCTGCCACAGCAGCCTCGGGCTCGGCACCGCGGACGCGAGCAGAGTCGCCCGCTCAGACGACTCTGCACCGCCAGCTCGACGGATCACCACGAGATGCTGATCCTCGGCCAGCTCTTGCCGGATCACCGTCACGAACGGCGAGGGCACATCGGCAACGGATCGCATCGACAGGGTCTGCATCGAGTGCCCTGCGGCTTCCTTCGCCGAACCGACGCAGGACGTCACGACCAACAAGCCGAGGGTCGCCGGATACCTGCAGAGTCGGCGCAGGGTGAGGCCCACGAGTATCACGGCGACGATAGCTGCCCCGGCTCGATCGGTAACGACGCCCCCTCACTCCCGCATCCGGCAGTGCAGATAACCTTTCAGCTCGCGCAGGTGCTGGCCCCAGTGGGCATCGAAGCCCCACGCCAACAAAGCCGCCCCGACGGCAGAGCCACGGTGCTCAGCGAACCACCGCGCCACCTGCAGGTCCGCGGCGACGTCGCACAGGTCGTCGATGGCGTCCCCCAACCCCGGCGTCGTCTTCGGGCCAATCCGGCTCGGGACACGCATGGCGCGCCATCGCCAGACCATCCAGCAGCCGCACCAGCTCGGGCCAGTCGCCGCGCGTAGCCGGCACCGTTCGCAGCACGAACGCGAGGAACGCCTCGACCGCCGGCCACGGCTCCACCATCACCTCACTTGCACGCAGCCAACGCCCGCGCCACGTACACCGGCGCGACCTTCCGCCGCCAGTACACATCCAGATCCGTGTTGTCCATCGTGCGCGCCGGCTTCAGCGCCGCCGAACCCGCCGCGGCAATGACCTCGTCCGTCAACTTCTGCCCGACCAGCAGCTTCTCGCTCTCGGTCGCCGGGATCGCGTACGACCCCGCCCCACCGAGCCGCACGTTCGCCTTGGTGATCACACCACCACCATCCATCCACAGACACACCCCGACCCCGAGCACCGGGAAGTCGTACGTGTCGCGCCGCCGCAGCTTCAGGTAGCTCGCCTTCCACCCCTTCGCCGCCGGCAGCACCAGCCGCGTCAGCAGCTCCTCGGGCTTCTTGGTCAGGTACTGGATCCCGTCGTCGCGGTACAGCTCCCCCGCCTTGATCGTGCGCGAGCCGTCCACACCGACCAGCTCGACCTCGGCCTCCATCGCACACACCAGCGGCACCGTGTCCGAACTCTGCACCGCCCAGCAGCGCGGCGAACCGGGCGCGACCCAGCAGATCGCCCCGTCCTTCTTCATGCAGAAGTCGATCGACTCGCGCCACTCGTGGCTCTGGTCGTAGTAGGTGCAGCGCGTGTCGAGCAGCAGGTTGCCGCCGATCGTGCCCATGTTGCGCAGCAGCGGCGTGCTGATCTCGCGCACCGCGTGCGCGAACGCGCCGTAGTGGGCCTTCAGGTGCGCATGGTGCTCGAGCGCGGTCAGCTTGACCATCGCCCCGATCGCCACGCGCCCGTCGGCGAGCGGATCGACCGTGTGCAGGCCGGGCACGTCCTGCAGCGAGATCACGTGCGTCGGCGTCTGGTGCCGACGCTTCATGTTGGGATACAGGTCGGTGCCGCCGGCGACGTACATCGCCTCCTTGCCGTGCTCCTTCTGGATGGCGACGGCTTCGCTGGCGGTCTTCGGCCGGTGGTAGGTGAACGTGGGCAGTCGCAGCATGGTCGGGTTCCTCGCTTCCTACTTGGCGGCCTTCTTCTCGCGCTTGGGTTCGTTCCACGCCGTGCCGTCGCCACCCTGCCACGGCGTCTTGATCTTCAGCGAATCGCCGAAGTCGACCGCGGGCACACCATCGGCGCCGGTGCTCGGCCCGTAGCGGCCCTCCTTGCCTTCCTTCTTCGCCTGCAGTGCCATGAACACCTTCTCGAACGAGATCGGGTTCTCGTCGACGCGCACACCGACCGCGTCGAACACCGCGTTGGCGACCGCCGGCATGATCGGCAGCAGCGGCCCCTGGCCGACTTCCTTGGCGCCGAACGGGCCGTTCTTGTCGTGGTCCTCGACCACGTAGGTCACCACTTCCGGCATCTCGAGCGCGCTCGGGCTCTTGTACTCGAGCATCGACGGGATCTTGTGCAGGAACACGCGGTTGCCCTTGTGGGTGCGATCGCGGTAGGCACTCTCCTCCATCATCGCCTCGCCGAGGCCCATGTAGACCGAGCCCTCGATCTGCCCCATCGCCACGGTGGCGTTGAGCGCGCGGCCGATGTCGTGCGCCATCCAGACCTTCGGCACCCGGTAGATGCCGGTGTCCGGATCGACCTCGACCTCGACGACGGTCGCCGAATAGCTGTAGCTCGGGCTCGGGCCGACGCCGCCGCCGCGGAACTTCGCCGCCGACGCCGGCGGCGTGTAGCTGCCGACGGTGCCGATGGTGCCGAAGCGCGCCTCGGTGACGATGATCGCTTCCTGGAACGTCATGCCCTTCTTCGGGTCCTCGGCGTCGAACACGCGCGAGTCGGCGAACACCAGCCGCCCGGCCGGCACCCCGAGCTTCTCGCTGACGCCCTTCTGCAGCAGATCGCGCGCGCGTTCGGCCGCCTGCATCGCCGCGTTGCCGGTCATCAGCGTGACGCGCGAGCTGTAGCTGCCGAGGTCGACCGGCGTCAGGTCGGTGTCGCCGGTGACCACCTTGATGCCCAGCGGGTCGATGCCGAGCACTTCGCCGATGATCCAGCCGAGCACGCTGTCGCTGCCCTGGCCGATGTCGGTGCTGCCGCAGAACGCGGTGACGAGGCCGCTGCGGTCGAACTTCAGCTGCACGCCCGAGTGCGGCAGGCCGTTCCAGTAGATCGGCAGGCCGGCACCCGACAGGTAGCTGCTGCAGGCGAGGCCGAGGCCGCGGATGCGACCGTCCTTGGTCACTTCCTTCTTGCCGCGTCGCGTCTTCCAGCCCGAGCCGTCGACGACCTTCTGGATGCAGGTGCCGAGGCCCATCGAACCGATGCGCAGGAAGTTCGCGGTCAGCGACTCGCGCGGCGCCAGGTTCTGCAACCGCAGCTCGGCCGGATCGAGACCGAGGTCGCAGGCGATCTTGTCGAGCTGCACCTCGACCGCGAAGCGCGGCTGCACGGTGCCGTGGCCGCGCTTGGGGCCGCACGGCGCCTTGCAGGTGAAGAAGCGCGCGCCGCGGAAGTGGTAGTTCTCGACCGGGTAGGTCACCGTCTGCAGCGCACCCGTATAGAACGTGCTCGCGGTGCCGTAGCTGCCGTAGGCGCCACCGTCGAGGTAGGCCTGGAAGTCCATCGACAGGATGCGGCCGGTCTTGGTGACGCCGACCTTGCTGCGCATCAGCACCGGGTGTCGGCCGCGATGGCAGTGGAACACTTCCTCGCGCGTCAGCGCGACCTTGACCGGCCGCCCGGTCAGCATCGCCATCTTGGCGGCGGCCACCTCGTGGTTGAACGGATCGCTCTTGCCGCCGAAGCCGCCGCCGTTCGGCGTCGCGATGACGCGGATGTGGTGTGCCGGCAACGGGTGCAGCACGCGCGCGAGCGCCCGGTGCAGGTAGTGCGGCGTCTGCGTCGACGACCAGATCGTCAACTTGCCGTCCTTGTCGAAGTGCGCCAACGACGCGTGCTGCTCCATCGGCAGGTGCGTGTTGCCCTCGAAGAAGAACGTGTCCTCGCGCACGTGGTCGGCCTTGGCGAAGCCAGCGGCGAGGTCACCGAACTCGAGGTTCTCGAGCCGGTGGATGTTGCCGCGCACGCCGTAGTCGTGCAGCCGCGGCTCGTCGGTCGCCGCCGCCTCGTGCACACCGCCGATCGTCTGCAGCTCGCGGTACTGCACGTCGACCAGGCGACACGCGTCCCACGCGATCTCCTCCTCGGTCGCCGCGATCGCGACCACCGGGTCGCCGACGAAGCGCACCTTGTCGAGGCACAGCGCGTGCTCGTCCTGGCTGACCGGCAGGATGCCGAACGGGATCGGCAGGTCCTTGCCGGTGAGGATGCCCTTCACGCCGTTCAGCGCCGCGGCCCTGCTGACGTCGATCGACACGATCTCCGCGTGCGCGTGGGTGCTGCGCAGCAGCTTCATGTGCAGCATGCGCGGCATCGACAGGTCGTCGGCGAACCGCTGCAGCCCGCTGACCTTGCTGCGCGCGTCGACCTTGCGGGTCGTCTTGCCGATGAACTGCATGTCCTCTTTCTTCTTGTCGTGCTGCCAGGGCGACTCGGTCTTGCCCTGCGCCGGACGCACGGTCGGGTCGTCAAGAACCATAGATCGACTCCTTGCTCGGCTCGGCCTGTTCACCGCGCATGCGTGCGGCCGCCAGTTCGACGGCCTCGAAGATCTTCAGGTAGCCGGTGCAGCGGCACAGGTTGCCCGCCAGCGCCTGCTTGATCTCGTCGCGCGACGGCTTCGGATTGCAGCGCAGCAGCGCGTCCGCCGCCATCAGCACGCCCGGCGTGCAGTAGCCGCACTGCGCCGCGCCGAGGTCGGCCATGCAGTGCTGCAGCGGCGTGAGTTCGCTGCCCTTGGCCAACCCTTCGACGGTCTGCACGTCCTTGCCGACCGCGTCGACCGCGAGGCACAGACAGCTGAGGATCGGCGTGCCGTCGACCTGCACGGTGCAGGTGCCGCACTCGCCGAGTTCGCAGCCGTGTTTGGTGCCGGTCAGTGCCATCTCCTCGCGGAGCACCTCCAGCAGGGTCTTGTGCGGCGCGAACGCCACTTCGTGCGGCTCGCCGTTCACGAGGAACGTCGCCAGCACCTTCTTGGGCTCGGTCATGGGGGCGAACAGACTAGCCGTGCGGCCCCGGCGGATGAAGGGTGGGCCGGACGGCGCCTGGACGCCGCGCCGCAAAAAATCGACGGGCGCCCCGGCACCGCCCCCTCTGCAATCGCGATGCAACGGGGCTCACGCCGGTGGCACCCCGGGCAAGAACGTGTCAGAAGCCGAGCGCGACGCGGGTGCCGTTCGACGAGATCAGGTTGCGCGGCGTGCGCAGCGAGAACGCCACGCCCATGGTCGAGAAGGTGAGGCCGACCAGCCCCGGGTTGCTCGGGATCGGCAGCGAGAAGCGAGCGGTGTCGACGATCACCGGCAGCGCGACCGAGCCGAGGTTGCCGTTGGTCCACGCCGCGCAGCCGGTCATGCCGAACGCGTCGAGCGGGCTGCCCGGGTCGAGCACCGTGTCGCCGAAGAACAGGAACGCGACCGGGACCAGCGGCGGGACGGCGGACAGCTGGAACGCGAACTGGTTGCTGCCGAGCCGCGGCAGCCCGGTGGTGGTGAGTCGCAGCGGCGCGACCTGGTCCTCGACGACGACCGGCGTCCCGATCGCACCGAGGTTGGTGGCCCCGGGATCCGACGACACGCCGCCGATCGAGAACCCGACCACCGTGTTGTTCGCAATCGCCGGGTTGACCATCCCGAGGGCCGTCACCACCACCAGCGTGACGTCGCCGGTGCCGAGATCGAACTGCCACTGCACGGTGTTCGGCGCCACCAAGCCGAAACTCGGCACCGCGCTCCAGGTCGCGTAGGCGAAGCCGCCCACTTCCTCGAACACGATCCGACTGGCGACGCTGCGCGACCGATCGAAGTCGTGCCAGCAATGGAACGCGGTGTTCGGCCAGTCCAGCAGCTCGTTCACCGAGGGCGTGAAGTCGATGGCCTGCGGAGTGCCGCGCAGCTCGACCTGTCCCTTCGTGGTGATGTTCAGCAACGTGGTCGTGCCCCCGGGGATCGGCATCGGCAGCGACAGCGCGAACTGTTGCTGACCGTCCACCTGGCCGGGGGCGACCGGCGCCGCCGTCGGGCCCGGCGCCACGTACGTACCGACGCCGTTCTGCACCCGGTAACCGTCCGCGGTGCGGACCCAGCGAATCGTCGTTCCGGCCAGATCGAACGAGCTCGGTGCGAAGCTCTCGTAGACCGAGTCCGCGCCGCCGACCCCACAGCCGGCCCCGTAATCGGTCGCACTCGCACAGCCGGTGGTCAGCAGGCTGTAGGTCCAGCCCGCGCCGTTCGGCACCAGCAACAGACTGCGGTCCGCGAGGTCGAAGGTGTCGGGCACGGTCCAGTTCTCGAACACGGTGGTGCCGACGCTGGTGCCGCCGGCGGAGAGATCCACCGGCGCGCCGAGCGCACCGCCGGCGGTGACGCCGACGATGCCGTGCGCGGACACGCCGCCGAAGAACGACTCGTTGGTCACCGCCGGGTCGTAGTCGAACCGCAGATTGCCGTTCGCGAACAGCGTCAGCGCGAGGTTGAACCGAGCGCCGAAGCCGGCATTGACCATGTCGCGCCACTCGATGCGACACCTGGTCGCGTTGCTGTCGACGTAGACCCCCGCGGTGGGCCCCGCCGCGGGGTCCGGGATCATGTCCGTCCACAGCGCGGCGAGGATCGGCCGGCCGCTGCCGAAGTTGGCCAGCGACGGCGTCCAGACGAACGGCACGGCGAGCGGCGGCGGCGGCACACCGCCGTTCGACAGGAACACCAGGCCGTGGTCCGAGACACCGATGTCGGCGTAGGTGGTGCCGCCGAGCGGGAACGCGAAGCCGATCGGTCGCGGCGGATAGATGACGTCCGAGGCGCTGCCGAGGAAGCTGCCGACGGGCGCGGTGTCGAAGCAGTTCTGGGCCACGGCCAGCGGCGACAGCAGAGCGAACACGAAGCACGTCGTTTTCATCGTCGGTTGCGGCGGGATCACGCGGGGTCGAGCCGATGGCAGGCGGGGACCGGTCGGCAGCGAGTGACGCATCCTACGCCACCGCCGCCGTCCCGGCCGCGCCAACGCCCCCGCCGGGAAGATCCCCATGGCTGCCCTTGCCTCACCAGCGGCCTAGATATATGCTAATTGCATGGAAGAGAGCATCGACGAGCTCGACCGCCACCCGCACCCACACCTCGCGGTCGACATCGCCCTGCTGACGCTGCACGCGGGCGCCCTGCACGCGCTGTTGCTGCGCCGGACCGAGCCGCCGTTCGCCGGCACCGACGCACTGCCGGGCGGCTTCGTGCACATCGGCGACTCGCTGGCGGCGACCGCGAATCGCGTGCTGCAGCAGAAGTGCGGCCTGCGCAACGTGTTCGTCGAGCAGCTGTACACCTTCGGTGAGATCGGGCGCGACCCGCGCGGCCGGGTGGTCACCGTCGCCCACTACGCGCTGGTGCCCGACCAGGTGCTGTTGCCGGCCATCGCCGGCCGCCCGCTCGCACTGCGCCAGCTCGCGGTCGACTGGCCGGACACCGAAGGCGGCCCGGCGCAGGCGCTCGACGAACACGGCCGCCCGGTGCGGCTGGCGTTCGACCACGCCGAGATCCTCGGCACCACGGTGCAGCGGCTGCGCGGCAAGATCGACTACGCGCCGGTCGGCTTCGAGCTGCTGCCGAAGCACTTCACACTGCTCGACCTGCTCGAGGTGCACCAGGCGGTGCTCGGGCGCGAACTCAACAAGGACTCCTTCCGCCGCCGATTGTTGGCTTCCGGCCTGCTGGTCCCGACCGGCAAGCTCCGGGCCGGGGTCGCTCACCGCCCGGCGGCGCTCTACCGCTTCCGCAACCCCACGCCGCACGGCGGCCACCGCTGATGAACGACTTCCGACTGTTCGACGACACCGTGCGCTCGGTGTGGCGCTACCCCGGCGGCGAGGTCGGTGTGCGCGCGACCGGGCCCACGGCCCCGAGCAAGCTGCTGGCGCGGGTGCAGAACAGCGACGACCTGCTGGCCCTGGTCATGTATCTCGGCGCCGTGCGCGCCGAGGTGCAGCAGGTCTGCATCCCGTACCTGCCGTACGCGCGCCAGGACCGCGTCGCCGTGGCCGGCGATCCGATCGCGATCGACGTGCTGGCCCGGCTGCTGGCGAGCACCGGCGTGCGCGAGTTCGCGACCGTCGACGCCCACTCGCCGGCGGCGATGGCGGCGTTCGCGGCGCACGGCTGCACGCTGCAGAACGTGCTGGCGATGCCGTGGCTCGAACGGTTCCTCGCCGCCACGCGTTCGCGGCCGGGCCAACCGTGCTGGTTCGTGGCGCCGGACAAAGGCGCGATCGCGCGCACCGGTGCCGCCGCCGCGGCGCTGCAGCGCCCGGATCACCCGATCGGCGTCGTGCACTGTCTGAAGGTGCGCGATCCGCACACCGGCAAGCTGCAGGGCTTCACCGTCGACCAGGGCAGCAGCCCGCGCGAGCTCGGCCAGGACCCGCTGGTCGTCATCGTCGACGACATCTGCGACGGCGGCGGCACGTTCCTCGGGGTCGCGCAGGCGCTGCGCACGAGCTACGGCCCGCTGCCGCTGCACCTGTGGACCACACACGGCATACACAGCCGCGGGCTCGACGAGCTCGCCACCACCTTCACCACCATCGGCGCCACCGATTCCTTCCGCAGCGGCCACAGCCACGACCGTCTCCGGATCATTCCCCTGCAGTCCGTGGAAATCTCTCGATGAACAACATCCCGGCCCTCGTCCTGACCGACTTCTACAAGACCGACCACCGCCGGCAGTTCCCGGACGGCACCTCGCTGGTCTACTCGAACTTCACGCCGCGCGGCTCGCGCCTGCCGGAGATCGATCACGTGGTGTTCTTCGGGCTGCAGTACTTCGTCATCGAGTACCTGCAGAAGCGCTTCACCGAGACGTTCTTCGCGCTGCCGAAGGCGCAGGCGGTCGCCGCCTACCGCCGCCGCCTCGACCACTCGCTGGGTGCGGGCGCGGTCCCGGTCGACCACGTCGAACAACTGCACGACCTCGGCTACCTGCCGCTGCGCATCAAGGCGCTGCCCGAGGGCACGCGGGTGCCGATGCAGGTGCCGACCCACACGATCGAGAACACCGACCCGCGCTTCGCGTGGCTGACCAACTTCATCGAGACGATGATGAGCGCGGTGGTCTGGGGCCCTTGCACGTCGGCGACGCTCGCCAACCGCTACCGGCGCGTGTTCGAGGAGTTCGCGGTGCGCACCGGTGCCCCGCGCGAGTTCGTGCCGTGGCAGGGCCACGACTTCTCGTTCCGCGGCATGTTCGGCATCGAGGCCGCGTGCATGAGCGGCGCCGGCCACCTGCTGTCGTTCACCGGCACCGACACGATCCCGGCGATCGACTTCCTCGAGCAGTACTACGGCGCCGACTGCACGAAGGAGATGATCGGCGGCAGCGTGCCGGCGACCGAGCACGCGGTGATGTGCGCCGGTGGCAAGGCGACCGAACTCGAGACCTACCGCCGGCTGCTGACCAAGGTCTACCCGACCGGCATCGTCAGCGTGGTCAGCGACACGTGGGACTTCTTCCGCGTCGTCACCGAACTGCTGCCGCAGCTGAAGCCCGAGATCCTGGCGCGGAACGGCAAGCTGGTGATCCGCCCCGACAGCGGCGATCCGGTCGCGATCCTGGTCGGCGACCCCGCGGCCAAGGCCGGCAGCCCCGAGCACCGCGGCCTGATCGAACTGCTGTGGGGCATGTTCGGCGGCACCACGACCGCGACCGGGCACAAGGTGCTCGACCCGCACATCGGCGCGATCTACGGCGACTCGATCACGCTCGAACGCCAGCAGGCGATCCTCGGCGGCCTCGCGGCGAAGGGCTTCGCGTCGTGCAATGTGGTGCTCGGCATCGGCAGCTACACCTACCAGCACGTGACCCGCGACACGTTCGGCTTCGCGATGAAGGCGACCTTCTGCACCGTGAACGGTGAGGACCGCGAGATCTGGAAGCAGCCGCGCACCGACGCCAAGAAGAACAGCCACCGCGGTCTGCTGGCGGTGCACCGCGGGGCCGACGGCCGGCTGCAGGCGCGCTTCCCGGTGACGCGGCAGGAGGAGCAGTCGGCCGCCAACCTGCTGCGGCCGGTGTTCGAGAACGGCGAGCTGCTGCACAAGCAGACGCTCGGCGAGATCCGCGCGATCGTCGAGCGCGAGCTGCGGGAGACCGCCGCGCAGCCGGTGGTCGCACGCTGAGCGACCGACTCAGGCCTTGCCGAGGAATCCTTCGCGGTCGAGCATGGCCGTCACGTCGGCCGTGAACGCGCCGACGATGCCGAGCAACGTGCGCACTTCGTCGGCGGTGAAGGTCGTCGACGAGTCGTAATCAGCCATCTCACGCGACCTCTGCAACCCGGCCAGTTGCCAGCCAGGGACTCGGGTAGCGAGACCTGTCTTCACGAACTCGCGATGGAACAACTGGAACGCACCGCCGTGCGTGCGGACCTCCAACCCGCGAGCGCGCAAGGCAGCCTGGACGACATGGAAGGCCGCGTAGTAGGCCCGTGAAACCGCGTCCCGGTGCAGGCCGACGGCGAGCAGTTGCTCCGCGGCGCGCGCCGCTTCCGCAGCCCGTTCGAGCGCCTCGGCGACAGCGATCTTGGCCTCGTCGGTCACAACGGGATCCCGTCGCGCGCGATTTCGCGAGCGATCAGCCGTCCCTGCGCCTGGAGTTCGCGCCACCGGCCATCGGTCAGCGTGAACGTGCTGACCGGCACCTCGTGCTGCACGAACAGGCGACCCGAGAAGTCCCAGATCTGCTGCCGTTCCGCGTTGGTCATGCCGTCGATCACCACCAGGATGTCGAGGTCCGACTCGGCGTGACCCTCGCCGCGGGCTCGGGAACCGAACAACCGCAGATCGCTGCAGCGGACACCGAAACGCTCGCGCAGGAATGCCACCAACTCCGCCATTGCGGCGCGTTCTGCGGGGCCCAGGGTGTTCGGCAACGCGGCCGTCGACATCAGCTGGACCGTAGACCGCGGCGCCTCTTCTCGCAAGGCGCACGACCTGCGAACGTTGCCGTGCCGCGGCGGCCGCGGGCACCTTGCGGCCGCCGGACGCCCGTTCACTCTACGGGTTGCACCACGAGCACTGACCAGGGTCACAGCTCGTGCGGCCGTCGCTGCGCGGCACCTCGTGCCGCACCGAGCATCGCGCGCAGCCGTGCACGACCGCCCGCACCAGCTCGGACGGCTCACCACACTCCGCACACGGCAGACCACGCTCGACGTCGATCGCACCGTAGCCCGGCCAACCGCACCCGACACAGCGGCACGCGACCCGTTCGGCGAGTCGTTCCGCCGCGCGGGCGATCGCCCGCATCCGGGTCGGGTTGCGATCGGCGCGCATGTCGCTGCGCAGCTGCACGATGCCGTGGCGACGCAGCAACGGCGGCAACAGCGCATCGAGCCGCTCGCGCTCACCGATGCCACGCACGGTGGCACTCGGCTCGCCGGCGACCATCAGCACCAGCTGGTGCGACGGGAACCCGATCCGCTGCGCGAACGCGTGCGCGGCCGCCATGTCGGTCACGTCGACGCCGGCGAAGTTGGTCTCGATGCCGACGTCCTCGGCCACCACTTCGAGCCCCAGTTCGTCGTCGAGCAACAGCACGAGTTCGGCCGCCAATGGCAGCAGCGGCACGCTCGGATGCGGCCCGAAGCTGCCTTCGCTGGCGATCGCGGTGCGCGTGCCACAACGCTCCATGCCCGCCCGCGCCTTCCGCCGCGCGGTCTCGAGTGCAGTGCCGAGACGCGGCACGTCGCCGACGAAGGTGCCGAACGCATCGGTGTCGAGGCCGTTCGCCAGCACCGCTTCGATGCCGAGCCGCTGCTGCAGCGGCGGCACCAGCACCGCCTCCTTGCCGTGCATGGTGGCGACCGCGACCCTGCGCCCGAGCAGCGGGTGATGCTCCGGCTGTGCTCCCGAATCGTGGTGCTGTGTCATCGTCGCTGTCGGCGGCGCCGAATCTAGCGCCGCCACGCGCTGCTGGCATCCGCGGAATCGGCCGCTACCTTGCCGGCGGCTGGCGCGATGGATCGCCATGCACCCCGCCAGCACCGCGATTCGACCGCGAGGCAAACCCTGCAACCGCATGGACCTGTCGCTCGTACTGACCAACCTGCTGAATCCGCCGGTGCTGTTCTTCGGCCTCGGTGCGCTCGCGTTCGCACTCGGCAGCGACCTCGAAGTGCCGCAGCCGCTGCCGAAGCTGTTCTCGCTCTACCTGCTGCTCTCGATCGGCTTTCGCGGTGGCTCGGAGCTGCACCACAGTGGCCTGACGGCCGAAGTCGGCACCACGCTCGGCGCGGCGATCGGCATGGCGGTGCTGGTGCCGGTGTGGACGTTCCTGGTGCTGCGCCGCCGGCTCGACCGGGCGAACGCGGCGGCGGTGGCGGCGACCTACGGCTCGATCTCGGCCGTCACCTTCATCGCCGCCACCGCGTTCCTCGAACAACTGCAGATCGCGTCGAGTGGTCACCTGGTCGCGGCGATGGCGCTGATGGAGTCGCCGGCGATCGTGCTGGGCATCGCGCTCGCGCGCGGCGCCCGCGACGGTCGGGGGGAGCCGATGCCGTGGCGACGCCTGCTGCGCGACGCGCTGGCCAACGGCTCGGTGCTGCTGCTGTGCGGTTCGCTGCTGATCGGCTTCGCCAGCGGCGAACGCGGCGAACGGGCCCTGGCGCCGTTCACCGACGGCATCTTCCGCGGCATGCTGTGCTTGTTCCTGCTCGACATGGGGATCGTCAGCGCGCGGCGCCTGCGCACCATCGGCACGCTCGGCTGGTTCCCGCTCGCCTTCGCGCTGCTGGCCCCGCTGGGCAATGCCGCGCTGGCGATCGGCATCGCCTACGGCATCGGCCTCGGCCGCGGTGATGCGTTGCTGTTCACGGTGCTCGGCGCCAGCGCCAGCTACATCGCGGTGCCGGCGGCGATGCGACTCGCGGTGCCCGATGCGAACCCCGGCCTCTACGTGACCATGGCGCTGGCGATCACGTTCCCGTTCAACATCGTGGTCGGCCTGCCGGCCTATCTGGGCGTCATCGATCGCCTGTGGAGCTGAAGCATGAAACCCGTGAAGCGGATCGAGATCGTCATCGACAGCCCCGAGCTGCCCGAGCTGCTCGCCGTACTGGAGCGCGAGGGCGTCGACGGCTACACGGTGTTCAGCCAGCTGCGTGGCGCCGGCAACCGCGGCCATCGCGACAACGACGAACCGGGCGGCGGCAACGGCAACGTCTGCGTGCTGACGGTGGCGCGACCGGGCGAGGAAGACCGGATCGTGGCGGCCGTGCGCACGATCCTGCGGCAGCGCGGCGGCATGTGCCTGGTCTCGGACGCGATGTGGGTCGTGCACTGAGCCACACGGCCCCGCTCGCGATCGCATCCCCGAATCGCCGTCCGACGAAGGCGGCCAGCCAATCATGCGTTCCCTCCGCCCCGCCCTGTTGCTGTTGCTGCCCGCCCTCGCCGGTTCTGCCGCGGTGCCGACCGCGCGCGTCGACACCCCGATCCTCGAGTTCGTGCGCGACAACGCGGCCGCGACCGGCGACGCCGCGGCGATGACCGCTGCGGCCAAGGCCCTCGACGCGGCGATCGCACGCTGCGACGGCCACGGTGCCACGTGGCGCGCAGCGGCGATCGACGGCGACGGCATCACGCTGCGCGCCACGCAATGGAACTCGATCGAGGCCGCGGAGGCAGCAGCACTGCAGCTCGACGGCGACGCGACCGCGAAGGCGTTCGCCGCCACCACCACCGCCGAGCAACAGCTCCGCGCGCACTTCCGCCAGCTCCGCACGCAGACCTACCAAGACGCGCCGTGCGGCCATCTGGAAGTGGTCGTGTTCCGCACTCGCCCCGGGGTCACGCGCGAGGCCAACCTGCAGAAGTTCGACGCCGCCGAGGCCGATTTCGCACAGGGCAAGGGCCTGCTCGGCCACTCGCTGTGGCTGGCGCCGGACGGCAGCTGGGTGCACCTGCTGAACTGGGCAAGCGCCGACGACTACGCGCAGACCGGCAAGGCACTGTTCAGCAAGCCCGGCGTCGGCGGCTGGATCCGCTCGCTCGACTTCCAGCGCTTCGTCGTGCACCGCGGCGACGTCGTTCGCTGATCGATTCGCACGCCGACCTCGACCCGCTCGACGTCCGGGGCGGATTCCTCGCCGTCCCTCGCCACACCGACGCCCGGCTCCGGATCACCGGTGCATGCTCTGGCTGGGTTACCTCCTGTGTGGACTCGCCGGCGCCGCGCTCACCCTGATGGCCGCGGCCGGGCGCCCCACCCGCGGCGAGAACCTGGTCGGCAGCCACCGGATCACCGGCCCGATGGCGCTGCTGTTCACGCTCGGCACACTGCTCGTGCTGCTCGCCGCCCCGCTGCCGCACACCGCCGCGAACGTCGCGATGTACGTGGCAATGCCGGGGCTCGCGGTCGGCATGACGTTCTTGCCGCTCGCCGCCTACGGCCACGACACCTGGCCGATCAAGTTGCTGGTGCCGCTGATCGCCGCTTCCCCGGCGGCACTCGGTCACGGCGCTGCCGTGCATGCAGCACTGCCTTGGCTCGGCGCGGCGCTGCTCGCCTTGCCGGCCGTCGGCAGCACCGGCATGTTGTTGCGATACCCACTACAGCGCCTGCGCGGCCAGTTCGTGCGACTGCTGCGCCGCGGCTCGCACGAGCCCTCGGAGTGGGAACGCGGGCAGTACGCCTACCACCGGGAACAGTGGCAGAAGGTGCCCGCCGATGCCGACGTCGGCACCCTGCTGGCGCACGCGCGTTCGCTCGCGCCCGACGTGCGCGCGGCGTGTCACGAGCGGCTCGCCGCCCATCCGGAGCTCGCGCCCGGACTCGCGAAGGCGCTGGTCGGTGACGACCCGAGCAACGCGCTGTGGTATCTGCAGCACCACATGCAGGGCGATCGCTCGACGTTCGCCGCGCCGGTCGCCGCACTGCTGGCACAACTGCGCGCGACGCTGCCCGATCGCATGCGCCACGACGACCATCCGCACCCGTGGACCGGCGACCTGATGCCGGCGCTCGAATGCGGTCTCGAGGTGCTGCGCGCCGGCGGCGGTGTGCGCGCCGAACTGGAGGCCTGGCAGCGGGAGCTGGCGTCGCAGCCGAAGTTCGCGCGCTCGGCGAAGCAACTCGCGCGCTGGCTGGCGAAGATCCGCTGAGGCGCCGGCTGGCGGCGATGATGACGGAGCCCTGCCAGCAGGCGAACGCGCGGCGCGAAGCTGTCGAAATCCAATCCAATTGCCGCGCAGCGGTTGCCGGAATCCAACCCAGTTTCCGCAATCGGCGGCACCAACCCGGCTGTCCAGAGCCGGCTCCCCCACCCGCGATCGAGCGGCGCGGACTCAAGCCGCCGCCGCCAAGGCCCGATGCCATGGCATGACCCGGATCGGTTCCTGGCTGCGGAGGGGTGCAATCGGCCTCGCCGTGCTCGCCGGCAGCATCGTGTTGCTGCGCTGCCTGCGACCCACGCCGGCCCCGGGCTCGCTCGCCGACCTGGCGCACCAGGCGCACACCCGCGAACTCGCTCGCCGCGCACCATTACGGCAAGTGACCCACGGAGCGACGACGGCGGACAACGCGTTCGAGCACTATGCCACCGCGATGCGGACCTGGGACGCGGTCCGGCGCGAACTCGGCATCGGCCACTTCACCTGGGACTCTGGGAAGGCGAGGGTCAGGGTCGGCGATCCCGAGTGGCGCACGCTGGCGGGCGACGAACTCGTGGCGTTCCGCCGCAGCATCGCGCCGGTGCTGCAGTCGCTGCAACGGGGAGCACACGCCGCCGACACTTCGCCGCGATCGCGGCACGACTCGAGCCCGCTCCAACTGCGTTGGCTGCTCGACACCGAGATCGCCGTCCGCCTGCACGAAGGCGATGGTGACGGTGCCGTCGCACTGTGGCTCGACGGCAAGACGTTCGCCCTCGATGTCGGCGACCTGCCCGGCCGCCCCGACTCCGAATCCGTGTGGACGGATGCCGCCTTCGCCACCTTGTCGCCGACGGCGACATCGCTGCTCGACGCGGGCCTGACGGTGCTGGACCGCCGCCTCGACCGACCGGCAGATGCCGCGGCCGCGATCGCCAACTACGTGATCCCGCTGACGGACGGCTACTACACGCTCGCCGACTGGAGCGCCAAAGAAGTGCTGTTCGCCTGGGAGTTCGGCTTCGATCCGACGGCGCGCCACCTCGCCTCGTTCGAGTCGCTGTTCGCGCAGTTGCATCGACTGGAGCCAGTGGCCTCATCTGGCCGGGCGCGCGCCGCGCAATGGGCGGACTTCCTCGCGGCCGCGGAGGGTCTGGCGAACGGCACCTACATGTCGGGGCACGCTGCCGAGACCGCCCGCGACGACGACTGGCGGCGCCTGCGCTTGCTGACCAACTGTCGCCAGATCCGCATCGGCCTCGCCGCCCGCCGCGGCCTGCCGCTGCCGGAGCTGCTGGACCCGTTCTCCGGAACGCAGTTCCGCGTCGAACGAACGGCAACCGAGCTGATCGTGCACGCGGAGGCGCCACCGCATGGTCCCGGCCCCGCGCGCTGGTCGCTTCCGGCCGCGGCCGCGCTGCCGATGCCGGGGCGGTAGCTGCACCACACCTCCGAAACGGCGTCGCGTGGTCGCTCCGCGGCAGGAGCACACGATGGTGCGCGCTACCATTCGTCTCGATGCTGCGTGCCCAACTGCTGTCACTGCACGTTCTCGGTTGCCTGGTCACGGGGATGCCGGCTCAGAGGACTACCGACATCACGGTCGACACGATCGTCGTCGACGGCAATGGCCAGCCGGTGGCAGGAGCCGAGTTCGCCGACATGTGGAGCCATGCCGGCGGCCGGTGGCAGGGCCAGCTCTGCTGCAGTCCCGCGGACGCGAAGGAACCGCTGCGCAGCGACGCCGAAGGCCGGCTGCGCGGCCAGTGGACGATGGATCCGTTCGACCGGCCGTTGCTCGGTTGGAGTGCCGACCGACTCTCGTGCGCGATCGCGCGACCGACGGCGAACGCGGACCATTCGCTGTCGGTGCGCGAGCCCATCGTGCTGCGACCCGCCGTCGTACTGCGCGGCGAGGTCAAGGCGAGCGGCCCGGTGTCGGTGCAGGTCATCGAACCGTATCGTCCGACCGATGTCCGCTGCCGATTCATGATGGGCTTCGGGTTCGACGCTCCCCGCTTCGCGCTGCCACTGCCTCCGGGCCACTACGAGGTCTCTGCGCGCGCGGGTCTGAGCGGCGCGCGGCCGCGTACGATCGTGCTGCCAGCCGGGCGCGCCGAGGTCGACGCGGGGTCGTTCACGATCCAGTGGCAGCCGTTCGACCTGGTCGGCGAGGTGCTGCCCGACTGGGAACTGGCGGCGGCCGACAACCTGCCGTTGGCACAGGCGACGTTGCCGTCGTTCCGCGGCAAGCCGCTGCTGGTCGTGTTCGACGAATGGGGCCGAAGTCGGTCCCCGAACCAGGAGCTGCGCCGAGGCGTCGCCGATCTGGCGCGGCACGCCCGCCGGTCCGAGTTCGCCGTGGTGCTGTTCGACACGAGCACGCGTGGGCCGTGGCCGGACCAGCCGCCGGACGAACCGGTCGTCGAACGTGTGTTGCCGGTGCTGCGGCCGGCCATGGGCAAGAACGCCGATGCGCTGTATGGCAGCAACTGGGCGGTCGTGGCCGTCGACGCCGACGGGCGCCTCCTGCACTGTGGACGCGGCCTGGCAGAGGCCTTGGCGGCGATCGAACGAGTCCTGCCGGCGGGCGAGAAGGGCAAGTGAGGCAGCTCCCGCACCTCTCGGCGTAACCGCAACAGCCCGTCAGCTCGCGACGGACAACACGGGCAGGCCACAGGCGACAGCGGCTGCCAGCAGCCGTTCGTCCGCGGCCCCGAATCGCGGCACGTCCGGCGCTCCCTCGGCCACCAACAACGCCGAGGCCAGCTGCACCGCATCGAGGGTCCGCAGCGGATGCGCGGCCAGCACCACCGCAGCGCCGCGCATCACTTCCCGCGACACGGGAACCCGGACCCGGCGCGCCCAGTCACGGTCGAACCGCGACAGCAGGCCCGATGCCGCACGCGCAGTGATGCGTCGTTCGCGCCGGCGCCGGCCGACGGCGGCGTGGAACTCGACGTAGGCGAGATCACTGACGGCGACGTCCGGATCGGAGTCGGTGATCGATCGGATGGAGCGGGAGTCGGGTTCGTCGGCGTACAGCTTCACCAACCAGCTGGTGTCCAGATAGATCACGAACGCTCCCCACGGTCGTCGCGGACGGCCCCGGACAGATCCAGCCGAGGCCGCTTGCCCGCTGGCGCTCGCTTCCGTCCGGCGCCGAGCACGACCAGCCCGCGGGCCGCGAGTCCGGCCAGGTGCTCGGCCGTCGATGCCGGCTTGCCGGTGCCGTCGGGAGCCGCGGTGAGGATCGCCACCGGTCGCCCATGATCGCAGACGATGATGCTCTCGCCCCCGGCGGCCAACCGCAGGTAGCGAGACAGGCCACTCTTCAGCTCGCGGACACCTACCGTGGTCGACATTGTGACTACAGTAGCCTCGTAGCGAACTCGGTCAATCGCGGCTGACCGCCGCCCAGGCGGGCCCCTGCCGCGTGCGGTCCAGCGCGCCGAACGCGGCATCAGATGCCGGCGCCGTCGTGGTAGCCGGACTGCCGCGCCGGCAGCGCGGTGATGCGTGCCCCCGGCGCCACGTCGTCGACGACCACCACGCCGGCGCCGATGCGAGCCCCGCGGCCGATCGTGATGCGGCCCAGCACCGCCGCGCCGCTGAACACCTGCACGTCGTCGTGCAGGATCGGGTGGCGCGGTTCGCCCTTGCACAAGGCACCTTCGCCGTCGCGGCGGAAGCTGCGAGCGCCGAGCGTCACGCCCTGGTACAGGCGGACGCGCGCGCCGAGCACCGCCGTGGCGCCGATCACGACGCCGGTGCCGTGGTCGACGAAGAAGCCCGGGCCGATCTGCGCCGCCGGATGGATGTCGACGCCGGTCCACGCCTGCGCGATCGACGCGAGGCAACGCGCCACCAGCGGCGCGCCGAGCTCGTGCAGTTCGTGCGCCAGGCGGTGCACCACCACCGCGGCGAAGCCCGGATAGCACAGCAGGATCTCGTCGCGGCTCTGCGCCGCCGGATCGCCCGCGTCGGCCGCGGCCAGGTCCTCGAGCAGCATCGCCTGGATCGCCGGCAGCCGCTGCACGAACCGCTGCGTGATCGCCTGCGCGAGCGGCACCAGACTGTCGCCGGGCCGACTGCCGCTGCGCTGCAGGTCGCGGCGGACCTGTTCCTGCAGCTGCGGCACCGTGCCGAGCAACGTGTCGGCGACGAACGCGTCGACGCCGCGTTCGAGCGGCTGGGTGCCGCTGCGGTGACGGCCGAACAGCGCCGCCCGCAACCGGTGCGCGATCGCCTCGAGGTCGGCGCGCGACGGCAGCGGACCGGCGGCGGCCGGCAGCGTCTCCTGGCCGCGGCGCAGCGCCTCGGCGACATCGTGGACGAGCGTGCCGAGGGAAGCGTTCATCGGCTGCCTCCTTCGCCCAGCAGGTCGGCGAACAGCGCCGTCGACAGATAGCGTTCGCCGCTGTCGGGCAGGATCACCGCGATGGTCTTGCCGGCGTGTTCGGGCCGCTGCGCGAGGCGCGACGCGACCGCGGCGGCAGCACCGCACGAGATGCCGGCGAGGATGCCCTCGTCGCGCGCCAGCCGCCGCGCGGTGGCCATCGCCTCGTCGTCGGTGACCGCTTCGATCGCGTCGACGAGCCCGAGGTCGAGCACGTCGGGCACGAAGCCGGCACCGATGCCCTGGATCTTGTGCGGGCCCGGCTGCAGCGGTTCGCCGCGCCGGCGCTGGCTCAGCACCGGACTCGCCGCCGGCTCGACCGCGACGCTGTGCAGCTGCTTGCCGCGCACGTGCTCCCAGTAGCGGGAAATGCCGGTGATGGTGCCGCCGGTGCCGACGCCGCTGACCAGCACGTCGATGCCGCCGTTCGTCGCCGCCCACAGCTCGGGCCCGGTGGTGCGTTCGTGGATCGCCGGGTTGGCCGGGTTCCGGAACTGCTGCAGCAGCACGTAGCGCTCCGGGTCGCGCTGCACGATCGCCTCGGCCGCGGCGATCGCGCCGCGCATGCCGAGCTTGCCGTCGGTCAACACCAGCTCGGCGCCGAACACCGCCAGCAGCTGGCGCCGTTCGCGGCTCATCGTGTCGGGCATCGTCAGCGTCAGCGGATAGCCGCGCGCCGCGGCGACGAACGCGAGCGCGATGCCGGTATTGCCGCTGGTCGGCTCGACCAGGTGCTGCCCCGGACGCAGGCGACCGCTGCGCTCGGCGTCGTGCACCATCGCCGCGCCGATTCGGCACTTCACCGAGTAGGCCGGGTTGCGGCCCTCGATCTTGGCCAGCACGGTGGCGCGAGCGCAGCCGGGCAGGCGCTGCAGGCGGACCAACGGGGTGTTGCCGATGGCGAGCGAGTTGTCGGCGAACCAGCCGAGCGACTGCACGGCGACGGGCGGGGGCGGGGGAATGGACGGAGTCTCGGGAACGGTCATCGGGCGTCGGAAGTCGGCGCCGCGCCGCGGGGACCGCCGGGGATCGACCCGGAACCAATCGGCCCACCTCGCACGCGGCGCGGTGGGCAATCGGGGCAAGGCGCGAACTAGCGTCGCGGCATCGCCGGGGCACACACCGCGGGCACGCGGCGACGACAACAACGGCGGCGAGCCGGTGCGTTCGCGGAGCGGTGCAGCATGACGGTGTGGTTCACGCGGGGCGCAGCTTCCGTCGCCGCGCGCCGACAATCAAGAGTGCGCGACCTGCGCACCGAACGTGTGCCGCACCGCCATCGCGCCTACCGTGGCGATCGATGCTCGACCGCCGCACCTTCGTCGCCGCCGGCCTCGCCGCCGCCGCGTCCTGCGCCACCGCCGCTCCGGTCGCCCGACCGGTCGCGAAGAAGCACCTCCTGATCCTCGGTGGCACCGGCTTCCTCGGCCCGCACCAGGTCCGCTGCGCGCTCGCGCGCGGCCATCGCGTGACCGTGTTCAATCGCGGCCGCAGCGGCAAGGGCATGTTCGGGCCCGACGTCGAGGAACTGGTCGGCGATCGCAACGGCGATCTGTCGGCGCTGCAGGGCCGCGGCTTCGACGCGGTGATCGACGAGTCGGCATCGCAGAGCAGTGCGCCCGAGTGGGTGCAGCGGTCGACCGAGCTGCTGCGCGAGCGCACCGAGCAGTATCTGTTCGTGTCGACTCGCTCGGTGTATCTCGACACCGCAGCCGTGCCGATGACGACCGCCGCACCGGTGGTGACGCGCGAGAACAGCCCGGTGCCCGAAGGACGGCCACTCGGCTACGGCCACGCCAAGGCCTACGCCGAGAAGGCTGCGCACGCGGCGATGCCGGGGCGCGTCACCGTGGTGCGGCCGGGCCTGATCATCGGCCCCGAGGACGACACCGATCGCTTCACGTGGTGGCCGGTGCGCATCGCGCGCGGCGGCGAGATGATGGCGCCCGGCGATGGCTCCGACCACGTGCAGAACATCGATGTGCGCGACCTCGCCGAGTTCCAGCTGCGGCTGGTCGAGGACCGCACGTTCGGCGTGTTCAACGCGGTCGGGCCGGACGGCGGCCAGACGTTCCGCCGCTTCCTCGAGCGCATCCGGGCCGGCGTGGGCGGCAACGCCGAGTTCACCTGGGTCGACGTCGACTTCCTGCTCGAGCGCGGCCTGCAACCGTACGGGCGCGAGCTGCCCGGGTTCCGGCCGATGCGCGGCAGCACCGCCGGCTTCGGCCGCTTCGACCTGTCGCGCGAGATCGCGGCCGGCTTGACGTTCCGCCCGACCGAGACGACCGCACGCGACACGCTCGCGTGGTGGAACACGCTGCCGGCCGAACGCACCGCGGCGATCAAGACCGGGCTCGGCGCCGAACGCGAACGCGAACTGCTGGCAGCGTGGCGCGCTCGCGCGGGCCGCTGACCCCGCGCCCACTCACTGCAACACGAGGCGCAGCGCGTTGCTGAGACCGAACTGCTGCGGCAGCAGCGGATCGTAGTGCACCACCTGCGCGAACACGTCGGTCAGCGGCAGCGGCGGCGCCGACAGCGCGCCGGGCGCGAGCCAGTTGCCTTGCGCATCGAACACCACGACGCCGGTGTAGAACGCGGGCACCGGCACCGCGAAGCCGCCGAACAGCGGCGTCGGCTGGTTCTGCGCGCCGAGCGCCAGGATTCCGACCGAGTTCGGCAGCGCCGCGGTGACGCGCAGGTCGGCGATGTTGCCGAACACCGCCAGCGAACCGCCGCAGGCCTCGAGGCGCGAGGTGCCCGGGCCCTGGAAGCCGAGGTTCTGCTGGCACACGGTCACAGCACGGATGCCGTCGACGTGCGCCATCACCTGCCGCAGCGTGATCTCGGCCGCCTGCCGCGCGAGCGGCCACGACACCGTGGTGCCGATGTGCACGTGGCCGGCCGCGGCACACCAGGCCGGATCACCGGGCCAGCGATGCACCGCCTGGTACCAGACACCGAGATACGCGATGAACTCGGACAGGAAGCCACCACCGTCGGCGGTCGTGCAGATGCCTGGATTGACCGGCACACCGGCCGTGAGGATCGCGTTGACGATCGCCTGCACCGGCAGCGTGCTGCGGCGCAGGAACCCGGCCGGCACGCTGTTGTCCGGGGGCACGGGGTTCGGCTGCAGCGGCGCCACGAAGTCATTGACCCACTGCGAACGGTTGTACTGATTCATCTCCAGCTCCCATGACACGCCAGGAGAGCCGCGCGAGAACGTGATGATCGCGATCGGCCGCAGCGAGTTGGCGATCGGCCAGAAGTCGGCGGTGGTGTCCTGGTAGTCGACCTCGAGATTGCCGGTGCCGGTGCCGCAGTTGGTGCAGTTCGGCGGCGAGAACTCGGGGAAGAACGCGTGCACGTCGTAGCCGCGCCCCTCCCAGTCGGCACCGATCCAGCCGCCGGGGTTCTGCACCGGATCGGTGCAGAAGGCGCGGATCGCCTCGTTGCTCGGCGGCCAGTAGCCGGTCAGCAGGATCTTCGGGCGCTGCGCCGCGAGGGAATCGACGGCACCGAGGACGGCGAGGACGAACGACACGACAGCAGTGGCAGTTGGTTGCATGCCCATTTCCGATCGGGAGCCGGAGCGTAGCGTCCACGACGGAGATGCCACAGCCCCACTTCGCGCCGCCGGCGCGCGCCGCTACCATGCCGCCGGGAAGTCCGTCATGAATCCACGCCACTGCTACCTGCCCCGGCTCGCCGTCACCGCCCTCGCCCTCGGCGCGGCCGCCACCGCGCAGTCGTTCTCGTATCCGGACTTCCAGGCCCCGCAGCAGCTGACGCTGGTCGGCAACGCGACGCTGGCCGCCGGCAACCTGCGACTCTGCGCGAACGCGCCCAACCAGACCGGCCTCGCCTGGCGGCAGACGCCGGTGTCGCTCCAGTTCGGCTTCACGACTTCGTTCACGTTCCGCATCTTGCCGTCCACGGCGGGCACGCCCGGCCAAGGCCTCGCGTTCGTGCTGCACAGTGATCCGGCCGGCAATGCCGCGATCGGCGGCACCGCGTGGGGCCTCGGCTACGGCCGCGGCGCCAACGGCGCGGCCGGCATCCAGCAGTCGCTGGCGATCGAGCTGGACACGTACCGCGACCTGTTCCTCGCCGACACCAGCGCCAACGAACTGTCGATCCACACTCGTGGCCCGAACGGCAACGACGAGAACGAGGCGCTGTCGATCGGGCGCGCGACACCGGCGCAGAGCCTCGCCGACGGCGCGCTGCACACGATCTCGATCCGCTACGTCCCTGGCCTGCTCGAGGTCTTCGTCGATGGTGCGCCGGCGCCGGCAATCGCGCGGCCATGGAGTCACCTGACCGGGGGCAACTTCCTGACCGGCAGCGCGGTGCCACCGCCGAACTTCCCCGGCCAGCTGGCCACGGTGGGCTTCACCGCCACCACCGGCCCCGGGGCGCTGACCCAGCTGACCGAGATCCTCTCGTGGCAGTGGCAGTCGAACTCGCCGCTCGATCCATGCTTCGCCGGCACGCTGCCGGGCGACGTGTTGACGGTCGACGGCCGGAGCGGCGACCTGCTGCGCACCGTGCGCCTCGCGACCTGGCAACCGTTCGCCATCGAAATGGCCGCGATCCCGAGCCACGGTCCGAACGCTCCCTACGCGCTGTTCCTGTCGCTCGCCGCGCAACCGGGTGCGCCCGGCAGCGCGCTGGGCTTCGGCAACGCGTGCTTCCCGGTGCTGCCGACCGGGGCCACGGAACTCGTGCTGGCGGACACCTTCGGCCTGTTCCCGGCCTTGCTGCCGGCGGCCCCGGCCCCACACACGATCGCGCTGCCGATCGGCACCGTGACCGGTTCGCTCGACTGCGTGCTGCAGGCGATCGTGCTCGCCGACGCCAACCCGTTCACGCCGGCGATCAGCAACGCGGTGCGCCTCGAATTCCGACCGGCAGGCGCACCGACGGTGACGAGCATCGCCCCGCTGAGTGCGGTGCCCGGGCAACCGATCACGGTGATCGGCACCGGCTTCCTGCCGGGCGCCGCGATCGAGGTGCAGGGCATCCCGATCGCACCGACCACGGCCACGGCGACGCAGCTCGTGTTCGCGTATCCGACCAACGCGCCATGCAGCGCGGCGCTGCGCGTGATCAACCCGGACAGCCAGTTCGCGGTCGCGGTGCTCAACCCGCAGCCGGTCATCAGCGGCACGATCCTCGGCAGCGGCACCGCTGCCGGCAACCAGTTCTTCTTCCTGCAGGGCACCGGCTTCGCGCCGGGCACCGCGGTGACGATCGGTGGCGCCCCGGCGCCGGTGCAGTCGGCGACGGCGACCTTGATCACGGTGCGCACCCCACCCGGCGTACCTGGCGTGGCACCGGTGCTGGTGACGACCCCGGGCGGTTGCACCGCGTCGACGACCTACACCTACCTGTAGGCAGCGGCAGCGGCCCGGCAGGCTGACACGACCGGCCAGCCGGGTCGATCCTGAACGCGTTCAAGAATTCTGCATCCGGACGAAATCCGGCCGCGGGGAGAGCTTTCTTGAACATGTTCAATTCCAACCAAGAAGGAGGCTGCCGTGACCGTCTCTCTGTTCGCGTATCTCGCCTACGTCGTCATCAGCATCGGCTTGTGCGTGTGGGTCGGTCGGACCCTGCACCGCAACGGCCGCGCGTTCCTGGTCGACGTGTTCGCCGCCCGCGAGGACCTCGCCGACTCGGTGAACCACCTGCTGGTGGTCGGCTTCTACCTGATCAACTTCGGCTACATGTCGCTGGCGCTGAAGGTCGCCACCGCGCCGACCACCGCCACCGAGGCGATCGAGACCCTGAGCTGGAAGGTCGGCCTCGTGCTGGTCGTGCTCGGCGGCATGCACTTCTTCAACCTCTACGTGTTCAGCCGCATCCGCCGGCACAAGCAGCTGGTCGAGGCGCCGGTGCCGGTCGCGCCCGACCTGCGTCTGCCGCCGCTGCCGCAGCGGGGCCTGGACGGGTGACGCCATGCACCCGTCCCCACGCTCGCTGACGGTCTGGTTCGACGCCGACTGCACGTTCTGCACGCGCGCCGCCGCCTGGCTGCGCGCGCAGCCGCAGTTCGTGCCGCTGCGCTGCCTCGCCGCACAATCGGCCGACACCTCGGGCTGCCCGCTCGACGTGCGCTCGCTGCTCGAGAAGATCACCGTCACCGCCGACGACGGCGCCGTCTGGCGCGGCAGCAACGCCTGGATCGTCGTGCTGTGGGCGCTGCGCGACTGGCGCGCGATGTCGCTGCGCTTCGCGCGTCCGTCCTGGCGACCGCTGGCGGACCGCCTGTTCGCCGGCATCACCGGCCTCGCGGCATGGACGAAGCGCCGGCACAGGCGCTAGCGTCCGCGCATGGCCGAGCCCGATCCGCCCGCGACCGAACCCGTCGGCAAGGGCGAACGCACCAAGCAGCGCATCGTCGCCGCCGCCCTCGAGCTGTTCCGCGAGCACGGCTACGAGGCCACCACGATGCGCATGGTCGCCGAGGCCGCCGGCGTGTCGCTCGGCAACGCGTACTACTACTTCGCGAGCAAGGACCTGTTGCTGCAGGCGTTCTACCGCGAAGTGCACGAGGCCCACGTCGCTGCCGCCCGCGCCCCGCTCGCGGCGGCGAAGACGCTGCACGACCGGCTGCTGGCGGTGATGCAGTGCAAACTCGCGGTGATCGAGCCCTACCACCGCTTCAGCGCGTTGATGTTCCGCAGCGCCGCCGACCCGGCCAGCCCGCTGAACCCGTTCCACCCGGACGGCGCCGACATCGCCGCCGAGGGCGCCGCCCTGTTCGCCGAGGCCCTGGCCGGCAGCAACACCAAGGTGCCGAAGGACCTCGCGGCCGAACTGCCCGGCCTGCTGTGGACCTACAGCCTGGGCATCGTGCTCTACTGGATCCATGACCGCACGCCGCAGCGGCAGGGCACCGCGAAGTTGATCGAACGCACCGTGGCAATGGTGACGACGGCGGTGAAGCTCGCCTCCAACCCGCTGCTACGGCCGTTCCGCAAGCAGATCGTGGCGCTGATGCAGGAACTGCGGCCCACCCCGGCAGCCCGAGACTGACGGCGGGCACGTGCCCCCGAACGCGCCGAACCGTGGCTACCATCTGCGCGCCATGCCCGATCGCCCCGACCCACTGCCCCCCGACGCCGGCTACGAAGACGTGCTGGTGGCCGCCCTCGACGCGCTCGAGCGGCACGGCAGCGACGCGGTGCAGGACCTGCTCGACGCCCATCCCGCCCACGCCCCGCGCCTGCGCAGTCACCTGTCGCGGCTGAACGGGCTCGGCATGCTCGACGCGACCGCGAGCGCAGCGGCACCGAGCTTCCCCGAGCGCCTCGGCGACTTCCGGCTGCTGCAGCGGCTCGGCAGCGGCGGCATGGGCGTCGTCTACCTCGCGCGCCAGGAGTCGCTCGGCCGCACCGTGGCGCTGAAGCTGGTGCGCAGCGAACAGCTGTTCTTCCCCGGCGCGCGCGAGCGGTTCCGCCGCGAGGTCGACGCGATCGCCAAGCTGCAGCACCCGGGCATCGTGCCGGTGCACGCCGCCGGCGAGGACCAAGGCGTGCCGTGGCTGGCGATGGAGCACGTCGTCGGCGCCTCGCTCGATGCGGTGCTGCAACAGTTGACGGCGCGCGAGCCCGCGTCCCTGCGGGCCAGCGATCTGCACGCCGCGATGCTGGCCCGGCTGCCGGCGCCCGAACGCAGCGGCGCGGCGGCGACCGCGACCGTGCCACCGCTGTTCACCGGCACCTGGGTCAACGCCTGCCTGCGCATCGCGCGCGCCATCGCCATCGCGCTGCAGCACGCGCACGAACGCGGCGTGCTGCACCGCGACGTCAAGCCGAGCAACATCATGCTGACGCCGGACGGCCGCGCGCTGCTGCTCGACTTCGGCCTCGCGGTCGCCGACGGTGACGCGCGCCTGACCGGCAGCGGCAGCACGCTCGGCACGCCCGCCTACATGTCGCCCGAGCAGATGCGCGGCGAAACGCGTTCGGTCGACGGCCGCAGCGACGTCTACTCGCTCGCGGTCACGCTCTACGAATTGCTCACGCTGCGCATGCCGTTCGCGGCCGAGTCGACCGCGAAGACGCGCGAACTGGTGCTGGCCGGCCGCCTGCAGCCGGTGCGCGACCACAACCGGGCCGTGTCGGCCGACGTCGAGATCGTGTTGCGCAAGGCGTGCGACCTCGACCGCGAGCGCCGCTACGGCGATGCGGCCGGCTTCGCGACCGACCTCGACAACCTGCTCGAACTGCGCCCGATCACGGCGCAGGCCCCGGGTGCCCTGCGCATCGCGCGGCGCTGGGCGCAGCGTCACCCGGCCCGAGCCGTGGCGCTGCTCGCCGGTCTGCTGCTGTTCCTGGTCGCGCCGACCGTGTTCCTGCTGCAACAGCAAGCTGCCAACCGCGACATCCGTGCCGCCCTCGAAGTTGCACGCACCCAGGAG
>JALORC010000028.1 GCA_025459175.1 Planctomycetota bacterium | reverse complement strand
GCAGCCGCGGCTTCGCCAAGATCACGCTCGGGGTCGGCAAGGGCCGCAAGCTGCATGACAAGCGTCAGCACCTGAAGGACAAGGAGATGAAGCGCGAGATCCGGCAGAGCTGACGGCGCCGCGTCGTCGTCCAGCGGGGTGGCAATGCGGCGCGCGCGGCTCGATGATGCGGCGATGGGCGATGCCTTGCTGTTGTTCGTCGGCGACGATTACGAGGACCTCGAGCTGCAGTATCCGCGGCTGCGCCTGCTCGAGGCCGGCTATCGGCCGGTACTCGCCGGGGCCGCGGCCGACATCGTGTATCGCGGCAAGCACGGCTATCCGCAGCGCAGCGACGTCGCGTTCGCCGATTGCGATCCGGCCGCGTTCCGCGGCGTGATCGTGCCGGGCGGCTGGATGCCCGACAAACTGCGCCGAGACCCGACCGTGCGCGACCTGGTGCGCGCCTTCGATCGGCAGCAGAAGCTGATCGCCAGCATCTGCCACGGCGGCTGGATCTGCATCTCCGCCGGCGTCGTGCGCGGCCGCGCCTACACCGGTTCGCCGGGCATCCGCGACGACCTGCAGAACGCCGGCGCCGAGTTCCGCGACACCGCGGTGGTCGTCGACGGGCACCACGTGTCGTCGCGCAAGCCCGACGACCTGCCGGAGTTCATGATCGCGTCGCTGTCGGTGCTGGCGGCCGGAGCCTCTGCGTGAGCGAGTCCGCGCCCCCGCGCCGCCGCCTCTCGCGGCGGCGCAAGCTGCTGTTCGCGCTGGTGCCGCTCACCGCGCTGCTGGTGGTCGCCGAGTTCGCGGCGCGTTCGTTTCGCGCCGGGCGCAGCCACGCGCCGTTCGGCGGCGGCAGCTACCGCGATCAGCGCATCGACCTGATCCGGCGCGGCTTCCCGGCCGCGCACGATCCCGAACTCGGCTACATCCCGCGGCCCGGCTTCGCCAGCGCCGACAACCGCTGGGGGGCGATGGTGACGATCGACGCGCAGGGGCTGCGCAGCAACGGCCCGCAGCCGCGGCCGGCCGGCGAGCGTGGCGTGCTGGCGGTCGGCGATTCGTTCACGTTCGGCGACCAGGTCGCGGACGCGGACACCTGGCCGGCGGGGCTCGAGCGGCAGCTGCAGCGGCCGGTGTGGAACGGCGGCGTGTTCGGCTACAGCTTCGCGCAGACGGTGCTGCGCGCCGAGCAGCTGCTCGAGCGCCTGCCGGTCGACACGCTGGTGGTGTCGTTGATCCCCGACGACATCAAGCGCTGCGAACAGAGCAAGCGGTTCACCGAGATCCCGTGGTTCGACCTCGTGAACGGCGCGCTGGTGCCGAAGAACGTGCCGGTGCCCGACACCGATCGGTCGCCGCTCGATCAGCAATACGTGCGCAAGCTGATGGGCCACAGCGCGCTGCTCGACACGCTGTGCTGGAACGCGTTCCCGCGCTGGTGGGTCGGCGATCAGCGCGAGGTGTGGGTGCACGAACCGGGCACCGGCCGCGTGATCTGCGAGCTGCTGCTGGCGCGTTTGCAGCAGCGTTGTCAGGCGCGCTCGCTGCGGCTGCTGCTGGTGCTGCAGGACTACCTGCGGCCGGGCGAACGTGCGACCGCGGACGCGCTGCAGTTCGTGGCCTCGGCGCGGGCGAGTGGAGTGGAGACGCTGGATCTGGCGAGCCGGTTCGGCGAGCTGGTGGCGCAGGAGCCGTCGTTGCAGCAGCGTTGGTTCGCCGGGCACATGACGCCGGCGGGCAACGCGTGGGTCGCGGAGCAGATCGCCGCGGTGCTGCGCGTGCCGCCGGCACGGCGGTGAAGGGCGCGGTCGGCCGCGTCGCGGGCTCGCCGCGTGTGCTTGCCGCGCTTCGGGAACAGGCCCTTGCCCCGCGCGCGCCGTTCGTCGATAACGTCGTCACGACACGGGGGCGATCGGCTTAGACCGGATGCCGACTCGACCTGCGGTGGCGCGCCGAGGGCCAGGCACCTCGTAAATCCGACTGGAAACAACCAAGTGCCAACACGCACTACTCCCTCGCTGCCTAAGAACTAGGTCAGTGAGCGCTGAGGTCTCCTCGCCTGCGGGGGGCCAAGGCGATACACAGCAGGCTGGTCGCGTGGTGGCTGCTCGGCCCATCCGCGACGAGAAACAGTCGAGCTGGCCAACGGCGATCCTGTTCGTCGGAGCGACGTTGGCGACATCAAACGACGGACTACGCGCGTAGAGGCCCAGGACGGAGCATCTCGGGACGCGGGTTCGATTCCCGCCGCCTCCACCACCCTTCCCCGCGCGAGCGCGGGAAGGGTGGCGTCGACGCCCGGCATCGGGCATTGCCGCACGCCGCCGCGGGCGGCGGGCGGCAAGCAGCGATTCCCGCCGCCTCCACCACCTTAACCCCCGCGGCTGTTGGCCTTTCGGGCCGATGCCGTGGGGGGCGGTGACCATTTCGGGAACCACGAAGCCCGGTTTCCGGCCCCAGGAAGGGCATGCAGAGCACCGCCTCGAACAAGGCGGTGACCAGGGAAGGCGCCCTCAGACCCCGGCCCCCGAAAAGACGCCGGGCTGATCGGTGACACGGTCGACCCGGTGGGGAACCACGTCGGAGCGGGCAGCCTCGACAGAGCTCAGGGTAGCAATCGACGAGCAGACCCGTCCGGCTCGAGGTCGACGGGATGTCCACCGAGCAGCGGGTAGCGGCGATCAAGTCGATCCTGCAGGCCGCGGCCCGGCGCCAGGACGCCGGGGCGTGAGAGTGGGACTCAAGGGCTAGCGGGACCCGCTGGACGGGGGTGGTGCGCAGGCGGGAGGATGGCGGGACAGGGTCCCGGGTGGTCCGGGACCGCAGCTTGAAACGCCTACTCCCCACGATGCAATGCACTTGTTTCGTTGCCTTGGCCTCGGCTTGCTTGCCACCACGACCGCGGCGCAGACCTTCGTCGTCGACCTCGCCGGTGGCCCCGGCGTGGACTTCACCAGCATTCCGAGCGCCGTAGCAGCCGTTCCCGATGGTGCCACGCTGGTCGTGCAGCCAGGGATTCATCTGCCGTTCACGATCTACGACAAGAGCCTGACCGTGCTCGGGGGACCGGGCGTCGTCATCGGCGCACCGGGCGTCGTCGAGGTGCGAAACTTGGCAGCCGGGCGCAGGGTCGTGCTCCGCGGGCTAGAAGTGCGAGGCATCGGCCTCGTGCCGGGAGTGTTTCGTTGCTCGGACAATGCGGGAGCGTTGCTGATCGAGGCCTGTCGTTCGCCGCTGACCAACGGTGCCGGCTGTCGTCTGGAGTGCACCAACTGTCAGCAGGTGCGGATCGTGGACTGCACGTGGAACGGGGGGCTGGCTGCACCCGTGGTCTTGTACGACAGCGTGGTGTCGATGGTGCGCGCCACTTGCCCCGCACTGAGTGGAGCCCCCTCGACGCTGCAGATCGCCGGCGGCGTGACCGAGCTCGTCGACTGTGACGTGCGATCGCTGCCGGCTCCGGCACCATTCGGTTTCCCGATCAACGTTCTGTCCCCGGGAGTGGTTCGCCTCCTGGGTACGACGAGGATCGACAACCGTCCGTTTCAAGGCTGGTCGGGCCCGGCGATCACGGGCCCTGCCACCGTGCTGCTCGACCCTACCGTATTGATCTTGGCAAGCACCCCGGCGTTCGGGGCTACGACGACGGTCATCTCACGAGCTATGCCCTCGCTGCGGGCTGCTTCGGCGCAGCTCGGCAGCGAGCAAGAGGCTGTGCTGCGGGGACCGCTGAACGGGGTCGGCGGACTGTGGGCCGGGCTCGAGACCGATCCGCTGCCAACGACCGTGTTCGGCAGCCCGTGGTATGTGGACCCAGCGCATGTCGTCGCCATGGCAGGCGGCACGTTCGTCGCACCGTTGGTGGGCCGCTACTCGGTGCCACCACTGCCGGCGTTGCTGGCGGCTCGCATTGCCTGGCAGGGCTGGTCTTTCGATCTTCTCAACGGCTTCCAGATCAGCAACGCCATGCTGGTCGCACACTGGTAGTCCGGACCTGTTGGACGCCAGGGAGAGCGATCTATCTGGTCCAGCCGACGTGCGCAAGCTGTCCCCTCGGAAGGACAACGAGAGCTCCGATGTTGCTTCGGTTGCTCTGCCTGGTGCTCGGAGCCTCGGTCTCACTGTATGTCCAGTGCGAACTGTGCTGGCAGACGAGCACTGGGTTCCCGGGCATCGATACCCAGGTCCTGGCCTCGACCCAGTGTGATCCGGGACAGTTGTCGCCAGCAGCGCGCCATTCCGATGCTCATTGATTCGAACGGACTACCGCTCGCGTCGTTGCCTACCAGGACCGTTGGTCGTGGGGCCCGCAATCTGCTTGGCACCGCCGGTGGGAACGGCTCCATTCCGATCCATGCGATCGATGTCTGCCTCGTCGTCGCATGGGGCCTCGGTTTTTGCACGCGCACTCCCGTTCCGTCCGGACCCGAGCTGCCGCCAGTAGCGGCTGTTAGCGAATCGGCGCCACCGGTTGCTTCGGCGGCTTCCGCCAAGGTGCTGGCGCCGGCCGCTGGATCGCCGAAGTTTCCGGTGCCGCCGACTTTGGCCAAGTTGCCGATCGTGCGACGGCAGGTCTACGGCTGCGTTCCAGACCGCGCTGCTGCCTTGATCCTTACCAGTCGTGAGCCGGCGACCGTGGCGGCATCCCGCCACCCCTTCGCCTCTTCGCCATCATCGGTCCACAGTTCTGGGCGGAACGGCTTCGACAGCATCCGCGCCTCAAGGGCCTCAAGGTCAACGTCGTCACTTCCCGTCCACGCGTAGAGCCCGGTGCCCTTGAGGGTGCTCTTCAGGAGCAGCGGGAACGCGACGGCCGCGACCAGCACGTGCTCGTGCAGACTCCAGAAGGTCTGAGCATGGAGTGCGGCCCTTCCATGGCCGAAGTCATTCCGTACCCGAGCGAGCTGGAGAATCCAAAGTCCCCTGACAGTGGGGTCCGAGGTCTTGTGCATCGCGGCCAGTGTAGGCGGGACTGCCGCGTCTTCGCGCGGCTTAAGCAACCTGCTGAACGGCTCCACCATGTCCTTAGCAAGGTGGCCTGTACCCAACAAGCGCTGGATCGCGCCGAACGAGAACACGGCTTCCTGGCCGAGGGACGTTGTGTCCGCGTCGGTGTTTGCCGCGTTGAACCAGTGCAGGCTATCGCGTACGCGATCCCACAAGTCTCCCAGCGTGGCATCTGATCGGAGTGACAGGAGCGCATCGAGAAGGGGCCAGTCCACACTGTTGGCGCGCGGTGCGACAACGTGTCCCTGGCGAACGATCGGCAAGGAACGCGTGCGGTAGTCCTGCGAGCAACCGTCCCGGCGCCGCGCCTGCAGGACGCAGCCGCCGGGCGATGATGAAGCGAGCTGCTGAACAAAAACGCGCAGGCCCTCGCGGTTGCAGTAGGACCGATCGTTGCCGAAGAAATCGCGACCCGCAAGCGCGCAGGTAGCTAGAAGCTCCGTCAGTTCGAACGCGTCGCCGCGTTCTGCATCGCTCAACTCACGAGTCATGGATCCGGCGCCGAGGCGCACGACGGTGCACGCATCGATTGGCTCCGGCCTCTCCCGGCCTGGTCCCAGCTCGTGAAAATGATCCGTCGCGGCACGAACGATGCGCTGCTCTTCGGAATCAGCGGACCCGGTGCGCAGGTAGGGAAGCAATGTGAATGGCCTGATTTGGCGCTCCTGGTCCACAGCAAACCAAGGAAGCAAGGCGACGTTGTGCATGGTGAAATTGTCCGCGTGGCTCCCCGGCGACGAGCAAGGGATCCAAGGAAGGGTTTGATTGATTGACGTCCACGGACGGCGGCTTTCAATATCGCACGAGTGCGGGGACGATAACATGGAAACGCAGCGTGGGAGTTGACGCAAGTCGCCAAGGACGTCGTCGCCGGCTGTCGCGTCTTCACGGCAGCCGCTTTGGCTGCGCCGCAGCCCGATTGCGACATATTCAGCGTCGGTGGTTGGATCAGATGGGCCTGGATGCCGCGATCGAGGAACACGCGATAGACGTTCAGCGGGGACGCGCCGTAGCCGAGTGCGGCCTGCGCGACCAGCTCGTCGTTCTGCTGCCGGACGGCCACCTCGACGTTGGTCAGTGATCGCCGATGCCATGCACGACGTCGACGATCCGCACGCTGATGAACACCGGTCGGGTGCCGACCGGGGGGCACCGTGAACTAAGAGGAACCCGCCGTCAGTTCCCAAGGTCGATGGAGCCGCACCTAAGACAGCGGCCTATCGCCGGTGATTGCGCTGCTTAAGCGCGCGTCGATGCCGGTCGCAGCGTCCAAATACAGCACGCTTGACGGGCTGCCGGGCGGCGTCCGAACGACAGGGCTCGACGGTGAGCCTCCCCGAGCCGTGAGCGAGCGTTACGATACGCGAATGCGCCTCCCAGCCCTGCTGCTCGCCTTGCCCGCGCTGCTGCCCGCCCAGCAAGCCCTGTCCACCACGTTCGGTCCTGCACCCGGTGGACTCACCGGCCAGGCGGTCGCCGTCGGCACCGACTTCGACGGCGACGCGGTGCCGGACCTGCTGGTCAGCAGCCCGGGCATCGGGCAGGGGGTGGTCCAGGTCGTCTCCGGTGCCACCAACACGGTGCGCACGATCAGCAACCCGGGCACGAGCACGTTCCCGTTCCGTGTGATGATCGGCGTGCCGGACCTCGACCTCGACGGACGCGGCGACATCCTGCTCAACAGCAACGGCAGCCTGCGTGCGTATTCGGGGGCCACGCTGGCGCTGCGCTGGGCGACTCCGGGCGTCAGCTACGAGATCGCGGCCTCGGTCGGCGACCGCAACGGTGACGGCCGCGGTGATCTCGCCGCGATCACCCTCGGCAACCCGGGCGAACTGCGACTGCTGAGCGGCTTCGACGGCGCGGTGTTCACCGTCTATCCGCTCACCTTCGGCGGCGGCAATGCACTCGTCAACATCGGTGACCAGAACGGCGACGGCGTGCCCGAGCTGGCGCGGCTGCTCAGTGCTGGCACCCAGATCCTGCGGCTCGCCAATCCGCCGGAGCTGCTGACGATCCAGTTCGGTGGTGTCGCGATCGAGGCCGCGAATGTGGCCGGCAACCAGCGGCAGGAAGTGCTGGTCGGGGAACCGTTCAACCAGCAGGTGCGCGCCTATGATGCGAGCAACGGTGCGCTGCTGCGCAGCTGGGGCCAGGCCTACGAGGGGAAGTTCGCGGTGATCGGTGATCTCGATCTCGACGGTGTGCCCGAGCTCGCGCTGCGCACCAACGCCTACGACGTGCGGTTCGTGTCCGGCCGCAGCGGCGCCGAACTCGCGCGCTGGCCGGCATCGGCGCAGTTCCGAACCGAACAACTGGCCGGCGGCGTCGACTTCGACGGCGACGGCCATGGCGATCTGTTGCTCGGTTCATCGTTGGCCAGCGCCGACGGCTCGTCGCCGGGGACCGGTGGCTGGCAGCGGCTGGCCGGCCGCATCCTGGCGTTCAGCGAGCTGAAGCCGGTCAACTGTGCGCAGGGCCCGTGGGCACCGCTGCTCGGCGCCACCCGGCCGGTGCTGGGGGGCATGATGACGATCGCCGGCAGCCAGGCACCGGCTGCTGCCGTCGGCACCGTGGTGTGGAGCTTGCGGCCGCCGCTGCCGGTCAATCTCGGCGTCGTCGGCTGTGATGCGTGGTTTGACCTCGGCGCTGGCCAGCTGGTGACGACGACGACGACCGTCAACTGGCAGATCTCGTTCCCGTTGCCATTGGTGCCGCAACTCGCCGGACTGCCGATCGCCCTGCAAGCGTTCTACGGGCCCACCTCGACCCCGATCGGCCTCGATCTCAGCAACGGAATCTGGGCGCGCGTCGGCTGGTGAGATCGCCGGTCGCACCGAGCGCGGCCCTGGGCACGATGGCCTTCCCGGTTATCCTTCGCAGACCCCTCTGGTCCGCGAACCGTCCCTCGGAGTCCCGATGTCGCGCCGCCCCGCCCTGGCCCTTCCGTTCGGCCTGCTGGTCGCTTCCACCACCGCGTTGCCGGCGCAGGACGAGCGCGACACCGACACCGCCGCGGCGATCCGGCAATGGGCGCACGACTTCGAGCGCGTCAAGCTGCAGCCCAAGAACCTGCTGCGACCGGGGCGGGAACTGCAGCCCGACTACGTGCCGTTCGCGCGCCGCGCCGGCTTCGTCCACGACGGCGACGAAGGGCGCCTCACGCACCTCGACCTGCTCGGCAAGCTGTTGGCGCACGCCGAGCAACACCCGAACGCGGACCTCGCCGATGCCGTGCTCGGCATCGCGGCGGCCGGCTTCGACAGTTCGTTCCTCGATCGCGAGGCGATGGAGCTGCGCGAACTCGGCCACTGGACGCTGATGCGCTTCGAGCACCAGGCGGCGTGGTTCCTGCTGCTGCGCGCGGCGGCCGGTGAGCAGGTGCCGGTGCTCGGCGATCTGCATCGCCGCGAGCAACAGCCCGACCAGCGCGGTCTCGTGGTCGGACCGGCGCGCCGCGTCGCCGCGCTGCACCTGCTCGGCCGCCGCAACCTGCCGGTGTTCCGCAGCACCATCGAAGCCGCACTCACCGACCCGGAACCGCGCGTGCGGCTGGCGGCCTGCGAGGCGATCCGGCCGCCGTTCCGCGCCGAGACGGCGCAGCGGCTCGCGGTGGCGCTGGCCGGCGAACGCCACCCGGTGGTGTCGCAAGGGCTCGTGCGCGCACTGCAGCAGCTGCTGCGTTCGCCCGACGGCGCGATCGACCGGGCCGGCAAGGTGGCGATGGTGCAGGGTGCCTTGGCGCAGTTCGGCCGCTGCGGCTGGCGCACCGACATGGACCTGCTCGACCTGATCGAGGCCTTCCCGCAGAAGGAGGCGATCCCGACCCTGCTGGCGGTGCTCGACGGTCCGGACACCACCGACCAGCTCGTCTCTGCGGTCAATCGGCAGGCGCATCCGCAGCGCCGCGAGCGCGCACTCGGGCTGTTGCGGGCGATGACCGGAGCCTTGATCCCGGGCGACGACCCGAAGCTGTGGCGAGCGTTCTGGCAGCGCGAGGAGAGCCGGCTGGTGGTGCCGCCGCAGCTCGCCAAACGGTTGCCCGAGGGCACCAGCGCCGCGTTCTTCGGCGTGCCGGTCACCGGCACCAACGTGGTGTTCCTGATCGACACCAGCGGCAGCATGGAGAAGGGCTCGACGCAGCCGAGCACCGGCCCGCGGCGGCGCGGCGAGGACTCGCGGCTCGCGGTCGCCAAGGAGCAGCTGCTGCTGTGTGCGCAGGCGATGGCGAAGGAGTCGCGACTGTCGGTGCTGACGTTCGCCGACGGCGTGCACCGCTGGACCGAGCAGCCGGTCGCGCCCGGGACCGCGACGGTGCGGTCGTTGACCGAACTGCTCGGCCGCTGTCGCCCGCACGGCGGCACCAACCTGCACGACGGCCTGGCGCTGGCGCTGCAGTGGAACCAGCAGCGCTATGCCGACCTCGGCGGACTGCAGATCGACGAGCTGTTCGTGCTCAGCGACGGCGAGCCGACGGTCGGCGCGGTGCAGGCGGCCGAGGACCTGCTGACGCTGGTGCGCGAGTCCAATCGCTACGCGAAGGTCCGCATCCACGGTGTGTTCACCGGCGCCGGCAACGGCCCCGGCCGCGAGTTGCTGCAGGCGCTCGCCGAGCAGAACGGCGGCGTGTTCGTGCAGCGATAGCATCCGCCGGGGTCCGCCGGCACGATGGCCGCGTGTTGCCAGTTCCAGCCGCCCCGACCGCACTGCGCTGCTGGCTCGGCTTCGCCGGCTTCTACGCGGCGTCGTTCGCGGTGCTCGGCGCCTACATGCAGTTCTTCCCCGCCTGGCTGCACCAGTCCGGCGGGCTCAGCAAGGAGAACGTGTCGCTGGTGATGGCCGGGCAGACGGTCGCGCGCACCGTGGCCGGACCGTGGTGGTCGCAGCGGGTCGATCGCGTCCGCGATGCCCGCGCGGTGATGCGCTGGCTGTCGTGGGCGAGCATCGGCGCGTTCGCGCTCTACGGGCCGCAGCAGGTGTGGTGGTGGAGCCTGCTCGCGGCGCTGGTGTTCGGCAGCATCTATTCGCCGCTCTACCCGATCGTCGACGCCGCGGCGATGCAGACCGCGGGCGCGCGCGGGTTCGCGTTCGGGCGACTGCGCATGGTCGGTTCGGCGAGCTATCTGGTCGTCATCCTGGTGGCCGGGTTCGCGTTCGAGGCGCACGGCACCGACACGGTGTTCCCGGTGCTGCTGCTGGGCATGGTGCTGATGGCGGTCAGCTCGCTGGCATTGCCGCCGGTGGTGGTGCCGCCGCCGCCGAGTGCCGCGCCGCAGGCGCCGTGGTGGTCGCTGCTGCGCTCGCGCCAGTTCGTGCTGCTGCTGGCCGCGTCGGCGGCGATCCAGGGCAGCCACGCGACCTACTACAACCTGTCGACGGTGCACTGGAACGACCACGGCATCGGCAAGGGCACCGCCGGCCTGTTGTGGGCCGAGGGCATCCTGGCCGAGATCCTGATGTTCTTCGTCGCTCGCCAGACGATCGAACGGCTGCGGCCGACGACGTTGTTGATGCTCGGTGGGCTCGGTGCCGCGGTGCGCTGGACGGTGGTCGGTGCGTCGACGTCGGTGCCGGTGCTGGCCGCGGTCGGCTGGCTGCACGCGTTCAGCTTCACCGCGACCTACCTGGGCACCCTGCGCGCGCTCGAGAAGCGGGTGCCGCCGCACCAGCGTGCCACCGCGCAGGGCCTGCTCGGGGCGGCGACGTCCGGCATCGGCATGGTGGTCTGCGGCCTGCTCGGCGGCTGGTTGTACGCGCGCATCGAAGGGGGCGCGTTCGCGGCGATGGCCGGCTTCGCGCTGCTCGGCACCGCGCTCGCGTTCTGGCTGCGACGGCTCGCCGACCGCAACCAGGGCGCGCCGTCGGAGCAGTGATCCAGCGTCCGAATCCGTGCCTCAGGTGCGCGCGGTGTGGATCGGACCGCGCTTGTGCTTGGCGGCGGCGCCGCGGAACGCGACGCTGGCGATCGCCTCGCGGCGCCGTTCCCGCCACGCGACCACCGACCAGCCCAGCGTCAGCAACAGCGTGCTGCCGAGCGCCAGCCAGTGCCAGCCTGAGTATGGCGAGTGCTCGTGGTTGCGGATCGCGGCGACTTCGCCGAGCGGCGCCGCCGACCATGGCGTGGGCACCGGCTTGCTCTGCAGCGTCGGGATGGCCAGCGTCAACAGGGCCGCGGCGCCGAGCACGTTCTTGAAGCGCAGGATGCCGAGCCGGCGCCACAGCGGCAGCAGCAGCGCGAGCAGCAACCAGGTCATCGTCAGCGGCCATTCGCGCGCCGGGGCGTCGGCGCCGAAGGCCGGCAGCATCGGCGCCGCCAGCACGGCGATGGCGAGCATCCACGGCAGCGCGGTGCGGCGCCGTTGCGGCAGATCGAGGAAGTCGTCGAGACCGGCCGCGGCCAGCACGCTGGTGCCGAGCAGCGTCAGCCACCAGGCGGCCGCGGGCAGCATGGTGCCGTCGGTCCACTGCGGGGCCAGCTGGTTCAGCATCGGCACGCTCGCGAACACCGTCGGCAGGCTGCCGGCGACCAACAGGCCGAGCCACATGCCGCCGTCGACCCGGCGCTGGCGCCGCAGCAGCGCCAGGACCGCCAGGCACAGCAGCAGGGCGCCCGGCACGCGCAGCGCAGCGGCCAGATCCGGCGCGGCGCCGGGTTCGCGGTGCGTGGTCAGCACGGCACTGACGTCGAGCACGATGGGTTCGCCGAGCCACGGGCACAGCGGATCGAGCCAGACCAGGTTGACGGCGGCGGCCGCAGCCGCGGTGCCCGCCAGCAGCAGGCCGCGCAGCGACGGCAGCTCGGCGTCCTGGTCGCCGCAGGTCACCGTGCGCAGGAACGACACTCCGCACAGGATCGCTGCGAGCACGGCGATCACGGTGACCCCGCCGAGGAACGGGGCACACAGGAACAGCCACGACCACGGCAACCAGATCCGGCGCTGCAGCGGGCGGTCGCAGCGACACGCCATCTCGAGCGCCAGCGGCGCCAGCGCGGCCGACAGCTGTTCGCGCGGGGCCTCGCCGAGTGCGCCGAACCACGGCGACAGACCGTAGGCGGCGCCGATCAGGAAGCCGGCGTAGCGGCTGCGGCCCTGGGCGCGCAGCAGCCGGTAGCACAGCAGTCCACCCAGCGCGGGCAGCACGCCGCGGCGCAGCGCGGTGCCGAACTCGGGGGCGCCGAGGCCGGGGGCGGCCAGTTCCGACGCGCCGAGGTGCACCAGCAGCACCATCGCCGTGATGCACAGTGCCGCGACGATGCCTTCGCGCCGGCCGGTGCCGTACAGACTCACGGGCGAGTCTCCCACGGCGGCGGATGCGAGGAACGCGGCACGCTGTCCTTTCGGCGGGTGCCGACGGCGCGCTTGAGGTCAGTTGCCGTTGGGGCGGGGCGAATGCCGACGCTTCGTCGTGAATGCGTACAGCAGCCAGGCCAGCGTCGCGAAACCGGCCATGGCAGTACCCATCGCGAGGCCGGGGCAACGGTAGGTGAACACCACGCGGCACGATTGCGCGGGCAGCGCGACGAGCCGGAAGGCGTGGTCGCCGCGCACGATCGGCTGCGGCCGGCCGTCGATCGTCGCGGTCCAGCCGGGCAGGAACGTGTCGGTCAGCAGCAGCCAGGGCTGCGCGCCGGCATCGACGTCGAGTTCGATCGTGGTCGGCTCGTCGCGCACGAACCGCACCGGCCGGCGCCGGGCCGCATCGGAGGCCGCATCCGGCAACGGCGTCGGCAGCTCGGCCGCCAGCGCGTGCGCGATCCGCAGCGGTGCGAACGTCGGCTGCAGCAGCGCCTGCACGACCGAGGCGTCGTCGCGGTGCGGCTGCACGGTGTCGACCGCGAACGCGCGCGGCAGCGCTGACGTGCGTTCCTGCACGTGGAACGACGGCGGGCAGCCTTCGATCGCGATCGCCGCGCCGGTATGTGGCAGTGGCACCGGACCCACGGACAGCACGTAGCGCACGCCGAGCAGATCGAGCAGCGGGTGCTCGAACGGATGCCCGGCCACGTAGTCGCGCGGTTGCCGACCGCTCGCATACTCGGCCTCGGCGGCGGCCGGCGGCAGTGTGTGGGGCAGCGCGCAGTCGAGATAGCCCTTGCTCGCGTGCAGCGTGCCGAGCCAGCTGCCGAGCAGGCGCTGCAGCGGCTGCAGCGAGCGGCCGTCGAAGTGCGAGTAGAACTGCAGGTCGCGCAGGCCCGGCGCCAGCAGCTGACCCGGCGGCAGTTGGCTCGGCAGCGGCAGCGCGTCGGCGCCGCGCGCTACCATGAAGCCGCCGGTCGCACTGGCGGCGTTCGCCTGCTGCCGCAAGAACGTGTGCACCGGCGTCTGCGGAGGTGCGGTGCGGCCGATGCCGCGGGTCATCGAAGCACCGTGCAGGCCGAGCTGCACCGCTGCCGCGACGCCGGCCGCGAGTCCGAGCCAGCGGCGCCAGCGTTCGCTGCCGGCGAGCGCCATTCCCACCAGCCACAGCGCGCTGCCGAGCAGCCACGGCGCCGCGCGCCACGCTTCGTCGTACAGGCGCTGCTGCGCGGCCCGGAAGCGGTCGATGCCGGGCGATTCGTACTGCACGTGGTTCACGGCGCCGGCGAGGTCGACGCCGTACCGGTCGGCGAGCTGCTGCGCGAACGCGCGGCTGTCGGCCTCGGTCCAGCGGCTCGGGTCCTGCACCATCGCGCTCGGCACGCCGAGCGCCAGCGCCGCGGCGGCGAGGGCGAGCGGCCAGCGCCGACCGCCGTCGAGCAGGCGCTGCAGGCCGATGCCGGCCAGCCAGGCCATGAACAGCGAGGCCGGCGCCAGCCACCGCAGCGGCCACACGTTCTCGACCAGCGGCAGCAGGTAGAGCAGCCGCAGCCCCGGCCAGAACAGCGCGAGGCCGGCGCAACCGAGCCACGCCGCGAGCGCGAACCCGCGCCCACCGCCGCGTCCGGCCAGCGCGCCGAGCACGGCGAGCAGCGCGCCGAGCTGGCCCACGAACACCGCATACTCGGTGTAGTTGAAGTTCGGCTCGGCCGGCTTGCCAGAGCGTTGCCGCGTGTTCCACAGCAGGCCGAGCGGATTGCGGATCGAATACGGCACCGCCGCCGTGTCGCTCGGATGGCCGAGCGCATCGGGCCACAGGTAGCCGAGCAGCCCGTAACTCTCGAACGACTGGTCGGCGATGCGTTGGAACCCGGGCTTGGTCTCCCGCGCGCTGTGCGGGAAGAACTGCAGCGACGGCAGCACCTGCGGCAGCGCGAGGCAACCGCCGAGCGCGAAGCCCAGCAGCAACCGGGCCGCGAGTCGACGCGTCGCCGACGCACCGGCGCGCCGCCACCGCGCCACCAGCAGCCACAGCGCGAAGCCGCCGCCGAGCAACGTCGTGGTGGCCGCGAACGGCGGGAACCCGGCCAGCCACGCCATCGCCACCGCGACGCCGAGTCCGGCGAGGTGCCGCGCGCGCAGCCGTTCGGCGTCGGCGATGGCCAGCACTGCCCACAGCACGCCGGGCAGCCACACGAAGCTGCCGAGTCGCATCCAGAAGAACGCGTTGGTCGCCATCGGCGCCGACAGTTCGAACAGCAGCGCGCCGAACCAGGCCGGCAGCGTCGCCAGCCCGCTCTTGCGCAGCAGGCCGAACGCGAGCAGGCCACCGAGTGCGAGGTTGATCCAGGTGACAAGCCCGAGCCGCGTCGCCGGTTCGGCGGTGACGAGCAGCAGCCAGTTCGGCGGGTAGCACAGGCCGATCAGCCCGTGCGCGTGCAGCGGCGCACCGCCGCGCGCATGCGGGTTCCAGCCCGGCCAGCGGCCGGCGCGCAGTTCGCGGCCGGCGAGTTCGAGTTCGGGCACGAACCATACCGGTGGTTCGGTGACGTCGTGGTTGGCGCCGGCGCTGGCGGCGGCGAGCTGTTCGGGCGACAGCAGAAGGCTCGCCGGCGGGAACTGCGCGACGTCATATGGCACGAACGTGCGGTCGCCGAACACGCACGGCCACAGCCACAGCAGCGGCGCCAGCAGCAGCGACAGCAGTGCCAGATGGCGGGCGCGAGGATGCACACGACCACGATGCAGGGGCTCGGGCGCCGGTGCAATGGTCGCTGCCGACCTCGCGCTCGGCCGATGCGACGGGCGGCTCGCGGCGGCGGCGAGAGCCGGTGGTGTCGCGGCGGCGGCCGGCCGCGTATGGTCGCGCCGCCGATGGCCCTGCCGCTCGCCGAACCGACCACCTCCTCGCCGCTGCCCACGCCGTGGTCCGCGGCGCGGCTGCTGCTGTTGCTGGCGGTCACCGTGCTGGCTGCGGCGCTGCGCCTCTGGCACCTCGAGCGGTGGTCGTGGAACGAGGACGAAGCGCACACCTTCCGGCTGCTGGCGATGTCCAGCGAGCAGCTCGCGACCGAGCCCGAGCGCTGGCACCCGCTGTTGCCGTGGCTGCTGCGCCAACTCGCCGAACATGGTTGGTTGGCCGGACTCACCGAGGGCTGGCTGCGGCTGCCGTTCGCGTTCGTCGGGGCGCTGACCGTGCCGCTGCTGGCGGTGATGGCCGCGCCGCTGCTCGGCACCGGCGTCGCAGTGCTGGCGGCGCTGTTGCTGGCGCTGCATCCGTGGCACGTCGCGCAGAGCCAGACCGCGGCGCCGGCGGTGGTGCTGGCGGCCGGCGTCACTGCCGTGCTCGGCCTCGTGCTGCGGCGGCGCTACGTGCTGGCGGCGGTGACCCAGGTGGTGGTGGTCGCGGTGCACCCGCTGGGTTGGCTGGCTGCGCTCGGGCTGTCGGCGGGCCTGCTGCGCGGTCGCGCGGCGGCCATCGCGTTGCCGGTGGTGGCGCTGGTGGCGGCAGTCGCGGCGATCTGGTGGCTCGATTGGGTGCGGCCGTGGCTGCTCGCGGCCGCGGGGCTGGCGGCGTGCGGGTCGGCGCGAGCTCGTTCGGCGTGGCTCGCGGTGGTGACGCCGGCGGCGGCGGCGGCGGTGCTGGCGTGGGCCGGCGTGGTCGAGTTCGCGGTCGTGGGACTGCTCGCGCTGCCCGGCGTGCTGGCGCTGGCGACCGGCGCGGTGGTCGAACTCGGCGGGCAGTGGCGCTCGGCGCTCGCCGGCCGGCGCTGGCTGTCGGCGGCCGGGGCGGCTCTGGTCGCCGGCCTCGCCACCATCGATGGTGGGGTCGAGAACTGGCTGCGCGCCACGCTGCACGAGGGCAATCGTCCGGCCTGGCGTGTGGCCAAGGACCTGGCGCTCGGCACCGTGCAGGGGCCCGGTGGTCTGCTGCTCGCCGCCGCCAGCGGCGCCGGGCCGCTCGGCTGCTACCTGCGGCCCAACGACGGGCGCGAAGTCGGCGACCCGCATCCCGGCATCGAGGTGCGCACGATCGATCTGGCGCTGGGGACAGCGGCCCTCGCCCAGCTGCGGCAGGAACGGCCGGACGCCAGTTGTCTGCTGGTGTTGCGCGCGGACGAGGCCGCGCAGTGGCAGCGCGATCCGGAACTGGCCACCGCGCTGCAGCGCGGGTTCGAGCTGTGGCGCGTGTTGCCGGGGCCGCGCCAGGGCTCGGACCACACGCTGTTCGTGTATCGCCGGCGGTCGGCCGCGGCACCGGCCGGGCCGCGGCCCGGCGGTTAGCCGCGCGGGTGCAGCCGGCGGTGCACCGCCTGCAGCCGTTCGTGGTCGACGTGCGTGTAGATCTGCGTGGTCTGCAGCGAGGCGTGGCCGAGCATCTCCTGCACGCTGCGCAGGTCGGCGCCACCGGCCACCAGGTGGGTGGCGAACGAGTGCCGCAGCGCATGCGGCGAACAGGCGAACGCGAGCCCGGCCCGCGCGCAGGCCGCCCGCACGACCTGGAACACGCGCACGCGGTCGAGCGGTCGGCCGGTGCGCGACAGGAACAGCACGTCGCCCGGGTCCTTGCTCGCGCGCGCGCGCAGCACCGGTCGCACCTGCTGCTGGTAGCGCTGCAACCACTGCAGCGCGGCATCGGCGATCGGCACCAGGCGCTCCTTGTTGCCTTTGCCGAGCGCGCGCAGTAGCCGGTGTTCGGCGATCACGCTGCCGGTGCGCAGGCCGGTGACTTCGCTGACGCGGCACCCGGTCGCATACATCACGTGCAGCAGCGCCTGGTCGCGCACGCCGAGTTCGCCCTCGGCCGGCAGTTCGAGCAGGCGCTGCACGTTGGCGCGCGTCAGCGCCTTCGGCAGCTTCTGCTCGAGCTTCGGCCCCAGCAGACCGGTGGCGACGTCTTCGCTGCACAGGCCTTCGGCGTGCGCGAAGCGATAGAAGCCGCGGATCGCCGCCGCGGCGCGGGCGATCGAGGCCGGCGCATGGCTGCCCAGCAGCGCCGCGAGGTGGCGGTCGATCGCGGCGCGGGGCGGCAGCTCGCCGTGGCCGAGCAGGAAGCGGCTCAGGTCGGCGCGGTAGGCGGCCACCGTGTGCGGGGAAACCTGCAGCTCGACCCCCAGGTAGACCAGGAAGTCGGCCAGGATGCGACGGCACGGCTCGGTGGCAGCCACCCGTGGACCATACTGCCGCGACCGGCGGCCACGAACGCCGTTCCAGAACGGCCCGTCGGACCGGCGGGCGCGCGCCTTGACGACCCTCCGGAGGCTACGTATGGTCCCCGCCCCTTCGCGGCGGAGACCGATCGAGGCGGCCCGGCGCGAACCGCGTCCGGCAGCCGCTCGGCCCCCGCTCGCCGAAGACAATCGCCTTCCGTTCCTCGGACACTTCCGTTCCTCGGGCAACCGCCGAGCTTTTCCCGCGCATCGCCGTCATGACCAAGCCGACCAAGACCGATCTGCAGAAGTACCGGACAACCCTCGAGAAGCAGTTGTCCTCGCTGCGCGGTGACGTCGGCTCGATGCGGGACGAGGCGCTGCGGGCCTCCGACCAGGACGCGTCGGTCGATCACCTCGCCGATCAGGGCACCGACAACTACGACCAGGGCTTCATGCTCGGCCTGATCGAGAACGAGGAGGAGACCATCAAGCTGATCGAGGAAGCGATCGATCGCATCGACGGCCGCGGCGACTGGGAGTACGGCGTCTGCCCGCTGTGCCAGGAGGAGATCGAGAACGCGAAGAAGCCGGCCAAGGACGGCAAGAAGCCGAAGCCGGCCAAGGCGACCGACATCTGGATCCCGAAGGCGCGGCTCGAGTACCTGCCGTGGGCGCGCTACTGCGTGCGCCACCAGGAGACCGAAGAACGCAACCGCGAGATCGCCTGAGCCGTGGCGGCCGCCGAACCGTCGGCCGAGCCCAAGGGCTTCGGCGGCAAGCTGCTGTTCTGGTTGCCGTGGCCGCTGCTGGTGCTCGCCGACCTGTGGAGCAAGCACGCCGCGTTCGCCTTCCTCGCCGAGCAGGCGGCTCGTTCCGGCCACGACCGGCTGCCGGAGAGCCATCGCCCGCCGTTCCTGGTGTTCGACGGCGCGCTGCGCTTCGAACTGGTCAGCTGGGGCAACACCGGCACCATCTGGGGGCTGTTCCAGGACGGCACCATCGTGCTGATGGTGCTGCGCTGCGTGGCGGTGGTCGGGCTGTTCTGGTTCGTGCGCAACACCGCGCGCACCGCGCGGCTGCAGCTGCTGGTGCTGAGCCTGGTGCTGGCCGGTGCGATAGGCAACCTCTACGACAACTTCGTGCGCGCCGACCGCTCGGTGCGCGACTTCCTGCACTTCTCCGGCAGCTGGCCGTGGAAGTGGGACTTCCCGGCCTTCAACGTCGCCGACTCCTGCATCACGGTGGGGGCGATCGGCCTGTTCCTGCTGCTGTGGCGCGACGACCGCCAGCTGGCGAGCAAGGCGGGTCGCAAGCCGGCGGCCTAGTCGGTATCCTGTTCGACGCTTGACGCCGCCGATCCAGCTCCAGACCGACCTCGCGGGCCTGCGCCTCGCCAACCCCGTGCTCAGTGCCTCCGGCACCTTCGGCTCGGGCTGGGAGGGGCGGCAGTTCTCCGATCTCGGGCACGTCGGTGGTCTGGTCAGCAAGACCGTGACGCTGCTGCCGCGGCACGGCAACCCGCCGCCGCGCATCATGGAGACGCCGTCGGGCATGCTGAACTCGATCGGCCTCGAGAACAAAGGGGTCGACTACTTCATCGCCGAGACGCTGCCGCGCATGCGCGAGCTGCAGGCCGCGGGGCGCGCCCGGAACGGGATCGGCCCGCGCATCGTCATCAACATCGGCGGGGAATCGATCGACGACTTCGTCCGGCTCGCCGAACGCTTCTGTGCGGCCGGCATCGACCTGCTCGAGGTCAACCTGTCGTGCCCGAACGTGCAGGAGGGCAAGCTGTTGTTCTCCACCGATCCGCGGCTGACGGAGCGGGCGGTGCGGGCGGTCAAGCAGGTCGCTAACGTGCCGGTGTTCGCGAAGCTGTCGCCGAACGTCACCGACATCATCGCGATCGCACGCGGCGCCGAGCAAGGTGGGGCCGACGGCATCACCGCGATCAACACGCTGATCGGCATGGCGGTCGACTGGCGCAAGCAGCGCCCGGTGCTCGGCCGCACCATCGGCGGCCTGTCCGGCCCGGCGATCAAGCCGGTCGCGCTGCGCATGGTCTACGAACTCGCCCGCGCGGTGCCGCTGCCGATCCTCGGCGTCGGCGGCGTGCGTTCGGCCGACGACGTGCTCGAGTTCGTCTGCGCCGGCGCCAGCGCGGTGCAGGTCGGCACCTCGATGTTCACCGATCCGGCGCTGATGTTCCGGCTGGTCGGCGAGATCGAGCAGCGGCTGCTCGCCGCCGGCACCACGATCGGGGCCTTGCGCGGCGCGCTGCATCGGCAGCCCGGCAGCGCGTCGAACGCGCCGGCGGTCGGAGGGTGCGTGCGATGAGGCTCGCCGCGCTCACGGCCGAGATGGTGGCGCGGGCGATCCGCATCTACCAGGATCTGGCCTACGGCACCGGCCGGCCGCGGCGGCCGCAGGAAGCGCTCGATGCGCTGGCGCCCAACAGCCCCGATGCGGTGCTGACGCTGTTCCAGAAGGAGCAGCACGAGACCGTGCCCGGCCACCCGTGCCACCGCTACACGATGCGGCTCGGCAACCGCAACTACCCGTTCATGAAGCTGCTGCTGCAGGAGCACCTGCTGGCCGGCGAGTACTACTTCGCGGTCGACACCCACGACCAGATGGAGATCAAGCCCGACTACCCCGACTACGAGCAGTGGCTCGCGGTGCGGCGCTTCAACCGGGACCTGAAGCGGCAGATCGAGCAAGGCTTCGAGCAGGCCGGACTCGACACCGCGGCGATGGTGCGGCGGCAGATCGTGGCCAGCTGCGGGGCCGGCAACGAGCCGTGCAAGGGGCTGGTGCTGATCGTCGACGACGAGGAGGACCTGGCGGCCGCGGTCGAGGCGCTGATCCAGCGCCGCGGCTATCGCACCTGCAAGGTCCACGACGGCCCGAGCGGGGTCGTGGCGGCGCGGGAACTGCTGCCCGATCTGGTGCTGCTCGACTACGAACTGCCGGAGCTCGACGGGCTGCAGGTGATCGAGCGGTTGCGGGCCGACCCGGCCACGCTCGGCATCCCGGTGCTGCTCAACAGCGCGGCGCGGGTGTCGCTGGCCGACATCCAGAAGGCCGATGGCTTCCTCGCCAAGCCGTTCCCGGAGAGCTTGCTGCACGAGATGATGGAGCGCGTGCTGCGCGCCCGGCAGGTGCGGCCGTGACCGAACGTGCCGCGAGCGTCGATCCGATCTCGCCGCCACTGGCTGCCTCGCCGCCACTGGCCGCACCGCGGCTCCCGTGGCGGCGGCACCGCGCGGTCGGCTTCGTGTCGGCGGTGGTGTTGTTCGTGCTGCTGGCCGCTGCCGGTCTGCCGCTCGGCGGCCCGGTCGCCTGCGCCCAGCACATCGAAGCCGGCGATCGCGCCGTCGAACACGTGGTGCGCCGCGCCGCGCGCGGCGAACCGGATGTGGTCGAACCGTGCCGCGGCAGCGCCGTGGCCCGGCCGCGGCCGGTGGCGCGACAGCGCTGCATCGCCGCCTTGGGCCTGCCGCCGGCCCGCGCGCCCTGCGCCTGAACGGACCGCGTCGTTCCGTTCCTGGTCATCGTGCCCGCGCCGCGGCGCGCGATGCGTCCGCCGGTCGCCGACCGGCGGCCGACTGCCTCCTACACCATTCCGCATTCCCATCCGTCCGTCATGAAGCTCGATCTAGGTTCTCTTCCCACGCGCATCGGCAAGGCCCTGCAGGGCCTGTTCGGCAGCGCGAACCAGCGCACGCTGGCCACCTACCAACCGCTCGTCAAGGCGACCAACGCCCTCGGGGACTGGGCCAAGGCCTTGTCCGCCGAGCAGGTGAAGGCGGCCGTCGCCGAACTGCGCCAGCAGGTGCAGGGCGGGCAGAAGACGCTCGACGACGTGCTGCCGCAGATGTTCGCGCTGACCCGCGAGGCGGCGACCCGCACCCTCGGCATCCGCCACTTCGACGTGCAGCTGATCGGCGGTGCCGTGCTGCACCACGGCAAGATCGCCGAGATGTCGACCGGTGAGGGCAAGACGCTGGTGGCGACGCTGCCGGCGGCGCTCAACGCGATCTCCGGCAAGGGCGTCTACGTCGTCACCGTCAACGACTACCTCGCCAAGCGCGACCGCGACTGGATGGCCCCGGTCTACGAGTACCTGGGGCTCACCGTCGGCGCGATCCAGTCCAACATGCCGCCGCAGCTGCGGCAGCCGCAGTACGCCGCCGACATCACCTACGGCACCAACAACGAGTTCGGCTTCGACTACCTGCGCGACAACATGAAGTGGCGCGCCGAGGAGCAGGTGCAGAAGCGGCTGTCGTTCGCGATCGTCGACGAGGTCGACTCGATCCTGATCGACGAGGCGCGCACGCCGCTGATCATCAGCGGCGAGGGCGAGGGCACCACCGAGCGCTTCGTGCTGGCCGATCGCATCGCGCGGCAGCTAAAGCCCGAGGAGCACTTCGAGATCAAGCTGAAGGAGCACCAGTGCATCCTCAACGAGGCCGGCATCGAGCGGGCCGAGAAGCTGGTCGGCGTCGACAGCTTCTACAAGGACCCGGCCTACATGGAGTGGCCGCACCTGCTCGAGACGTCGCTGCGTGCGCACCACGTCTACGAGCGCGACAAGCACTACGTGGTGGTGCAGCCGAAGAAGCCCGACGGCAGCATGGGTGAGCCGGAGGTCGTCATCGTCGACGAGTTCACCGGCCGCCTGATGCCCGGTCGCCGCTGGAGCGACGGCCTGCACCAGTCGGTCGAGGCGAAGGAAGGGCTGCCGCCGCGCGAGGAGAGCAAGACGCTCGCCACGATCACGCTGCAGAACTACTTCCGCATGTTCGGCAAGCTGGCCGGCATGACCGGCACGGCGATGACCGAGGCGTCGGAGTTCTCGCGCATCTACAACCTCGACGTGGTGTCGGTGCCGACCAACCGGCCGCCGCAGCGCAAGGACTGGAACGACCAGATCTACCTCGACGCCGACAGCAAGTACGACGCGATCGTGACCGAGATCCGCGCCGAGCACGAGAAGGGCCGGCCGGTGCTGCTGGGCACCACGTCGATCGCCAAGTCGGAGGCGATCGCGCAGAAGCTGACCGCGGCCGGCATCCCGCACAACGTGCTGAACGCCAAGCAGCACGAGCGCGAGGCCGACATCATCATGCAGGCCGGTCGCCGCGGTGCGGTCACCGTCGCCACCAACATGGCCGGTCGCGGCACCGACATCGTGCTCGGCGGCAAGGCCGAGGCGCTGTGGCGCAGCGAGATCACCCAGAAGGGTCTCGCCGAGGACTCGCCCGAGGCGCAGGCACTGCTGCAGGAGCTGCAGGCGCGCTGCAAGAGCGAGCACGACGAGATCAAGGCGCTCGGCGGCCTCTACGTGATCGGCACCGAACGGCACGAGGCGCGCCGCATCGACAACCAGCTGCGCGGCCGCTGCGGCCGCCAGGGCGACCCGGGGCAGACCAAGTTCTTCCTGTCGTTCGACGACGACCTGATGCGCATCTTCGCCCGCGACTGGGTGAAGGTGATGATGGAGAAGATGGGCCTGAAGTCGGGCGAGGTCATCGACAGCCCGATGGTGACCCGCGGTATCGCCAAGGCGCAGAAGAAGGTCGAGGCGCGCAACTTCGACATCCGCAAGCACCTGCTCGAGTACGACGAGGTGATGGACAAGCAGCGCAAGTTCATCTACGGCCAGCGGCAGGAGGCGCTGGAGTACAAGGGCATCCGTGAGAAGGCGCTGGGCATGTTCGACGAGGTGCTCTACCCGCTGGTGGAGCGCTACGCCGGCGACAAGGACAAGCCGGTCGACTACGCCGAGCTGACCAAGTGGCTGCGGCACAAGGGCGGCGACGACCTCGATCTGAGCGGCCTCGAGCAGGCGCCGCGCGACGGCCTCGCCGACTGGATCATGAAGCGCGTCGAGCAGCTGCACGAGGCGCGGGCCCAGCACTACGGCGCCGACTGGGACGCGATGATGCGCTTCCTGGTCATCGAGACCATCGACAACAAGTGGAAGGACCACCTGCACGCGATGGAGGTGCTGAAGGCCGGCGTCGGCCTGCGCAGCTACGCGCAGATCGATCCGAAGAACGAGTACAAGAAGGAAGGCTTCGAGAAGTTCCAGCAGCTGAAGGCCGAGATCGCCGAGCACGTGATCGGCTTCCTCTACAACCGCGAGGCCACCGACACGATCCGCGACATGATCACCGGTCGACTGCGCCAGCAGCCGCCGCCGCCACCGCCGCAGCAGATGAAGATGCCGACCACGCCGCAGGAACTGCAGGCGCTGTTCGAGCAGCTGGTCGCCGCCGGCCGCATCCCGCAGGAGGTGCTCGATCGCATGGCGAAGGGCGAGCGCTTCGTGCTGCGGGTGACGCCGCAGGGGCTCGAGCTGGCGCCGGCCGCCGCGGTGCAGGCCGCGCCGCCGGCCGTCGAAGGTGGCGCCCCGCCTGCGGCCGACGCCGGTCCGGCGCCGGCGGCCGTGGATGCCGCCGTCGCGCCGCCGCCGCCACCGCCGCCCCCGCCGGCACCACCGGCCCCGCCGAGCCCGCCACCGCCGCCGCCGCCCCCGGTGAGCCGCCTCGCGCCGGCGATGCCGATGCCGCCGCGGCCGATGGCGCAGGCCCCGAAGCCCGCTGCCAACCAGCCGAAGCCCGGGCGCAACGACAGCTGCCCGTGCGGTTCGGGCCTGAAGTACAAGAAGTGCTGCGCCCCGGCGTTCGATTGATGGGCGGCCCGGGCACCGACCGGCCGAGCTCGCTGCCGCTGCCGCGCAGCGGCGTGCGCGGCTGGCTGACGATGGGGATCTACCAGCCGCTGTTCGTGCTGGCGTTCCTGCTCTACAGCCCGGTGTTGGTCTGGCGGCTGCTGTTCGACAAGCGGCCGCGCACGAGCCTGCGCCAGCGGCTCGGCTTCGTGCCGCGCAGCGAGGCATCCGGGCCGGTGGTGTGGATCCACGGCGTGTCGGTCGGTGAGGTCAAGGCCGCCAGCAACTTCATCGCCCGCCTGCGCCGGCTGCGCCCCGACCTGCAACTGCTGGTCTCGGCGACCACGCCGAACGGTCACATCGTCGCACGCCAGGAGTACAAGGACCTGCCGGTGGTGTTCTACCCGCTGGACTTCGCCAACTGCCCGGCGCGGGCCCTCGACCGCATCCAGCCGCGCTGCGTGCTGCTGATGGAGCTCGAGATCTGGCCGAACTTCCTGCAGGCGGCGCGCAAGCGCGACATCCCGGTGGCGGTGATCAACGGCCGCATCAGCGAGCGCACCTTCAAGGGCTATCGGCTCGCGCGAGGGCTGCTGCCGCAGCTCGACCTGATCACCAAGTACTGCGTGCAGGACCGCGCCTACCAGAAGCGGCTGCTCGACCTCGGCGTCGACCCGGCGCGCGTGTTCGTGACCGGCAACATGAAGTACGACAGCGTCGTGATGGCCAGCTTCGACGACGCGCGGGCCCGGTTGCGGCCATGGCTGGCACCGGCCGGCGAACGGGTGCTGGTCGCCGGTTCGACCCACCACGACGAGGAGGCGGCGGTGCTGGCGGCGGTGGCGACCGTGCAGCAGGCCGGGCCGCTGCCGGTGCGCATCGTGCTGGTGCCGCGACACCCGGAACGGGCGCCGGCGATCGCCGAGCAGGTGCGCGCCTCCGGGCGGCGGCCGGTGGCATGGAGCGAGGTCGCGACCTCGTTGGCACCGCTGGCGGCCGATGCGGTGGTGGTCGTCGACACGATCGGCCAACTGCAGCGCTTCTACGCCGCCTGCGACGTCGCCTTCGTCGGCGGCAGCCTGATCCCACACGGCGGTCAGAACATGCTCGAGCCGGCGGCGCAGGGGCTGGCCACGATCTTCGGGCCGCACACGACCAACTTCCGCCGCGATGTCGAGCTGCTGCGCACCGCCGAGGCCGTCGTGCAGGTGGCCGACCGGGCCGAGTTCGCGGTCGAGCTCGGTGCGCTGCTGCGCGACCCGGTGCGGCGGCAGGCGCTCGGCGACCGGGCCCGCGCGGTGATCGCCGACAATCAGGGGGCCACCGAGCGCACGCTCGATCTGGTCACCGATCTGCTCGGCCCACCGGCCGCTGCACCCGCAGTCGTTCTGCCGGCCGCGACGGCGCGCGGTTGACCCTCGGGCGGCGGTTGCCTACGGTCCGGCCATGAAGTGCCCGTGCTCGCCCGACAAGGACTACGCCGCCTGTTGTGAACCCATCATCACCCAGCAGAAGAAGGCGAGCACGGCCGAACAGTTGATGCGTTCGCGCTACAGCGCCTACGCGCTCGGCCACGTCGATTGGATCATCGAGAGCCAGTCGCCCGACGGCCGGCACTTCGTCGATCGCGACGCGACCGAGCAGTGGAGCAAGCGCGCCCGGTGGCACCGCATGGAGGTGGTCGGGGTGCAGGACGGTGGCGTCGACGACGACGAGGGTTTCGTCGACTTCAAGGCCTACTACACGATGGCCGGCGAGGACATCACGCACCACGAGGTCGCCAGCTTCCGCAAGGTCGACGACACCTGGTACTTCGTCGATGGCCTCGAGGTGAAGCCGCGGCCGTTCAAGCGGCTGGACAAGAAGGTCGGGCCGAACGAGCCCTGCACGTGCGGCAGCGGCAAGAAGTACAAGAAGTGCTGCGGCAAGATCGGCGCCGCCTGAGTCCGGTTCGTCGGCATCAGCGCCGCCCGAGTCGGCGGCGGCTGACGACCAGCACCAGTGCGGCACCCAGCACCTCGGTCGCGCCGGCGACCGCGAACGCGAGCGCATAGCCGCCGCCGTCCGGACCGGTGCCGCCGAGCCGGATCAGCTCGCCGCAGCAGATCGGGCCGAGCAGGAAGCCGAGCGAGCCGGCGGCGTGGAACGCGGCCATCGTCGTGGTGCGCCCCACACCGGGGGCCGACTCGATCAGCCACAGCAGCGTCGGCACGAACATCACCGCCGAGCCGATGCCGAGCACCGGCATCAGCCACCACATCACCGCCGGCTCGACGACGCCGATCGCCATCACACCGGCTCCGTAGACGAGGCTGCCGATCGCGACCAGCAGCGGCCGCGACCAGGTCTCCGCCAGCCGCCCGAACGGCCACGACAGCAGCGCGAACGGGTACAGGAACGCGCCGAGCAGCATGCCGATGCGCGGGCGGTCGACCTGGTGCACGCTCGCCAGCAGCAGCGGGAAGCCGGTGGTGAAGAAGCCGACCGTGAAGCGATCGATGAACGCCAGCAGCAGCGGCACCCGCAGTCCCGGTTGCCGGCGCAGGTCGGCGAGCAGTTCGCCGAGCCGCGGGCGCGTCGCCGTGGTCGGCGTGTCCGCCGGCAGCAGCCAGGCCGCCAGCAGCGCCGCAACGAGCAGCACCGCCGAGGCCACGTGCAGCGTCAGCAGCGGGTCGCGCTTGCCGATCACGCCGCCGATCGCGGCGCCGGTGGCGACGCCGAGCGTCAGGCCCGCACCGAGGCACCCCAGCACCCGGCCGCGGCGCGCGCCGGCGGCATCGGTGCACAGGCTCATCAGCACCGTCAGCGCGGCGATGTGGGTGGCGCCCTCGAGGCCACGCAGCAGCAGGAACGACGCGTAGTCGTGCGGATGCGCGAGCGCCTGCATCAGCGCCGCGTCGGCCAGCAGGCAGAGCCACACCAGCGTGCGGCGCCGGCCCGAGCGATCGACCAGCAGCCCCAGCAGCGGTGCGGCCAGCAGCGCACCGATCATGTTCGCCGCCATGAACCACGACGCCTCGCGGTCGCCGACCGCGAAGCGATCGACCACCAGCCCGCGCAGCACCGGCACCGGCAGCGTCTCCGGCAGCATCAGCAGGAACGTCACGAAGCCGAGCGCCAGCGCGCGTCGCAGCGGTAGCCCGGTCGGCTCCATGTCAGGCCGTGGTGCCGTGCCAGCGATCGCCGCGCAGCTCCGCGCGCCGTTCCTCCTGCAGCTTGTGCAGGCCGGCCAGCAGCGAGCGCGCCGCGAACTTGTAGAGCTTCGGATCGGCGTCCCAGTAGACCTTCGGCAACAGCTCCTCGAGCGTGCCGGGCTGTTGCTGCAGCACCTCGAGCAGCTTCGCCTCGCGCTGCCGCCGGTGGCGCAGGTACTGCTTGACGAGCTTCTGGCCGTCGCGCATCGCCGGGCCGTGGGCCGGATACAGCGTCGTCATCGGCTGCGTCGCCAGCCGTTCGAGGCTCTGCAGGTAGGTGGCGAGATGGCCCTCGGGCGGGTCGATGATGATCGTGCTGATCGTCGACAGCATGTCGCCGACCAGCATCGCGCCGTAGCGCGACTCGCGGAAGCACAGGTGGCCACGGTCGTGGCCGGGCGTGTGCACGGCGAGCAGTTCCCAGCCGCTCTGCCCGTCCGGCGAACGCCCGAGCGGGACCTTCATGCCGTCATCCAGCGCGGCGCCGGCGCGGAAGCCCGGTTCGAGCCGGCTCAGCGTCAGCGGGTGGCCGCGCACCGGCAGGTCGAGCGCGCGGCTCAGCGCGTTGACGCCGCCGATGTGGTCGGGATGGTGATGGGTGACCAGGATGCCGGTCGGTCGCGCGCCGGCGCGGCCGAGCTCGGCGAGCAGCGCCAGCAGCCGTTCCTGTTCCTGCGGCTGCGGCGAACCCGGATCGACGATCCACAGTTGCTCGTGGCCGACGATGTAGCAGTTGGTGGTGGTCGCCGGCGGCAGCGTCGGCGTGCGCAGCGGTGCGAGCACGATGCCCGGCGAGAAGCGCACCTGGTGCAGGTTGCCGGTCCGATAGCTGTCGGTGGTGACCGCGAGCTCGGCGGCGAAGTGTTCGAAGTCGACGGCGCGGGCGAGGTGCTCGAGCAGGATCACGAGCGGCGGCACCAGCAGCAGGTCGCCGTTGCGCCACGAGGCCAGCGCCTGCTGCGGCAGCCACCAGCGGCCCTGCACCAGTTCGCCGCGCCAGACGTCGGGGCGCAGGCCGGAGGTGCCGACCGTGCACTGCTCGATCGGCACGTGGAAGAACACCGTGTCGTAGCGCACCGGCGCGAACGGCGGCGTCTCGATGCGGCACAGCTCGCGCATCGGCAGCGGCGGCACGCAACCGGCGATCACGCTCGGCCACGGCGACGGTGGCCGCGGCGTGGTCTCGGCGCGTTCGTGCACGAGCAGCTGCTCGCGCAGAGCGCCCAGCGCGTCGCCGCTGGTGCGGGTCGCCGGCAGCTGGTGCCGCAGCAGGCCGGTTTCCTCGAACAGCTCGCGGTGCGCGCAGGCCTGCAGCGCCTGCTGCTCGTCGCCGGCCGCACGATCGCCGTCGTCGATGGTGCCGCCCGGCAGCGCCCAGTAGCCGCCGAAGAAGCGCAGCTCCGGCGAGCGTTCGACCAGGAACACGGTGCGTTCGGAACCCTCGCCGCGGGTGATCAGCAGGGCAGCGGCAGTGCGTCGGCTCATTCGGGGGCGAACACGGTAGCAGGGTGGGGGCTCCGGTGCGATCACCGGGGCGAGCAGTTCGCCAGGGTCAGCAGCGCCATCGCGGTGCCGTAGCTGCGGCCGAGTTCGTGGCTGTCGAGGAAGCTGCCGTCGAGTTCGGGGATCCGCTGCAGCAGCTCCTGGAACCGTTGCCAGTGGGGCGTGCGCTCCGCCTCCGGCAGCAGCCGCACCGTCTCGCTGGCGTGGAACAGCGAGTGGAAGAAGAAGAACCCGCCGAGCTCGCCGTCGCTGTGGAAGTCGTTGCGGCGCACCCCTTCGAGGTTCTGCATGTGGTCCCAGAAGTTCTGCAGCGCGAAACGCACCTTGTCGAGGTCGCTGCGGCCGAGCTGCAGCAGCGTGCCTTCGCAGACCGGCATGCGGCCGGCGCTGTCCTTCAGTTTGGTCGCGTCCCCTTCGCGGGCCGAACCACCGTAGGTGTAGGTGCCGTTCTGCAGCCGCGCGCTCAGCAGCGCCTGCGCGGCTTTGTCGGTCATCTCGGTCGGCACCGTCGCACCGGCCGCCTTCGCGGCCAGCAGCTCCTGCAGCACCGCGCCGGTCGCGAACGCGTTCGCGTACTCGTGCGCGAAGAAGCCGCTCGGCTGCTGCCGCTGCCGCGCCGCCTCGACGATGATGTTCATCTGCGCGATCGCGCGCTGCCGGGTCGCTTCGTCACCGGCATTGGCCGCGCGCGCGAAGTACATCAGCCGATAGGCGTCCGAGTAGCAGTCCTCGTTGGCGCCGCGGTTCAGGTGCTCCGGCTCGAGCAGGTAGGCCTCGCCGCGGGCCAGCGCGCGGTCGATGCGCGCGTGCAGGTCCGGGTGCGCGCTGCGGTGCTCGAACAGCGCCGTGCACGCGATCGCGGTGATCGCGACCCAGACGTTCGGCGTGATCTCGCTGCTCGGCCAGTACGCGTACCGCGCATCGGTGAAGCCGCCGTCGTCGCGCTGCTGCGCCAGCAGGAACTCGACGCCGCTGCGCGCCATCGCGATCGGGCTCAGCCGATCGCCCTGCCACTGGGTGTCCTTCGGCAGGCCCTCGAAGGCGCTCGCGGGCAGCGGCGCCAGCGACTCGAAGCCGGTGAACGCGGCGCCGAGCGGGCGGTCGTCGGGGCCGAGCGTGGTGTTGGCCAGCGCGCGTTTGCCGTACGGGGTGCCCGGGTACTTCCGCGCGATCACCTGGAAGCGCCGCATCGCCGCGACCTCGTCACCGAGCCGCAGGGTCGCCAGCGCGTGCCAGTAGCCGGCCTCGGCGGCCTCGGGGCCGTCGCTGCGGAAGCCCTGCTCCAGCAGCGGCAGCGCGTCGAGCAGTTCGCCGCGCTGCAGGTGGATCCGGCCACGCGCGCCGACGATGTCGCCGAGGGCGGCCTGCGCGTCGCGGTTGCGTCGACGCGGGGTGCGTTCGTCGACGAGCGGCAGGCTCGCGGCGGCCTTGTCGAGGCTCTGCAGCGCCGCGTCGAACTCGCGCAGCAGCCGCTGCAGTCGTGCGATCGCCTGCCAGTCGGCGGCGTTCTTGTGCTCCTGCTTGAGCGCCGTCGCCAGCGCCTCGCGCCAGCGCCCGACCCGGCGCAGGCCGTCGACGGAATCGGCCGCCAGCTGCACCTTCTGCTGCTCGAGAACTCGCACGCAGAGATCTGCGAACCACGGCGCGTGGAACGTGCGGATGCGTTCGACGAAGTGCACGAGCTTGCCGTCGCCGTCGAGGAACACGAGTGCGGGCTCGACGAACGCGAGCGGCTTCAGGCCGAAGCGGTCGCTGAGCGCCTGGTCCATCACGCTGCGCACCGGCACGAACGCGTGGCTCAGCAGTTCGGCGAGGTCGGGATCGGAGAACAGCACCTGGCGCGCGTACAGGTCGAGCACCGGCGCGCGGTACATCTGGCGACCGGCCAGCGTCTTCTCCTCGATGCGGTGCACGTACCACGCGACCAGCGTGCCCTTCTGCTTCGCCTCGCCGCAGGCGGCGTCGATCAGCGCGCCGCGATCGACCTTGACCCGCGTCGGCCGCTGCTCGTGGTCGCGGAACTCCTGTCCATCGCTGCGCCACGGGATCTCGTCGCCGAGACCGAGGTGGGCGGGTTCGGCTGCGGCCGGCGCCGCCGGTGGCGCCGCGGGTTGCTGGGCGTGAGCAGCGAACGAGAACGCTACCGATGCTGCGCAGGCAGCCGCGGTGCGCACGACGAGGTGGCGCAGCATCGGGGCATGGTAGCGAGCCGCGGCCGACGGCAGCCTGCCTAAGATCACCGTCAGCGGCGATCAGTGACCTCGCACCCGGCCGGCGCAGGTGGCAAAGGTCGCCGGATGCCGAGCCGACATGTCAAGGAACGGCGGTTCGTCGTCCGTCAGTCGCCGAGGTGGTTCCCCGCTGCCGGGTTCCGGCAGCCGGAACAGACCACCCGGATCGGCTGCCTGTACGACCAGCGGGCTGTGGGTCGTGACCAGGAATTGGATGTGCGGAAAGTGGCTCTTCAGCCAGAAGCCGATCTCGCGTTGCCACTCCGGGTGCAGGTGTGCATCGACTTCGTCGATCAGCACCACCCCGCTGTGGGCGACGACGAGGCGACCATCGTCGTTCCGGCGCACGAGGCCGGCCGTGCCGAAGGTCTTGATCAGATGGCGGACGATGTCGGCGAGCAGCGCCAGCGACGATCGGTAGCCGTCGCTCATCTCGCTCCACGACAGCTGCACTCCGTTGCGATCGACCAGCCACAGCCCCTCGGAGTCGACGTGATCGATGCGGATGCTGTTGGGCATCAGGTCGTCGTTGAGCAACTCGATCAGCAGGCGCAGCTGCTCGGCTTCCTCCTCACGGCGTTCGAGTTCCTTGTGCTTCAGGCTGCGCAGCCACCGGTCCACCTCGGCCAGCGATGCGGCTTCCTGGAACATTGTCACGAAGCGCTCCGTCGATGGTGCGACCATCAGGCGCGCCGCCTCGGAAGAGTCCCCGAACACGCGGCGGAACGGTCCGTAACCACAGCTGAACCAGCCGTCGGCCTCCGGCGCCCAGATCGTGCGTTGCGGAGTCGTGTAGTTGTCGTTCTTGCCGTCCGGCCTGGCATCCCGCAGGTGGGTCTCCTTGCCGCCGTTGGTGAGGACCAGTTTGGCGGGGAACGGGTCGTTCGGTTCCCGGCCGGAGCCGACCACTCGATCGTCCTGGCACTTCAACACCGCGATCTCGATGGCGGCCTCGTACGGTTCGCAGCCCTGCCGGATCCAGCGATGGAAGCTCGGCTGCAGCAGCCGCGCGGTCTCGCGTCCGAGCAGCGCGATCGCGATGGCCTTCAGCAGGGCGCTCTTGCCCGAGCCGTTGTCGCCGGTGAACACCGTCCAGCCGGCATGGCTTCCGTCCGGGCGGCGCAGATCGAAATCCAGCTCCGCGAAGCCTCGGATGTTCTGCAGCTTGACGCGATCGACATACATGGCTGGGTGGGGAGGCAGCGTATCGCCCCGGGGCCGGCGTGCACTTGCCTCCCTGCCTCTCAGTCGTCTTCGTCGTGCACCGTCGCCGTGCCGAGCTTGCGCAGTGCCGCCCGCGCCCCGAGCACGACGATCCGCCAGTCCGGCTGCAGCACCAGGTCCGGCGTCGCCGCGACCACCTGGTCGCCGTCGGGACCCGGCTGCAGCGCCATCACCACGACCAGACCCTGCGTGGTCGCCGCCGGCAGCGCGTCGATCGCGAGCCCGGCCCACGCATCGGGCACCGGCAGCGTGCGCAGTTCGTGCCCGGGCGGCAGCTCCAGTTCGTCGCCGCCGATCGCGATGCGATGGTTGCGGCGCTGCCGCGTCAGCATCTGGTCGCCGAGCGTGGTCAGCACGTCCTGGTGCCGCATGCGGCCCAGCAGCTTCGGCGGCGAGCCGCTGTCGACCACCGCGACCTCGCGCAGTTCCGGGTCGTCGAACAACGGCATCACCGCCGCGATCGACTGCTCCGGCTGCACGGTGACCACCGGCCGCGTCAGGTCGGCGGCGATCACCACCTGGGTCAGGCTCGGGTCGTTCAGGAAGTTCTTCACGTCCTGCAGCTCGATGCGGCCCTGCAGGCCACCTTGCGCGTCCTGCACGTAGATCGTGTCGCCGCGGTTGTTGCCGAGCAGTTCCATGACCTCGGCGAACTTCGCGTCGTCGCGCACCGTCAGCGGGTCGGCGCGCAGCACGTCGCGCACGTAGGTGGTCGAGATCGCGAGATCCTCGAGGCCGCCGGGCAGGCTCTCGCCCTTCTGCTTGATCGCCGCGGTGTAGTAGCTGTCCTCGTCGATCAGGCTCGCGGTGATGCTGGCGACGATGCTGCACAACATCACCGGCAGCGTCAGCTCGTAGCGGCCGGTCAGTTCGAACACGAGCATGACCGCGGTCACCGGCGCGTGCATCGTCGCCGCGGTGAGACCGGCCATGCCGACGAACACGAACGTCGCCTTCTCGCCCGACGACACGTCGACGATGGAATCGAGACAGTGAGCGAACATCGCGCCGAACGCGGCGCCGATGACGAGGTTGGGCGTGAAGATGCCGCCGAGACCGCCGCTGCCGACGGTGGCGACGGTGGCGACCTGCTTCCACAAGAACAGCGTCAGCACGACGCCGATGCCGGTCGAGCCGTTGACGACCTGGTGGATCACGTCGATGCCGTTGCCCCAGGTCTCCGGCATGAAGATGCCGAGGCCGCCGACGACGAGCCCGCCGAGCGCCAGCGCCAGCGGCGGCGACAGCTTCGAACGCGTGAACAGCGCGCGCCCCTGGCTCAGGGCGCCGCGGAACAGGATGCCGCCGATGCCGCACAGGATGCCGAGTGCCAGCGCCGCCAGCACCAGCTGCGCCGGCAGCCGCGTCACCTGGCCGGCATCGGCGCTGTAGACCGCGACTTCGCCGAGCATCGCGTTGCGCACGATGGTCGCCAGCACCGAGGCGACGACGATCGGCGCGAACACGTCCATCGCGAAGTTGCCGAGCACGACCTCCATCACGAAGATCGCGCTGGCGATCGGGGCGTTGTAGGACGTCGCCATGCCGGCGGCGATGCCGCAGCCGATCAGCACCGCGCGCGGCTTCGAACCGGTGCGGGTCCAGCGCGCCAGCAGTGTCGCCGCCAGCGCCGCCAGCTGCGAGTTGGCGCCCTCGCGGCCGATCGAGCCACCGCTGCCGATCGTGCACGCCGACGACAGCAGCTGCACGACGTTGTCGCGGAACCGCAGCGCGCCCTTGCGCAGCTGCACGAGCACCACGAGGTCCGCGAGCCCGAACGGCGGCTTGCGGCCGCGCAGCAGCAGCAGCAACAGGCCGGCGACCAGGCCACCGATCGTCGGCACCAGCAGCGTCTGCCACCAGTCGAGGTTGCGGCGCACGGCGTCCGACAGCGGCTCGCTCTGATGGCGGCCGGTCAGCAGCGACTGGATCGCGTCGAGGCCCTTCTGGAAGCCGCTGCCGAGCAGGCCACCCGCGATGCCGACGGCTGCGGCAAGCAGGAAGATCGCGAACGCGCGCAGTGGCAGGCCCTTCTGCTTCGGCATCGAATGAGGCGGCCTAGGGTGGGGCCGGAGCCGCCCGTCGTCAAGCGCGGCGGCTCGTGCGGCGCGGTTTCAGTCGACGTGCAGCCGGTAGCCGACGTTCTGCTCGGTCAGCAACAGCTGCGGGCGGGCCGGGTCCAGTTCGAGCTTGCGCCGCAGCGCCGACATGTAGACGCGCAGGTAGTGGGCCTCGTCGACGTGGGCCTCGCCCCAGACCTCGCGCAGCAGCTGGCGGCCGGTGACGACCTTGCCGGCGTGGCGGATCAGCGTGTGCAGCAGCCGGTACTCGAGCGGCGTCAGCTTGACCGCTTCGCCGCGCACGGTGACTTCGTGGCGATCGTGGTCGACGCGCAGTTCGCCGGTCGCGAACACGCCCTGGTCGGCTGCCGCCGACAGCCGGTTGTGGTTGCGCAACGCGACCCGCACCCGCGCCAGCAGTTCGCCGGTGCCGAACGGTTTGGTCAGGTAGTCGTCGGCGCCGGCGTCGAGGGCCTGGATCTTGTCGCTCTCCTGGTGCCGCGCCGAGACCACCAGGATCGGACCGGTGAACCAGCTGCGCAGCTTCTGGACCACCTGCATGCCGTCCTGGTCGGGCAGGCCGAGGTCGAGCAGCACGACGTCGGGGCGGCGGGCGGCGGCACAGACCAACGCCTCGGCGCCGGTGGTCGCCTCGAGCAGCCGGTAGTTGTTGACCCGCAGCGTGACGCGCAGGAAGCGCTGCATCTGCGGCTCGTCCTCGACCACCAGGATCAGGGGGCCGGCGTTCGGGCTGCCAGGGATGTCGGTCACGGTCGTTCGCCCCGTTGTAGCACGCGGTTCAGTGGCCCAGCAGCAGCTGAGGCCACAAGCCGAGGAACAAGGTGATGAGGATCAGGGTGGTCAGCGCCGGCGCCAGCCAACGCGGCATCGATCCGTTCGGTGCCGCATCGGCGCGCGGTCGACCGGCGTAGACGCCGAGGTAGACCCGGTAGAAGCCGATCGCGTTCAGCACCTGCGCCAGGATCATCGCCGCGGTCTGGGCCGAGGAGTGCTGCACCAGCGCATGGAACAGCAGGTCCTCGGCGAAGAACACGATGCCGCCGGGCAGTCCGACGAAGAACCAGCCGGCGACCAGGAACAGGCGGGCGGAGGTCGGTTCCAGATCGGCCAGGCCATGATCCGGCTGCAGGCGAGCGATGCGGTGCCGAACGCGTGCGTCCGCCAGCGCCATCACCAAGGTCGCGAGACCGAGGTCGGTGCCGGCGAGCATCAAGTACTCGGCAGTGAAGCCGTGCTCGCTGACCAGTGCACCGGCGACCAGCAGCGCCGCCTGGGATTGACCGATCGCGAACACCGCACGCATCGGGTCGGTGCGCACCAGCCCGAGCCCGGTCTGCACGATGGCAGTCAGCACGAACCAGGCCGCCAGCAGCTTGCGCGTGGCGAGATCGAGCGTCACCGTCTGCGGGTCGAGGATGTGCACCGCGAGCGCCAGGCCGGGCTGGGCCAGCAGCAGCAGCAAGAACTCGCTGCTGGCGATGCGCGGCCGCAACGCCTCGAGCCACAGGTGCGCCGGGAAGGCGCAGCCAACCACCAGCAGCGCCACGATCGCGAGCGGGGCGGACAGTGGCGCCATGCCGTGACCGATCACGACGGCGATGGCGAGCAGCGGCGGCAGCAGGTCGAGCCCGAGGCGCCGTCCGGTCGAGCGGTGCCGTCCGTGCAGCAACGGCACCAGCAGCACGCCCATCAGGCCCAGCGTGAACGTCAGGTGGTCCCGAGCCGTCCACAGCACGACGCCGGCGATCACGCCGAGGCAGAGGAACAGCGGCGAACGCGGGGCCGCAGCAGGAGCACTCATCGGCGCTCCCTCGGTCGACCGAGGCAGGCGTCCTCGAGCCGTTCGACGGCGCGGAACAGACCCAGGAACGGTCGTGCGACCCAGTGCCATTGCAGACTGTCGATCCAGAACAGTCGCACCGAGGCGAGGTAGAGCCGGCGCTGCAGCCCGATCGGCAGCACACGTTCGTAGAAGCGGCGCCGCTGCAGGTCGACGCTGCCGGCGAACACCGGGTTGTCCTGGAAGTCCTGGATCAGCGACGACGAACGCAGGAACTGCCAGGTGCGCAGCCCGGCGTGCGCGAACAGGTGCACGGCCACCACCGTGTGCCAGCCGGCGGCCAGTTCGCAGTACATGATGCCGATCTGCGCCATCGTCGAGTAGGCCAGCGCGGTCTTCGCGTCGGGGCGCGTGCGGCCGACCAGGGTCGCCCAGATCGCGGTCAGCAGGCCGACGCCGGCCATCGCCCCGCGCACCAACGGCTCGGCCGACCACAGTTCGCAGGTGCGCAGCAGCAGGAACGGACCGAGGTGCACCGACAGCGCGCCGTAGAAGATCGCGCTGGAGGCCGCGGGCCCTTCCATCGCGCGATGCAGCCACGGCGACATGGGCAGCTGGGCCGACTTGGCCAAGCTGCCGCCGAGCAGCGCCATGCCGACCAGGAACGCGTGCGGTGCCGCGCGGTCGGCGGCGAAGCCGGTGAAGTGCTGGTCGGGGAACGAGTGGTGGATCGATACCGCGGCCAGCAGGATCAGGAAGTCGCTGACGCGGTAGTAGACGAGCGCGCGCAGGCTGTTCTGGCAGGCGCGGACCTGGCGGCGGAAGAAGCCGATCAGCAGCACCGAACTGACGCCGATCAGTTCCCAGGCGACGAACAGCAGGTCGAGGTTGCCGGCGACGCAGAGCAGCCAGAGCGCCGAGCCGAGCAACGTCACCAGGAACCAGTAGCGCGAGCGGCCGGGTTCGCGGAAGAACGACGGCAGCGAGAACCGCACCACGACCGGATAGACCAGCGCGATCAACGCGAGGTATAGCGCGCTCAGCCAGTCGACCAGCAGCGTCGGGTGCCAGTGGTAGCCCTCGAGGTGCAGCAGGGTCGGCAGTTCGCGTTCGTGCACGCCGCCCGGCGTCTGCCACCAGCTCCGCAGCACCAGGGCGGTGGCGGCGAACACCAGCACGGAGTGCAGCGCCGCGAGGCGGGCCTCGATGCGCTCCGGCCACGGCCGCCCGAGCAGCAACGGGATGCCGAGGAGGGCCGGCGGCACCGCGATCGCCGCCAGCAGCGGCAGCAGCAGGTCGTCGAGCGGGATCACCAGCGGCCCTCCATCACGTGGTCCGCGGCGGTGTCGAGGGTCGCGGCGGTGGCTCCGGCCGCCATCGTGCTGGCCTCCGGCCATGCCTCGCGCCAGGGGCGGAAGTGGCCGTCCACGTACATCTCGATGGCGTCGGTGTCCGGATCGATGCGGCCCAGGTGCATCCAGCCACCCTCGACCATCCGGCGCAGCCGCGGATGACCGTTCACCAGTCCCAGGATCCGCGGCGCCGGCGCCTCCATCAGCACCGTGACCCGCATCGGCTCGTGCAGTTCGACCTGCTGGCGCGCGAGGCCGATGCGCAGGTCACTCTTGCTGCCGGTGATGACGCCGAGCAGCGAGGCGATGTTGAGCGGCAGCTTCGAACCGCAGCCGAAGCCGTCGTTGTCGACCCGCGAGAAGTAGTAGTCCATCGCGATGTTGACGGCGACCGGCACGGTGCCGAGCACCGCCTCGCGCAGGATCGCCCCGGTCGGGTCGGTGGTGGGGTCGTAGGAGACCAGGAAGCTGCGCCGGTCGAGGTTGCTGCGGATCGTGCAGCGACGGCGGCCGACGATGCAGAACGCGACCCGGTTGTGGCCGTACTCGGGCCGGGGCTGCGCCAGGTCGTGACCGCGGTCCTGCACGTGCTGGTACGCACGTTCGGGCGACAGCGGGGCGCGGCCGGGCAACAGTCGACGGCAGCGTTCGACCGCGGTGAGCCGGGCCGCCTGCTGCAGCAGCCCGCCGATCTGGCGCGCCTCCGGCAGGCGTTCGGGTGGCACCAGGGCCTCGTCGAGCAGCGTGACGGTGTCGATGGTGGTGTCGTGGTGGTACGGGACGAACAGTGTCGTCGTCGGCACCTCGATGCCCCGCGTGCGCAGTCCGGCGCGGACCTCGGTGCGGTTGGCGAGCAACGCGAACAGCCGCGAGTTCGGAACCCCCGAGTTGCCGGAGCAGGCGCCGCAGCCGTACGCTTGGCGCAGCGGGTTGTTGCTGGTGGTCGAACCGTGGCTGACGACGGCGACCAGCGTCGCGAAGTCGCGCACCAGGCCGGTGGTGCGCAGGATCGACGCCACGATCTCGACCTGTTCCTCGGGCCGGTAGCCGCCGGGGGCGTCGACGTCGATGCGGGTCCACGGCCGCGGCAGCACCATGCGACGCACGGCGCGACGCCAGCGATGCACCCGGCTCGGCAGCAGCAGCTTGAACACCAACGGTACGAAGCTGAGCAGGCCGGCCGCGAAGGCCACCAGCACCCCGCGCACCAGCGTGCGCGACTGCGCGTAGAGCATGATCGCCAGCGAGTCGTGCAGACGGCCGGCGGTGCGGGCCCGGGCCCAGCTGCGGCCCGCCTCGTCGACGGGCAGTTCGTGGATCGTGCGCGACGGCTCGACGACCGGCGGGCACTGCCGCGAGGGACGGGCGGCGCCGAGCGCCTGGAAGCGCATGTCGATGCCGAAGAAGCCGACGGTGCCGAACGTCTGGATGCCGATGTCGGGCCGCTCGAGCGCGCGGCGCAGCGTCTCCTCGCGATCGTCCATGCAGACCAGGGCCTGGGCCCGGCGACCGACCGGCGGCAGCGGCTGCCGCAGATCGCGTTCGAGCGTGGCCAGGACCTGGCTGGCGCACGAACGTTCGTAGGCTTCCTGCCAGCGATGCAGTCGTCCCAGCCCGCGGGTGTAGTGCGAGTGGACGGGGGCCGGATGGTGCGGATGCTCGCCGCGGATCGCGTCGTCCAGCGCGTGGATCGACACCAGCATGATCGCCAGCCAGTCGGGCAGCGACAGCTTGGGCGCCTCGCCAGGGGCGAGCTGCGGCTCGGTCTCCAGCTTGTGCACCATGCCGGACCACCCCTTCAGCACGAACAGTGTCTGCAGGCAGTAGTCCTGCGCCTGGGACGCAGCGGCGAACTCGCTCACCTCGGCGTGCACGATCGCTAGCACCCCGCGGCCGGCGTCGAGATGCCGCCGCAGGCGCGCCTTCAGCTGCGGCGCCCAGTGCATGCCGAAGGCAGGGGTCGCGTTCACGGTGGCGACGAAGCAGTCCCACAGGCCGGTGCCGGCGTACGGGTTCGGCCACGGTGCCAACCCCTGGTCGAGGTAGCTGGCGATCAGCGGCACCAGCCAGTCCTGCAGCGGGCGATCGCGGACCGAGTAGCGGATCAGGTGCTCGGCCGAAGGGCCGGGCACCAGCGGCACCGGGGGCTGGTCGTCGCCGAGCTGCGGATCGGCCAGGAAGCGTGCGATCGCCTCGTCGCCGTCGTGCGGCGCCGCGTGACCAGCGGGCCACCGCGCCAGCAGCACGGCCGCCAGGGCCGCCCGATCGATGCGGCCGCGCGCCAGTTCGCGACGGAAGAACTCCTCCGACTCGTAGGGCCGGGCGCGATACAGCGCCGCCGCGTCGCGGACCGCCGTCGCGAACGGTTTGTGCTCCGACATCAGCAAGATGTTGTTGTGCACGAACGCCCACAGCGGGTTCTGGATCGGCAGCTGTGGGCGACAGGCGAGGACCCATGCCTGGACCGTCGTGTCGACGTTCATTGGGCGGCGGACGCGGGCGCGTCGACGCCCGAGGCGCATCGGTGGTGGAGCATCGTGCTACGCGGAGAACCGGTCGGGGCACCGGTCGGGAATCACCTCTAGACGAAGGCCGATGGCGGGACAATCGCGCAGTCACCATCGGCGGCCGGCGAGCATCAACGGTCGTTGACGCGTTTGCCGAGCTGCGGGTGGCATCGCCGGCTGCGGTGGTCCACGCTGCTGCAATACTCTCGATCGACACTCTGTCCCGCGTCTTCGGCGACCCCTCCGAACCCCGCGCCTCCCCGGCATGCCCGACTCGCCCCTGCTCTGGATCGCTTTCCTCGCCTTCATCGGTGGCATGCTGGCCCTCGATCTCGGGCTGTTCCACAAGCACTCGCACGTGCCCAGCTTCCGCGAGGCACTCGGCTGGACCGCGGTGTGGGCGACGCTGGCGGGCGTGTTCGGCGGTTGGCTCGGTCTGCGCTACGGCTCGGTGCCGTGCATCGAGTTCTTCACCGGCTACGTGATCGAACTGTCGTTGTCGATGGACAACGTGTTCGTGTTCGTGCTGATCCTCGGTGGCCTGCGCATCCCGCGCGAGCTGCAGCACCGGGTGTTGTTCTGGGGCGTGCTGTCGGCGCTGGTGCTGCGCGGCGCGATGATCCTCGGCGGCGCCGCGCTGGTGAGCCGCTACCACTGGGTGCTGTACGTGTTCGGCGCCTTCCTGGTCTGGACCGGGCTGAAGCTGCTGTGGCCGAAGGGCGGCGCCGAGGCCGCTCCGACCGAAAGCTGGTTGCTGGTGCAGTTGCGCCGCCGCCTGCGGGTCACCGAACTGCACGGCGACCGCTTCTGGGTGCGCGAGAACGGTCAGCGCGCGGCGACGCCGCTGTTGCTCGCGCTGGTCATGGTCGAGATCTCGGACGTGGTGTTCGCGATCGATTCGATCCCGGCGATCTTCGCCGTGACCCAGGAGCCGTTCCTGGTGTTCACCGCCAACGTGTTCGCGATCCTCGGCCTGCGCTCGCTGTTCTTCGTGCTCGCCGGCATGCTCGACCGCTTCCACTACCTGAAGTACGGGCTCGCGGTGGTGTTGACGTTCGTCGGCCTCAAGCTGGTGCTGCTCGACGTCGTGCACCTGCCACCGCTGCTGTCGCTGGGCGTCGTGCTCGGTGTGCTCGGGCTCGCGGTCGGCGCGTCGTGGCTGCGCACCCGGCATTCGTGACGCGCCGCGGCCCGGCACCGCTACGGCATGGCGTCAGGAGCTGTCGGTGCGAGCGGCGGCGACGTCGGTGGTGCCAGCCGGTCGGCGGGCAACCGGACCCGGAAGCACGCGCCGCCGCCGGGGGCGTCCTCGATGGCGATGTCGCCGCCGTGCAGCGAGGCGATCGCCCGGCAGATGGGCAGGCCGAGGCCGGCCCCGTGATGGGGCCCGCCGTCGGGGCCCGGCAACGCACCGTGGCCGCGGTGGAACTTGGCGAACACCAGTTCGCGATCGGCGACCGGGATGCCGGGACCGCGGTCGGCGACGGTGAACTCGACCTGTTGCCCGGTCACCGCCGCCGCGATCCGGATCGGGCTGTCGGCCGGGCTGTAACGCGCCGCGTTCTCGAGCAGATTGACCAGCAACTGCTCGATCAGCAGGCCGTCGAGGTGCACCAGCGGCAGGTCGGGCGGCACGTCGATCGCGACCGGGCGCCGCGCGAGCAGCGTCTCCACCCGGGCCAGTGCGCAGCCGACGATCTCCTCGATCGAGTGCCAGTCGCGACGGGGCTGCACACGGCCCGATTCGAGCCGGGTGACGTCGAGCAGGTTGCGCACCTGGCGTTCGAGGGCCTCGGCGTCCTCGCGGATCGCCTGCATCAGGTCGAGTCGCGTCGTCGGATCGAGGCGATCGCCGCTGTCGATCAGGGTCGTCACGGCACCGGTGATCGAGGCCAGCGGAGTGCGCAGGTCGTGACTGACCGAACTGAGCATCACGTTGCGCACCCGTTCGTCCTCGGCCCGCTGGTGGGCCGCACGGGCGACTTCGTCGACGACGATGCGATGCAGGGCGACGGCGATGTTGTTCGCGAACGACTCGAGCAGCTGCTGGTCGAGCGTGGACAGCGGGCCGCGCAAGGTCTCGCACGCCAGCACGCCGATGGCTTCGTTGGCGACCACCAGCGGCTGGCACCACAATGACCCGGTGTGTTCCGCCTGGCGTTGCCGAACCGTGCGTCGCACAGCGGCGTCGTCACCGACCGACAGCGGCGAGGTCGACGTTGCGAGCGGGTGGGCCACGTCGGCGCGCCATTCGAACACCCAGCTGCGGCATGCGAAGCCCTGTTCGACGTGGCGTTCGGCGATCGCCGCCAGGTCGGCGCGGGTCTCGGCGGCCGCGAGGCCTCGCGACAGGTCGTACAGCGCCAGCGTGACGTTCTCCCGTTCCTCGGTGGCGAGTGCCTCGTTGCGCAGGCGGCCGGTCAGTTCCGACACCAAGAGACCGACCACCAGCATGATCAGGAACGTCGGCAGGTACGAGATGTCGGCCAGCACCAGCGACATCTCGTGCGGCACGAACACGTAGACGAACGTCAGCACGCCGAGCAGCGTGGTGGCGATCGACGGGCCGCGGCCGAGTCGCACCGCCACCACCAGCACGGCCAGCAGGTAGACCATGTTCAGGTTGGCGAGGTCGAGCAGGTCCGACAGCGCAAAGGCGACCGCGGTGGCGATCGCCACCGCCAGCACGGCGTAGGCGTAGCGATGGCGCGGGCGGTGCGTGGCCAGCCAGTCGGCGAGTCCGACCGGCCACCGGCGCGGGTTCGTGCGGGCCTGGGTGGTGGTCGTAGGTGGCATCCCGCCAGCATGGGCGCGGGCGAGTCACGCGACAATCGAAGGCAGGCCCGGGCCTCAGCGCGCCTTGATGCACCTGCCCCGCGACCCCGCTAGGCTCTGCGGCCGATGCGCGAGCACCGTTCCCGTCCGTGGCTCGACCTGGTGCTGGCAGCGCTGGTCGGCGCCGCGCTGCTGCTGGCCGCGGGCTGGCTCGTGCCACCGGCCGCGGCGCCGTTCCCCGGCCATGGCGCGCGCTTCGCGGCGATGGTCGAGGCGCCGTTCGGGTTCACCGGCGAGTTCCCGCACCGGGTGCTGTGGCCGTTGCTCGCGCACCTGGCCGGCTGGCTCGGTCTCGGCCCGGTCGCTGCCAGCCAGGCGGCGAGCGGGGCGCTGCTGGCGGTGGTGTTCTGGTTCGCGCGGCGGCGCGGGCTGGCCGCGCTCGATGCGGGGCTGGTCGCGGCGGCGATCGCCGCCAGCGGTGCTCTGCTCGTCTACCAGCCGATGGCGTGTTTCAGCGACCCGCTGAACCTGCTGCTGCTGGTGCTGCAGCTGCACTTCGCGGCGCGGCCGGCGGTGTTCTGGCCGCTGGTGCTGCTGGCGGCGCTGAGTCACGAGCTGGCGCTGTTCTTCGCGCCGTGGCTGTTGTGGCTGCGCACGCGGCACGGCGGCTCGTGGTGGCGCGACGGCGCGTGGCTCGCTGCCGTGACCGGTCTCTACGGGGGCTGGCGGATGTACGTCAGCACCCACGGCAGCGGCTCGTACGGCTTCTCGTACTACTTCGAGAACATGATCTGGGTGCCGTGGGGACTGCCGCTGCTGTGGTCGTTGTGGGGCCTCGTGGTGCTGGTCGAGTTCGGGCCGCTGCTGGTGACGGTGGTGCGCGGGTTCCGGCGCGACGAGCTCGAACTCGGCGGCCGGCGCGGGGCGCTGTTGTACGTGGCCTGCCTGCTGCCGCTGATGGTGCTGGCCTACGACGTGATGCGGTTCGCGACCTTCTGGCTGCTGCCGGTGCTGACCGGCGTCATCGCGCTGCTGCGCGGCAAACACGGGCGGCCGCTGTTCCTCGGCATCCTGCTCGCGGCGATCGCCTGCTACCGCTGGCAGCACCCGGAGCCGAGCCAGCAGGGTGGGGCAGCGTTCACTCGGCTGTCTGGCGAGATCCTCGCGCTGTTGCCGAGCCACTACCCCTTGACGTTCGACAAGGGCGTGTCGCTGTCCGGCGAACTGCTGCGGCGCGGCGCCGACATCTGGTGGGCGGCGCTGGCGGCCGTGGTGGTGATCGTCGGTCTCGGTCTGGCGCTGGCGCGCTACACCGGCTCGGCGAGTTCGCCCGGCAGCGCGCCGCGCACGCGGGGCTAGCCCGGTTCACCGAGGGCTATCTGCGGCCCGTTCACCCTGGCATACTTTGCGCATGAAGCGCACGAATCTTGTGCTTCCTGAGGAACTGCTCAAGGAAGCCGTGCAGATCAGCGGCGAGAAGACCTACTCCGGTGCCGTGGTCGCCGCTCTGCGCGAGTTCGTGCGGCGGGCGAAGGCGCGCCAGATCCTCCGCTACCAGGGTTCGGGCGTCTGGGAGGGCGACCTCGCCGAGATGCGCGGTGATCCGGCGCCGCGCACCAAGAGGAAGGCTCGGTGATCCTGGTCGACACCTCGGTATGGGTCGAGTTCTTCCGTCGACCCAAGCCGCTGGAGTTCGCGCGCGCCGTCGACCTGGACGAAGTCATCATCTGCCCACCGATCGTGCAGGAAGTTCTGCAGGGCATCCGTGATCCGGATGCCTACCGGTCGATCCGGCAGTCGCTGTTGGCGCTGCCGATCGTCGAGGCGCCGATGTCGCTCGACGTCTGGCTCGAGGCTGCCCAGCTCTACCGCACTGCTCGCCACGCCGGCATCACCGTTCGGTCCACGACCGATTGCCTGATTGCGGCGTGCGCGCTGCGCCACGATGCCGAAGTGCTGCACCGCGATCGCGACTTCACCCTGCTCGCCACCATCGCCCCGCTGCGCGCTCGTCAACCCTGAGCCTCGCCGAGCCGTCGCGGCATCGCGCGCTACACCGGCTCGGCGAGTTCGCCCGGCAGCGCGCCGCGCACGCGGGCGAAACCCTCGGCGTAGCCGCGGCCGCGCTGATGCACCAGGGCGCGATACGCGTTGAGTCCACCGAGGCAGTGGTCGTACTGCACGTAGGCGATCTGGCTGTGGTGGGCGAGCATCGCGCGGCGCTTCTGCTCGAACACCGCGGTGGTGTCGACGACGACGTCGGGCAGCATCGCGTTCCAGACCTCGTAGCCGAGCGCCAGACCGGCGAAGCCGAGCCGATCCATCGCGCGGCTCACCACGATGTGCAGCGCATGGTGGTCGGGATGCGCCTCGAGCTGCCACGGCAGATAGACCAGCGCCGGCGCGAACGCGGTGATCGCCGCCGCCGCCAGCTGCGCACCGCGCTCGAGATCCGCGTCGCTGAGCACGCAGCTGTCCGGGAAGCCCCAGAACGCGACGTCGTGTACGTCGAGCTCGCGCAGGCCCGCGCGCGACTCGGCGCGGCGGCGCTCGGCGTAGTCGGCGGCGGCGAAGCGGCGGTCGGGATCGCCGGTGATGCCGTCGGTGGTGACCACCACGCGCACCGCGTCGCCCTGCGCGCGGTGCATCGCCAGCACGCCGCCGGGTCCGGCGACCTCGTCGTCGGGGTGCGGGGCGAACACCAGCACCGGACCGCGCGGCACGCGCTTCCAGAACTTCGGGGACGGGGGCAGGGCGGGCGCGGTTGCCATCGGCGTGCGCATTCAACGTGGTCCCGGCCGTCGAGGGAACCGTCCCGGCGTGGATCGTACGTCAGCGGAGCACCGGTTCCGGGGCCGCGGCGGTCGCGAACCGCCAGCGGTCGCCGGCCTCGAGCAGGCCCTTCGGTCCGTCGCCGTGCAGCCAGGCGCGCGCCGCGGCATCGCCGCGCAGGTTGGCGTCGAAGAACGCCGTCGACAGCGCCAGCATCACGCGCGGGTGGTTCGAGTCGTGCTCGCCACGCCGCGCCGAGCGGTCGCCGAACGCGCCGTGGTCGGCGCCGTCGAGCACCAGTTCGTAGCGGTCGATCGTGGCCGGCAACGCCGGGTAGACGGCGAGCCGGTCCGCGACGTCGAGGTCGCCGATCGGCGAGACGTCCGCGGTGCCGGTCATCAGCAGCCACGGGATCTTGACCGGTTCGAAGGCGACCTTCGCCTCGCCGCGCCGGGGTGCACTCGGGCTCAGCGCCAGCGCCGCGTCGATGCGGGCGTCGGTGAAGCGGTTGCCGAACAGCGGCACCCACTGGCCGCCGACCAGCTGCGTCGTGACGGCGCCGAACGAGTGGCCGCTCATCGCCACGTGCTCGAGGTCGAGCCGGCCGTGCAGCGCGTGATCGCCGGTGCGGTGCCAGACCGCGAGCTGGTCCAGCACCGCGCCGGTGTCCTCGCCGCGCAGCTTCAGGTTCTGCCCCGATGCCGCGCGCTGCATGGCCTGCATGCGTTCGCCGACTCGCGCCTCGCGCCAGACCGAGGTGTCCGAGCCCGGGTGCTGCATCGCCACCACGACGTAGCCGCGCGCCGACCAGTGCTGGCCCATGTGGGCGTTGTTGCGGCAGCTGCCGCCGAGGCCGTGGCTGAACAGGATCACGGGCGCGGGGCCTGCCGCAGTCGGCAGGTAGACGCACAGCGGCAGCTTGCGATCGCGGTTGCCGTCCACGACCTCGAGCAACAGCGGCTCGGGGCGCGCTTCGGAGGGCAATCGCAGCGGGTCGTAGGCGGGCGCCGTGGTGCTGGGGGTGGTGGGGCCCGGGGCCGGCTCCTGGGGCAGCGCCGGCAACCAGGCCGGCAGCGCGGTCGCGAACACCATGGCGAGCAGGTGGGTCATGGCCGCGGATTGCCATCGGCCCGCGCGTCGGGGACGTTCAGTGCCGGCACGGCGGCGGCGCGCCGCTGCCATCGGGGCCCGGCGTGAGACAGGCGCCGGCCACCGTCTGCGTCAGCACCTGTGGCTCGCCCGGATCGAGTTCCGGCACCGCGATGCAGCGATCGTGCATGCTGACCGACAGCACGCGCAGCGACTTGCCGGCCACCTGGTCGCCGATCGTGAAGCGATCGGGTTGGTCGGCCGCGAGTGGCGCCCCGTCGGCGCCGCTGAGCAGGCGCACCACCGGTCGTTCGGGGCGCGCGGTCTGCGCGGTGACCAGCGCTTCGGCGCCGTCGTTGAGGCGCACGCGGGTGCCGGTCGGGAACAGGCCGATCGTGCGCGTGAAGCGCTGCAGCCATGCGGCATCGAAGTCGTGCGGATTGCGGAACATCACCGCGTAGGCCTCGATCGGCGTCAGGGCGCGCTTGTACGGCCGGATCGACGTCAGCGCCTCGAACACGTCGCACACGCGCACCAGCCGGCTGGTGCCGCACGGGGCGACCGGCAGCGCGGGAGTCGGGTAGCCGGTGCCGTCGGGACGCATGTGGTGGCAGAACGCGGCGCCGATCGCCCGCGGGTCGACGTGCTCGTGTTGTTCGAGCAGCAGCTGCGCGCCCAGACGCGGGTGCTGCGCCATCCAGCCCCATTCCTCCGCCGACAGCCGCCCCTGCTTGAACAGGATCTCCTGCGGCACCTTCGACTTGCCGATGTCGTGCAGCAGCGCGGCGGCCCCGACCAACACCAGCTGCTCGCGATCGGCGCCGAGTTCGCGCGCGACCTGCAGCGCCAGCAGGGCCACGCGCACCGAGTGGCCGACGGTGAAGCGATCGACGTCGTCCTGGGCGGCCAACGCCAGCAGCAGGCTCGGTTCGTCGAGTTCCTGCACGGTGCGTTCGACCACCGAGGCGGTGGCGTCGACCGCCAGTTCGAGATCGCGGTGCGCGCGCAGGTGGTTCTGCTGCAGGCAGTCGGCGAGGTCCTGGTACTGGTGCAGCGCCTTGCTGCCGGGCTCGACGGCGGACTGGCGGTCGCCCGGATCGCCCGGCGACCGCAGCGTGATGCGGACGTGGCGGATGCCGAACGCCGACAGCGCGCGGTCGCGGTGGTTGCGCAGCAGCGCGTCGCGGTTCTGCGGCAGCAGCAGCAGATCGAACAGGGCGTTGGCCTCGTCGACGGTCAAGCCGCTGGCGAAGCTGAGCATCGCGATCTGCCGTTCGCTGCAGCGCTGCAGCAACGAACGCGCCTGCAGGCTCGGCCCGTCGAGCGGCCGGCCGTCGTGGAACAGGCGGTCGTCGCTGCACTGCAGTGCGAGCGGTTGTTCGATGCCCAGCGCCACGGTGCGTTCGAGTGCCGCGATCAGCTCCTGCAGGGCGGTGTGCACGAGCCGGTCGTCGCGCGCGTGCAGCTGGCGATTCAAGGCGGCAGCCACCAGCGCGTGGCCCACGTCGATGACCGCACTGCGCCGCAGTTCGAGCAGGCTCGGTCGTTCGGTCACGTGGCGCCTCCCTGGTCGGTGGTGCGGTCGACGGCGCGACCGAGCGCGGTGGCGGCGATGCGTCGGCACAGCGCGGCCAGTTCGTGTTCGGCGCCAGGCATCGGCTCGCCGACGCCGGGCAGCAAGCGCCACAGCTGCCGCGCGGCGGTGTCGAGATCGCCGTCGGCGCCGAGACCACACTCCTGCACCAGCAGTTGCGCCGCGCGTTCGCGGGCGGTGCCGCCCTCGGCGTGGCAGAGGTCGGCGAGGATCGCCAGGAATTCGTCGCCGAGGCCCTGGTCGAGTTCGGCCGGCGGCAGTGGTCCGCCGTGGATCCGTTGCGGCAACCGGCGCAACTCGTCGCGGCTCACCGACTCGATGCGCTGTTCGCCGGATGGGGCCGGTCGGTCGAGCCCGGCGGCCGGCTGCGGCAGGCGGTTCAGCATCGACTCGGCGGTCTCGCACAACCGCGTCTCGAGCATCGGGTCGCAGGCGTCGAACATCGACGACGGCAGCGACGAGGCGCGCTTGACCTCGGTGCGCAGCTGGAGCCGCCACTGGGCGATGGCTTCGGTGAAGCCGGTACCCTGGGCTGGTTCCTCGCGACGCTGGGGCATCCGTGGGCCTATCGGCACCGGGTGTGGGTCGGGTGTAGTCCCGACCGGGCGCGAATCCGACGCGGCGCGGTTGCCCGCGGTGCCACCGTTCTCCACACTTGCCGCGGCATGGAACGCATCGCAATCGCCGCCGCCGCCCGCACCCCGATCGGCAAGTTCCAGGGTGGGCTGTCGCCGCTGTCCGCCGTCGACCTCGGCGCCGCCGCCACCACCGCCGCACTGCAGCGCGCCGGCGTCGTGCCGAACGAGGTCGAGGAGCTGCTGTTCGGTCAGGCTCGCCAGCTCGGCTCGGGCCCCAACCCGGCCCGGCAGGTCGCGATCAAGGCCGGCTGCGGCGACGGCTGTGTCGCCAGCACGATCAACAAGGCCTGCGGCAGCAGCCTCAAGGCGATCGATCTGGCGCGTGCCGCGATCCTGCTCGACGGCCGCCAGGTGGTGGTCGCGGGCGGCATGGAGAGCATGACCAACATCCCGTTCCTGCTGCCGAACTTCCGCCAGGGCTATCGGCTCGGCCACGTCGAGGTCAAGGACGGCAACTTCCAGGACGGCTTCACCTGCGGCATCCTCGGCGAGCCGATGGGCATGACGGCGGAGTACCTGGCCGACGAGTACCACGTCGGCCGCGCCGAACAGGACGAGTTCGCGCTGCAGTCGCACCAGCGCGGCGAAGCGGCGCAGCAGGCCGGCCGCTTCGCGACCGAGATCGCGCCGATCACGATCGCGGGCAAGAAGGGCCCGACCGTGATCGCCGTCGACGAGCACGTGCGGCCCGGCGTGACCATCGCCGACCTGCAGAAGCTGCCGCCGGTGTTCCGGCCGAAGGTCGGCACCGTGCACGCCGGCAACAGTTCGGGCATCACCGACGGCGCCGCGGCGCTGGTGCTGATGCCCGAGTCCGAACTGCGCCGCCGCCGGCTCGAGCCGCTGGCCTGGCTCGGCGCCTCGGCGACCGCCGGCGTGCCGCCGCGGATCATGGGCATCGGCCCGGTGCCGGCGGTGCGCACGCTGCTGCAGAAGAACGGTCGCCGCCTCGACGACTACGACCTGGTCGAGCTCAACGAGGCGTTCGCGGCGCAGATGCTCGCGTGCCTGAAGGACCTGCCGATCGCCCGCGACCGGCTCAACGTCAACGGCGGCGCGATCGCGCTCGGTCATCCGATCGGCGCCACCGGCGCCCGCATCGTCGTCACGCTGCTGCACGAACTGGCGCGGCGCGGCGGCAAGCGTGGCCTCGCGACGCTGTGCATGAGCGGCGGCATGGGCATGGCGCTCGAGTTCGAGCGCTGACGCCGCGTGGTGCGGCCGGGAATCTTGGCCGCGCCCGACATTCTCCTCGCTGCCGCGGCCACGCTGCGCGCTCCATCGCCGTTCCGTCATACGCCACCCCCTCCTGCATGAATCGGTTTCGCGCTCTCGTTCTCGCCAGCTTCACGTGCTTCGCCGCCTGCGCGATCGGTCGCCAGGACACCAATGAACCGCTCGATCCCGAGATCGTGCGCACGTTCGTGCCGGGCAAGACCACCGCGCGCGAGGTCACCGAGCGCCTCGGCGCGCCGACCGAGGTCGTGCAGCTGGGTCGCCGCACCGCCTACCGCTACGACGGTGCGACCACCAAGAGCACGGTGCTGTTCCTGCTGCTGGTCAACTTCGCCAACCAGGACACCCGCAGTGACCGCGTCTGGCTGTTCTTCGACGAGCAAGACTTGCTGACGCACTTCGGCACCTGGTGGGGCACGCACCGCACCCAGTACGCGCTGCCGTGGGAGGACGTGCACGAGGCGTCCGACAACCAGAGCCGCGACGCCGAGCGCCCTGGAGTGCAGCGGTGAACGAGGCCCGCGCGGCGATGCTGGCAGCGCTGCTGCCGGCGGCCGGTTGTGTGACCGGTTCCTACAACCACGTGTCGGTCGACGAGCCGATCCGGGCCGAGCAGCTGGCCGAGCTGCAGCCCGGCGGCGTCGACCTGACTCGTTGCCTGCAGGTGCTCGGGGCGCCGCACCGGGTGCTCGAGTACCAGGTCGCCGCCGACGGCCGCGCCGGCATGGCGTTGGTGTGGGTCTGGCGCGACGTGGCCGGCTGGGGCGTCGATGTCTCGGTGGCCTACGACGACGCCAGCGGCAGCGTGTCGTTCGACTCGCAGCAGACCGACCTGCCGGGTTGTGTGCTGTGGTTCGATCCCGATCTGCGGCTCGAGCGCTGGCGCACCGGTACGCTCGGCGACCTGCTGCCGACGCGGCGGCGGCCGGCGCCGTTCGCCGGCGGTTGAGTTCCGGGGCGCCCGGCGGCGCGCTTCCGTAGCCGGCCGCGGCTGGCTATTACCGGGACTCCCAACCGGACTACTGCACGCATGCGCCGACTCTCTGCCGCCCTGTTCCTCCTCGTCGTGACCGCCGTGACCCGAGCCCAGGAGATCCCCGGGCTGCGCGTCACCATGCAAGCCCGCTCGTTGGTGCCGGCCAACGCGACGGTGCAATTGCAGCTGACGTTGCAGGCGACCGCCGACGTCGAGGTCCCGGCCCAGCTGATGAACGGCCATCGCCTGCGGGTCACCTGCGACGAGCTGCCGCCGCAGCAGGTCGAGCAGGCCGGCAAGGGGGGGGCGGCGATGCTCACCGCCGGCAGCAAGCTCGAGCGCGTGCTGTCGTTCCCGGTCACCGGGTGGCTGCCGGCCAACGACCTCGATCGCATCCACCGCGTGTTCGTCGCCTGGGACGGCCTGGCCGGCGTCGGCTGCGACTTCAAGGTCGCGCCGGACACCAGCAAGTTGACGGTCGCCCAGCTCGATCTGACCAAGACCCAGGTGGTGCTGGTCACCAGCGCCGGCGACATGACGCTGTCGTTCCGCCCCGACAAGGCCCCGAACCACTGCGACAACTTCGTCAAGCTGTGCCTGCAGGGCTTCTACGACGGCATCCGGTTCCACCGCGTCATCAAGGGCTTCATGATCCAGAGCGGTTGCCCGAACACCAGGGACGAGGACAAGAAGGATCAGTGGGGCACGGGCGGTCCCGGCTACACGATCAACGACGAACGCAGCGATCTGCGCCACCTGCGCGGCACGCTGTCGATGGCGCGCACCAGCCAGCCGAACACCGGCGGCTCGGGCTTCTTCATCGTGCACAAGGACTCGCCGCAGCTCGACGGGCAGTACTCGGCGTTCGGCAACCTCGAGGCCGGCGCCGACGTGCTGGACCGGATCGCCAGCGGGCTCGTGATCGGGGACCGGCCGACGCAGCCGGTGATGCTGTACACGGCGATCGTGATGGCGGTGAAGAAGTAGCGCCGGGTCCTGGGTTCGCGGGGCGTTCGACCGATCTTGTTCGCGCCGTAGAATCCACAGGTCATTGCGGATTCTCTGGTAGAATCCACAGCGACATGTTTTTCCGTCGCCACCTCCTGGGACCGATGCTGGGCTCGGTTTCTCGCGCCAAGGTCAACCTTCTGTTCGGAGCGCGGCAGACCGGCAAGACCGCGCTGTTGCGGCGGGTGCTCGAGCGTTCCGAGTCGGCGCAGCTGTTCGATCTCCAGGACACCGCCCTGCGGCGGCAGTTCGAGAGTGATCCGGCGCGGTTCGGTCGCGAGGTCCGGGCCCTGCCGAAGCAGACGCGGGTGGTTGTCGTCGACGAGATCCAGAAGGTGCCCGCCCTGCTCGAGGAGGTTCAATCGTTGTACGACTCGGCTCCTGGACGCTGGCGGTTCTACCTGACCGGCAGCTCGGCTCGCCGCCTTCGGGCGGGTGCCGCCAATCTGTTGCCGGGACGCAGTCATCTGTACCACATTCATCCGATCACGCGCTGGGAGGAGGGAGGCGCGGACCTGGCGATTGCACTGCCCTCCGGGGGGGGCGCGGGACGCGCGGTCGGCCGGGCTGGCCGCGCCGAGCACCGGCTGCCACCGCCGTTTCCGGAGCAGACTTTGCAGCGGCGATTGCTGTTCGGCAGCCTGCCGGGGGTCCGCGCCGAGTCGGTTGCCACGGCAGCGGCGACGCTGGACGCATACGTATCCACCTACGTCGAGGAGGAGGTGCGACGCGAAGCTCTGGTTCGCGACATCGGCCCGTTCCAGGTCTTCTTGCGCTTGTCGGCGCTCGAGTCAGGCCAGGTCACCAACCTCGCCAAGCTGTCGCAGGAAAGCGGGGTGCCCGCCAGCACCTTGAAGACCCACTACCAAGTGCTCGTGGACACCTTCCTCGGCCACTGGCTGCCCGCGTACGGGCACCCGTCGCGGAAGCGGGTGCTGACGACGCCGCGCTTCTACTGGTTCGATCTCGGTGTCCGGAATGCCGCCGCACAGCTGCCGCCGACTCGCGAACTCATGCAGAGCAATGGCGGGCCGCTGCTCGAGCACTGGGTTGCGCAGGAACTGATTGCGCGCGCCGACCACCTCGGGCGTGGTCATCGCGTCAGCTTCTGGCGGACCGTGGACGGGGTCGAGGTCGATTTCGTGTTGGAAGGGCCGCGGATGGATGTGCCGATCGAGGTCAAATGGACCGAGCGTCCGCGTCCGGAGGATGCGCGTCACGTGGAGCTGTTTCTCGACCGGTTCGGCGACCGTGCGTCGCGAGGCTTCGTAGTCTGTCGCTGCGAACGGCCGCAGCAACTGAGCGAGCGGGTGACGGCCATTCCCTGGCACCAGCTCTGACGGCCGGCGGCCGCGGAAGAACTGCGCCTCACGCTCGCGGCGGCGTGCGGTTTGGGGCAGGATTGCCGCTGAATGGATCTCGACCAAACCGACTACGCGACGATCGAAGCCGTGCTCGTCACCGACAAGGGCTCGCTGGTCGTCACCTTCTTCCCGGAGCAGGCGCCGCGGCACGTGCGGGCGTTCCTGACCCTCGCGCAGCAGGGCTTCTACGCCGGCACCGCGTTCCATCGGATCGTGCGCAACTTCATGATCCAGGGCGGCTGCCCGCACAGCCGCAAGGGCGACACCGGCATGCCGGGCACCGGCGGGCCGGGCTACACGCTGCCGGCCGAGTTCAGCGACCTGCCGCACACCCGCGGCGTGCTGTCGATGGCGCGCGCGCGCGACCCGAACTCGGCGGGCTCGCAGTTCTTCATCGTGCACGGCGACCACGCCGACTTTCTCGACGGCCAGTACACCGTGTTCGGCAAGGTCGAGGACGGCCTCGACGTGCTGGACGCGATCGCCAGCATCGACTGTGACTTCGGGCCGGGCGGCGAACGCAGCAAGCCGAAGGAGCGCGTCGAGATCCGCCGCATCGAGCTGCGGCCGCGCCAGAACCGTGAACCCCAGCCGCAGGCCGAGGCCACCTGATCTTCCCGCCATGAGCTTCGATCCCAACACGCTGCAGAACGTGCAGCTGGTTCGCGAGGGGCACCTCGCCATCGTCACCGTCAACCGCCCGGCGAAGCTGAACGCGCTCGACGGCCAGACCATCGCCGAGCTCGACGCCGTGTTCGGGTCGCTCGATGCCGACGACGGAGTCGGCGCGGTGATCCTGACCGGCGCCGGCGAGAAGGCGTTCGTCGCCGGCGCCGACATCTCGGTGCTCAGCAAGCAGGGTGTGCTCGACGGCACCCAGAACGCGCGCGCCGGCCAGCTGATGATGCTGCGCATCGAGACGCTGCGGAAACCCGTGATCGCCGCGGTCAACGGCTTCGCGCTCGGCGGTGGCCTCGAATTGGCGCTCGCCTGCGACGTGCGCATCGCCAGCAAGACCGCGAAGCTCGGCCTGCCCGAGGTGTCGCTCGGCATCATCCCGGGCTACGGCGGCACCCAGCGCCTGCCGCGGCTGTGCGGCACCGGCGTCGCGCTGCAGCTGATCCTGACCGGCGATCCGGTCACCGCCGACGAAGCGCTGCGCATCGGTCTGGTCAACGTGGTCGTCGAGCCGCCGGAGCTGATGGCGCAGTGCAAGGCGATGGCGCTGAAGATGGTGTCGCGCGGCCCGACCGCGCTGGCGATGGCGAAGCAGGCGGTGCGCCGCGGCGTGCACATGCCGATCGCCGACGCGCTGCAGCTCGAGGCCGACCTGTTCGGCGCGATCAGCAGCACCGCCGAGATGAAGGAAGGCATGGCCGCGTTCCTCGAGAAGCGGAAGCCGTCCTGGCTGCGCGCGTGAGCGATCCGGCGCGGGCCCCGTTCGAGGCGCTGCTGGCGGCGCCGCGCCATCAGCCGGTCGCCTTGCTGCACAGCGGCGGGCGCGGGCCGTGCTGGTTGTGCACCGACTCGGTCGAACGCCTGACGCTGCCGGCCGGCGCCTGGCACGGCGCGTTCGCGATGCTGGGTGCGTTCCTGCAGCGGCACCAGCACCGGCGCAGCGTCGGCTGGCTCGGCTACGAGCTCGGTCGCGACGTCGAGCCGTGGCCGCAGCAGTTGCCCGACGACTTCCAGGTGCCGGTGCTGCACGTGGCGGCCTACGACACGGTGCGGGAGTTCGCGCCGGCGGTGCCGGCCGGCGCGCCGGCCGTGCCACCGGCGGGCGAACTGCGCGCCCATCTGGGCCAGCGCGACTACGAACGCCGGGTCGCGGCCGTGGTCGAACACATCCGCAAAGGCGACATCTTCCAGGCCAACCTGACGCAGCCGTTCACCGCCGACTGGAACGGTGACCCGCGCGCGTTGTTCTGGCGGCTGTGCGAACAGAGCCCGGCGCCGTTCGCCGCCTACGTCGAGGACGCCGAGGGCACCGCGGTGCTCAGCAGTTCGCCCGAGGAGTTCCTGTGGCAGCAGGGCGAGGTCGTGCGCACCCGGCCGATCAAGGGCACGCGGCCGCGCGGCAGCGACACGGCCGGCGACGACCGGTTGCTGCACGAACTCGTGCACAGCGAGAAGGACCGGGCCGAGCTGGCGATGATCGTCGATCTGCTGCGCAACGATCTCGGCAAGGTCGCGCGGATCGGTTCGGTGCAGGTCGGACCGTTCCCCGAGCACGGCACGTTCGCGCAGGTGCACCACCTGTTCGCGACCGTGCAGGCGCTGCTGCGGCCCGACGTGGGGGCGATCGAGCTGCTGCGGGCGACGTTCCCGGGTGGCTCGATCACCGGCTGCCCGAAGCTGCGTTGCCTCGAGATCCTCGAGTCGCTCGAGGTGACCGCGCGCGGCATCTACACCGGCGCGATCGGCTGGTTCGGGCCGGGGCCGGCGCTGCACCTCAACATCGCGATCCGCACGCTGGTGCACCGCGGTGGGCGGCTGCGCGGCAATGCCGGTGGTGGCGTGACGGCGCTCAGCGATCCGCACGCCGAATGGCGCGAGACGCTGGCGAAGATGGCGGGGCTCGAACGCGCGCTGCAGACGACGGTGCGGATGCCCGCGGACGCGAGCGTGGACCAGGGACCAGGACCGAGACGATGACGAACTGGATCGACGGCAGGTTCGTGGCCGACAGCTCCTTGCCCAAACGCAAGGGCATCGCGCCGTTCGAGACGATGGGCGCCGAGGGCGGTGAGGTGCCGCTGTGGCGGCACCACCTGGCGCGGCTGTCGACGACCACGCAGCGACTCGGGCTGCCGTTCGTGCCCGGCCCCGAACTGCCAGCCGCGGCGCGCGAACTGCTCGTGCACAACGACCATCGCGACGCGGTGCTGCGGCTCGCCGTCGTGCCGCACGCGGCGGGCACCGCGGTGGTGATGACGTCGCGGCCGCGGTCGCCGATCAAGGTCGTGCAGCTGCTGCCGACCGTGGTGGCGCGCCCCGCCGATGCGCCGCCCGGGGACGTCAAGGCCGAGCCGCGCGGCTACTACGACGCGATCCGCCAGCAGGCCCAGGACGGCGGCGCCGACGACGGCATCGTCGTGGTCGAGGACGGGGTGGTGCTGGAGACCGCGCTCGGCAACCTGTGGCTGCGGCTGGACGGCCGCTGGGTCACGCCGGCTCTCGACGGGCGGGTGCTGCCCGGGGTCGCGCGCACGCTGCTGCTCGCGGCGGCGCGCCGGGTCGGCAAGCCGATCGAGGAACGCCGCCTCGACCTCGCCGACCTGCATCGCGCCGAGGCGCTGGCGCACAGCAACGCCGTCCACGGGGTGCGCCCGGCCTGCCTGTGCGGAACGGCGCCGGCTGTCGCATTGGTCGACAGCGAACTGCAGCCGCTGTGGTCCGCGGCCCGATCGAGCTGAAGTCGAAGACCCGGTCCTGCCGATGCCGTGGGCATGACGAAGTCGCTCGTTTCGGATCGGGACGTGGTCGCCGCGGTGCGCGAGCCGCGCCCGTTCCTGTTCCTGACCCCCGCCCGCCTGCCGCTGCGCGAGCCCGTGGTCGACCCGATCGGCCAGCAACTGCTCGAGACGATCGTCATCGACGCGATCCCGCAGTTGGTGCGTTCGCTGGTCGACTACACGATCGAACGGCAGAACAAGCGCGCCCTCGAACGCGGCCACGCGCAGCCGATCCAGCTCGCGGTGCTGAACCGCCGGCGGCGCGCGGCGCGCACCTGGCTGCTGGCGATCGCCGGCGGCAAGGTCGACGGCGCGACGCGGCACGCGGTCGCCACCCAGTGGATGCCGGTGCTGTGCGGCACCGGCCCCGACTACAGCGGCATCGCCAGGCCCGGACGGGTGCTGATCGAGTACCTGCGCGGCGCGATCACCGCCTGCATCTTCGACCAACCGGCCGAGGTGCTGCTGCGGGAGGCGCGGGCGCTCGCGGTGCTCGAGACGACGCTGGCGGCGCACCTGGCCGGACTGCAGCAGATCGTGCGCCTGAGCAGCTGACACCGCGGGTTCCACCGCTGCAGGCGTGACAGCCGGCCCTGGCCCGCGGCAAACTCGTCGCCATGGTCAGTCCACGTCGTCCGGTTCCAGCCTGGATCACCGCTCTGCTGTTCTCGTTCGTCGCGGCCTTCTTGTCGCCGCGCTCGGCGCCGGCGCAGGTGCCGGCGGTGCCGCTGCCGGGGGCAACGCCGGCAACGCCATCGGCCACGGCGATCGAGAAGCCCTTCCTGTGGCGCATCGAGGCGCCGGTGCCGAGCTACCTGTTCGGCACCATCCACGTGCCCGACGAGCGCGTGACGACGTTGCCGCCGGTGGTGCAGCAGGTGCTCGACTCGGTCGACGCGCTCTACACCGAGATCCCGATGGACATGGCGTCGATGATGAAGGCCGCCGCGGCCGCGCAGTTGCCGAAGGGGACCGTGCTGAAGGACATCGTCGGCGACGAACTGCACGGCCGGCTGCGCACGTTCGTCGAGGCCAAGGGCTTCAAGATGGCGTTGTTCGATCGCATGCAGCCGTGGTCGATCGGCGCCCAGTTGACGATGCTCGACATGATGAAGCAGATGG
>JALORC010000202.1 GCA_025459175.1 Planctomycetota bacterium | reverse complement strand
CTGGGGCACGCGCGATGCAGGACCTACAGTCCCGCCATGCTCTGAGCGTTTCGTTCGCCGAAGAGGATCGCGGTCGTGGTCCTCGGTCTCGCCGTCGGTTGGTGCCTCGAATCGTTCGCGGCCGTGCGCAGCGCCACCGTGTTCGGCCTGCTGCTCGGCATGATCGCGGCCAACTTCGTGCCGCTCGGCGGTGGCTGCGACTCCTGAGGTGCTGAGCAGAGCATCGCCGCACCACCGCAGCATTCCGGGCCCTACGGAATGGTGACGAGACCGGGGCTCGATTCGACCGTCAGCGGGAAGTTGCTGCCGAGCGCCCACCACTGCCAGTAGATCGGGATACCGACCGCCGACGCCGGGACCGAGAACGGGAAGCTCGCGAAGCGGACGTTGCCGGGCAACACTACTTGTGTCACATCGGGCTGGACCAACAACGTGCACTGCGGTTGCAGGACCCCGGGCACGTTGGCGCTCGAAAGACCCGCCGCGAGCACGCAGATGCTGTTCGGTGGCATCTGCGTCATGTGCAGGCCGAGCGTGTCACCGGCACAAGGCCCACCATCGACCCCGACGTGGAACTCCGGCGGCTCGAGCGGGGCCGGCGCGCAACCGTTGCCATAGAGCCGCGACTTCCGCAGATGACGGACGATCACAGCGCGGCCGGCAGCGGCGGCGGGCAGCCCCGACTCGGGCGCGCCGGTGGCCAGGTAATACTGCGGTGGATTCACCGCGGTGTTGGCGAGTCCCGCCAGCGACTGGCCCATGGTCTCGCCGGAGACGCCGTCGAACACGACGCGGAGGCGCGCACCTCCGGACACGAGCAGGCTGCTGCCGACGAACACATGCACCTCGCCGGCATCATCGGTGAGCGAGGTCGTGCCGACCGGATCCGCCGTGGGCGCGCCGATCGCCAGTTCGCCGAACCCGTCGCCATCCAGATCCCCGACGCCGGCCAGTGCCGTGCCGAAGCGGATCGAGATCGAGTTGTTCAGCTGCCCGATGCGGGCCGTGGGCCGCACCGTGTTGCGCAGCGTCGAACCGGTGGCGTTCGCCGAGCGGATCTCGACGAAGCCCGAGCCCGGACAGGTGCCGGTCACACAATCGGGCACCCCGATCGCGAACTCGTTGCCGTTGCCGTCGAGGTCACCCAGCCCGAGCAGCGCCAGACCGAACGCGTTCCCCGAGTAGGTGGCAGGCGGTGCGATCGTGGCGATCGGCGCGCCGGTGAACGCGCCGAGCGAGATCAGCAGCACGGTCTGGGTGCCGTCCTCCTGCACGAGCACATCGCGCACCCCGTCGCCGTTCGCATCGCCGACGCCGCAGACGCGGTTGCCGAGATTGGTCCCCGAGGACGAGCCGGCACCCTGTCGGACACTCAGCTGCACGGCAGTGGTGCCCGCACCCCAGCCGTAGAGATAGACGCGACCGCCGGTGCCGCCGCCCGCAGCACTCCAGAACGGCGCGCCGATCACGAACTCGGGGCGACCGTTGCCGGCGATGTCACCGACGCAGCTGATGCCGGTCCCGAAGAGAGCTCCCGTGGTCGGGTTCGGGTTCGGGATGATGCCGACGATCGCCCGCGTTGCCCCGGACACGACATACACCTGTCCTTGCCGCGGGTTCGCACCGTCGAACCAGGGCGCCGAGACCAGGAAGTCCGGCACCGCGTCGCCGTTGATGTCGCCACTGCTGTCCGGTCGCCCGTCGCCATCGGTGTCCACCAGCGAGGCGATCGCCCAACCGAACAGTTCACCGGTCTGCGTGCCGTTGACGGTGCCGAGCACGGCTCCGGTGCGGCCGGACAGCAGCCGCACATAGCCGGTGCCGATCGCACCACCGCCGGTCACCGGATTGCCGGCCTGCGGCGCGCCCACGGCGAGGTCGCCGTAGGCATCCCCATCGATGTCGCCGATGGCGGCCATGGCCCAGCCGAGGTGGTCCTGGGCCGCCGCGCCGGTGGCGACACTGGTGCAGGCCTGCGCCGGCACGGCCGCCAACAGCAAAGAAGCTGCCGCCGAAGCAAGCAGCAGAGGATGGGTCGAAGCAAAGCGTGAAGTGGTCATGAGCATGGGTGGTCCCGATCCAGCGAACGAAGTCGGTCGGGACCGCATTTCCAGGAGCAGAATTTTCTCCGGCCGCGATCGCTTCATTGCACTCGCGTGCCTGGCGCGGCGAAACTGCCGGTCGTCGCATGAGCCATGGAACCGAGGGAGACTCTGCCCGGCGCCGCCGGCTGGAACTGTTCGATCGCGCCCTGTCCCTGCCGCCCGCCGAGCGCGAGCCGTTCGTCCGGGCCGAAGCCGGGGCCGACGTGCCGATGGCCGACTCGGTGCTGGACATGCTGCGCGCAGCGGACGACTTCGACTCGCAGCGTGTGCTGGCGCGGCTGCCCGCCGCCGCCGATGCCGATCTGCCGACGACGATCGGGCCCTATCGGGTCCTCGCCGAGATCGGCCGCGGCGGCATGGGCGTCGTCTACCACGCGCGCCGTGACGACCCGCCGCAGGAAGTGGCGATCAAGTTGCCGCGCCTCACCGATGCACCTGCGAGCGCAGCGCTGCTGGCGCGCTTCGAACGCGAACGGCGCCTGCTGGCGGCGATGAACCACCGCTGCATCGCCAAGCTGCTGGACCTCGGCACGCTGCCGACCGGCCAACCGTGGCTGGCGATGGAATATGTGCCGGGTCCGACTCTGACCGACTACTGCGCACATGCGGACCTGCCGCTCCGACCGCGGCTCGACCTGTTCCTGATGGTGTGCGATGCGGTGCAACACGCCCACACCAAGACCGTCGTGCACCGCGACCTGAAACCCGAGAACGTGCTGGTCGTCGAGGAGGACGGCAAGCCGGTGCCGAAGGTGCTCGATTTCGGCCTCGCCAAACTGCGCCAGCAGGACGGCGAGCGGAGCAACGGTCCCGATCAGTCCCTCGACGGCAGCCCGATCGGCACGCCGCTCTACGGCTCGCCCGAACAGGTGCTCGGGCGACTCGACGAGGTCGACATCCGCAGCGATGTCTACTCGCTCGGAGTGATGCTCTATCGCCTGCTGGCCGGCGAGCTGCCGTTCCCACAGGAAGCGATGCGACGGCTGCGGCTCGAACGCGGCGAACCGGCGATGCTCGAACATCTGGCAACCTCGACGCCACCGCGCCCGAGCCAGCGGGCGCAGCGAGGCGGCAAGATCACGGCGAAGACGCTGCGCGGCGATCTCGATCGCATCGTGATGCAGGCGATGGTGAAGGAGCCGCGGCACCGCTATCCGACGGTGCAGGCGCTGGCCGACGACCTGCGTCGGTTCGTGCGGCACGAGCCGGTGCAGGCGACCGCGCCGAGCTTCGGATATGTGACCTGGCGGTTCGTGCAGCGCCATCGCGGTGCGGTGACCGCGGCGGCAGCGATGGCGATCGGGCTGTCGATCGCCGCGCTGTGGACGCAGTCGTATGCCGAGGCCGCCGCGCGAAGCGACGCGCAGTTGATGCTGCAGTCGGCGTCGGATGCGTTCCGCGGTGGCGACTGGGAACGCACGCTGACGCTGCTGGACCGTGCGGATCGCATGGAGCAGATCGACGTCGATGCCGCCACGGCGCTGCGGATCCGGGCCCTGCTGCAATCCGAACGTCGCGAAGACGCAACCGCGCTGGTCGCAGGCCTCCAACCGCAACGAATCGAGCGATCGCCGGCCCTGCTGCTGTGCGCTGCCGAGGTGGCGTCACAGACCAAAGACGAGCCCGATGCCGGCCGCGACAACTTCGCCAGGGCCCTCGCCAGCGGACAACTGGATGTATCGGACGCCGCGTATGCGCGTTCGCAGCTGGCCCCGGATCTGCCGACGATGGAGCGCGAACTGCGCGCCGCGCTGCGCCTCGTGCCGACGCACCTGATGGCGCGGCGCTCGCTGATGGCGCTCTGCATGCTGCATGGTCGCATGGGGGAACTCCGCCAACTGGTCGAGGAGGCGATCGTGCTGTTCCCGAACGACCTGTTCGCGCGGTTGCTGCTGCCGTGGAGCGGCGTCGCGACGGGCCGGACCCAGGAGCCCGAATTGCCGGCCGAGCTGGCGAGTGATCTCGATGCGCGGCGCCAGTTCCGTGTGCTCGGCCGTCTGCCGAAGGACCTCGACGGGTTCTTCGGTTCAGCCGCCCGCGCCATCACGACTGGCAAGGTGCTGGGCGACCACCGCGACGAACGCGAGCTCCGGCGCACATCCAGCGCTCTGGCCGGCAGCCTGTTCCAGGCGTTCGCGGTGGCGGGGCAACTGAGTCCGAGCCTGCACTTCGCGCTGCCGCTGCGGCAGGCCACCAATCAGCTGGATGCCGTCGCGGTGTTCCAACCGATGGTCCAGCAGCTCCTCCAGCTGAAGGCTGATCCCGCGGCGCTCGCCCGCATCGCCAACGAGTTCTTCGCGATCCTGCCGGACCCGCTGCTGCTGTCGGTCGCCCTCGGCATGGATCCGGCGCTGAAGGACGACGCCAACCTCGCCCGCTGGAGCATCGAAGGCCCCCGCCTCGCCGACGCCTGCCGGCTCACCAGCGGCCCGCTGTATGCGCTGCCGGGCGGCCGGCGCCTGACGATCTTCTCGCTGGCCGCCGCGATGCACTACCGGTTCCTCGCCGGCGAACACACCACGACGCGCACTGCCGCCGACGGCCAGCAGCGCACCTATGCCGAGGACCTGCAGTTGCTCGCCGACCTCGCGGCGACGACGCCGGGCATGACCGCGACCGAGATCGCGTGGGCCGCCGACAAGATCGCGGTCACCGACCGGCCGCTCGCCGACCGTCTGTTCATGAGCTGGGAGCTGCAGCGCCCCGGCGATGGCCTGCTCCGCATGCTGCACGGCAAGTGGCTGCTGGCCGGTGGCGAACGGGATCGTGCGCGGCGGTTGGCAGTCGAAGCAACCGAACGCGAACCGGGCTGCAAGCCGGCCGTGGATTGGCTCGCGGCGCTGGTCGCCGCCGACGGCAAGAAGTGAGGCCGGCTGCTGGATGGCGGCAAGCCGCTACGCGTTCCCGGACTCGGAGTCGTGCAGCGGATCGCCTCGATCGCGCAGCCGACGGGCGAAAAACGCCTTGGCCAACTTCCAACGCTTCTCGACCGTGCTCTCCGAGACCCCGAGGCGCTCCGCGATCTCCTGATGCTCGAGCCCGCGCCAGCCGCCGGCGCCGTCTTCGACCGACTCGAAGATCCGCATCTGCGCCACCGAAGCGGCGAGATGGTTCTCCTCCCGCAGCGCCTCGATCAGCGCGCAGACTTCTTCAAAATCGACCGGCTGCCCGCCCGGCGCCACCAGCTGCGACGGCATTTCGACCCTGGCCATCGCACCACGACCTCGGTGACGACGGTTGCTCCGGTAGCGATCGATCGCGATGCGCATGCACTCGGTGTAGAACGCCTCGAAGAACCACGCACGGCCATGCGCCATGGCCTGCGTGCGGTCGACGAGGCGCTCGTAGACCTGGTTGACGATGGCCGTCCCACACAGGCTGATCGGCGCGCCCCCGTGCTTGTTCTCCCATTCCTCGGCGAACCAGCGCTCGGCACACTCCTGCAAGGTCGCATAGTGCTCGGCCCACAGCCGCCTGCGCGCCTCGGCGTCGCCGGCCGCAGCCTGTCGCAGATCGCGGGAGAACACGCTCTCGGTCGGGCCGGTCGTCTCGTCGGTCATCTCGGTTCTCGTTGTCATGGTAGCAACCCGGCACGGCGACGCAGCGCGGCGAACAGCTCGCCCTTCACCTGTCGCCAGAGGACTCGTGTGGTGGCGATCGGTA
>JALORC010000027.1 GCA_025459175.1 Planctomycetota bacterium | reverse complement strand
CGATGTGCCGGGTGGGCACTCGAGTGCGCTGCAGGAGCCGAATGTGGGGGTGCTGGCGCGGGAGCTGCAGGCGGGGATCCGGGCGGCGCTGTTGCGGGGGTGAGGGGCGGGCTGCGGGGGCGACGTTCGCCGCCACGGCTCGGATGGCGGTTGGGCCCGCGGTGGTCTTCGCTGCGGTGTGCTGGCTGATCCATCCTCGCTGGTTCGCGAGATTCTGCAGCTGGCTGCCACCGCGATGAGTCTGCGTGCCACTGAGCCTTCGTGCGACGAAGCGCAGGCGAGGACATCGAGGCGATCTGTGCCAGTTGCGACAGGTTCTGGCCTCGCGGGCGCATTGTGGAGCGTTGGCTCGACGCAAGAGCCAGGTCCATGCCCGGAGATCAACCGGCGCTGAACGATTCCGCGAACTGGTCGTCGTCTGGATCCTCCCGCCGGATCCATGCGCCGGTGATCTTGACCAGCCGTTGTTCGCAGTAGCGAGGACCGCGAGGCGAAGCCCGCCGCTCTTTCCACGCCCAGGGTAGCCGAATCGGACCTTCAGCCCTTGGCCTCCGGAATGCCGCTCCTGATGGGGCTGCTACTCGCGCCTTGTTTGCCATCACAAGCGGTGACGGCGGAGAAGTAGCCGCATAGAACTGCTTCAGGCCGTCCTTCACGGACTCGTAGCGGTCATTGCCCAGGGTGGCCTTGAGGTCGGCGGCAGCAGCCTGCGCATCCTCGCATACGACCCACTTGATCTCGGTCGGCAGCGTTTACCTCAGAACGGCACGCCATCGTCCACTGCGGCCCGCTGGAACGAACGAATCGTCTGGGCATCGTCCGATGCGGCGAGCCAGGGGTCATCGTCGATGATCTGCTGAAGCGCGACGATCATGTCGATCGGCGTGCCCGTTCCAGTTCGGAAGGCGCTGATCCAGGCATCGTTCTCGTGCGAGTAGTCGGAGACCCACGCGGCCGACTTGCCGTGGATCTTGCGGGAGACAAGTTGAGCAACGCCGACTTCCTCGTCGCTGAGTAGTTCGAAGCGATCGACGCGCATGCGCGAGACCAGCGGCTTCTCCCATCCATCCCGAGTCTGCTCTGCCAGCCCAAGCGTCTCGAGCTTCTTGACGAGCGACCGCTCGTAGTGGTTCAGGACCGGGCCCTGAGGAAGCGCGATGTAGCCGGACCGCGTGATGGTCTCGCCCAGATCCCGAAGGGCGCACAGGTCTGCGTAGAACAGTGCTTTGTTCATGACGGTGATTCCGAGCTGCCCCGTAGGGGTGGCTTGGAGGATCGCCATCGCGGCTTCTGCTGTTCGTGTGCGGTGCATCGACGTCGTCGTGAGAACTTCCCGAACAGCATACAGAGCGAGGTCGTGAATGTGTGCGGGGAGAGGCCTGGCCTCGCATTCCGGGCTCCGGCGCAAGGGTCGCGGGTGCTGCCCGTCGGGCGGTACGGCGCGGATGGCAGCGAGACCGACGCGGCATCGCGGTCGTCTACGAGCAGGGCGTGCTGGCGATCACGGTGCCGAAGGTGCTCGAGTCGCGGCCGACCAAGATCGCGGTGAAGACCGCGTGGTCGGCAGGGAGCCGGCGCCGCTCCGTGCGTCAGCGCGCGAGCAGGCGCCGCAGTTCGTCCGCCAAGGCGCCTTCTCCGGCGTTCGCCAACGCTTCCTGCAGCGCGATCCGGCTCGCGGCGATTTCCTCACCATGCGCCGCGAAGGCGCGCACCGCGAGGGCGCGCACTTCGGCCTGCGGATCGGCGAGCAGGTCGGTGGCGGCACAGCCGAGTTCTGGCGTCCACGTCGCCACGCTCGCCATTGCGGCAAGCGCGCGTCGGCGCAGCAGTGGCTCCTCGTCGCGCAGCAACGGCAGCAACACGGCGGCGTCGACCGGGCTGTCGGGGCCGAGCGCCAGCAGGCTCGCCCAACGCCGCACCTCCGCGTCGGGTGCTCCCAGGTTGCCGTGTGCCGCTGCGCGCCCGCGTTCGGGCGCCAGTTCGCAGAGTCGCCGCAGTGCCGCGCAGCGCGTCTTGGCGTCGCCGTGCATGGCCACCGCCTCGACGATCGGCAGCGCGTCGGTACCGCCGAGCGCCTCGACCACCAGGGTGAGTCCGGCCGGGCCGATGCGACTGATGGTGTCGAACCAGCGCGGATCCTCGCGAGTCATGCGGGTCCGCAGCAGGGGCAAGGCGTGGTGAGCACGCGAGCCGGCTGCCCCCAGCGCCGCCAGCACATGGTCGGCCAGTGCCGCGTCGCCATCGAGCAGGTCCGGCAGCCACCGCAGCGCGTGTTCGCCCTGCGCGACCAGGACCTGGGCGAGCACGGGGCGCGCTGCGCTGTCGCTGCTCTGCAGCAAGCGAACGGTCTCCGCGGCGACCGCGTCGGCAGGTTGCAGGTCGGCGATCGCGCGGCGCAGCAACGGATCGTGCGGGGAACGGGCGAGCAGTTGCAGGAAGACCTTCGGCACGGCGCGGGCCAGCGTCCGGGCCAGGTCCATCGACCGCGTGTTGGCGCGGTCGGGGGCCGCCATCAGCTCCAGCACGAGGTCAGGCTGCGCCGCCAGCAGCGACTGCGTGCCCGGCAGTGGCCCCTCGGACGCGGCGCCGTCGAGCAGCCGCGCACACCATTCCCGCCGCTGCTGCGGGCTCGACGATTCGATCGTGCGCCGCAGGGCCTCGCGCAACGCGGTGGAGCGTTCCGCGGCGACCCACATCAGGTCGACGACGGCGCGGTGCTCGCTGCGCTGCAGCGGCCGCAAGGCGTCGAGCGACGCGCTCGCACACAGCAGCATCACCACGTGGCGCTGCGTCGGCACGTCGCTGCGCAGGGCGAGTTCGATCCAACCCTGCCATGCCGGCGACAGTCCCGACGCGGCGCGGTTGCGCAACTGCTGGCTCAGGTGGCGCGGCAGGTCCGCGGTGGCGAAGGCGGCGTCGTCGCCGAGCACGAAGATCGCTGGCAGCAGTGCTTGCCGGTCCAAGAACGACGCCGAGCGCCACGCGCCTTCCACGGCATCGCGCAGCCCGGGCCACTCGGGATCGCGAGGCGTGAACCCCATCGTCATCAGCGTGCAGGCCGCGCTGGCGGCGGCATTCGTGCGCAGGCCACGCAGCACGTCCGGCAGGAACGGGCGCGCCGCTTCGCCGAGCAACGGCAACACGCCGAGCGCGGTTTCGCGCAGTCCCGGCAGTTCGTAGGCAAGCTGCACCACGGGCAGCGGATCCGCGGCGTGCGTGGCGACATGGCGCAGCAGGTCGGCGGCGAGACCGGCGCGATACAGTTCCTCGAGCACCGCGCGCCGGTCCGGCCCATCGCGCAGCGTCTGCTGCAGCAGTGCGCCGGCGGCGGGATCGGTCGCCTCGGCGTCGAGCAGCGTGTTCAGCGCGAGGGCCACGAGGAACGGCTCCGGCGCCTGCAGCGCTTGCCGCGCCGTCGCGGGCGTCATCGGTTCGAGCAGTGCCGCAGCGCAGCGGCGTTCGGCCGCCGAACCCTGGCGGCGCAGCCGTTGCGCGTCCGCGCGCCATTCGGTGGGGTCGCGGGAACGCAGCGTCGCGCAGGCGGCCGATCGCACGGCGGCCGACGGATCGCCGAGCTGTCGCAGGGCTGCGCGCGTGGCTTCGGCCTGCTGGGCCTGGACCTTGGCGAGGATCTGCTCGCGCGAGAGTCGTTGCTGGACCTGCGGCGGCAGGTTGCGCAGCGGGTTCGTGGCGGCGGCGTGCACGGCGGCGGTGTCCGATCGCAGCAGCCACGCGGCGGCACAGTCCGGGTCGCGCGCCAGCGGATTCTGGGCCAGCAGTTGTTCACAGCGGGCGCGGTCGACGTGGCCCGCCACGAAGTCCGCCAGCAGCTCCGACAGCACGAACGGGGCGAAGCGGATCTGCTGCGTCACCTGGCCGGCGCCGGCGATGCCGGTCGCGGTCCATCGTTCGCCGTGCGTGTGCACGAACCACCAGGCGGCGAGCGCACGATGCGGGTCGCGGTCGCGCAGTCGATCGAGCGTCGCCCGGTCATCGACCTTGCTGGCCAGCAGTTGCTCGGCCCAAGTCGCGGCTTCGCGCACCGTCGCGTGCTCGTCGTGCGCCAGTGCCTGCAGTCGCGCTCGAATCGTCGCGTCGTCGCCGGCCAAGGCTGCCGCGAACGAGCACGCGCGCGCTCGCGCGTCCGGTTCTGCATGCGCGAGCAGTTGCGGCAACAGCGCGCGCAGTTCGTCGTGCCCGCGCAGCTGGAAGATCGCGTCGAGCAGATGCTGGCAGCTGTAGGCATCCGGCGCCGGCAGGCGGGTGAGCAGCACGGGCACGATGGTGGGCGCGAGTTCCTGGCAGCGCGCGAGTTCCTGCGCCAGCCCGGCCAGCACGGCAGGCGTCGCGGTCGGCACCGCCGCCAGCACGGCCGGGATCGCCTCGGGACGCTGGCGCCGGATCTGCCGGGCGATGCGGCCGACGTCCGCGGCCAGCAGCCCCGATCGCAGGCAGGGAGCGAGTTTCGGCCACAGCTCGGCGAGTTGCGGCCCGAACTGTCCCAGCTGCCGCAGTGCCGCCTGCGCGATCGGTCCTTCGGCATGGGCACACAGATCCGCGAGCCGGCCCGGCACCGTCGGATCGGCGGCCAGCAGCCGGGTGACCGCGGCGTCGCCGCGCGCCTCCAGCAGGTACACCAGGGCATCGCCGAACTCCGCCACCGGCACGCCGAGCTGCAGCATCAGCACTGCCACGTCGGAGTACTGGTAGGTCCGCTCGCTGCGCAGTTCCTGGCGCAGCATGGCCAGCACCTCCGCGGGGTGCGCTGCAAATGCGGCGCGCAACGCCCGCAGCGCAGCAGCACTCGTCGTCGAGTTCCGCTGCCACCCGAAGCGGACCAGCAGCTGCAGGTGCGGCAGCAGTTCGGGGCCATGGTTCGCGAGCGCCTCGAGGCCGCGCGGCACGTCCTCGTGCCGGCTGCTCTGCACCAGGGCGATGGCCTCCGCGAGGGTCAGCGCTGGCTCGTGCGGCAACGCCGCGAGCGCGCGCAGCACGCAGTCGTCGGGAGCTTGCGGTAGCAGGCTGTGCAGGCGTTGCCGCGCATCGGCGAACACGGCGGCATGCGCCTGCACGGCGCACAGCGCCAGCAGGCGCTTGCCGAGGTCCGGGTCGACGAGGCGCGCCACCAGTTGGTCCTTCGCGGCGGCGGCGATGGCTGCGTCCTGCACGCAGCGCTGCAGGTGCTCCAACACCTCGGCGCGCGCGGCGCCGACCTCGTTCTGGGCGGCCACGGTGGCCGCGAGGGTGAGAGGGAGCAGCAACCCCTGCTGCAGTATGCGCATCGCGGCTATCCTAGCCATGGAATGAGTTCCCGTGGATGCAGCGGCTGCCGGTCGATCGTGCCGATGGCGATCGGCTTCATGCTCGGCGTGTCCTCGTCCTCGGCGCAGGCGGTGCCGGGTCTGCCGCCGGAACTGCTGGCGCCGTTCCCCGCCGATGGACTGCCGGCGTTGCTGGCTCGCATTGGCGATCCGAACGGCAGCGCGGCCTTGGCGCAGCTGGCGGCGCTGGGACCATCGCCCAACCGCGCCCTGCTCGGCTACCTGCGCCTGGGGCGGCCGGGGCGCAACCTCGATGGCGCCCTGGGTTCCTTCGGACCGGACTGCACGTGGGCCATCCCGGTCCTGCTCGACATGCGGCGCGACCCGCGACTGGTCGGCCGGGTGAATGCTCTGTTGGCGCAGATCGGCTTCCACATCGGCGACGGCATGGCTGCGGAACGACCGCCGCGGCGCGCGAACCCGTCGGCCACGAACTCGGCACCATTGCCGGCGCTCAGCCAGCCGATCCCGGGGCTGGTCGCGCTCGAGGCCCGGTGGTGCGAGCCGCTGCTGCAGCAGCTGCGTTCGCGCGACGCCCGTGCGCAGTGGTGGCCTGTGCTGCAGGCGCTGCTCGGCCTCGGCGAGTCGGCCGCCCTCGCCGCCGTCGTCGAACTGACGGAGCACGCGACGGCCACCGACGCGGGCGTGCGCGCCGCGGCGCTCGAACTGCTGCTCGCGGTGCGTTGCCACTTCGCGGCGGTCGCGGTGGCGGACTTCGATGCCCTGCTCGATCTGCCCGAGCCGTATCGGCAACGCGAACTGGGCCGTGCGGTGCTCGCGTGGGCCCCGCCGCTCGATGAGCGTGCGCGTGGCGCGGCTCGCGGGCCTGCCCGGTGCCTCGTCCAGTTCGCGCGCTCCGGCACGGTGTTCGAGCGTCGTCTGGCCGCGGTCTCGGCGGCGCTGGTCGCCTGCGACGAACCGTCGTCGACGCTGCAGGATTGCGAGTTGCTCGCCGTGCTCGCCGAGGTGGCCGACGACGAGCTGACGCGCCGCGCCGCGCGCACAGCGCTGGCGGCAACGGACGCGACGGTGGCGGGTTGGTTGACGAAGCCCTGGTCCGAGCTGGCGTCCGACTGGCAGCTGAGCGAGTTGGCCCGGCTGTCGCGCACCCAGCTGCAGCGCTTGCCACCCGAACGGCTGCGCGAGTTGGTCGGCATGCTGCCACCCTCGGCGTCCGCGACGAATGCACCGGTCGGCACGGCCGCGCAGCTGCTCGCGGCGGTGCGGACCGCGCCGGGTGGCCATGCACATGCGCATGCAGCGCGCAGCGCGCTGCTCGGGATCCTGCCGAAGGTGCCGGAGGTGCTGTCGACGTTGAGCGAGTCCGAACGCGCCACCGCGATGTCGTTGTTCTCCACCCAGACCGGCGTTCCCGCCGCGCTGTACGCACCGATGCTCGATGCGCTCGTGCCGAAGCCGGACACCGAGCGCATGCCGCCTCCGCTGCCCATCGAGCTGGCGCCGACGTTGCTCGGCCGCTTGCGCGATGGCGAGCGCATGGAGCACACGATCCAGGTGCTGTACGGCCAGCGCATGAACCTGTGGTGGGCGGAGGCGATCGACGCCGAGGCCGACGCCATCGCGGGCAGCGCCGGCCGCGTGCCGCCGGCGGAATCGCAGCGCTTCGCCGAACTGTTCTCGTGGGGGCATCGTTGCCGGCGGGCCAGCGAGCGCATGCTGCTCGACCCGGCGACGCCGACCGGCATCAGGAAGCGGTTGCGGGAGTGCTTGCCCGGCAACATGGAGCCGTTCCCGCCCGCCGGCGCGTTCGTGCTCGCAGCGCTGCGTTCGCCGGACGCCGAACTGAAGAGAGCCGCGGTCTGGGTGGCCGGGCATGCCGCCGACATGCGGCCGGAGATCGCTGCGCTGCTGCGCGAAGAGCTGCCGCAGGCGGAGATCAAGGCGCAGCGTGCCATCGTGCGCGCGCTCGGCCGGCTCGGTGTGCCCGCAGAGGATTCGCTGCTGCGCGGCTGGTTGCGCGGCAGCGCGGCCGAGCTGCGCCGCGACGCCGTGGTCGCACTGTTGGAAACGCGGCCCGACGATGCCGAGGCGCTCGGCTACCTGCGCGCCGCGATGGTCGCGAGTGATGACGACGAACGGCGGCAGGCATGGAGTTGGATCGGCGGTTCGCCGGCGCTGTCGCTGCGGTTCCTCGACGACGCCGAGCACCAACTCGCCGATGCGGCGGGTGGGCAGGAGCACTGGCGGCTGATCCGCATCGCGCAGAGTGCGGCGACGATCGATCGCGAACGGGCGGTCGCGGTGTTGGTGCGCCTGACGCGCCACGGCAACGAGGATCTGGCGCGGATGGCGACCGGGGTGCTGCAGGAGTTGCGGCGGTAGCGGGCCGCGCCGCACTCGGCGAACGGGCTGGCCAGCGCGATTCGACCGCGGCGCGCAGCCGAGCAGCTAGCATTCCCGCCAATGCTGCGCCCGCTCGCCGCCATTGCCACCTGCGTCACCGTCGTCTTCGCTGCCGGCAGCACCAGCGCCTTCGCGCAATGCACGACCGCGATCGTGCCGCTGCCGCTCGGCACCAATGGCGACGTCGCCGTGCTGCGTCGACTGGCCAATGGCGACATCCTCGTCGCCGGCGACTTCACGACCCTGCTCGGCGTGCCCGCCAACCGCATCGCCCGCTGGAACGGCAGTACGATCACCCCGCTCGGCAGCGGCGTCGACGGCCGCGTGCGCGACGCGCTCGAGCTGCCGAACGGCGACCTCGTCGTCGGCGGCGACTTCACGACCGTCGGCGGCGCGCCGATCGCGCACGTGGCCCGTTGGGACGGCGCCGCGTGGTCGGGCTTCGGGTCGGGCCCCGGAGGCAACGTCGTGAGCCTCGGCCGACGACCGAACGGCGACCTGTTCGCCGGTGCGTCCCACGTCGATCGCGTGCGGCGTTGGAACGGCACGGCGTGGAGCGGCATCGGCATGCCGCCGTTCCCGTTCCCAGGGCTCGCCATGCCGGTGCTGGCGATGCACACGCTGCAGAACGGCGATCTGGCGATGGCGGGGTGGACGCTGCTGTCGACGCCGGGCGCGCTCGCCGACATGGTGCGCTTCGACGGCACGACGCTGCACCCGATGCCCGGGCTCGGCATGCCACCGCAGCCGTCCGGCTACGGCGTGCGCTTCGTCACCCTGCGCGACGGCACGCTGTGTTCCGTCGGCGGCTGGACTGCTGTGTTGCTCGTGCAGTGGCTCGGCGGCACCTGGACGCCGCTGCCCGGCGCGATCGCCGCGGTCGGCGCTGCGAGCGATCTGTGCGAACTGCCCGACGGCGACCTCGTGATGTGCGGAGGCTTCCTCTACGTCGGCACGAACCAGGCCGCACGCGGCGTCGTGCGCCGGCACAACGGCGCCTGGGTGCCGTTCGGCTCCGGCATCGTCGGCTCGGCTTCGTGCCTGCTGCCGCTGCCGAGTGGCGAAGTGCTGGTCGGTGGCACCATGACCGTCGTCGATGGCCAGCCCGCACAAGGCCTCGCGATGCTCGTGCCCACCTGCCCGGCGGCCGCGACCGCGGTCGGCAGTGGCTGCAGCGGCAGCGGCGGCCCGCTGTCGCTGACGGCGACGTCGTTGCCGTACTTGGGTTCGACGCAGCGCTCGCGCGCGACCGGCCTGCCGGCGAACGCGTTCGGCCTCGGCGTCGTCGGCTTCACCGCGATCGCGGTGCCGTTGCCGAGCCTGCTGTCGCAGGGCCTCGCCGGCTGCACGCTGCTCGCCAGCCCGGACGTGGTGACGATCCTGCCGGCCACGAGCGGCGAAGCGACGCTGGCCGTGGCCATTCCGAACGTGCCGAGCCTCGTCGGCAGCGTGCTGCACCAACAGATCGCGTCGGTCGAACTCGGCGCCGGCGGGTCGATCGCTGCGATCGCCACGACCAACGCGCTGCAGGCGACGGTCGGTTCGTTCTGAACCAACGCCCGCCGCACGGCACCGCTCGCGGCATTGCGTTCTGCAACTGCACGATCGGCCACGAGTGGTCGTTCGTCACCGTCGGTTCGCCCAGCGTGCTGCAACTGCCGGCAAACCCGGGCCTCGTCGGCCTGCAGTTGTTCGTCCAGAGCGCGGATCTGTTCGGCGCCGGCGGGGCGCCGATCCCCTGCTGACGACGACCGACACGATCACGGTCACGATCGGCGGACAGCCGTCTCGCGAGTGGCGCGAAGCACCAGCCGCAGTGACGGGGGACACGAGGGGGCGGCCGCATGGCTCCGGCACTCGCCCGCGTCAGTTGTTCAGTTCGAGTCGACGCGCAGGGCGTTCGTCGTCTGCAGGCCCGACGCGGTCACTCGCACGGCCTGGGCGTGGAAGGTGATCGGGCGCAGAACTGGCGGTAGCGGCACGACGAACTGGGACGGCCCGCTGCCAAGGTTCGGCATCGGCACGAGGATGTCCGGGGACGGCCAGAGCACGCACGGCAAAGCACCCATGGGCGGCAGGATCAGGGGGAACGCGCTCAGTCCGAGCACGAGCACCAGCGGATCCGGTGCGGTGCTGAACGCACTGAACCCGATGCCGCCGTCCAACCGGGCCTGCGCGGCGAACGTGTCCAGATTGAGGAAGTCGCAACCGACGACTTGCGAGGTGAACAGAGTGTTCGCCGGCGCGATGCGAAGCGACAGATCCAGGGTCGAGATCCCCGCGGCCGAGGATGTCGTCGTCGCCTGGAAGCGGATCGGCAGGGTGCCGGGGGGCAGCGTGGTCATGAAGGTCTGGCCGATCAATCCGCCGAACTCGATCACGCCATCGTCGCCCAGATCGATACGCACCGTCGGTGCCGGCACCCCTGCCGGCGCTGCGAACGCCGCTTCGATCGTGAACCGGACGGCCGTCGTCGTCTGGGCGACGAGATCGAGCCGCACATCCGTGTTACAGGTCCCGATCGCCGGAGTGGCCGCCGACGGGGAGATGATGAATTCGTGCTTGGCCGAGTAACCCACTTCCCCGGCGTTCAGCATGGTAGTGCACTGCAGCATGGTGACGACGTCGCCAGCACCTGCCGCAGCCGAGATGGTGTCGGTCGGCAGGATCGAGATCGCGGCGTTCGAGGAGCTGCCGGCGATCGCCGCGGTGGTGTGTGGTGCGACCAGAGTCGGTTGCATCGTGACCTGACCGGTCGCCGCGGCACACAGCAGGACGGACGCGGAGAGTGTGAGCGAGTGGTTCATGACAGGGTGATCCAATGAGGGAACTCGGCTGCGGATAGTCCGCATCCCGAAGCCGGTCACCGCACATCGCCACGGCGCGGGGCCTCGGCGAGCAGGTCTTCGTCGAGCGTGCCGTGCGCTTCCAGCGCGCCGGCGGCGATGCGGCGGGCTGCGGTCTGGCGGCGTTCGACGCTAACGTGGTGAATGCCATGGCTCGAAGATCCCCTCCTCCGCTGGTGCTGTGCCTCTGCGGGCTGATCGCGGTGACGATCGGCATCGTGCTACTCGTCTGGATGGTCGCCGCGCGACAGGATCAGGCGCGAGCCAACACGGTGTACCTGCCGACCACGGGAACGGTGCTGAGCGCGAAGATCAGCGAGCACATGCAGAGTCGGCGGCAGCCTAGCTTCTGGTCCGTCGAGCGTGCCTACAGCTATGCCGTCGCCGGCCGCACCTACGAGGGAGATCGCCGCGCATTCGAGACGTCGCTGTACGACGACCGGCAGGAGGCGGAACGCGATCTCGAGCGACTGCCCGTCGGCAGCGCGATCGAGGTGTTCTACGACCCTGCCGATCCCACGCAGAGCGTGCTCGACCGCAGTCCGCCTGGGTTCGGCGCCTTCGTGCTACCCGCCGGGCCGCTCGCCTTCGGCGCGCTGTTGCTCGTGGTGGCACGCCGCGACGCGAGGTCGCGCGGCGCTTCTGCACGGGCTGCCGCCGCGACGGCGGGACGACGAGCCTGACTTGTGGCAATGTGCAGACGCTGCTGCAGAGCCACCCGACCGGTGATGGGGCCGGCGCGAAGCTCGTGCGCATCGTCGATCCGCGCCAGGCGAGGCAGCGAGTTCGCGGTTCGGCCGAACTGCGGCTCGGCGATCTGACGGATCAGCGCACCACGAGCCACGTCGGGGTCGTCCTCGCGGGACCGCCTCGATGGCAGGCGTGAGTCAGCGGATGACCCCGCCGACCAGCGGCGAGACGCGCACCAACGACGCGTCCAGTTGCAGTGCTTGGCACCACAGTTCGCTACCGACCAGCGATGCGACGTTCGGGATGGGGAAGGCGGCCGGGACCGTTGCGCCGGCGGCAGGGGTCGAGAAGTTCACCAGGATGGCCGTCGCCGGGTCCATCCAGAGCGGCTCGGGGACCAGCGGCAGCGTCGACGGCGACAGGCCGAACGACAGGCCGAAGCCGAGCAGCTGGCCCGAGGCGCCAGCCCTGGCCGTTGCCGTCCAGGTGGTTCCCCTCACCAGCGACCCGCTGCTGTCGATCCCGACCAGTTGGGCATCGACCGAGGCATTGCCGAGCGTCGGGGCGGGCGGCGGTGCGCCCAATGCGCCGTTGCCAGGCAGTAGGGTGCACCGTGCGTACGTCACCGAGCCACTGGGTACAGAGATCGCGGGCGCCCCATCGTAGGGGCCTGGGGTCGATGGGGCTCCCGAGGGGAACGCTCCCCCCCGGATCGTGCCATCGGTGACGTGGGCCGAGCCGCCATCGACGATCAGTCCGCTGGTCGGTCCGAGCGGTGCGCCGATCATCGGGTGGAGCGTGGCCACCCCCGGGGTCATCGTGCATTGCGAGGCCACGAATCTGCCGGCCGACACCAACACTCCCGGCGTAGCCAAGTAGCCATAGACAGAGTTGCTGGTGGAGTTCGCGCCGGTGAACTGGCAGCGAACTGCGCTGCACGTGCCGCCTGCCACGATCATTCCGATCGCCCCGTACGAGGTCGTCGTGGAGCAGTGGCGCAGGGTCACGTCGCCATTGCTGGTGAGCGCGGGGGACTGTTCACCAAGCGACTGGAAGGTGCAACCCTGGAAGCTGGTGGTGCCGGTCGCCGTGACGGGATGGCCAACCCCACCAATCATCCCCTGCATCCACGGAAGGGTCAGTCGGAAGTCGATGTCGACCAGCAGGCTACGCTGCCCGGCCGGGGTGAGCACGGACGTGGTGCTGGCCTGCGGAGACGGCCCCGTCGGGTCCAAGGAGATCTGGGATCGCCCGGCTAGCGGACGCAGCGTCAATCCCTTGTCGAGCACGAACCCGGTGTGTTGATTGCTCAGCAAGAGCGTGTCGCCGGGGCTGGCCTGGGCGATGTAGGGAGTCAGGTTGGCATTGTTCGGCACGACCCACGTGGTCTGCGCTGCGAGGGAGCCTGCAAGGCCGAGGACCAAAGCTCCGAGAGAGTGGTTCATCTGCATCTCCTGTTCTTCGCGATCCGGATACGGAAGACACTCAGGGTAACGGCGGAGGGCTTGGCCGCCAGGGGGGCTCGGATCGGCTTCGATGGTCCCTTCGGCCGGTGTCGCCCCGGAACCGATCGACGCAGCCTGCAGCGCGCAGCAAGCTGCCGATCCGTGAACCCGGCCGGCCTCGGCCGGGCTCTCGAGCGCGATGGCCAACGATCCGGATCCCAACGAACGCCTGCTCGCCGAGACCGCCTGGCTGGTGCGGTTGGCGCGTTGTCTCGTCGCCGGCCGCGAGGCCGCGGATGACGTCGTGCAGGAGACACTGCTGCGCGCGCTCTCCGCACCGTTGGCTGGCGTGCAGAACTTGCGCGCGTGGCTCGCGGTGGTCGCTGCCAACGTCGCCCGGCGCTTCGCTCGACAGGCGCATCGTCAGCAGCGCCATGCGCGCCGGCTGCCCGGTCGCGATCCCGAACCCTCGGTGGCCGATGCGGTGTCGCGCACCGAGGCGCAGCAGCGGGTGATGGCTGCCTTGCTGGCGATGCCCGAGCCGTACCGGTCGGTGTTGTTGCTGCGGTTCCAGGCCGGGTTCGGCTACGCGGCGATCGCCGCCGAGCTCGGCCTGCCACTGGAGACGGTTCGTACGCAGATCAAACGTGGCTTGCAGCAACTGCGCACCACGCTGGATGAACGCGCCGGCGGCCGGGCAGCGTGGGCCGCACCGCTGGTCGGCGGGGTGGGGCGGGCGGTGGTGCTCGCGCTCGCACCGGTCGCCGTGGCGGCGGGCGTGTGCATCGGGTGCGCCGTCGTGATCGCGCCGGCGCTGGATGTGCCGATGGTCGCACCGGTGGGACAGGTCGTGGCGATCGTCGACGATGTGCTGCCGGAAGTGGTGGCCGCGACGACAGGGCCGGACGCCCGTGAGCTCGTGCCGATGGCCGAGCCGGCAGCAGCGCCGCCAGCCATCGCCTCGTCGTCGGCGGGGAGCGACGCGGCGGTCGCCGTCGGAGGCGTCGCGGGCCGCGTGCTCGATGCCCACACCCGGTTGCCGATCGCCGGCGCCGAGATCGGCCTCGGCAACCGGTTCGTGCACTCCCGGCGAGCCGACGAGGCGGGCTCTCTGCTCGCGAAGCAGGCGCCGGCGGCGTTCACGGTCAGCGCGGCCGACGGCAGCTTCTTCGTTCCGGGCGCGAAAGACGAAGGGACCCAACTGTCGGTGCGCGCGGTTGGATATCCGCCGCTCGAGCTGTTCCCCGCGCGGGTGGCGCTGGTGGCCAAGGCCCGTCCGCTCGAGGCGGCGTCAAAGCCTCGTCCGCCGCTCGTCGCCGCAGGGACGCTCGAACTCGGGGATGTGCTGCTGGCCAGGGCCGCATGGTCGCGCGTCGAAGTGGTCACGGCGGCCGGCGCCAGGGCACCGGGTGCTGAGTTGTTCACCTTCTCGGTCGCCGGGACGCTGCGTTGGGAAGAACCGCTCGGACGCGCGGACGCAGAGGGAACCTGGGTCGGGGTCCTGCCGCGCATGGATGGCGCCTCGACGTTCCTCGTCGCCCTGCATGCGGGCACGACTGCTTCGATCGCCGCCACCGTCGGTCAGGACCACCGGCTCGTGCTCGGCCGGCCGGCTGCCCTGCGGGTGCACGTCGTCGACGAACTCGGCGTGCCGATCGCCGGGGCGCAGGTGATCGCCGAGCCGGAGTGGCAACCGATGGCCCGTGAGCTCGGCATCGTCAGCGGCACGTTGTGGCGACGGTTGCGCACCGTGGTCGCGAGCGATGCCGCCGGGCAGGCGATGGTGCCGCAGTTGCCGTGCTTGCCGGCCACACCGCACTGCCACTTGCTCGTCACCGCCGACGGGCACCGTGGCGAAGCGCGCACGGTGTCGTTGCCAGCGCCGGCGGACGCAGTGCACGTGGTGTTGCCCCGTGGGGAGAGCGAGACGGTGCGCGGCCGCGTCGTCGATGCGGACACGCTGCAGCCGATCGCGCGGGCGATGGTGGGGCAGTCCGGCGTCACCGACGCGCTGGGCCGCTTCGAGCTGGCCGGTTTCGATCTGCGCTTGGGCTCCTTGCGGCTCGATGTCAGTGCACATCGTTACGTGTCGGTCCGCATCGACGAACCGGTCGGCGGGCGCATGGGAGGGATCGATCTGGAGGTTCGGCTGCGTCCTGCCGTGCATTGCCAAGCTCTTGTCGTGGATGCGCGCGGCCGCCCGCTGCGAGGCGTTCGGGTGAATGGGCATGCCGGCCGCGAGGCGGTGTCCGGTGCCGATGGCCGCCTGCTGCTCGGCGGCGTGCCGCGCGGGCGGTTCACGGTCCGCGTCGAGCCGGCAGTGGGACCGCCGCTCGGAGTTGTGCCGTTCGTGGTCGAGGTCGACAGCACGGCGGCCATCGTGATCACCGTGCCGGATGCGGGGAGCTGAACGCAATGCATGGCGTGGGTGTGGTCGGTCACGGGTTCGGTGCACGCCCGCGATCGAGTCGGTTCCGGCCGCCCCGTGGCGTGAGCGGCAGGTAGCGCTGGTGGCGCTGAAGCCGGCGGGCTGGCGGTGGGATCCGGTGCACTCCGAGCGACAGCGACGGTCGGCGATCGCCGCGTTCCGAATGCTGGCCATGGCGATCGAGCACCATCTCCGGCGGCAACTCGAACCGCTGCCGGATCCGCTGGGAGATGCGGACTTGTCGGTGACTGTGGATGGTGACGACTTCGTGCTGCGCAGTCAGGGGCATGCGCCCGCGGCGCCGCTCGAGCGCCGTGTCCGTCGGCGATGAGCCGGTAGCGCGGTCTGTCGGTGCGTTGAGGAAGGCTCGAGTTCGATGTTGCCCCGGCCGCGATGGTCGATGCCGACCCACCACGGGCCCGCAGGAACGTTGGCAGGCGCGGCGAACGAGGCCCGGTAGAGGCCCGGCGTCGCGCCGGCGCGGTTCGTGTCAGCGGAACGTCGCCTAGGCCTTCGCCACCGTCTACGCGACGGCCATCGCCTCGTGCGCCTTGGCCAGGCGGCGCACGATGACGATCGTGAGCCCCGCTGCCACGGCCAGCAGCGCATCGCCGAGCAGCTGGAACGGCAGCAGCGGATTGCCGACCGCGGCAAACCTGGTGGCGCGCGCGCTGGCGATGCCACCGACCAGGAAGGCGACCCACCAGATGCCGATCCAGTGATAGCTGCCGACGCGTTCGCGACCGGCGTGGTTCCACAGGTCGCCGAGGACCACCATCGGTTGGATCAGGTTGACCACCGGCACGAACCAGACCAGCACAGCCCAGGTCGGGCTGGTGGTGCCGGGCAGGCCGAGCCGACGCGCCTGGTGCTGGGCGCGGTGCAGCCAGAACAGGAAGGTGATCGCGGCAAACAGTGTCGGCAGCGCGACCCACAGGGTGCGCCAGGGCTCGAGGGCGTCGCTGTCGGCCGCGATCATCGGCTGCAGGTTCAGCACCAGTTCGGCGATGTGCATCAGGCCGCAGAGGGCGAGTGCGATCGTGGCCAGGCGGGCGCGGCTGCGGTTGGCGGCGGTGGTGGGCTCGGCCATGGGTGGAAACGGGGCGCTTCTGATCCCCGGCGGGCGGAGACGCTAGCCGACGTGGGGGGCAGGACAAGCTGGTGCCGCATCACGGGGTGCAGGTGCTGGCGTCGGAGCTGCGCTCGCCGGCGCGTTCCAAAGGCAGCAGGCCGAGAATTCGCGGAATCGATCGGCCGCCGCGGCGAGAAACCGTGTGGAGGGGGCAGAACCTCCTTCCCAAGGCCGACCCATGTTGCCAGCCCTCCGCCGTCGCCTCGTTCCTGCCCTCGCTGCGACCGCATTCGCGGCGGGCCTCGCCGCCCAGTGCCAGAGTGTCACCACCGCCCTGACGCCGACCTTCGCGCAGAGCGGGATCATGTTCGACGTCGTGAACGTCTCCGCCGACCCGATCCGAATCACCGGCATGGACCAGATGGCGGCCGACTTCGGGGTGACGCACGTCCACGTCTACACGAAGGTGGGGACCTGGAACGGTTCGCAGGCGACGCCGGCGGCCTGGACGCTCGTCGGCTCGAACCCGCTGTGGGGGCACTGGCCGTTTCCGGTGCTGTCGTCGCTGGGCATCCCGATGAACGTGGTGATCCCGCCCGGAGGCACGCAGGGGTTCTACGTCGGCGCGACCTACACCGGCCCGACCGACATGCTCGCGTTCCGCAACGGTGTCAACCAGCTCGGTGCGTCGCAGGGCAACGACGGCACGCTGGACGTTCGCATCGGTGCGATCGTCCACTACCCGTTCTCGACGACCGTGGGGCTGTCCAACGGCAACGGCATCTACTCCCTCGGCAGGGTGCGCTACTGCAAGGCCGCGACGAACACCGTGATCGGCACCGGCTGTGGCGTCAACGCGAACTCTTGCTACGGCTCCTATCCCGATGCGATCGCCGCGCAGCAGGCCTTGGACGGCAACGTGCTGCGGCTCGCGCCGAACGCGACCGGTTACGCGGGCACGTGGGAGAGCGGCACCGCGGCCGCCTCGTACATCCCGCCTTCGGGCGCGATCCCGCTGCCGGTCGGTGACGACAGCTTCGTGCCCCTGACCCCGAGCACGCCGTTGCCGACGCCGTACGGCGCGCAGCCGGTGTTGGCAGTGAGCGGCAACGGCATCGTCGCGTTCGGTCCGTTCGTCGACACGCCGGGAACGAACGCGTGGCTGCCCACGGCGGACGGCTTCCTGCAGAGCACGAACGGCGGCGTCTACGCGTGGCACGACTACAACTCGCTCGAGCCGGGCAGCGGCGCGGTCGCCTACCACTACGCCGGCAACCTGCTCTGCGTGACGTTCGCGGACGTCGAGAACTACCCCATGGGGCTCCCGAACCGCAGCACGCTGCAGTTCCAGTTCGATCTGTCGACGGGCGCCATCGCGATCGTGTTCGTGCACGTCGACGGCTCGGTGGCGAGTCCCTACGGCTCGAGCCACGTCGTCGGCATCACGGCACCGGGCGGGTCGATGGACCCGGGCGCCGTCGATCTCGCCACCGCATCGTTGCTGACGACGGATCCCGAAGGCGGCCAGCGGCTGGTGCTGCAGGCGACGTCGACGCCGGTGGTCGGCACGACGTGGCAGATGCTGACCACGGACCTGCCGGCGGCGACGGCGTTCGGTTTCACGGTGATCGGTTTGAGCGATCCGGGAGTGAACGACCTCGCGCTCATCGGCATGCCGGGCTGCGGCCAGCGCGCGTCGCTCGACATCCTCACCGTGTTCACGGTCCCGCCTGGCGCGCCGTCCTACAGCTGGGGCATCGGGATCCCCGCGAACGCGCCGTTCGGCGTGCCGGTCTACGCGACGACGATCGTGGCGCCGAGTCCGGCGACGAACGCGTTCGGCCTGATCACGAGCAACGGCATTCGCGGCCTGGTGAACGGGTTCTAGAGGGGGCGCGCCCGGCGCTCGCGGCGGCTCGCTGAGCGACTCGCGTGTTCGTCACCGCAGCGTCAGCCGACGACTGCCCTGCACGTAGACCACGCGGAACCCCTCGAAGCGTGGCAGCGCCCCGGCCGACGGCTCCTTCTGCTTGCGCGCCTTGCTGTCGAGTGGCTCCAACTCCACGGTCCGGCTCGCCGGCCGCACGGAGCATGAATACTGGCCTCCCTGGTGCATCCAGACCCGCGGGAAGGCCTTGATGATCGGCGCCGCGATCCATGCCGGCACCCCGGTCACGGCCTCCAGATCGGGAACCAGATCGTCCGCATCGAGCAGGGCCAGATCGGCGGCCGACTCGACGCCGAGCGTCGCCACTCGCTGCGTGAGCCAGGTCGCCGCATCCGTGGGGGCCGGCGCGGACGAGGTGCGATGTTCGGCCACCGACTCGTCCGGCCACTGTGCCAACAAGGCCCAGCCGTGCAGCGCATCGCGCAGCGCTTCGCCGGCGCCACGGAAGAGTCGATTCTCGAGCACGAGAGCAGCGATGGCTCGATGGAGGTCGGTGCCGAGCAGTTCGATCTCGCCGCTCGCAAGCCGAACTCCGGCGAGCTGGAGCTCGCGAGTGGCCGAGATCTTGATCCGACCGGGCGAACTCTTGTCGAGCTGGACGTCGGCCACGGTCGCTTCGCCGAGGCCCGCGGCCGCGAACACCTGCGGATCCGACGGCAGCACCATGCGACCGATCCCACGCACGCCGCTCGACGACGCCAACCACTCGGTCTCGAGGATGACCGCGGCGCCGCACTGGCGAGGCTCGACCGCCGGGTCGATCGGCTCGAACGGGAACACCTGCACTTCGACGCTGCCGTTCGCCCACGGCACGGAGCGAGCCTGGGACTTGTCCGCGCGCGGCCGCCGAACGAATCCCGCCTGCGGCAACCGCCCGACTATGTAGGCGTCGAGACCTTTGCCGGACTCACCGCGAGCACCGGTCAGTTCCCGCAGTTGCCGACTGATCGCGCGCGCCTCGTCGAGCCGTTGGCGGTGCAGATGGTGTGTTCTCGCGACGCCATGGCGGAGCAGCCGCAGGTTCATGGTGACCTCGTCACCGACTCCCGCGAGCAGCTCGATCCGCGCTTCCAGTGCCGCGGCACGCTCGCCGGAGTCGAGATCATCGAGATTGCGCAGGAAGCCACCGCGGCTCTGCAGGATCGCGACGAGGTCACAGAGCGTCGCATCGATCGATGCCGGCGCGTCGACGAGCAGGACGGCCTCGTCCGCCGAGACCGGCAACCGGGCCAGCCGCCTGCCGCGGCCCGTGAGGCCGGTCTGGTCGACCGCGGCCAGCGACCGCATGCGTTCGAGCGCGCGCTGCACCGCGAAGGCCGGCGGCGCCGTGATCCAGGTGGCGCTGTCGAACGCCGCCCCGAACAGGCCGAACTCGGCGGCCTGCAGCAACAGATCGTCGAGTTCGACGCGTTCGATCTCCGGGCGTTGGTACGGCTCGGCACCGAAGCGCTCCGACCAGAGCCGCACGCACACGCCGGCCGCCACGCGTCCCGCGCGCCCGGCGCGCTGCTGCATCGATGCATCGGCGATCGGCACGGTCGCCAGCACGGCGCGCCCGGCCCGGTGGAGCTGTGTCTTCGCGAGCCCACTGTCGATCACGATGCGCACTCCCGGCAGCGTGATCGATGTCTCCGCGACGTTGGTCGACAGGTAGATCCGCCGGCGCGCCGAACGTTGGAACACGCGACGCATCGCTTCCGGCGGCTGGGCGCCGTGCACGATCAGCACTTCTTCGGGGCCCGGACCGAGCGACGACTCGACCGCGCGAATCTCCTTGATGCCCGGCAGGAACACGAGCACGTCACCCGCGTGCGTTCGCAGCGCCTTCCGGATCGCGTTCGCGGCCCGCGGACCGATCTGTTCGGCGCTCGGTTCGATCGTGTCCGAATCGTAGGTCACGTCGACGGGGAACATCCTGCCGGTTGCGTGCAGCGTGGCAGCACCGAGCGTCCTGGCCGCCGACTCGGCGTCGATCGTGGCCGAGGTGAGGACCAGGGGCACCTCGCGGAAACGCGGCACGCTAGCCGCCGCGGCGACCACGAGGTCCATCTGCCACGAGCGCTCGTGGAACTCGTCGACGACGATCGCACCCGGTGCCGGTGCCTCGGCCAACATGCGCAGCGCCACGCCCGGGGTGCAGAACAGGACGCGAGTGCGTTCACTGGAACGATCCGAGAAGCGCACGCGGCTGCCGAACCAGCCGCCGGTGGCCTCGCCGCGTTCCGCGGACAAGAAGTCCGCCAGCGCGTCGCAAGCGACGCGGCGTGGTTCGACCACCAGGACCAGGCCGCGGACGCGTTCGGCGAGCCAGACCGGGACTCGCGTGGACTTCCCGGCGCCGGTCTCCGCCGTGACCACGAGACGGTTCGAAGCGTGCAGGCGATGCTCGAACGCATCGCGGATCTCGTCGATCGGCAGGGTCACGCGTCGAGTCTAGCAGCCAATCAACCGAGTCTCCGACGAACCCGGCGCGGTTCACCGGCCGACTTCTGCGGTGCTCGGGCCAGCCGCGAGTCCGCGCGAGTGGCGGCAGCCTGCCGGGTTGAGATTCCGGTTGGTCCGGGACCGCAGCTGGTTTTTCCTTCCCTCGGTCCACGACTCGGGAACCGCACGACGCCGACCGCGTCGGCGCGCCCCTTCCCGAACCAACCGCATCCGATGAAGAACGCCTGGATCCCGTCCCTGCTGCTCGCCACCGCCAGCATGCTCGCGCCGATGCCCGCCCAGACCCCGACCGACGCACAACGACTGGCCACCGCCTGCAACCAGTTCGGCGCCGACCTGCACGCAGAGCTGGCGCGAGCCGGCAACCCGACCGCGTCGCCGACCAGCATCGCGCTGGCGCTGTTGCTGCTGGCACCGGGTGCGCGCGGCGCGACGCTCGACGAACTGGCCACGGTGCTGCACCTGCCCGCCGACCTGCGTGGCGAACGGCTGCACGCCGCGGTGCACGAGCTGCTGCAGGCCAGCGGACTGGCGCCTGCCGGCAAGGTCGATCCCGAGGCTCCGATGCTGCGTCTCCGCAACGACCTGTGGAGCCAGACCGGCCATCGGCTGGTGCCCGACTACCTGCAGGCGCTGCGCGGCTCGATGCTGGCCGTCAGCCACGAGCTCGACTTCCGCGGCGATGCCGAAACCGCGCGGCAGCACATCAACGCGCACATCGCCGAGGCGACGAACGGCCGCATTTCCGAGCTGTTGCCGAATGGCGTTCTCGACGCCACGACGCAGCTGGTGCTGACCAACGCGCTGTGGCTGAAGGGCCAATGGCAGCACGCGTTCACCAAGGGCCGCACCGCCGACGCGCCGTTCCACATGACCGCCGAAGTGACCGTGCCGGTGCCGACGATGCACGTCACCGATCAGTTCCGCTTCGCCGAGACCTCGCAGTGGCAGGTCGTCGTGCTGCCGTTCGCAGCCAGCCAGCTCCAGTGCGAGATCATCGTGCCGAAGGCCGGCCATGAGCTGGCGGCGGCAGAACGAGCGATGCTCGCCGGCGAGCCTCGCGCGGCGCTGCAATGGAACGACGTGCACGTGCAGCTGCCGCGCTTCCGCACCACGGCGCGCCACCGCCTGAAGCAGCCGTTGCAGGCGCTCGGCCTGCGCGCTGCGTTCGACGGCGGGCTCGCCGACTTCCGCGGCATCGACGCGGCGGGCGGACTCCTCGTCGACGAGGTCGTGCACCAGACCTTCGTGCAGGTCGACGAGGACGGCGCCGAAGCGGCCGCCGCGACCGCCGTGGTGGTGGCGCCGACCAGTGCGGCGCCGCGACAGCAGAAGCCGCTGAAGCAGTTCGTCGCCGACCGCCCGTTCGCCTTCGTGCTGCGAGACGGCCGCACCGGGCTCGTGCTGTTCGCCGGTCGCGTCGAGGACCCGCGCGAGAACGCCGCCGCGCGCTGACGCGGCGACCGCGCGTGTTGGTGACGACGAACTGTCCGCCTACGCCGGATCCGCGCTTCCGCGCCGCGGCGCGGCCGCTGACGCATTGCAGCCTGTACAGCCGGCACCTGCGTTTGCCGCAATCGGCCGCGGACCGCAAGATGCGTGGCATGGCCGCCGCCCTGATCCACGACGTCTACTTCACGCTGCACGACGGCAGTGCGGCGAACATCGCCCGGCTCGTCGCCGCCTGCCACGAACTGCTGCGCGGTCACCCGGGGGAACTGTTCTTCGCCGCCGGGCCACTGGCTGCCGAGTTCGATCGGCCGGTGAACGTGCGCGACTTCCATGTCGGCCTGCACGTCGCCTTCGTGTCGAAGCAGGCGCACGACGACTACCAGGTCTCGCCGCGCCACCAGCGCTTCATCGCCGAACACAAGGCGACGTGGGCGCAGGTCCGTGTGTTCGACACCTACGACGGTCGCTGAACGGCCGCCGGGTTCGCACGACAGCGGCGCGCCGCCGCCGGCACCGCCGTCGATCGGGCCGGATCCTGCGGGGCGGGAGCGCGGTCGAGCTCGCCGCCCGGATCGAATCGCGCGGGCGGCCCCCGGCCATGTCGAGAGGGGCGGAAGCCGTGCTCAGTTGCCGAAGCGAACGATGAGTGCGTTGGTGATGGCCAACTCGGTGTGGGGGTAGTCCGTTGAAATTCCCTGCCAATGCTCTTCGCCGATACTCATGTTCGACGGCACGCTGAACGAGAAACTGATGGTGCCGCCGATCGGATTTCCCATTGAAGTGATCATCATCGGGTTTGCCGGCATCATGAAGCAGTTTCGCATGGCATGAACCTGCAGCCACGGATTCTCGACGCTGCTCGACCAGATCGCCGCTCTCGTGGTCGGATTCGTGGACAACCCGCTCATGGAAACAGTGAACGTGGTTCCTCGCCTAGGGGGAGTGATGGGAGCGAGAACCGGCTTCGGCGCTGTGCTTGTCCAGCAGTGGTGGGCCTGCTGCCAACAGCAGGCGTTGCTACCGCTGGCAGCCGGCAGCATGCCGTGGGCGATCATCGCATTGTACCATTGCTGCGCGATGAAGCTCTCACCGATGGGGTTGGGATGGACCGCATCGTAGAGGTAGGAACTCAGGAATCCGGTGTTCATGTCGACGATGCGAACGCGTGAGCTGGCATCTGTGATCCCTGAGGCCGACGGCAGCGTGTCGATCATCAGATTCAGTGCATTCGACCCAACGGAGAATGGAATCATGTTCGTTGAGTCGATGCCCGGCATGCTCGGGTAATTGGGGAGTGGAACGATCCTGGCGATCAAGATGTCGATGTGTGGATTTCTCGAGCGAAGCACGGCGATGATCGAGGAGAGCGAGTTCTTGACACTGTCGACGATCACCGGCACCGAAAACCCGTTGGACATCCCGATCAGGAGGTCGTTCGATCCCAGGTGGATCAGGGCTATGTCGCCAGATACCGACGGTGTCAAAGCGAGTTTCGAGCTGACTGCGAGGGCGGGCTCGCCATACCAGCCGAAGTGATCTTGGTCGAATTTTGGGTAATCAGGCCCATTGTTGTCGTTGGTTCCCGTCGAAATCCCGATCTCCGGGCCGACGAAGTCGACGCAGTGGTTGTTGGCGCGCAACAGGTTCCACAACGGGCGCCGGTAACTCGTGATGTCGGACGGGGTCGCGCGGAACCCCTCGGTGATCGAGTCGCCGATGCAGACGATGGATTTGCGTGTGGCCTGCGCCATCAGTGCGGCGTGACCGAGAAAGAGAGAGAGCACGAGCGGTAGCGTTCGCAGCATCGGCTCAGTGTAGCGCCGCCGAGGACACTCGATCCAGCGCCTGTGAGAGCACACCGAGCAGGCGCATGCGCCGAAGGGGCAAGGGCAATTCAACGAGCAGTTTGCGAGCTGGTTGGCGCCGCCGCTGTATCGCGATGCAGAAGCTACGCACCATCGAAGAGCGCGCATCGACGCGTCCCCGCGCGCAGCCATCCCGCCAATCACCCCACATGCTGCCACTGCTCGCCGTGCTGCTCATTGCCCCGCTCGCGGCCCAGACCTTCGCCGCCGGCCACGCCGACATCGTGCTCGCCAATCCCACCGGACAGGGTTCGGCCAACATCCCGGCGACGATCTACTACCCCGCCGCGGCGCCGGGGCCCGGCGTGCCGCTGCTGCCGCGAGCTGGTGGCTATCGGGTCCTCGTGTTCCTGCACGGCCTCAACGTGCTCGGCAGCGGCTACGGCGCGCTCGGCACGAGGTTCGCGCAGAACGGCTATGTCGTCGTGCTCGGCAACACGGCGCCGAGCTCGGCCGTACTGCAGGTGCAGGACGGCATCGCGACGTTCGCGGCGCTGGCGCAGGCCAACGGCCAGCCGGGCCTGCTGCAGGGTGCGCTCGACCTGGCGCGCGTCGGGCTCGCCGGGCACTCGATGGGTGGCGCCACCACCACCGGCGTGCTGGCCGCGAATCCGGGCTACCGCTGCGGCTTCTGCTTCGCCCCCGGAGTGGCACCGTCGGCGGGGCAGGTGACGGTGCCGATGGCGGTCTGCCACGGCGCCGGGGACTCGTTCTTGAACTGGCAGACGTTCGGCCTGCCGCTCTACCAGAACCTCACCGCGGTGCAGCAGCTGCGGTCGTTCCACCTGATGAACGCCGACTGCACCCACGGCAACGTCGCCGGCTTCGTGCAGGTGACGCAGGTCGACCGCGAGGTGTTCGATGCCACCAGCGAGGTGGCACTGGGCTTCTTCGACTGCTTCCTCGGTGGCGACGCGGCCGGCCTCGAGCGGGTGATCGGCACCCAGGCCCGCAGCGAACCGCGTCTGCAACAGCTCGATTGCGAAGTGCGCGCGCCGCAGCACTGGTCGGTCGGGCGACCGGGGCTCGGCCAGAGCTTCACGCTGCGCATCGCCGCCGAACCGGGCCCGGTGGGGCTGTTCACCGCGGCCAGCCAGGGCAGCTGGTCGACGCCGTTCGGATCGGCGCTGCTCGATCCGGCATCGCTGGTGGTGGTCGCGACGGGCGCCACCGCGAACGATCGGCTGTGGTCGCTGCCGGTGTCGGTGCCGGCCGACCCGACGCTGGTCGGGCTCGCGGTGCTGACGCAGGGGCTCGGCTTCGTGCCGCCGTCCGCGCTGCGCACGACCGGGCTGGTGACGACCGTCGTCGAGCCCTGACGACAAATCCGGCGTTCGTCGCGCCATTCCGTGGATCCGAGGCGCCGATGTCGCCCCGCGCTAGGATTCGCGTCCGCATGGCCGCGGCACCTGCATCCTCGGACGGTTCCGATCCCACTTCGGTGTGCATCGCCGGCGCGGTCGCCGGCGACACCGCGAGCCGGGACTTCCTGGTCGAACGCTTCAGTCCCGTGCTGCTCGTCCAAGCCCGCTATCGCATGCAGAGCCTCGTCCGCGGCGCCGAGCCGGAGGACGTCGTCCAGGAGACGTGGGCGGCGGCGTTGCCGAAGCTGCGCGACCTGCGGCCCCGCGACGGGCGTTGGACGCCGGTGCTGTTGAAGTTCCTGTCGGTGATCCTGCTGCGCGCCGTCAACGAACTGCTGCGGCGCAGCCTGCGCCGGCGCGGCGGCGACGTCGGGCGCGGCGGCGATCCGGCGACCGCGGTGGATCCACTGGCACAGCTGCCGGCGGCGGTCAGCGGCATCGTCACCCGGCTCGCGCGTTCGGACCGCGGCTGCCTGGTGCAGCAGGCGCTGGCCCGGCTGGCGCCGGACGAACGTGAGGTCGTGGTGTTGCGCGGCATCGAGCAGCTGCCGAACCGCGAAGTGGCGCGGATGCTGGGCATCGACGACTCGGCGGTGACGCGGCGCTTCCAGCGCGCGATGCAGCGACTGCGCGACCTGCTGCCGGGCTCGGTGTTCGACGAGATGGAGTGACGTGGCCGGCGACGAGGACACCCGGGAAGCGGTCGTGCACGCCCTGCTGGCGCAGGTGGCGGCCGACGCGGCGGCCGGTCGCCGGCGCAGCGATACGGACTACGTGGCGCTGTTCCCGGAGCACGCCGAGCTGGTGCTGGAGGAGCTGCGGGCGCTCGCCGCCGAAGAGGTCGCCGCGCCGGCGCCGGCGGCGGGCGAACCCCGGCGCATCGGCCCGTACGAACTGATCCGCGTGCTCGGCCGCGGCGGCCAGGCGACCGTGCACCTGGCGCACGATCCGCGCCTCGGCCGGCCGGTGGCGCTGAAGGTGCTGTCGCGGCAGTTCGCGTCGGTGGCGCAGGAACTGCGGCTGCAGCGCGAGGCGACGATGGCGGCTCGCATCGACGACTCCGGCATCTGCCCGGTGCACGAGGTCGGCCGCGATGGCGAGCACCTGTTCCTGGCGATGAAGTACGTCGCCGGCGAATCGCTGGCGCAGCGGCTGGACGCGGCGCGGCGGCAGCTCGCTGGTGGCGAGCACGGTTCTCGCGTGCGCATGCCGGTGGCGGAGGTGCTGCAGCGGTTCGAACGGCTGGCCGGCAGCCTGCAGCGTGCGCACGACCAGGGCGTCGTGCACCGCGACCTGAAGCCGGCGAACATCATGCTCGGCGCCGACGAGGTGCCGGTGCTGCTCGACTTCGGCCTCGCCATCGCCGTCGACGACGACGAGCCGCTGACACGCACCGGCGACGTGTTCGGCACGCCGCAGTACCTGTCGCCGGAACGGCTGCGGCTGCGCACGCATCGCGGCGATGCGCGCGACGACCTGTGGGCGCTGGCGGTGACGCTCTACGAGGCGCTGACGCTGCAGCGGCCGTTCGACGGAGCCACACCCGAGCAGCTCTACCGCGCCATCCTGCAGGACGAGCCGCTGCCGCCGTCGCGGCACGTGCGCGAGCTGCCGCGCGACCTCGACGCGGTGTTCGCGGCCTGTTTCGACAAGGACCCGGCGCGGCGCTACCGCACGGCCGCCGACTTCGCCGCCGACCTGCGCGCCGTGCGGCTCGGCGAAGCGATCCGCGCGCGGCCGCCCGGCCCGTGGCGCCGCGCCGTGCGCTGGCACCACCGGCACGCGGCGGCGGCCACCGCTGGTTGGCTGGTGCTCGCGGGCTTCGTCAGCACGGTGACGGTGCAGCAGTCGAGTCTGGCCGAGGTGCGCGCGGCGCAGGCGGAGACGCAGGGCATCAACACGTTCCTGGTCGAGAAGCTGCTGCTGGCGGTGACGCCGGAGCAGGCGCGCGGCAACGAGATCAGCGTGGCGCAGGTGTTCGACCAGGCGCAGCGCAACGTCGACGCGAGCTTCCCCGCCCCGACGCGCACGGCCGGGGCGCTGCACCACGTGCTCGGGCTCGCCAACAAGGGGCTCGGCCGCATGCCGCAGGCGCGGGCCAACATGGAACGCGCGGTCGCCGTGCGCCGCGAGGTGCTCGGGCCCGATGCGCCCGAGACGATGGCGTCGACGCGCGAGCTGGCTGAGCTGCGGCGTGCGACCGACGACGTCGCCGGCGCCGCCCTGCTGGTCGCCGAGCTGCTACCGCGGCAGCGGGCGCTGCTCGGGCCGCGTCATCCCGACACGCTGGCGACCATGCAGGAGGAGGTGCGCGCGGCGATGGCGCAGGGCCAGCTGGAAGCGGCCGAACGGCTGGCGCACGCGTCGTTGGCGGAGCATCGCGCGGCGCTCGGTGACGACGACCGGGCGACTCTCGGCGCGCAGCACCTGCTGGCGCGGGTGCTGGAGCGTCGTGGGGAGCGCACTGCGGCCGAGCCGTTGATGCGCGACGTGCTCGAACGGCGGCGGCGCACGCTCGGCGACGATGCGCCGGCGACGGTCGCGTCGATGAACGACCTCGCCTCGCTGCTGCACGACATGGTGGCGCAGGACCAACTGACCGACCGCCTGGCGGAAGCCGAGCGGCTCTACGACGCGAGCCTGGCGCTCGCCGAACGCCTGCACGGCGAGAGCAGTCAGGCCTACGCGACCGCGCTGAACAACTTCGCTTCGTTCCTGCATTTCGCCGGTCGTCGCGCGGTCGACATCAGCAAGGTGCAACGGGCGGCCGAGCTGTTCCGGAAGTCCCTGGCGCTGCGCGAGGCGATCGACGGGGCGGAATCGTCGCGGCTGGCCACGGCGGTCGCCAATCTCGGCGGTGTGTTGCTCGACCTCGAGCAGCGCGACGAGGCCATCAACGCCCTCGGCAAGGCGCTGATGATGCGCGAGAAGCTCGGCGGCAGACACCATGTCGACACGATCCAGGCCGGGGTGAGCCTGATGGTCGGTCTGTTGCGCTGCGGCATGCGCAAGGAAGCGCTGAGCCTGCAGGCCGAGCTGGCCCGTCGCCTGGACCAGGCGACCGAGGTCCCCGCCAAGGTCGCGGTCTCCCAACGGGCTCAGATGCTGGTCGTCCGTGCGTTCGCCGGCGAGCACGAGCAGGCGCTGGCGGAGGTGCCGGCCCTGTACGCCGAGTGCTTGCGCCTGTGGCCCGGGAGTGGTGGCGCCGCGGCGCGCGACGTGGCCCAGGCGGGCTTCACCGCCTGCACCAAGCTCGGGCGCGACGACGAGGCGCAGGTCTGGCGCGAGCGGCTGACCGGCGTCGCCCGCTGAGAGGTCGGGGTGGGGCCGGCCACGATCGTAGGCGGCGACGGTCGTGCGGCAGCAAATCGGGGTGGTCTCGCACCATCCCCTGGGCATGGAACCCATGCGCAATCCGCTCTCCGTCCTCCTCCCGCTGGCCCTCGCCGCCACCGCGCTGGCGCAGGTGCCGACCTTCCAGGCGGCGTCGAACAACGCCCCCGGCCCCCGTTACGGCGCGAGCCTGTGCGCGCTCGGCAACGGCTCGCTGCTGCTGTTCGGCGGCGACGACGGCTCCTCCCGTCTCGGCGACACCTGGATCTACGACATCGCCGCCAACACCTGGACGCAGGTCCAGGGCGGAGGCCCGTCGCCGCGCCGCTGGGCGGCGATGACGCACCACAGCTCCCTCGGCTGGGCGATCCTGCACGGCGGGCAGGGCCCGCTGGGCGACCACGGTGACACCTGGGTGTTCGACGGCACCCGGTGGTGGCTGCGCACCGGCACCAGCCCGGCGGCGCGTTCGGTTCACACGATGGCCTACGACCGCGGTCGCGACCGCACGGTCCTGTTCGGCGGCCACAACAGGACGGACACCTGGGAATGGAACGGCTTCGGCTGGGCGCAGCGCACGCTGACCGCGTCGCCGTCCGCGCGGACCTTCGCGTCCCTGGTCTACGACGATCGCCGTGGCGTGATGATGCTGCTGGGCGGTTCGTTGATCAGCGGCTCCCACACCAATCAGGTCTGGGAGCTGGGCGCGACGTCATGGACGCCGGCGGCGGTGCCGCTGCCCTGGCCGCGGATCGGCGCTTCCTTCGCCTACGACCGCAGCCGCGGTCGAACCGTCATGTTCGGCGGCCTGCAGCAGGCACCCGGTGGCGCGACCAGCGCGCAGGCCGACTGCTACGAATGGGACGGTACGGCGCCGGGCTGGGTGCAGCGCATCCTCGCCAATCCCATCACGCCGCGCTACGGCACGAATCTGGTGTATCGCTCCGGCTCGGGCCTGTGGCTGTTCGGTGGCAGTGGCTTCGGGCCGCTCAACGGCGATCTGCAGCGCTACTTCATCCAGAACGGCGCGACCTACAGCCAGAGCGGTCCCGGCTGCGGCGCCCCATCGCTGGTGGCCAGTTCCGACGAGCTGCCGTGGCTCGGCGAGGCGTTCACGCGCACGGCGCAGTTCGGCCTGCCCAAGCTGGTCATCCACGAGATCGGCTTCGGCCCACAGGATCTGGACCTCGGCTTCGTCGGCATGCCGGGCTGCCGTCTCGGTGGCACCGCCGACATCATGATGCTGGTCCTGGTCAGCGGCCTGCAGCCGTTCGTGCTGGAGGTGCCGAACACGTTGGCGCTGAACGGCACGGACCTCTACGAGCAGCTCGCCGTTGTCACACCCGGCGTCAACCCGCTCGGCATCGAGATGTCGCCGACGATGCGGATGCGGCTGTCCGCGAAGTGACGCGCGCGGCGGCGCCGCGCGCGATCGCTACTGGCCGAGCAGGCGGAGGACGAGCTGTGGCTGCTGGTTGGCCTGCGCGAGGATCGAGACCGAGACCTGCTGCATGATCTGCAGCTTCACCAGTTCGGCGGTCTCGCGCGCGATGTCGACGTCGCGGATCCGCGATTCCGCGGCGATCAGGTTCTCTTGTTGAACACCGAGGTAGCGGATGGTGCTGTCGAGCCGGTTCTGCATCGCACCGAAGCGACCGCGCACGCGCGACACGCTGTTGATCGCGTCGTCGATCGCGCTCATCGAGGTGCTCGCGGCGCCGGCGTTGGTGACGCCGAGCACGTCGAGGCCGAGGCCGGTCGCGAGCACGGCCGACAGCGACGCGCCGAGCGTGTCGATGCCCGGGGTCGTGCCGTAGCCGACCTGGAAGACGACCGTCGACGCGCTGCCGTCGAGCAGCTTGATGCCGTTGAACTCGGTGCTGCGGCCGATGCGGTCGATCTCGTCGACGAGGCTCTGGAACTCCTCGTCCAGCGTGGTGCGGTCGGCGGCCGAGACCGTGCCGTTCGCCGCTTGCACGGCGAGTTCGCGCAGCCGCAGCAGGATGTTGCCGACCTCGTTCAGCGCGCCTTCCCCGGTCTGCACCAGCGAGATGCCGTCCTGGGCATTGCGGCGTGCCTGGTCGAGCGAGCGGACCTGTGCGCGCAACCGTTCGCTGATCGCGAGGCCGGCGGCATCGTCGGCCGCCGACGTGATGCGCAGGCCGGTAGACAGGCGCCGGTAGCTGCCCGCGATCCGTTCCGTGATCGACGCCAAGGACCGCTGCGCGGTGATCGACGCGATGTTGGTGTTGATGCGCAGACCCATGGGGAAGCCGTTGCTGCTCGTCATCGTCCGACCAGGGGCGGTGCCTCCAGGGCAAGCTCCGCCGTCGGCGGGGTGTCGAGCCGGGCAGCCTTCCGAACGACCAGCGCAGCTTCGGCGCGATCACGTCGCATGCGATCGCCAGCATCGTCGGCCTCTGCCGAGGGACGCGAGGGAGCGGGCCACGCCCGTCCAGCAGCAGGCGACGGCCACAGCGGTCGCGAGGAAACGGCGATGGCGCCGGCGGTGTGATGCCAGCCCTCGAGAGGCACGGTCGCCGCGCCCGGGAAGCTTGCGCCGAATCGTCACGATTCGGTGGTCCGAAGTTTCTAATTCATTGCAGCCCAAGGCCTTGCTGCGCCAGCTGGGATCCGTGACTGTGTGCTGGTCATGAGCAATGAACCCCGCGGCGAGGTTTCCGGAAGGCACCTGCTCGCCATCGCCCTGGCCTCGTTCGCAGTGCTGTTCTTCCAGATCGCGGCCACCCGCGTGCTCAGCATCGTGCTGTGGTACCACTGGGCGTTCCTGTCGATCTCGCTGGCGATGCTCGGGCTCGGCGCACCGGGCGTCTGGTTCGCCCTGCGACCACCGTCGCCACGGATGCTGTCGCGTGCGTTGCTGGCGGGCGGGCTCTCGTTGCCGATGGCGGTGGCGGCCGTGCTGTGGATCGGCAACCGCTACGGCACCTGGTCGGTGGTGGCCTGCATGGCGGTCCTGCTGGTGCCGATGCTGTTGCTCGGCACCGCCGTGTGCATCCTGCTGCTGCAGGCCCGCGGCAATGCCATCGGCCGCCTGTACGGCGCCGACCTGCTCGGCGCGAGTGCGGCGGCCGCCGCCGTGTTGCCGGTGTTGAACCACGTGCCGACGCCGGCGGCGATCGCCTGGCTCGGCATCCTGCCGGTGTCGGCGGCCCGACTCGTGGGCAGCCGCTGGCTCACGGTCGGCGCCGCCACGGCTGCGATCGTGGCCGTCGTGCTGCACGGCGGGCTGCTGACGGTCGGCTTGACGAAGGGATACGACGAACGCTCGATCCGGCCCGCGCACGTGCGCTGGACGTCGACCGCGCGGCTGTCGTTCTTCGATGTGAAGGCGGTGCTCGGCGCCGATCTGCAAGGCCACGGCTGGGGCTTCGGCAGCAAGGTGCCGCAGATCAGCGTGCCGCAGTACTGGATGGAACAGGACGGCTCCGCCGGCACGCCGATCACCAAGTTCGACGGCGATGTCACCGACCTGAGCGAGTTCGACTACCTGCTCTTCGACGTCACGACGGCCGGCTACCAGGTGCGACCACCGCAGCGAGTGGCCGTGGTCGGCAGCGGCGGCGGCCGGGACCTGCTGACCGCGCTGCGCGCCGGGGCGCGCGACATCGACGCCGTCGAACTCAACGCCGGCGTCGCCGAAACGGTGTCGACCGTGTTCAAGGAGTTCAGCGGCGACATCTATCACGCACCCGGCGTGCATGCCGTCGTCAGCGAAGGCCGCAGCTTCCTGACGCGCTCGCGCGGCGACTACGACCTGATCCAGATCTCGTTGATCGACAGCTGGGCCGCGACGGCAGCGGGCGCGTTCACGCTGGCCGAGAACAACCTCTACACGGTCGAAGCGTTCCGCCTGTACCTGGACCGGTTGTCGCCGGACGGCCTGATCTCGACGAGTCGCTGGCGCAACGGGCTCGAGGCGGGGCGCTTGTTGCTGCTGAACCTGGAAGCGCTGCGGGCGGTCGGCGTCGCCGATCCGCAGGCGCATCTGGTCGTGGTCGCGGGCAGCAGCGTGTCGACCGTGCTGACGAGCAAGCGGCCGTTCACCGCCGACGAGATCGAACGCACGCGGCGCGTCTGCGAAGAGCGTGGCTTCGAACTGCTCTACCCTGCCGCCCCGACGCCCGACAAGCCGGCCGACCCGGCGACGCTGTTGCGCGACGGCCCGGGGCCCCTGGAGGCGCAGGGCGTCATCATGACCGCGTCGGTCGACGACCAGCCGTTCTTCTTCCAGTCGCTGCCGGTGTTCGGCAGCTTCAATCTCGAGTTCGCGCGGCAGTTCGGCGTCAACGGCGAGTCGGTCGCCGCGCTGCAGATGCTGATGTTCGTGCTGACGCTGGTGACGCTGCTGCTGTTCTTCGCGCCGTTCGCGATGCAGCGCTGGTTGCCGCGGCAGCCAGGGTTCTGGCGCGGCAGTGGCTACTTCGCGGTGATCGGCCTGTCGTTCATGCTGATCGAGATCCCGTGGCTGCAGCGCTTCGTGCTGTATCTCGGCCACCCGAGCGTCGCCGCGACGGTGGTCATCGGCGCGCTGCTGCTGGGCGCCGGCGCCGGATCGCTGCGTTCGGCCCGCACCGGCCTCGCCACCGCGCAGCGGTTGTGGCCACTCGTGCCCGTGGTGCTGGCGGTCGGCAACCTCGGCATGTCGCCGCTGTTCGCCGCCACGCTGGGCGCCAGCGATGCCGTTCGCATCACGATCGCCGTCGTGTTGCTGTTGCCGATCGGCTTCCTGCTCGGCCACTTCTTCCCGCTCGGCATGCAGCGCTTCGGCGACGACCACAAGGCCTGGTTCTGGGCGCTCAACGGCGCCTGCGGCGTGCTCGCCGGCGTCTGCTCGCTGGCCATGGCCATGGCGCTCGGGTTCCAGACCGTGGCATGGGTCGGTGTCGGTGGCTACCTGATCGCCGGCCTGCTGTTGCTGCGACCGCGCCTCGCCACGTGAGCCGCGCTTCCCGAGCGCCGGCGTCGCCGCACGCGCGGTTCGCGAGCGATTTCCGGAATCGGCGTTCGTTCGCGGGCGGGAGCGCATTCCTGGAGGCATGCGAATCTCCGCGATGGTGGTGTGGTCCGTGCTCGGGTTGCCGATGGTCGTCCAGGACCTTGTCGCCCAGGACCTGCCGGTGGCGCCGGTGGCGCCGGTGGCGCCGGGGGCCGGCGAACGAGGGGGCCTGCCGATCGACAGCAGTTCGGTCACGACGTCGATCGACGTGGCGTCGATCGGGCCGGGCCTGCTGATCGACGCGCCGCTGCCGGACACGACCTGGGTGTTGGCCGACAGCTACAAGGCGTGCGTCACCGCCGAAGGGCTGCTCTTCCATGCCCTGCCCGGCGTCGAGCTGCCGTTGGTCCCGGTGCGGCTCTCGCTCGACCAGGTGACGATCGGTGGCCGGGAACTGCCGCTCGCCGCAGCGGTGAAGCGACCCGCCGCGGGCCAGGTTTGTGTGCTGGACCACGGCGCCCTGCGCGAGCACTTCGACCTGCGCCGGGACGGCGTCGAACAGAGCTTCCACTTCGACCGCCTGCCGGCGCGCGGTGAGCTGGTGCTCGAGATCCGTGCGGCGACCACGCTGCCGGCCCGGGTCGAGGGCCCCGGTGTGCAGTTCGGCGATGGCCCGCAGGCAGTGCGCTACGGGGCGGCGGTCGCGTTCGATCGTGCGGGCCGGCGTTGCGAACTGCCGAGCACGTGGCGGGACGGTGCACTGCAGATCACGGTGCCGGCCGACTTCGTCGCGGCGGCCGAGTTGCCGCTGGTGGTCGACCCGTTGGTGTCCGCGCCGGTGATGGTCGCCGCCGGGGCCGGCGGCTCTGGCTTCGCCGCGACGTCCGTGGGCGCCCCTGACGTGTCGTTCGATCCGGTCTCGGCGCGCTGGCTCGTGGTGTGGAGGTGGGCGAGGTCCAGCTCCGACCACGACGTGTTCGCGCGCACCTACGACAGCTCCTGGTCGCCCGTCGGCCCGGTGATCTCGGTCGACATCACGACCACCTCCTGGAATCCGCCGTCGGTCGCGTTCCGCGGCCGCAACTCGGAGTGGCTGGTCGTCGCGATGACCCGCCTGGGCACCGCGTCGCCGGGCATCGCCGGCCGACGGGTGCCGACGAGCGGAGCCGTGCTGCCGGTGCTCTCGATCGCGTCGGGCCTGGCGTTGTCGTTCGAGCCGGGCCAGGCGTGCGTCGGTGGGGATCCGTATGCCGGCGCCGGCCCGGCCGTGAGCATCGTCGCCTTCGTCAACAGGGGCAGCCTGCTCTACTGCACCGTCGACGAGGCCGGCCTCGTCGGGCCGCTGAACGCCTTGGTGCCCGGTGTCCTCGGCAATTCGGTATCGCTCAGCAAGAGCAACCGCACCGACAATTGGGCACTCGTGTGGGCGGAGACGGGCCTCGTCACGCCGTCGTCGACCGAGGTGGTCCACCGAATGGCGATGATCGACTTCGCGGGTGCGCTGGTCCCGCTGCCCGGTGGCGCGTTCGTCGAGCTCGGCCGGGGGGTCACCACGTCGAGGGAGGTCATGGGGTACGGCAAGACAAGTGTGACTTCGCCCGATCTGCGGAGTTCGTTCACGGTCGCCTACCCGGACGTCACCACTCCCGGTCAGACGGTGGTGCGCCGCGTGGCCTCGACGGGTAGTGCGACGGCGCCGACGTTGTTCGGCACGCTGGCCCCGGGTTGGGGGGCGCCCTCGATGGAACTCGAGACCGACGGCGTGCGCACGCTCGCGGTGAGGCAGCAGGGGACCGGCGTGCGCGTCGTGCTGCTCGCCATCGATACGGCGACGGGCGTCTTCACGGTTCACGAGGACTTCGAGACCTTCAGCATGGTCCCCGCCACGACGGTGGCCGTCACTTCGGCCTACGCCGCGAGTGTCGCCGACACGATCACGCCCTTCACGATCGCGACCGCCCACGCCAGCAGCACGCAGTCGCAGGTGCAGCTGGTCGGCTATCGCGGCCACACGCCGGCGCCGGGCTTCACGACGGTGTCCACCGCCTGCGGGTTGCCGCTGCCGATCCAGCACAACGGCGTGCTGCCCGCGCTCGGCAACACCGTCACGGTGAACCTGATGACCTCCCACCCGCAGGTGGGGTTCCTGTTCGGCCGGCCGACGTGGGTGCCGCTGACCGGCATGTGCCTGTGTGGCATCGGGGCCGATGGCGTCATCCTGCCCGGTCCGACGGCGACGTTTCGGGTGCCGATCGATGTGTTGCTGGTCGGTCAACGGTTCGCGATCCAGGGCTTCACGATGGCGGGCGGGCCCTGCTTCAGCGGAGTCTCCTACTCGAACACGATCGACATGCGGATCCTCTGAGCGGCTCGGAGAAAATCCGTCGGTGCCGCTCGGCGCGATCACGAACCGCGCTACCTCGTCGGCCCTGCGATCAGCGCGGCAACCCGGGCGGCAGGCCGTCGCGCGTCAGGCTGTCGAGCAGCCGCTTCGCCGTCGCCGCGAACCCGGCCTTGGCGGCCTGCTCCTGGAGCGCTTCCGCGCGCGTCTTGCGCGCCTCCTTCGGCTCCGACGACGACGCGATCGCGCAGAGCTCCTCGACGACTTCGACGACGGCGGGCAGGTCCTTCGCGGGTACGGCACGGCGCTCCGTCTCCTGCTGGGTCGCGCTGCACGCGATCGTGATCTTGCCGCCGGCGGCGGTGACCTTGCCGGTCGTGCGCACCGCGGTGATCCGACCCTTGGCCGGCTCGAACGTGTACTCGCGGTGCAGCTCGACGACTTCCACGTCGACGGGCTCGATACCGCTCGCCCCCAGCTTCGGCATCTGCCCCTGCGCCATCGACACCATGCCCGCGATGCCGACGAGTTTCGCGGCGACGGGCTGCTTGCTCGCGAGGTCGGCGGTCAACGTCGGCACCTGCTTCTTCCCGTCCTTCTTCGTCCCGAACGACACGACCATCGGCAGCTCGATCGGTTCGCCGGCGACCGGTGTCCACATCGATCGGGTGACGGGCTTCTTCGCCTTCCACTCCGCGACGCCGAGCGCCGGATAGGGGAACGCCGTGATCTGCAGCCACGGCATGCCGGCGGTCCGGGTGGCTTCGGTCCCGCGCTGGATGGCGCCGGTCGCGGGATCGAGGGTCACGATCTCGGCGTGCACGATCGCGGTCTCGAACGACTCCTTCGGCAGCGTCTCGTCGAAGATCGCGATCCGCAGGGCGCCGCTGGCCTCGGTGCCGAGCACGACGACACGGACCGCGTGCTTGCCACCGCCGCCGCTGCCCAGGCCGCCGCCCCCGCCGGTCAACTTGTTGTCGTCGTCCACTGCATACGTGACGTCCGCGCCGACCGGCAGGTCCATCCAGGTGGGGACGGTCTTGGGCTTCTGCGGCTTGTCCTGCGCTAGGACCGGGAGCGCCGACGCAGTGCAGGCGAGGAGGACGGCAACGAGGATGGAGCGATCGGGCATGGCGGGCGCGAGACGGGGCAACTTCGCGCATCTTCCACCAACGGTCCGGAATCGGTTGCAGCGAGTTGGTGAAGAAGCAGGTCGGCACCCGGCCGATGCCGCAGGGCGCGGTGTCGATTCTGGCCGGGGCGATGCACGCCCAGGAGCCGGTCGGTTGCGACCTCCTGGACGCGGGCCTGAGCACGAGGCAGGATGGCGAGGCTGGTTCGGGGTGGTCCCGGACCGCATCTGCTGTTTCCCGCACCCCCGGAGATTCCCATGCTCTCGAGACATGTGCCGCTGATTCCGGCACTGCTGGCTGCCTTCTCCCTCAGCTCTGCCGCCACCGCGCAAAGAGCGCCAGATCCCGCCTCCAGCAGGTGGATGGTCGAACTGGATGGCCAGCTCAACCCTGACGACCGCTTCGTGTTCGTGCGGTTACCCTTCGGCGACGGCACCTGGGGCATGTGGTTCAACATCGAGGGTGAGCGACTGTGGGGCTTCGGCACATACATCTGGAGCCCGACCGCTGGCACGATCGACTACGAGAACCGGAGCGACGATGGCGGCGGCGGCCAGACTGGCCAGTACACGTGGGACGGCACGAAATACGAGCGGACCAGGGCGTCGCACCCCGACGCGCCGTCCCTGTCTCTGCACCCAGCGCGATGACCAGCCTCGACACGCGCTGAAGAGCTGCAAGCGGGCCGGGTGGATCGACGATCCGGCCCGGTTCCGCAGCCGGGGCGTGGTGCCGCATGCCGCGGGCCCGCTATCGGCCCGGGTCCACGCGTTCCTGCACCCCGACCACCCAGCCGATGTCGTGTTCCGGCCCGGTGCGCCCCTGCACCAGCACTGGTTCGAACACCGCCAGCCAGCGCGGCTCGGGATCGACGGGGTCGATGTAGTCGCGCAGCAGCAGACCACCGAGCTCGTTGCGCGAACGCAGCGCGCGCAACTCGCCGAGCGCGTCGCCGGACAGCCGGCACTCACCCCGCAACCGGGGATGGTGCAACACGAGGCCCTGTCCCTCCGCGGCTCCCAACCAGTCGCTCTTCGTCTCGACCAGCACGGCGACCTGTTCGCCGCTGAGTTCGACCCGCAACGCCGCGAACGAACCCAGCTCGACGGTCATCGCCAGCACGCCGATCACTTCGCGTTCGGCGGCCACCGGCTCGCTCCAGATCGGCACCGAGAACGCGACCATCAGGTTGCCGGTGGCGCGACTCTTGAACACCACCGAGCGATGCGGCGCGGTGATCGGTCGGGCGGGGCTCCCACGCGGCAGATCGCGCCCTTGGCCGTGGAAGTAGTCGCGGAACGAGAAGTCGCTGCCGAGCAGTCTGGCCTGCAGCGGGCTGCGGGCCATCTGTCGGCCGCGGGCGTCGGTGACGAACCAGCTGGTCGCCGTCGCCGTCAGCCGATGTTCCTGCAGGTTCGCCTCGAGCCATCGCTGCAGAGGCGCATGGCCGTCGACGGGCACGGTGGTGGCTGCCAGTTCGCGCAGCGCCGCGGCCGGCACCGGGCTCTGCGCCGCGGCTTCGAGGATGCGCCAGCGCACGTCGATCTCGCTGGCGATGGTGCGTGCGGCGAACTTTGCCGCCAGGTGCAGACCCTGTTCCCGCATGTGCTCGGCAGCTTGCCGCGCCTGGCGCTCGTCGTGCGAGACGCGCGCCAGCAGCACCGCCGCGAAGGAGGTGACGGCGATGGTGATCCCGGCGACGACGGCTGCTGCCAGCGTCCAGGTGCGATGCTTGCGCATCCAGCGCCCGGCGCGGCTGGACACCGGCTCCGACAGCGCCGAGACCGGTTCGTCGGCCAGGAAGCGCCGCAGGTCGTCGGCGAGCGCCGACGCCGTCGCGTAGCGTTGTCCCGGGGCATGGGCCATCGCCCGGGCGCAGATGGCGTCGAGAGCTTTCGGCACCCATGGCGCCACGGCGCGTGCACTCGGTGTCGGCCCCCTGAGGATGCGATCGAGCACCTCGCTCGAGTTCTCACCCACGTGCGGCGGCCGGCCGGTCAGCAGATCGAACAGGATGCCGCCCAGCCCGTAGATGTCGGTGCGTGGTCCCGGCTCGCCGCGCGCCTGCTCCGGCGCCATGTAGGCCGGCGTGCCGCCGGCGCCGCCGGCACCGGTCTGGTGCGGCGTGTCGGTGACGAGGCGCACGGCATCCGTCCTGGCCGGCGTGGTTTCGGGCGTGGCCGCGGTTGCCGCTGCCTCGGTGGTGAGAGCCGCGAGGCCCCAGTCGAGCAGGACGACTTCACCGAACTCGCCCAGCACCACGTTGGCCGGCTTGAGGTCGCGGTGGGTGACGCCACGCACATGGGCGTAGCCGATCGCGTTGCAGACATCGATCACCGCCGTCAGCAGGCGCGGGAGCTCGAGCGGGTCGACTTCACCGCGGCTTCGCCGGTCATGGAACTGCGCGATCGCCTCCTCGAGCGGCTGGCCACGCACGAGGCGCATCGTGTAATAGGCGCCGGCCACGTCGGGATCCGTGGCCAGGTCGTAGACCGGCACGATGCCCGGGTGCTCCAGCTGTCCGGTGATCTGCACCTCGCGCCACAATCGTGCCTGCAGTGCGGCACGGGTCGCTTCGTCGCCCGCGACCAGGTCGCGGCGGAGCTCCTTGAGCGCCACCTGCCGCTGCAACACGGCATCGTGGGCGAGGTGCACGGTGCCGAAGCCGCCGGAGCCGAGTTCGCGCAGCAAGGTGTAGCGCGCGCCGCGGCGGTCAGGCTGCTGCTCGGTCATGGCCCCGCGATCATTGGCGGCCGGGGATTGCGAGTCAATCGACGCCGGCTAGCCGCGGATGCGCGGACCATCGATCGGATCAGCACGGTGCCGTTCCGCAGCCCGTGGACGGGGACGACGAGCTCAGTCCGCGCAGGGCACCTGCCACCCCGAGGCCCTGGTGACTTCGAAGGCCCGCGCCGTCAGCCAACTCCGTTGAGCCTCCGCGACGGCCGAGGGGATGCTCTTCCAGCTCTCGCAGAGCTTCTTGCGCACGTCTTCGATGCGCATCTTCCCCTCGTGGTCCGCGAGCTTGCGATCGGCCTCGATGGCCTGTTTCCAGTTCGCGCACACACGCAACTGCGACACGCGCACGAAGGCGTGGATCGGGTGTGAGTCGTGGGGCTTCACCACTTCGATGGCTCGATCGAGTACCGCATACGCGCTCTCGAACAGCTCGCGCGCCTTGACCGGATCGTTCGAGAGATTCTCGAAGCCCTGATCGTTCTCGCGCAAGCCAGGCAGCGCGAGGCTCAGCACCCGGTCGCGTGTGCCGAGCTCTGCGCGGTGCTCCGCGAGCCGGGTCATGGTTTGCAAGAAACCGCTGGTGTTGCGCTCGAGCTGCCCCAGGCTCTCGAGTCGCCACACGCACAATGCCTCGAGCAACAGTGCCGTCCCGGTGAGCTTGTCGGCCGCGAGCTCGTCGGCGTTCTGGCGCAGTTCGCGCCGCAACAGCGCCAGCGCTGTGGTGTATTCGCGCGCCGCCGTGGGGCCGGTGGCGACCGCGTCGGCCGAATGGCCCGCGTCGAGCTGCGACTCCTCGAACTCGACCTGGGCGGCGCGGTTGAACGAGTCCTGGGCATCGCGGATGTGGCGCACGGAGCTGCAGGCGCCGAGCAGCCAAATCGCTGCGACGAGGAGCGCGGAGAACAGTCGGCGGTGAATGCACATGGAGTTTCTGGGAGGAGCGGGAAGCGGAACAAGCGGGAATCAGGCGGCCAGCTCGGACGTGAGCGAAGAGGCGAAGTTCTCGAACTCGAGTTGGCCGCTCGTCAGACGGGCGAGCACTTCGCGCAGGCGTATGATGTGTTCGGCGCTCGGGCCGTGGGTGGCCAGCGCTTCGAGCGCGATGACGACCAGGGCCTCGAGCGAGGAGTTGCGCGCCAGGCGCCACTTCGCGCGCGCGTTGCCGCCGTCGCCGAGCGCGGCCGACATGACGGCGTCCACGGCCGCCGTGAGGGCCACGGCGCCCGCTTCGTGGCTGGCCTGCGGTAGCCGATCGAGCAGCTCCACCCGCTTCCCCACGGCCAGGAGCGCGGCGCGCAACATGGCGATCCCGCTGTCGGCACTGACGCGTGCGCCGTCGAAGCGCCGCATCGAGTCGAGCATCGCCTCGACGGCGGCGCCGAGCACATCGCTCTCGCCCGCGGCGCGCTCGACCAGCCAGTCGGGGTTGTCGATCACCTCCTCGAACACCGTCTCGGCGACGATCAGGAGCTGCTCCTGGGTCAACGTCGGCTTCCACGTCGAGCCGGCCTTGGGCTTCTTCGCCAGGCTGCGCAGCAAGGAGCGCGTGGCCGTGACGAGCAGGTGGCGATCGGCACTCTTGAATCGCGGCCCCCAGACCAGGTCCATGTTGGCGGCGCTCTTCTCGAGCACCAGCCGCGCCAGTTCGGGGAACAGGTCGGCCGTGAAGGGCGCGTCGTACTTCGCGAGGTCGCCGGCGACCGCCACCAGGATCGCCTTGAGGCCCTGGTGGTCGACCTTGAGCAAGTCGGGATTCGCCGCGACCGCGCCAAGCGCAGCCTGCGCGACCTTGGTGAGGCCGCCGCCGGACAACAGCGCGGCGAAGGTCACGCGATGCTCCTCGGCGAGTAGCAGCTCCGCCAGCGTCGAGCTGACCGCACCTGCCAGAGCCGACTCCGCGCCCTCCTCGACGCCCAGAAAACGCACCGGGTTGGAGAGCACCGTCTGTGCGCCGCCTTCGACCATGGCGCGCGCCACCAGTCGGAGCCACACGCCCGCTTCGCGCTTGCGCTCCAGGGTCGCGTCGGCCAGCAGGTCCTTGGCCGACGTCGAGAGGCTGGTGGCGATGTTGCGCACGAACTGGTCCTGTGCTCGACCGCCGCCGAGCGCGCCGGGATGTGCCGCCAGCCCGTCCATCACGCCAACCAGCATCTCGCCCGCGAGCTCCTGCGCCGGCGTGGCGGCGAAGTCAACGTCGTCGAGCGCCTCGAGGAAGGCCAGCAGCGCGCGGCCCTCCGGACGGTGCGAGGATATCGCGCCGGGCATGCTCGCGTAGTAGTCGACGGCAAGGTTGACGATGCTGCCGGCGATCTGCTGCAGTGCGGTGCGGGGCGCTTCGGGTTCGTGCTCGCTCCACTGCCGAACGGTCAAGAGTGCGCACAGTTGCTCGCTGTCGACCGCGGCCTTCGCTGTGGCGCTGTCGTCAGTGGCCGGGTTCGTCGCCGCCAGCAGCACGGTGTAGATCTGCAGCAGCTCGCGTTCGCGCTCGGTGTCGAGCCGGGCCTGCGCGAGCAGCCAAGCGACCCGTGGCGTACGCGCGGCAGCCTCTCGCCCGGCTTGGCTGCCCGTGAACCAGGTCCTGGCGCTCTGCACGGTGGCGTTTGCCATGCGCGGGAGGGGCAAGGTCAGCGTCATCGAGCGCGTGGAGTCGACGTAGGCCTTGCGCGCGACGCTGAACAGTTCGAGGCCGGCTCGGATGACGAGTAGGACCGTTTCTGCATTGGTGAGCATGTCCTGGGAAGCGTATCTGCCGCCCGTGCCTCGACAGCGGGGAGGCTGGCGGGCGAAGCCGGCTCGCGGCAATGCCGTAGTCAGGGTGCCCTGGATCCAGACCGACCGAGGACGAACGAGGCAGGGAAATCTCCTGCCCCGCCCGCGCCCGTTCGTCGCTCGACGGTCCGAGCTGCCAGCGTGACGACCACGCGCCGGTTCCGTCTCCCGTGCAGCCCACCCCGCACCCTCCCGTTGCCCCATGCTCCAAGACCACCGTCGCTCCCTGTTCGGTACCCTGGCCCTGCTCGGCATGTCCCTGCTGTTGCCGCTGTCCGCGTGCGGCGGCGGTAGTCCTGGCCCGAAGGGGGCCGACCTCGAAGCCTCCGCCGACTCCGGCGCCCGCAACACACCGCGCCCCGAGGTGGCGGTTCGCGGCGGGGCCGGCTCGGCGATCTTCTGGACCGAGAACGGAGGCGATGTCGTCACTGCCGAGTTCGACTCGCGGCGGGAACAAGCCGGGGCCCGCATCACCTGGCCGCAGAATGGCCGTTCGACGCTGCGCATCGACGACCTCGAGAGTCGGCGCTTCGCCCTGCTGGTCGAACGCGACCCGACGCGCATCGACTGCCTCGTGCACGACCGCGACGGCGACTTCCTGCGCGGCTTCGCGATCCTGCAGACGGCCACCGACATCGTCTACGCAGAAATCGTGCAGAGTGCGGCCTTCGTCGGTCAGCTGACCGGCCAACTCGACCTCGGCAGCCAGACCGGCAGCTTCGCGCTGGTCGCCGATGCGCTCGCCGACCTCGGCCCCCGGTTCGCCGTGCCGTCCGCCATCATCGCCGTCGCCGCAGCCGCGAGCCTGCCGGCGGCGCCCGGCAACTCGCCGCTGGTGCTGCGCACGCTGCGGCTGTGTGCGATCGGCATGCTGCCGATCCTGCTCGGCAGCGACTGGCGCGACATGGCCGGTGGCGCAGCCGTGCTGTGGCTCTTGGCGGCACTTCGCGGCGAGACCATCGTCGACATCGCCGCGGCGAACTTCACGCACGGCGACGCGACGATGCAGGAACACCTCGACCACGCGATGCGGCAGATCGTCGATCCGGCAAGCCCGGCGATCGGCGACTTCTGGGTGGAGTGGAGCATGAGCATCCTCGACGGGCTGCCGTTCCGCGACGACGTCCTCGAAGGCGCGCGCGCCGAGTTCGCCCTGCGGCCGACACCGCTGCCGACACTGGGCAACCTGCAGCTGCCGACGGTGTTCACGCTGCCGGTCGGCGGCCCGATGCGGGTGCCGGTCGCCGTCGCCGGGCAGTGTGTGCTGCAGAACGGCTTCGTCTACGTGCTGGCCGGCACCGTCGACCAGAACGGCGCCCTCAGCTGCTCGGGCCCGCGTGCCGGCGGTTCGCTCGCGGACGTGCTGGTGCTGATCGGCCTGATCGACGCCAACGGCTTCACCGGCACGTGCGATCTGAACGGCACACCCGGTCTCTGCAGCGGCACGCAGCTCGCGTTCGGCAACTGCAACGCCGCCCAGGGCAGCGGCGGACAGGGCGCGTTCACGTTCGCGCACTACGTCGGCAACGGGACCGGCACGACGACCTTCGTCTATCAGGCCTACACGATCCCCGACCGATTCGTCGTGCGCACGGCGCTCGGCGAACGATTCTCGACCGGCGGCCTCGTGTCGGGCGGCGCCACGGTGACCCTGCAGCTGAACAACGAGCCGATCGTGTTCGTCAGCGTCAGCGCGCCGAACAACGGTACGCAGTGGGACTACACGCTGTCGTGCCTGCAGTGAAGAACGCCGGGCCGAGGGAGAGGCGCGCGATCGGGTGGCCGATGCGGCGGTCGCATCACTTCAGCGTGGCGCGGTAGCTGCCGCTGAAGCCGACCAAGTGAATGCGTCCCAGCCAGCGACCATGGCCATCGGTGCCGACCAGCTTGCCCTCGGCGGCGCCCTCGTTCGTGGCTCGCAGCACTTCCCCCCACGGCTGGATCAGTTCGACGCGCCAACTGCCCTGGCTGGCTTGGATGGCGTAGTCCAGCGTCATCGGGCCGGTCGCATTGGGCACCTCGAGCTCCACCGGCCCGGTGAAGCCGACCAGCCCTTCGCGACGAGCCGGTGTTGGCTGGATTGCGAGTGGCAGGCCGTCAGGCCGAGCGATGGGGGCGTGTAGCCAGCGGTCGCGCGCGGTATCACACGCAAGCCGCCCGCCGCGTCTTCCCCTCGCCCGCCCGGATCCGCCCGATGCCCGCCGCCCTGAACCGCCCCGAGCCCGTCCTTCGCCACCGTGCGCAACCAGTCGACCGGAACGTCCCGCCGGCGCAGGCGGCGGCGTGGCTGCTCGAGGGGCGTTCGCTGCTCGTGACCGACAGCTTCGTGACCGGGCTCGACATCCTGCAGGCACTGCGCGTGCAGCTCGAGGATCCGGGCGAGGACTCCGGATACGTGAAGAAGCGCATCTTCCGCGAGGCCTTCCAGGCAGCGTCGAAGAACCTGCTCGCGCCAGTGGTCGGACGCAAGGTCGCCCTCGCCGACGCGCCCCGCGCGGGCTTCCTCACCGAGCTCTACCCGGATCACGCCGACTTCGCGCTGCCCATCGAGGACGCGAGGGTCCTGAGCACCGCGTGGGGCTGGTACGAGAAGGGCGTGCACTTCCCCGTGCTCGGCTATCGCGTGCACCCGTTCTACGGCACCTACATCCCGGCCCGCATGGAGCACCTGGAGCTCTTCGGCACCTGGCTCGCGAAGTACCAGGGCGCGCGCAACCGGGCGATCGACGTGGGCACCGGCTCCGGCGTCCTGACGCTGCAGATGGCCAAGGCGGGCTTCCAGCACGTCATCGCCACCGACATCAACCCGAATGCGATCGAGAGCGTGGCGCGGCAGCTGCGCCGGCTCCCGAACGCACTGCCGATCGAACTCGAGCTGGCGGACCTGCTGGGTACCGATCGCGGCCCTGTCGACCTCATCGTGTCCAACCCGCCGTGGATGAAGGGCGAGGTGGGCCGGACGCTGGACCTGGCGATGTACTTCCAGGAAGGCTTCTTCGAACGCTTCTACGACCAGGCCCTGCAGCGCCTGGCGCCCGGCGGCCGCATCGTGTTCGTGTTCTCGAACATCATCGAGCTGTCGCAGCCCGACGTGCCGCATCCGATCCAGACCGAACTCGATCGCGGGCGGTTCCGGCTGGTGGAGAAGATGACGCGCCGGGTGAAGCCGTCGCCGGGGCGACGCACGCGGGAGAAGGTGGAGGTCTGGGAGTTGGCGGTGGTTTGACGCCCCCTGCCAGCGTGCTCGGCCGCTATGCGAACAGGGCGAGCGCTTTGCGGATGGTCTGGTAGACGCCATACGCGAGCGGCAGCAGCACGATCGTCCAGGTGGCCAAACGCGCGCCGAGGCGGCGCCTCGGCGCCGATTGCGCAGCGGGCTGGCTGAGCGGCGCCGGTCCATGGTCCGGGCGACCTACCCCCGGCATCGAGATCTGCTCGCCGACGGCCGTTGCCTCGCGGTGGTGATGCTGCGGATGCACCGGCCGCACCAGCAGGTTGCACACGAGGCCGACCAACAGCAGTGCCGCCATCACGTAGAGGGTCGTGTCATAGACCTCGACGCCGCGCAGCCCGTCGCGGACCCTGTTCTCGCGCATCCAATTGACGATCGACGGACCGACCAGCGCCGCCACCGACCACGCGGTGAGCAGGCGGCCATGGATCGCGCCGACCTGGAACGGGCCGAACAGGTCGCGCAGGTAAGCCGGGATCGTCGCGAAGCCGCCGCCGTACATGCTGATGACGACGACGGCGACCAGGACGAAGGCACCTTGATGCTGGCCGCGGCCGAGACCCGGCAGCGTGGCATAGAGCACGGCGCCGAGCAGGAAGTAGATCGAGTACGTCACCTTGCGGCCGAGACGGTCGGATGCCGACGACCACAAGAACCGCCCGAGCAGGTTGGCGAGGCTGAGGATGCCGACGAACCCGGCGGCGGCGCCGGCGGTCACGCGGCCGGCGAAGACCTCCTGCGCCATCGGCGAGGCCTGCTCGAGGATGCCGATGCCGGCGGTGACGTTGCAGCACAGCACCGCCCACAGCAGCCAGAACTGCGGCGTGCGCCACGCGCGGTCGACGCCGACCGCGACTGCCGCGCGCTGTGCCGGGGTGGTGGCGACGAAGCCGCGCTTCGCGAAGCCGTCGGGAGGCACCCGCACCGTGAACGCACCGAACAGCATCAGCGCGAGGTACGCGGCGGCCAGCACGAGCAGGGTGGCGACCACACCCTGGTCCGTTGCCGTGCGGAACTGGTCCATCAGCCAGACGCTGGCGTTCGAGCCGATCATGGCGCCGCCGCCGAACCCCATGATCGCCATGCCCGTCGCCATGCCGGGGCGATCCGGGAACCACTTGATCAACGTCGACACCGGCGAGATGTAGCCGAGTCCGAGGCCGATGCCACCGAGCCCGCCGTAGCCGAGGTAGACCAGCCACAGGCAGTGCAGATGGACGCCGAGCGCCGTCACGGCCAGCCCGCCGCAGAAGCACAGCGCCGCGGTGAACATCGTGCAGCGCGGCCCGACCCGCTCGACCCAGCGACCGAACAGGGCCGCGGCGGCGCCGAGCATGCACAGCGCCAGGCTGTACATCCATTGCACCTCCGGCTGGCTCCAGTCGGTCGGTGCCGAGTGATCGAGACCGTGCAGGCGCGTCAGCGGCAGCTTGAACACCGACAGGCCGTAGACCTGGCCGATGCACAGGTGCACCGCCAACGCCGCGGGTGGCAACAGCCATCGATCGTAGGTGGCCGCGGCGACCGTGCGGCTGCGCTGCAGGAAGGCGGGCACCGGCATGCGTGCGCATCCTCGCGCCGCGCGCGGCGATGGCAAGCGTGCAGACTGCGGGTGCCGGGGAAGCTGGTGGCGCCGGGCTCACCGTTCCGGTTGCGGGCGCTGCCCGCGTTGTGATACAGCGTCGGCATGCGCCTCTCGTCTCCGACTCTGTTCTGGTCCACGATCGCCGGTGCACTGCTGCTGGCGCCAGTCCGTCTGCAGAGCCCGCCTGCGAACCGTGATCAGGTCGCGCGACCCACCCCCGGCGTCAAGCTGCCTGGCAAGCCCGAGCTGGCCCTGGTGAAGGTCGCCGAAGGATTCAACGATCCCACCAATGTCGCCGCGGCCAACGACGGCACCGGGCGCATCTTCGTCGTCGAGCGCGTGGGGCGCGTCAAGGTCGTCGACAAGAACGGTGTCGTCAGCCCGGAGCCGTTCCTCGACCTCACCAAGATCAACCCGCTCGGGACGGATGTACAGACGGGGTTCGTCGAGCAGGGGCTGTACTCGCTGGCCTTCCACCCGAAGTTCCGGCAGAACGGCTACTTCTACGTTCACTACGCGTCGCTGCCGTTCAACGGCGACGGGCTGATCGTGCGGTTCCAGGTCGATCCCAAGAGCCCGAACGTGATGACCGCCGAGCGCACCAATCAGACCGCCAAGGTGCTGATGCGCATCGAGCAGCCGTACTACAACCACAACGGTGGTCAGATCGAGTTCGGGCCGGATGGCTATCTGTACATCGGGTCGGGCGATGGTGGGTGGGAAGGAGATCCCTTCGAGTCCGGCCAGGACCTCAGCCTGCTGCTCGGCAAGATGCTGCGCATCGACGTCAACACGGAGCAGAACGACCGGATTCCCTACCACATCCCGCCGACCAACCCGTTCGCGCACGCTGCCGACGAGCGGCTGATGCAGCTGTTCGGCATCAGCGAGTTCGACTTCGCCCAGATCAAGACGCGAGCTCGGCCGGAGATCTGGCAGTACGGGTTGCGCAATCCCTATGAGTTCTCGTTCGACGGCAAGACCGGCGCGCTGTTCATCGCCGACGTCGGCCAGAACCACTGGGAGGAGGTCCACTGGTCGCCGGCCGGCAGCAAGGGCGGTGAGAACTTCGGCTGGAACAAGATGGAGGGATCCAGGAGTCACCCGGTGACCGGTGCCGTCGACACCGGCTCGACGGCCGGCGTGCTGCCGATCGCCGAGTACCCGCACGAGGTGCCCTATCCTGGTGCGGCGCCGCTGAAGGACGGGCACGGCTGCTCCGTGCAGGGCCTTGGCGTCGCGAACTACGGCGGCATGAACGGTGTGTACCTGGTCGGTGACTGGTGCTCGGGTCGCATGTTCGGTGTGGGCTGGGACGGTCAGAAGTGGGTCATCGACGAGTTGCTGCACACCAACCTGCAGTTCACCGCCGGCGGCGTCGGTGAGGACGGCTATGTGTATGCCGTGAATTGCAGTTGCTTCTACACCGCGGACCGCGGTGCGACCGGCAACCCGCCGGGCGCGCTGTGGCGCATCGTGCCGGCGGGGGAGGTGAAGCCCGGTCAGGAGACCGCGCTCACCAAGCAGGCGGTCACGCAGATGACGGCGCCGGCCACGGGCGATCCGGTGTTCCTGCACGCACTGACGAACGCGCCGTTGAAGATGGACCTGTATCCGAACGAGACCGCCTCGGCGAAGGCGATCGAGTTCCAGAAGACCGGCAAGAACCCCTATGTCGGCGACCAGGACGGGATCGCCGCGGGGCGCGTGCTGTACGACCAGTGCTGCGCGGCCTGCCACCTCGCCGACGGGTCCGGGCGCATCGGCTCGAGTCTGGTCGATGCGCAGGTGACCTATCCGCGGGTCGCGACCGACGTCGGCATGTTCGAGGTCATCTACGGTGGCGGGACTGGCGCGATGCAGCCGTTCGGCGCGCGCTACACGAAGGACGAGATCCTGCGGATCATGGCCTTCGTCGACAGCTTGAAGAAGAAGTAGGCGTCGGCGGGCGGCGACCGTCGCGGGCTTCGGACACCACCGGCGGTGTTGGTCCGTGGATCGGCGGCGTGCGGTCAGTACGAACCGAGGGTCGCCCGCAGCGCGTTCGTGCTCGTCACCGCCACGAAGCCGCCGGCCGCATCGAGCTGGATCGCCACCACCTGCGCGAACAGCGAAGCGCCGGCCAGCGCCAGGACCGGCGGTAGGCTGATCTCCGCCACCGTGCTGCCCGCGGGCACGAACGGCGTCGACACCAGATCCGGCGTCACCAGCAGCTGGCAACCCGGCAACGCGGTCGGGAACAAGCTGATCAGTGGCAACAGCGACGGCGCGAAGCCGAACACCACCGCCCCGAGCGCCGGGGCAGGCAGCTGGCTCGCGGTCGCCCGGAACGTCGCGCCGACCCAGGGCAGGGTCACCGGCACCAGCAGGTTGCTGCCGGCGGGCCCGACACAGCCGCCGCCGAGGTCGGTGACCGTCGCCGGGCACGTCGTGCCCATCCGTTGGACCGCGACCATCCCGCCGCTCGGGGGCAGCGGCAGAAATCCAGCCAGCAGCACGTCCCCCGCGCTCGTCACCGTCGCGGTCCGGATCGAGTGGAACTGGGTCCAGGTCGGCAAGCCACTCAGCGAGCCGTTGCCCGACCAGGTCGTGCCGCGGCGCACTGCCACACCACGCGCCGGCTCCACCAGCGGAATGCCGGCCGCCACGAACGTCTGGAACCCACCGAACACCAGCAGCTCCCCACTCGGCAGATCGAGCATGCCGAAAGGACTGGCCAGGCCGCCGGACACCTGCAGTGCGAAGGCCCAACCGCTGCCGTCCCAGCGGGACACGCTGTTGCCGATCGCGGCCAGCAGTTCCCCGTCCGGGCGGACGTGCAGGCTGCGCACGGCCGTGGCGGTGCCCAGTGCCTGCCAGCCGCTGCCATTCCAGCGCGCGATGCCGTTGGCGAAGCCGTTCGCGAACAGCTCGCCGTTCGGCGCGATCGCGAGTGCGGTCACGGTCGTCGTTGGCCCGGACGGGAATCCCGACCAGCTGCTGCCGTTCCACCGGGCGAGGAACGGTGCGGCAGTGCCGCCGGCCTGCGCGAAGGAGCCGCCGACCACGAGGTCGCCGTTTTGCGCCACGCGCATGACCAACACCGGGCCATCGACACCCGCACCGAGCGCGGACCATGCGGCGCCATCCCAGCGCGCGATGTTGGCAGCCGGCGAGCCACCGGCCGTGGCGAACGAGCCCGCGGCAATGAGCAGGCCGCCGGGCAACTCGACGAGCTGACTGGCCGACGGCGAACCGCTCCCGACCGGCAGCCAGGCACCTGCCTGCCGCACCGCGACGCCGGTGAAGCTGCCACCGCCGGGCGCGGCGAACGTGCCACAGGCATGGACGTTGCCGCTCGAGTGCGACAGCACGACCGGAACCGAGCCTTGTGGGCCGAGCGCCCAGGGTGCCCACACCGGAGCCGGCGAACACTGGGCTGTGAGAGCAAGGCTGGTCGCGGCAAACGCGATCCCCGGGGCCAAGCACGGCAAGATCCTTCTTGTTACCATCGGCGCATTGTCGGTCGCCGCGGCTGCGCGGCAAACCCCTGCGATCCACGGTCGCGATCACCGCCATTGGTGTGCAGGGTTCGATCGGCTACCGGGGAACCTCGCCGTCGGCTCCGTCGCGCTGGCGGCGATCAGTTGCCGACGCTGATCGCGAGACCGTCCGACATGGCGATGGCGTTGCTGCCGAGCTGGATCGTCAGCGCCTGGCACCAGGCCCAGGCGCCCATCGGTGTCGTCGCGGTGATCGGCAGCGGCACGATCGCCGGCGCACCGGGGCCGGTGGTGAAGCCGGACAGCAGGATCGGCGCATCGGCGAGGATCGTGCAGCCGTTCAACTGCGGCAGCAGCGTGGCGCCGGCCAGCGGCAGCGGCAGCGAGCCGGCGAACGTGCAGCGGGTCTCGCCATAGAGCAGCAACCAGAGGCTCGGGGCGGCGGCCGTGATGCGGATGCCGTGCGTCAGGTTGCCGATGGCGGGCCGGCCGCCGACGGTGTCGATGGTCACGACGCCGCTGTTGCACTGTGTGGTCGAACCCGACGTATAGGTGCCGACCCCGGCGCGGGTGCCGTTCGCGAGCAGGGCGATCTCGGCGGCGGTGTAGAGACGGCGGCTGAGCAGGAACTCGTCGACGTGGTGCGACGAATCGCCGGTGATGGCGTAACCGCCGACCACGAACTCGCCGGGCCCGCTGATGTTGAGACCGGTGTAGCCGGGCACGGTCAGCACCGAGCTGCCGTTGACATACCAGATCGCCGTTCCCGTGCCGCCGTCGATCGTCACCGCGAGGTGCACCCAGTTGGTGGCCGCCAGTGCCACGAAGTTCGTGACCGTGTCGGGCAGCAACAGGTCCGGGAGGGCGCTGCCGGTCGAGCGCAGATAGACCCCGTTGCCGGCCGCACCGCTGGTGAACAGGCGGAAGCCGCTGTTGTCCATGCCGCAGAAGTAGGAGGGCGTGGTGGTCACGTTGGTCGCCTGGCGAGCCCAGAGTGCCAGCGTCAGGTTGGTGGTGATCGGGTCGACCGATGGATCCCAGCCGGTCAGCACCAGGTTGCGCACGTTGGTGAAGGTGTTGCCGCCGCCCAGCGCCTCGCCGACGTAGCCCGGGGCGAAGCCGGTGCCGACACCGACCTGCAGCGTGCCGTTGCCGAGGCCGAACGGCGCGTAGTTGATGACCTCGTTGGTGCAGGCTCCCTCGAACTTGTAGAGCAGCAAGTCCTGGGCGGTGGTCGGGGCGGCGAGGGTCAGGGAAAGGGAGACCGTGAGAGCGGTGCGGAGCATGGGGATCGGGAAAAGGGTACTTCCCGAACGAGAGCAGGCGCCGCGGCCCTTCACGATTGGCGCAGTCCTGGCCACGCCGCGCGGCCGAGCCTCGATGGCAGCGGGCGGTTCGTGAGCGCTCGAGGCGCCGGCGTGAGATGCGATCACTTCGCCGGCGGCGCCACTTCGCGGATCAACGCCCCGCGCTGCTCGTCGAGCACCAGCACCGCGTAGCGCTGCGCCCCGGCGTTCGGGTCGTCCGACAGCGACGCGTAGTCGAAGCGGCCGCGCAGGTCGGTGTAGCCGTCCTTGTGGAAGCGCACCGTGCCGTCGGCGAGCCTGGCGAACACCTTGACGTAGGTCTTCGGCAGCGGCGCCTGCGTGTCCGGCGTGGTCACCGCGACCTGGCCGAACGACTCGAGGAAGCGCACCGACATCGCGTTGGCGAAGTACTGCTTGCTGCGCACGAGGCCCTGCGCGCGGACCTCGACCAGCACGTTCTTGCGCCGGAACCGCTCCGGCAGCTCGAACGCGAGCTGGGTCTCGCCCTGCGGCAGCTGGCGCTCCTCACTGAGCGTCGGCTGCACGAACGCGGCCGCGGTGCCGTCGGCGCTGGCGAACGGCTGCGCCGAGAACGCGAACTCGACGTCGAGTTCGTAGTAGCGCACCTCGCAGCGGTCGACGTTCTTGTGCGCGATCGACAGCGTGGTGCCCGACACCGCGAGTTCGAGCGCCGGTGCCTTGGCGGCGGCATCGGCGATCGGCTCGCCGGTGACCCCGGCACCCTTGCCGGCGGCTTCGTCGAGCTGCGTCAGCACGGTGCGGAAGCGCTGCTGCCAGTGCACGACCGGGTGGTCCTTGTGCTGCTCGGCGAGCCCGCGCGCCTTCTGCGTGTCGCCGGTGAAGAAGCACAGGTAGGCCGCCAGGTAGTCGTACTGGACCGCGGTCGTGATCTGCGCCGGGTCGATCTTCGCGAAGGCTTCGAGGCCTTCCGCGATGCGGTCCTGCAGCAGCAGGTAGTAGGTCACCACCAGCCAGTCGTTGCTGTCGAGCTTCGGGTGGTAGCCGAGGATGTTCAGCAGCTGGCCGTACTGGGCCACCAGGTGCTGGTTGCCGAGCATGCGCTGCGAACCGAGCTGGTGCGCGCGCGCGTGCACCAGCGGATCGAGCTCGAGGTGCTGGTAGCGGTGGCGTTCGACCGGGTCGATGTCGACCAGCGGCGAACGCAGCCACGCGCCGCACTGTTGCAGCAGGCTGTCGGCGTGGCGCAGGTACTCGCGCGCCGCGGTCTGGTCGCGGTGCAGCAGCGCGTACGACCACAGCGTGTCGTCATAGACGTGGCGATCGCGCAGCTTCGCCAAGGTCGCGGTGAAGAACTCGCGGTCCTTCATGCGCCAGGCGATGCGGCCGAGATCGAGGCGTTGGATGTTGGCGTTGTCGAGGTGGGTCATCACCTCGGCCGCGGTGCCCTGCTGCGACACGTGCTCCCACGAGCCGGTGTCGACCTTGCTCGGCTCGCCGACGACGCGCAGCGTGCGCGGCTCGGCGTTGGCGACCAGCTTGCCCTTCTCGGCGGCGTGCACCGGGTAGTGCGCGAACTCGCCGGTGGCCGGGAAGTAGAACGCGTACTCGATGGTGCGGGTCGCGTACGGCTCGAGCTCGACGCCTGTGCCCTTCTGCCAGAAGCCCTTCTGCACCGGCACCGCGCCGGCCGGGATCTGCAGCAGCACTTCGGCCGAACGCTTGCTCGAGGTCGGGTTGGTGACCACGACCTGGCAGCCGTACGGCACGTTGACCAGGAACTCGTCGGTGACGAACGCATCGCGGCGTTCGCCGTCCTCGAACCGGTAGCGGTCGTCGAGGCGGAAGAAGTTCTGGCCGACCAGCAGCGGGGCCGTGCCGGTGGCGGCCTCGACCTTCGCGACCTCCTTGCGCACCAGCAGCAGCGGCGACGCCGCGCGCAGCGTGCGTTGCGGCCCGTCGGCGGTGATCTCGTGCTTGCCCGGCGTGAACGGCAGGTCGAGCACCGCCAGCGCCATCAGCATCTCGAGCATGCTGGTGCTGGCCTGCACCAGCGCCGGCGACGCGAACGGCTGCCCGGCCGGTGCGGTCGCGAAGTCGAGCCAGAACTGGTTGGGGGCGACGACATCGGGCGTGGTCTGTTCGAGCCGGCGGTGCCACCAGTTGTGCTCGACCATCACCTTGGTGCGCGCGACCTCGCGGTAGAGCGGCTGCGCGGTGCCGCGGCGGCGCAGCTCCTCGTTGCGGTCCTTGGCCTGGCCGAGGAAGAAGTCGTCGGCGCCGGCGGAGCCGGCGTCCGGCTTGCCGTCCTCGTCGGCCATTTCTTCGGCCTTCTTCTCCTTGGCGCTCTCCAGGCGGTCCTGCATCGGGGCCGCGGACCGCGCCGCGCGCAGCTTCGGCGGCGCGCCCGGAGCGCCGCCGGTGGCCGGACCGGCGGGGCCGGGCGAGGACGGGCCCGGCACCGTGTCGGCCGGGCCTCGCGGCTCGGCTTCCGCGAGCTCCAACTGTGCCTCCGACTTGTCGGCGAGCTGCTCACTCGCCAGCGCCAGATCGAACAGCTGCGCCAGGCGGTCGCGATCGACCGGCCGCAGCTCGAGCCCCTCGCGCACGCTGCGCACGATCGCATCGCGTTCGGCGCCGCCGAGTCGCTGCGCCAGCAGGATGCGTTCGATCAGGTTCAACCGCGCGAACGTCCACGGCTCGAGCCAGCCGCGCAGGTCGTGCTCGAGCAACCAGTGGTCGAGGAACGTCTGGTCGAGCTTGTTCGCGAGCAGCGGCTTGACCACCGCGGCGAAGAACGCGGGGTCCTTCTTGAACAGGAAGAAGTGCAGCTCGTGGCACGCGTGCTCGCTGTAGAGCTGCCGCTGCCGCTCGGGCTTCAGGGTCGGCCACTCGAGCAGGAACGCGAACTTCGCCAGCTCGGGGTCCTTGCTGATCGTCGTCAGCAGCCGGAACGCGCTGCCGAGCGAGTCTTGGATCTCGACCTGCGCCGAGCGCGCGTCGTCGAACCTGGTGGTGGCGCCGGCGGCGACGAACTCGATGCGCTTCTGTTCGACGAAGTGCTGGCTGCCGTCGAGCGCCTTCGGCAGCGCGCGCGGGCGCGGCACCAGCGGCGTCTCGTCGCGGACCAGCGTGTCGCGCACCGCCTGCGCGCCATCGAGCGCCAGCACGTGCACGAGGCTGCCGTCGCCGAGGTCGGCGAGCGGCACGCGCACGGTGCCGTCGGCGGCGACCGTCAGGTTGGTGCGCACGCCGGCTGCACGCGGCAGGAAGTCGAGGTTGGCGAACGCGCCGGCGTCGCCGGCGACGCCGAAGTAGCCCATGCCCTCGCCGGCCGGCGCCATCGCGCGCCCGGCGCCGCCCCGGCCCCCGAACCGACCGCCGCCACCGCCGCCGAGGCCGACCGGCGCGTTGCTGGAGTCATCGAGCCGCCACGGGTTCAGCAGCAGGCTCGGCCGCGCGAGCATGTTGCCCGCATACTTGGTCGCGAAGCGACGCTCGAGCACGTAGCGGTACTCGTCGCCTAGCTTGCGGCCGGCGTGGTACGACGTCTCGGCGCGTTCGGTGCCGAAGGCGGGTAGCGAGCGCGACGGGCCCGCCGCCAGCTGACGGAACGGGTCGGTGGTCGGCACGTAGCGCGTCGTCATCACGTGCACGCGCGTGCCCGGTCGGCTGTTCTGGACGCGGATCACCAGCTCCTGGCCGTCGATGGCGATCTGGCGCAGCTGCAGCGGCTGCTGCGGCGAGGCGCCGAGGATGCGGTCGCGGCCGACCAGCAGGCCGCCGTCGCGTTCACCGCGGGTGATGCGCACCGGGATCACGGTGCCGGTCGCGTGCAGGTGCAGCGTGTAGTCGCCGGGCGGCAGCTCGCGCAGTTCGAGCATGCCGTCCTGCACCGCCAGGCGGGCGAACTCGTCGCGTTCGTGGCCGAGCAGCGAGAACTCGCCGCGGCTCGGTGCGGTGATGCCGCCGGTCAGCGGCACCCGCAGCGTCTCGCCGACGCGGCCGTGCAGTGCTTCCGGCAGTCGCACGCGCGCCGCGGTCAGGTCGTAACTGACCTCGGTGCCGCCGATCGGTTGCACGCGCACCGACAGGCAGCCCGGCAGCGCGCCGAGCAGGATGCGCCCCGCGGCGTCGCTCTGCAGCTGCGTGTCGATGGCGTCGACGTAGTCGCGGTGCTGCAGGTGCAGGCTGCAGACCCGGCCGGCCTGCAGCTCACCGTTCTTGCCGCGCAGTTCGATCGCGTAGCCGGCACTGGTGCGCAGCAGCAGCGGACTGCCGGTCTCCGCGCCCGCGTCGATGCCGTTGATCGCGAACGTCGACACCGCACCGCTCAGCGGCACTTCCTTGCCGGCGAGGTCCTTGACCACGCCGCGCAGCACGACCTGCAGGCTCTGCAGGCGCTCGGGCACCGTGATCTCGTGCACCAGTTCGCGTTCGTCGACCAGCTGCGGATCGCGCACTTCCTGTGTGGTCTGCAGACCGTCGAGGTCGGTGGCGGTGATCACCAGCACGCGCTGTTCGAGCAGGGCCAGCGCCACCTCGTGGCCGTCGAGCTGCAGCTGCGGGCGCACCAGCACCTTGGCCTTCTGGCCGGCGACCAGCTGCTCGCGTTCGACGTGGGCGCTGCCGTGCAGCGCGTAGCTCTCGCCGCGGTGCTGCATGGTCGCCATCGACGAGCGGTTGCCGGCGCGCAGCACGATCTTCTTGTCGCCGGGCTTGGTCGAGAACGGCAGCAGGATGTCGCCGCGTTCGTCGGCCAGGTAGTCGCGGCCTCCGAACCACGCCGTCGCGGTCTTCAGGTGGCGGCCGGCCTCGTCGTAGACGCGCAGCAGCTGGCCACCGGCGGCGGTGCGCTCGACCAACCGCAGCTCGCCCTTGTGCACGACCGCGCGGCTGCTGATGCCGTTGCCGACGAACTCGACCACGTAGGTGCCGGCCTCGCGCAGCATCGGCAGGTCGAAGCTGCGGCGCACGCGGCGCATCGGCGGCTCGGGGTAGTCGAAGGTCTGCTCGAAGTTGGCGACCACGCCGTCGAGGTCGATGCTGGCGTCGACCTCCTTCTGCTTCTCCTGGTGGTAGCGGAACGCGTCGATCGCGAACACCTTGACCAGCAGCGTGCGCACGTTCTTGGTCTCGAGCGCCAGCTGCACGGCGTCGTCGGCGGCGAAGTGGGTGCGCAGGTCGGCCGGGAAGCGCAGTTCGATGCGGCGCTCGAGTTCGGCGGTGCGGCTCGGGTCACCGAGCAGCGAATACATGCGCTCGAGGTCGCCCTGGCCGAGCAGCAGCTTGGTCTCGGCGAACACGCGCTGCAGCCACTCGCCGTCGAGGAACTCGGCGTAGGGCTGGAAGGTGTCCTCGCGGGCGAAGAAGTGCTCGAGGCACGCGCGCAGCAGCTCGTCGTCGCTGCGCAGCGCCGGCAGCAGCGTCGGCGGGGCCTGCCGCAGGTCCACATACTCCTCGGCGCGCTGCACGCGCTCCAGCAGCGTCTTCGCGGTGTGGCCGTCGCGGCGCGGCAGGCGGATGTAGGCGAGGAAGCGATCGCGGTCGGGGGCGCCCTGGCTCAGGTCGTGCTGCAGCCAGTGGCCGAGCACGTGCGCCTTCAGCGAGTTGAACGCCGGCGACAGGCGCTGCACGAACTCCCACAGCCGCTGCAGCTGGGCGGCGCGCGCCGCCGGATCGAGCTGCCACGCGAGATCGGCATCCGGCTGCAGCCGGGTCAGGTAGGCGGCCACGAAGCGCGGGTCCTGCAGCAGGGCCGGCCGCAGCCGCAGGCATTCCTCGAGCTGGGCGCGCCGCAGCTGGCCGTGGATCGGCATCGAGCCGAAGCCGCCGCTCTCGCGCCGTTCGAGCTCGCGCACCACCAGCGCCGGCAGGTTGTCGACATCGGGGCGATCGAGGCGCTGCAGCCAGTCGCGCAGTGTGTTCGGCTCGAGCTGGGTGCCGGCGAGGCCCGGCAGCGCCCGCGGCGTGAAGCCCTGCACCGTGCCCGGATAGTTCGCCAGGGCTCGCTGCGTCAGCAAGGTCGGCGACAGCAGGTTCGGGTCGAGCGACACCGGCAGGTCCGACTTCGCGCCCGGCACCACCCGCTGGTGGTCGTAGCTGCTGCCGAGCTGGCGGCGCAGGTAGTCATAGGTGCGCTCGGCGTCGTTGCCGAAGCTCAGCAGGGCCTCGCGGTGCTCGATCTCGATCACCTGCTGGCTGCGGCCGTGGCGTTCGATCCAG
>JALORC010000026.1 GCA_025459175.1 Planctomycetota bacterium | reverse complement strand
CCAGCGCCGACCAGTTCACGCCATCCCAGCGCGCAATCTGATTGGCGACGACGCCGCCCGCCGCGGCGAACAGCCCACCCACAATCAGGTCGCCGTTCGGCAGCGTCGTCAGGGCATGTACCTGGCTGTTCGTCCCCGTGCCCAGCGCCGACCAGCTCGCTCCATCCCAGCGCGCAACCCGGTTGGCAGCCGCACCGCCCACCGTGATGAAGGTTCCACCGGCCACGATGTCCCCGTTCGGCAGCCGCGTCAGCGTGAACACCAGACCATCCACCCCCGAGCCCAGTGCCGACCAATTGCTGCCATCCCAGCGAGCGATCCGGTTGGCGGGGACGCCGCCCGCTGTGGCGAAGGAACCACCCGCCACCAGGTTCCCGTTCGGCAGCGTCAGCAGCGCGGACACCCAGCTCTCCATCCCTGCAGCCAGCGCCGACCAGTTCGTTCCATCCCAACGCGCAATCCGGTTGGCGGACACGCCGCCCGCCGAGGTGAAGTCCCCGCCCGCGACGAGGTCCCCGTTCGGCAGCGCCGTCAGAGCGTAGACGATGCCATCCATGCCCGCGCCGAGCGCCGACCAGCTCGTGCCATCCCAACGAGCGATGTGGTTGGCGGCCAGGCCGCCCGCCGCCGAGAAAGAACCTCCCGCCACCAGGTCCCCGTTCGGCAGCGTCGTCAGGGCACTGACGTTGAAGCCGCTGATGCCTGTGCCCAGCGCCGACCAGCTGGTGCCATTCCAGCGCGCGACGCGGCTGGTAGCCACACCGCCCGCGGTGGTGAAGCTCCCACCCGCCACCAGCTCCCCGTTCGGCAGCGTCGTCAGGGCGCTGACTATGGCATTCGTCCCCGCCCCCAGCGCCGACCAGACTCCGGTAACCGGGTCATGGAGCGCGATGTTGTTCGCCGCCACATCGCCGGCAAACGAGAACCACCCCGCAACCACGAGCACCGGCAGCAAAGGACCTGGCCCATCGGCATCCCACGACGTGGTTGCGTACACCGTACCGTTGGTGCCCGGCACACCATCGCCAGGCAACCACTGCGTCGCACACTGCGCGCCCGCACGCGGCGAAAGCAGGCTCGCTGCCAGGAGCCACAGGGAAAGCGTGACGATGCTCGAGAACAGATTGTGTGAACGCATGGGATCTCCGGCCGACAGCTGCGAAGTGCGAGCTGCAGCTATCGACCATTCGACGGTCCAGCCCGAACCGCCCGCCACCTCGGCGCGCCCATGCCAGCGCTACCTGGCGCTCGACGGCACGCGGACGGAGGTGCTCGACTCACCCACCGGCGACCGTGCGCCCGAACCCGCGCACCCGCAGCTTCACCAGCAGCCGCGCCTGCGCCTCGTGACACGCCTGCCGCGCCGTCTCGTCCGACGCATACCCGAGCGCCTCGCGGATCCGCGGGAACGTCGCGTCCTCGAGCAGCCGCAGCTCCAGCAACCGCCGCTGGCGCTCCGGCAGCTCCGCGAGCGCATCACGCACCAGCCCCGCGCGTTCGCCGAGCGAGGCCGCCAGCGTCGGCGTCGCCTCGCGCGCATCCGCCGCCACCGCCGCCAGCCCGGCCGTCGGTTCGACCGCCTGTTTGCGAACGTCGCGCCGCGCCGCCTCGTGGAATCGCACCGCGTCGAGCAACCGATGCCGCACCAGCGTGCCGAGATACGCGAAGAACGGCTCGGGGCCGGGGAACTGCGTGTCGGCGAGGTCGCGGATCACCGCCACCAACACTTCGTGCACGACGTCGTGGGTGCTGAACAGCGGCAGGATCCAGCGGTGCCGCTGCCGGAAGTCACCTTCGAGGTCGCGATGCACGAGCCGCCGGACCGGCTCGTAGCAGCACGCGACCAGCCGTTCCTGCGCCGCTGGATCGCCAGCGGCGGCGGCCGCGATCGCCGGCTGCAGCACCGTCCAGTCGTCGCTCACAGGTACACCTGCACCGGCCACGCCTCGGCCAACTCGGCGGTCGCGAAGTCGAGCGCCACCCAACGGAACGTCAGCACCGTGTTGCTGAGCGGGAACGGCGGCGGCACCAGCAGCGAGTACTGCTGCGGATCGCCGGGCACCGCCGGCGTGGGATTGCGCAGCAGGATCGGCCCGGCCGGCAGCAGCGTCGGATCGTTGCCGATCGTCACGAACAGCGCCGCGAAGCCGGGCGCCGGCCCGGTCAACGGCGGCCACCCGAGCATGATGCTGTCGAAGAACACCTGCCCGCCCTGGAAGCGACGGAACGCCGACGCCTGCACCGTCGGCACCCCGAGCAGCCCCGGTCGCGGTGCCCCGCCCGACGAACCGAAGTCGTCCCCGGCCGGCGGCGGCAGGTTGTTGGTCAGGATCTGCGGATCCAGCGCGCAGATGCCGTCGACATCGTCGTTCTGGCCCTTGCCGATCTGCTGGCTCACCGGCACCGGCACCGGCCCTTGCGGCGTCGGCACCATCGTCTTCACCGGCTCGGGCACCACCGGTCCGTCGGTGATCATGTCGAGGAACAGGAACTCGTCGCGGATCGGGGCCGTGGTCGAGCGCACGCACGAGAACAGCAGCTTGTCGGCGACTTCGTCGTAGGCGAGTCCGTCGATGTCCTCGTGCTGCAGCAGGCCCAGCTCGTAGTAGTGCTGGAACACCCGCGGTCGCAGCCACGGTGCGGTCGGCGACGTGCGCTCGGTGACGAAGATCGTCGCCCCGCTGCGCAAGGCCGCCAACGGCCCGGGGCCCCACCACAGGTCGGGCACGCCGAAGCGCGCGGCGTGCGACACCGTGAAGTAGATCCGCTCCGGCGCCGCGATCAGCGCCGCGAAACCGGGCTCGCGACCGAGCAGGTTGCCCTGGTCGCGGCCGAGCATCAGCGGGATGTCGATGCCGTCGATGTCGCTGCCGGGCGGCAGCCCGAACTCCTGCCGCGAGTGCGAACGTTCGACGCGGCCGATTACCTGCGGTGGCAACACGTTGCTGGGCAGCACCCACGAGAACAACGCGGCACCGACGCTGCCCGCGGCCGCTTCGACCGCGATGCGCGACCCGGGCACACCGGTCGCCCCCTGCTTCAGCGAGAACGACAGCACGCCCCACGAATTCGGCGGCACGGTGATGAAGCCGGACGCGTTCACCAGCACTTCGTCGCGACCGAGGCTCAGGTCGTCGACCTCGAGGTCGGGCGGCGCGTTGTGCAGCACCAGGATCTGCCGCAGGTCGGGCGCCAGCGGGCTCGGCGGCAGCGGCGGCGTCGCCAGCAGCTGGAAGCCGTTCCGACGCACGCGGACCTGTGCATCGTCGGTGGCACTGCGGACCAGCACGGCGACCGGCGCCCCGGCCAACAGCCCGCGCGACTCCGGCCCCTGGGCCGGCAATGCGACCATCGCCGCGAGGGCGAACGACACGGACGAGACGGAGCGGGTCATGGCAGTGCCAGCGTAGCGCCGCCGCAGTTCCCAAGGGGCAATCCGGCCATCCGCCGCCTCAGCGATACGGACGCAGGCCGTCGTCGATCTCCTGCTGCATGCGGGCGCGGAACACCTCGTCGCCCGGCGCGCGATCGTGCGCCAACCGGCGCAGGATCGCCGCCAGCCACGCCGTCTCGGTGGCACCGAGCCCTCCGGTCGGCAGCAGGAACGCCAGGTTGGCGAGCTGGTACGGCTGGTCGGGCTTCTCGAGCAACGCCCGCGCGAACGGCATCAGGTGCTGCGTGGGTTGCAGCAGCTGCAGCGCGGCCGCCAGCTCGCGCCGCTGCCGGGCCTCCGGATCGTTGCGGACCGCCAGCGCTTCGTCGTACGCGGCGACGGCGCGCGCCGCCGCCGTTCGCGCCGCCGAGGGGTCGGTCGCCAGCAATGCCTGCGCCTGGGCCAGAGCGATGCTGCCGAGCAGGTCCGGCTGCTTCCAGGCCTCGTCGCGGTTGCCGGTCTTCGCCAACGACCCGGCCAGCAAGAGCGCCGCATCGAAGTTGCCGCGATCGCGTTCGACCTGCGCCAGCACCTGCCGCGTGTTCCAGGCGAACGGCCGCACCGCGAGCGCTTGCTGCAGGCAGTCGTGGGCCCGTGTCAGATCGCCGAGCCGTTGCCAGCAGACGGCGAGATTCTGCAGTGGACCGTGTCGCTGCGGCCGCAGCTGCAGCGACCGCTCGAGCTCGGGAATCGCGGCGCGGTATTCCTGCCGCATGGTCAGCGCCAGGCCGCGCATCGCGCAGGTGCGCGCGGTCGGCCCGCCGTAGAGCTGCTCCAGCGCCACCGATTCGTCGTACAGCAGTCTGATGGACGCGGCGCGCTCCTCGCCGCGCTGCCGCTCCGCCAATGCCGCCAGTGCCAGCAGTCGCCCGTCGCGCGCCGGCGGGTAGTCGGCGACGGCGCGTGCGAACAGCTCGGCGGCGCGCGCGGCGAAGCCCTTGCGGTCGCTCTGCCGCAGTTCGTGGAAGCCGGCCACGTAGCACTCCGCGGCACCGACCGGTTCCGGCAGCCCGTCGAGGTCGATCGCGGTGGCCCCGGCGCGACTACCGTCGACCGCCGCATAACGAGCCGCCAACGCGCGCAGGTAGGCGCCATCGGCGCGCGCCGCGAGCGCCGCGAAGTCCGCCGCGGCGGCCTTGGCGGCACCGAGATCCTGCTGCAGGCACGCACGCCACAGTCGCGCCGGCAGATCGTCGGGCGACAGCTCCAGCAGTCGATCGAGCAGTTCGATGCCGAGCCGGTGTTCCTGGTGCAGCGGCTGCAGGATGCGTTCTTCGGGCTGGCCTTCGACGGCCAGGATCGACGGCAGCGTCGCGTAGAGCGCCGCGACTTGCGCCGTGCGCTGCCGCTCGCGCTGGTCCGCGGCGCTGCGCCACCACAGGCCGCCGACCAGCAGCACCGCCGCGAACGCCAGCACCGCCAGCGGCCGCGCCGGCGCCAGCCGCCACTGCCGCCATCGCCGGCCGAGCGCGCCGACCGGGCGCGCCGTCACCGGCAGGTGCTGCAGGAAGGCGTCGAGGTCGGCGGCCAGCGCGGCGGCGGTCGGGTACCGACGCGCGGGATCGCGTTCGAGACAACGGTCGACGATCGCGACCAGATCGCGCGGCAGCCCGATCCGCAAGTGCGGCAACGGCGGCGGCGATTGCTGCGCCAGCACCGCGAGCACCGCGGCCGCGTCACCCTGGTACGGCGGCCGGCCGGCCAGCAGGTGATACAGCAGCGCGCCGAGACCGTAGACGTCGAGCGTCGGCTGCGCCTGCACGAGACCGCCGGAGCGCACCTGTTCGGGCGCCATGTACCACGGCGTGCCGAGCGTGGTGCGGGTCGCCGTCAGCCGCCCGTCGGTGTGGCGCGCGGCGATGCCGAAGTCGAGCAGCACGATGCGCCCCGAGCCGCACAGCAACACGTTCGACGGCTTCACGTCGCGGTGCACGAGGCCGCGTTCGTGCGCGGCGGCGAGGCCGTTGGCGAGGTCGCGCGCCCAGCGCGCGCAGCGGCGCGGCCAGCTCGGCTCGCCGTCGTCGCCGGTGACGGCGATCGCGGCCGCGGTGGCGCCTTCGCCGCCGTCGATGCGTTCGAGCAGCGTGGCGAGCGTGACCCCGTCGAGCCGCTCCATGACCAGGAAGTGGATGCCCTCCGGCGTGCGGCCGCGATCGAACACCGCGACCACGTGCGGGTGCTGCAGCGAGGCCAGCGCCTCGGCCTCGCGCTGGAAGCGGCGTTCGGCATCCGGATCGCGGAACAACCGCACGTCGAGGATCTTGACCGCGACCGGACGCTGCAGCTCTTCGTCGAGGCCGCCGTAGACGACGCCCATCGCGCCGCGACCGAGGCAGTCGGCGAGCCGATAGCGACCGGCGAGCAGCGCGCCCTGCAGCGGATCCTCGCGCCGGGCCGCCAGCTGCAGCCGCGGCAGCTCCGGCTGCAGCCCGAGCAGTTCGGCGACCGCCGCGGCGAGCTGCGGATGGTCGCGGCACAACGTCGCCGGATCGACCGTCTCGCCGGCATCGAGCCGCGCCAACGCGCGGGCGACGTAGGCGATCAGCAGCTCTTGTTCCTCGGGATGGCGGGCGAACGTCACGGCGCGAGGATGTTACCGCCGGATCGGCTGCCTATGCTGGCGGCGATGCGGGACCACATGCTCAGGATCGCCGCCGCGCTGTCAGGCGCGGTCTCGGCGCTGTCAGCGCAACAAGGGGAAGCACCGACGGTCGTGGTGCGCTCGTTGCTGCCGTTCTCGATGCCTTCCGTGCAGTCCGACGAGGCGATCACGTCGGCGCTGTTCGACGACCAGCACCAGGAGAACATCGCGCTGGGCGCGGGCAGCAGGTTTCGCGCGCCCAGCTGGCTGCTGCCGCTGCTGCAGCAGCGGCATCGCGCAGCGATCGACAGCGGGCAGCTGCAGCTGTCGCTGTCGAGTGAGCCGGTGCTCGAGGACGGCGAGGCGAAGGGGGAACGCACCGGCGACAAGCTGATCCTGCACGGGCGGCGCAGCGACGTCGAGCCGTGCAACCGCGAACTGGACGCGATCGCCGCCTTGATCGGTCGTCCGATCGAGGTGACGGCCTTCCAGCTGCCGTTGCCGGAGGGGGCGCTGCCGAGCCCGGTGTGGACCGCGGCGCAGTTGCAGCAAGCGCTGCAGCAGAGCAAACCGCTGTGGACCGCGCGCGGCAGCACCCGCTCCGGCGGCGCGCTGCGGCTCGCCAACGAACGCGGTCGCAGCCACCTGCACGACGTCGATGTCGAGGTCGCCGAGAAGGCCCAGATCGCCGATCCGAAGGTCGGCGTCGCGTTCGCCGGCGTGCGCGCGACGCTGGTCGCGCACGCGCTGCCCGGCGACGAGCTGGTGCTGTCCGGCAGCTGGTTGCTCAGCGAACCGGTGGCGATGCACACCCAACCGCTCGGCAAGGCGCCGAGCGACGGTTCGCTCGATCTGCCCGAACACCGCACCGCGCTGGTGACGTTCGCCGGGCGCGTGCCGACCGGCGGCGCGCTGGTGGTCGCCGGCCGCGGCGGTGGCACCGGCCCCGACGGCTTCCAGCTGGTGATCACCGCTCGCTATCTGGCGCCGCCGCCCGGCGAGGTGGCGCCGGACCTGCTGGTGCGACCGGTGTCGGCGTTGCTGCCATGGTCGATGCTGGCCCGGCCCGATCTCGAGTGGCGTCGCCCGAGCGACGACCGCGAGCCGTTCCCGATCGCGCTGCATCGCGACGGCATCACGCGCGAGGACCTGCAGCGGCTGATGACGCTGCGGCCGTCGACCGAGGTCACCATCGGCGACCAGGTCCTGATCGTGTCCGGCGAAGCGGATGCTTGCCGCATCGCCGACGCGCTGCTGCAGCAGCTGGCAGCCAGCGTGCAGAACGCGGCGTGGCACGTGCGCGCGACCGCCGACGGCAAGCCGCCGCTCGAGCTGGTGCAGCCGATCCTGAACGACCGCAGCGCCGCCGCGTTCGTCGGCCGCGAACGCGCGATCGTGCGCGACTTCGAGGTCGAGATCGCCGCCAGGTCGGCGATCGGCAATCCGGTGGTCGGCGTGCTGCGCAGCGGCCTGTGGTTCGGCGCCACCACCACCGGCGCCGGCGCCGGCATGCACGTGACCGGCAGCTGGTCGCTGGCCGCGTTCGAGCCGCCGCAGGTGCGCGTGCACGAAGCGGCGACGCCGCTGCACCTCCAGGTCGTCGATTACCGGCTGACGACGCTGCCGTGGGACGCGGTGATGACGACCGGCCAGGAGCACACGCTCGGCAACGGCCCGGCCTGGGAGAGCGGTGGCCCGGCGACCGCGGTCAGCGTGAAGCTGCTCGCGCGCTGAGCGGCGGCAGCGCCGCCGCACCGGTCGCCGGCGCGATGGATGACCACGCACTGCCGAGGATTTCCGCGGTAGCCTGCCCAAAGTCATGGTCCGCGTTCCCCTATGGGTATGGCCCATCTCATGACGACATCCCCCCGAGTTCCCGAGTTGTGCGCAGGCGACCGCCTGACCCGCGCGGAGTTCGAGCGGCGCTACGCCGCGATGCCGCACGTGAAGAAGGCCGAACTCGTCGAGGGGGTCGTCTACATGGCATCCGCAGTTCGTTACGACCGGCATGGCCTGCCGGAGCACCACTTGACCGCTTGGTTGCTCTGCTACGAGTTCCTGACGCCCGGGCTCGCCGGCGTGCACAACTGCACGGTCCGCCTCGATCTCGACAATGAACCACAACCCGATCTGCTGCTTCGCCTGCCGGCGCACGCGGGTGGCAGGTCCATCATCGATGCGAACGGTTATGTCGAGGGGCCGCCGGAACTGGTGATCGAGGTGGCCGCCAGTTCGGCGAGCTACGACCTGCACCCGAAGCTGGCGGCGTACCGACGCAACGGCGTGCTCGAGTACATCGTGCATCGCGTCGACGACGGCATGGTCGACTGGTTCGTGCTGCGCGATGGCGCCTATGTCCGCCAGGAGCCCGATGCGCGTGGCCACCTGCACAGCACCGTGTTTCCCGGGTTGTCGCTCGACCTCGCCGCCCTGCTGCGAGGAGACCTGCCCGGCCTGCGCGCGGCGGTCGAGGCCGCGGTAGCGGCGGTGGGAACGGCGCATGCTGCGCTGCTGCAGCGCCTGCGGGCGGAGGTTGCTGACGGCGGCAGGTGAGGACGGGGCTGCCACCGCGTAGGAGATGCGCAGTATGTTTCGACGCCGTTGGCTATCCTGGTTCGGTGACTTCAGGGCCAGCGCGGCTGCGTGCCGTCGAACGAGTCCTTGGCATTGGCGGGTATTCTCATGAGTGACTTCTGGAGTCTCGAACCCGAGGTGGCGGGGGAACTCGGGGACGGCAGTGTGCTCGACACGTCCGTCCATCCTCCGATCGTGTCCAAGCTGGAATACATCCTCAGCGGATGGCTGGGTGATGACCTGCTGGAGAGCTTCCCCTGCTACGTCGTGACCGAGCGTTTGGCGAAGGAGCTGCAGGCGAGTGCCTGCACTGGCTACCGCCTGGACGACGTGGAAGTCGTCACCTCGCCCGAATTCGACGACATGTATCCGGAGCGCCAACTCCCCGGGTTCCGGTGGCTGAAGATCACCGGCAAGGCCGGCGTCGACGACTTCGGCATGTCCGCGAAACACACGTTGGTGGTCTCGGATCGCGCGCTCCAGGCCATGCGGCGGCACACGCTGGATCAGTGTGGGGTCGGCGAGTTCGACGGCTGAGAGCGGCGACCGCGGTCAGCGTGAAGCTGCTCGCGCGGTGAGCGGCGGCAACGCCGCCTGGATCCCGTCCCAGAACGCGAGCCGCGCCGACAGCGCCGCCGCGGCGCCCGCCCGCGCCTGTTCCCAGCGCGCCGCATCGGTGCCGCACACCGAGGTCAGCATCCGCACCGCCATCGGCCCGTGCCGTTCGCCGTCGAGATGGATGTGCCGGTCGAGATAGTCGACCAGCGTCGGCAGCCCACCCGGCTGCTGACGATGCAGGTCGGCGACCAGCGCCGTGAACATGTCGGGGATCACGTCCTCGCGCCCGATCGTGAACGCAGCCGCGAGGGCCGGCAGCGAACCGTCGGCAACCAGCGTGAACGTCTCGTTGCAGAAGCGGCGCGCCGGCGGCGGCGCCGCGGCCAACGCCGCGAACACCGATTCGCCGGCCTCGACCCGCGCCAGCACCACGGCGATCGCCGCGCCATCGGCGCCCGCTTCGTCCATGGCCCGGCGGTAGAGCTCGAAGTGACTGATGTAGCCGTCCGGCCGGTCGTCGTCGCTCTCCTCGCCGAGCACGATCTCGTTGATCAGACGCCGCGCCACCGCATCGCCACGCGGCCGCCACACCGGCTCGACGCACGTCAGCTGCCGCTGCAGCGCCTTCAGCAGCGACATGAAGTCCCACACCGCGAACACGTGGTGGGTCATGAACACCCGCACGCTGTCGAGGTCGTGCAGGCAGGTGTAGATCGGGTGCGCCACCAGCCGACGCCGCAACGGTGCGAGGGCCTGCTGCAGCGCCGGGAAGTCGTGGATCGCCGGCATCGGTGTGCGGCCTTCGTCGACTCGGCCGTGGGCGATGCAATGCCGCCGCCGCCGGCTTGTTTCAGCCCTGGCTCGGGCGACGGCCGCTCACCACAGCGGTTCCCAGCGCTTCCACTGGAACGGATCGCGGCGGATCGCGGTCTCGACCTCGGCGGCGAGGCGCTGCACCGCTTCGAGGTGATCGCGCTGGCGATCGTCGCTGCGCCCGACCTTGAACGCCTGGCAGGCGACCGCGCGGTAGTGGCGCCGACCGACCCGATACACGAACACCGGCACCACCAGCACGTCGGCCGCACGCGCCAGTGCCACCGGCCCGACCGGCATCTGCACCGGGTGCCCGAAGCAGGTCGCCCCCACCGCCACCATGCCGGCCTTGGCGCGATCGGCGGCCAGGCACACGACATCGCCCTTGCGCAACGCCCCGAGCAGCGACGCCCCGAGCGCCATGTCGTCGTCGAGGAAGTGCGTCACCAGCTTCGCGTGCGGGTGGTCCTGCAGCAGCTCGGCGACCACCTGCTGGGTGCCTTCGTGCTCTTCGCGTTCGCGCACCACGTGCAGCTTGCGCACGCCGTCGGTGACCGGCATCAGCTGGCCGATCTCCCACATGCCGATGTGGCCGGTGACGATCAGGAAGCCCTTCTGGTCGGCGAGCAGATCCGGCCAGCCCGGTCCGTCGCGATCGACGCGCGGCTTGAAGTCGGGGCGGAACTGCTCGAAGCGCTCGACCAGCGACCAGGCGTGTTCCTTGAAGAACCGGAAGATGCGGCGCTGGCGGGTGAAGAAGCCGGCGCGACCGAGGATGTGATCGAGGTGCCGGGTGACGATGCGGCGCGGGCGGCGCAGCAGGAAGAAGAACACCGTGCTCCACAGCCACACCATCGTCGTGGCGCGGAACTCGGAGCCGCGGCTGACCCACATGATCGCCCGCACCCAGAACGTGCCGGTGATGTGGAAGCGGCCGAGCAGGCGGCGCGACCAGGTGTCACCACGGGCGGCCTCGGTGTTCTCGGCGGCGCGGGTGATCGCGACGGCGGCTGGCGAAGAGACGGCAGGCGGAGAGGCGGGTGTGGCCAAAGACGGCTGGCGGAGGGATCGGGCGACCATCGAACGCGCGGGCCGAGCAGGGTAGCGGCGGCCCCGGCCCCCGCGCAACGATGTGCCGGCGTCAGGCCAGCACGCGGCGCAGGAACCCGGCGATCGCGACGATCTCCTCCCAGCAAACCTCGTGCTGCATCGGGTAGTCGAGCGACTCGACCGCGTAGCCGCGCCGCCGTAGCGCCGCACCCAGCGCCGCGCCGCGCGCCGGCACCACCACCGCGTCGGCGGTGCCGTGCACCTGCAGGATCGGCACGTCCTGATTGACGGCGGTGCGTTCGGCATCGAGCGACGGTTCGCCGACCAGGTAGGTCGACAGTGCGACGATGCCGGCCAACCGTTCGGGATGACGCAGACCTTCGAACACCGCCACCGCACCACCTTGCGAGAAGCCCGCCAGCACGATGCGCTCGCTCGGCACGCCACGCTGGCGTTCGCGCGCGATCAGCGCCGCGACCTGCCCCGCCGAGCGCCGGATGCCCGGCTCGTCGTGGCGCCGCTGCAGGTCGACCTCGGCGATGTCGTACCAGGCCGGCATGCGCATGCCGCCGTTGATGGTGACCGGGATCGAGTCGGCGTGCGGCAGCACGAAGCGCACGCCGAGCGAGACCGGCAGCCCCAGCTCGGGCACGATCGGCGCGAAGTCGTGGCCGTCGGCGCCGAGCCCGTGCAGCCAGATCACGCTGCTGCGCACCGGGCCGCGCGGATCGATCTCGACGCATTCGAGCAGCTTCGTCATCGCGGCAGTCGACGACCGCAGCGACCCGGCTGCAAGCAGTTCACGGCGGCGGCGGCGCGCACAGACGCGCCATCGAGAGCACCCCCACCAGCAGCAGCACGCCGCCGATCGGCACCAGCACGATGCCGGGGCCAGGGTCGCCGCCGAGCGGGAACAGGCCACCGAGCAGGAACCCGACCGGCATCAGCACCGCCGCCCACCGCAGCAGCCGGGTGCCGCGTGCATATGCACTCGCTGCCGCTTCGCTGACCGGGACCGCGGCCGCGGCCAGCACCACCAGGGACAGCAGGCCGCCGTGCGCATGGGCCAGGCGCAGCAGCAACCGCCGCGCATCGTTGCCGACGTCGAGGTACCAACCGACCTTGCACGCGTGCAGCGCTTCGAGGCCGAGGCCGAGCGTCAGCCAGACCAGCAGCGACCACCAGCCGAAGCGGCGACAGCGATGTGGGGCGTCCATCAGCTCCGGCGGCGCGTTGCGGTTGCGTGCGAGCGACCGCCCTTACTGATTGCCGGCCGGCTTCGCCGCCGCTTCGGGCGCGCAGCTGCCGCAGCAACCGCCGCCGCATTCCTCGCCGCTCGCCTTCGCCGCGGCCTTGATGGCATCGGCGTGGTCGCTGCAGCACGCTTCGGCGGGCGCCTTCGTCGCCGACTTGGCGCCCATCGCGTGGTCGGCGCAGCACGCATCGGCCGGCGCCGCCGACGGAGCCACGTTCGCGGCCGTGCCGGTGCCGGCACCACCGCCGCTGGTCATCGACGCGCCCGAGCCGCCGCAAGCGGTGAGGAACAGGAGGGAACAGACGGCGAGTGCAGCGAGCTTCATGATGCGGCCATGGTCGCGGCGATCGCCCGTCTTGGCAAGTGGCTGACGGACGCCGGACCGCCCGGGCGACCGGCTGGACGGGAGCGCGCGCAGGCGGGAGCATCACGGCAGGGGTTCCGGGATGGCTGGGACCGCTGCTTGATTTCCTGGTCCACTCCGAAAGAGCCATGGCATCCCCTCGCCTCGTTTCGACTCTGACTCTTCTGGCTGCCATCCCACTGCTGGTCGCGGAATCGTTGGCGCAGACCCCATCGGCCTGGTCCGAGCTCGCATTACCGGTCGGCGGTCCCCCTGGCAGCTTGACTTGGATGCCTTCGGAACCTAGCGCAGGGGAGAGCAAGCTGGTGGTCTACCGCGCCGGCACCTACCTACGGGTGTTCTCGACGAGCACGGGGCAGTGGCACGCGCACACGCCGAGTGCCGGCACCACGCCGGTGCTGCTGGGCGACATCCTGATGGTGCCGGAGAGCGACCGATGGACGGCCATGTCGGCACAGCGCGGCGTGTTCGAGCCGTTGATCCTGGGCACCTCGGTGCCGCTCAGCCCACTCAGCACTTCGCGCTTTGCCTTCCTGCGGGTCGGCAACACCGTGCACTACTTCGCAGCGGCCATCGGTAGCTGGCGTTCTCGAACGCTGCCGGCGAACTGGACGGTGGAGGCGTTCGGTGCGGATGAGCAGTTGCTCGTGTTCACCGGCCCGAATCCGACCCCGCTGTCGCCTGGATTCGCTGGTTGCGAACTCTACGACACGTTTGCTGACGCATGGTACTCGCTGCCGCCGCGTTCGGGGGTGACGGTGGTGCGCTCCGGGTTCTCGCAGAACGCGGGCTTCATCCTGATGCATGGCCCCGGACAGAGCGTTGCCGCGACCTTCACGAACTCGCAGCCGGGCTGGAACATCCGGACCCCCAATGTCCTCACCGTGGACGGCAACAGCGCCCCTGGCGGTGGCGATCTCTTCACGGGGTTCAACATCACATACTCGGGTGCGACCGACACCCTGACCGAGTCGATTCCGCCGTACTTCCTCTTTTCGCGCGGCTTGTTGTCGCTCGGCTACGCCTCCCAGACGCTGAGTTACATTGCCCTCGGCATCAACGGCCAGAGCTACGTGACGCTGCCACCGGGCGCGACCACGGTTGAACACTACCTGGGCTTCAGACCGCAGGGAGTCCGTGTCTTTGCGTTCGGCACCCAGTCGTTCGCGTTCAACGGCCTCGACGGATCGGTTGACTACGTGGCCTGCAACCAGGGGCCGTGGCCTGCGGGCAGTGCGTACCACGGCGTCCTGGTCGGCGCGGCAGTCGATGCCTCGACAGGTGTTGTCTCGGTCTACAGCGCACCACTGAGCCAGTGGGTGTCCCTGCCAGCGTCCGCCTTGCCGGAATCGGGGACGATTCGCGCTGGGGATGCCTCCGTGCTGTTGAGCACCAGCAACGGCATCACCGCTTTCTCCGGCCGAACCGGCGCCTTCGTGCCGCTGGTTGGCGCCGGAATCAGTCGATGGAACGGCTTCGCGGCGAGCAGCCCGACGGCCGTGCACGCGTTCGATGCAGCGACCGATCGTTGGCTGAGCGCCTCGATCGCCGACGCCACCGTGGCGCACAACCACAGTGGCTTCATCGCGGCGTCGCAGAACCGCGCCGTCGGCTTTGGCGCGGCGTCGGCGCACCTCGAGTCGCTGGATGTTGCCGAGCTGCTCGTGTCTCCCCAAACTCTCGACGGCGGTGGCTTCGTCCGCACGGCCACTCGCATCTTCGGCTTCCGCGGCGTCCCGACGACTCGCACTGGCGCGACCTTTCCGATGAGTGCCTTGGGCAATGCGCCGGGCAGCCCGTTCCGAGGCCAGACCGTGATCGGCGAGGGCAGCATCGCGCTGCTGGCGTTGTCGGGTGCGGCCCAGGCGCCGACCCAGCTGCCGCCGTTCGGGGAACTCTGGCTCGATCCCGCGACTGCCGTGCCGTTCGGATTGATCAGTCCACCGCCGGGCGAGCTGCGGGTGCGTTCGTCGTTCCTCATCCCCAACCTGCCGACGCTGCGCGGTACGCAATGGGCACTGCAGTCGCTTGTATTGCCGCCCCAGGGACAGCCGTACTTGTCGTCAGTCACGAGATTGAGCATCCTTTGAGCGGGCCATACGGGAAGCCAGAGCGCGCCAACGGCAAGGTGCCTGGTGGCCAGCCCCTCCATCGGCGACTCTTCGCCCCCGGCCCTTTCTGAACTCCGCCGCCGCCACTCTCGCCCATCGCCAGACATGCCCCAGTATGCCGACCCACTGGCGTCCGCACGCTCGATCGAGGTCGAACACAGCCGCCGCGGCAGCGGGAACTCGCGCCAGAACTACCTGCTGCCGCCGTTCACCGTCGACCAGCTGCAGCAGGCGCGGTCGTCGCTGCTGGCGACGGTGCGGGAGTGACGATGGCGAACCCACCGCTCGGCCCGGAGTCGTTCACCGCGGATTGGCGCGCGCGGCAGCTCTACCAGCCGTTCTTCTGCGAGGAGAACGTCTGGCAGCTGCTGGCCGGCACGGCGCTGCCGGCCTCGGCCGCGGCGGTGTTCGTCACCAATGCAAAGCGCACGGTGGCGATGTGGGGCCAGCGCGCCGCCGCGCGCGATCCGATCGTCTGGGACTATCACGTGGTGGCGCTGCTGCCGCACGAACGACTGATCGTCGATCTCGACGATCGCGATCGCTGTGCGCATCGGCTCGAGGCCTGGCTCGAGCGCGCGTTCCGGCGTTCGAGCGCGGCGGAGCTGCAGCCGCGCTTCCGGATCGTGCCGCGGGCCGAGTTCCTGGCCGAGTTCGCCAGCGACCGCTCGCACATGCGCGGGCCGGACGGCAGCGAGCGCGAGCCGTTCCCGAGCTGGCCGCCGCCGCGCGGCCGCGCGGGTGGCAGCAACCTCGCGCGCTGTCTCGATCTCGACGACCCGATCGCCGGCGTGGTCACCGATCGCGATGGCCTCTTGCGCTGGCCGGTCACGGGATCCGGAAGTACTCCCATCCGACCGTGAACGGCGACGGCAGCGTGATGCCCAGCGTGCCGTTCGGGGCCAGCGTCAGCGACTGGAACACGAACGGCACGTCGATCGGGGCGGCCGCCGGGCACAGGTCGTTCCAGGTGCCTTCGCCGGTGGTCGCGGCGAGCGGCAGGATGGCGACCGGGGTGAAGCGGAACGGGTCGAGCCAGAGTTCGCCGAACGGGGTCGGCGCGGGCGCCGGGAGCAGCTGGTCGAAGCCGAGGAGGGCGAAGCCCGAGCCGGGGCCGTCGACCCGGACGGTGTACGGCTCGTCGGCGACGACGCTGAAGCTCGTGGTCGTCGAATGGATCGGTTCCCAGAACACGGGTAACCCAGGGTTGCCCCAGGTGGTCACGACCACCGCGCGCGGATCGCGACGGACCAGGCACTGCGGCGGGTTCAGGGCACCGTAGCCTGGTGGACTGCTTTGGTTCGGCGAGAGGTTCGTGTAGGGGCCGATGCGCAAGGTCGATTGATCCAGCAGAACAGCGGGTCGGCCAGGGCCGAAGACATAGGGGCCGGTGCCCGCCGGATGGCCTTCGAGGGTGCAGTTCGACAAGGTCGCGCTGGAGCGCAGCAGGCTCAGCATCGGGAACGTCGTCGTGGCCGGAGGTGCCCCCAGAGGAGGTGGGAAGACGACGACTGGGCCTGGGACCACTTCAAACACCGAGCGCTGGATGTCGACACGCGAGTCAACGACCTCGATGCCCCGACCGGCAAGGTAGCCCCACCCTCCTTGGATGAGAACCCTGGCCGACCTCTCGATGCGGAACACCTGATTGGCATACCCGAAGTTGGTGAAGTAGATGCCATCCAGGACCACGGTGCCGGCGCAATCAAGCACCTCATATCCTTGCGGGGCGCTGCCGCCCAGGATTCGGACGCTGCTGAGCACGTTCGCGATGACGCACGTCTGTCCCGCGGCGATCCCAGTGACCCGAATGACACCATCGATTCCAACTCGGGTGGTCGCCCCCGGAACCGGCGGACCGATCCAAGTGTCGAACCCTATCAGCTTGATCGGCTTGTCGATGGTCGGTGCGGTATACCCCATCCATCCAGGCGGCGCCGACGCCGAACCCGTCGTGTAACATAGGATGGTGTCCCCCGGCTGCGCCGCTGCCACAGCCGGTGGCAGATCGGTGAAGTGAACCAAAGGTCCACCTGCAAAGTCAACATACCAGACGGTCTGACCCCACAGCAAGCCCGTGGCCCACGCGAGGCAAGCCACGAAGACGACGAGCGAGCGCAACGGTGCGATGCGCTGTCTTGCCGCGGCGATGCAAATCATGGCGTGCTCCTTCTGAGTCCAAGGGAACCAGCGATGCAGATTGCTTCGCCATCGCTTGAATCGCAGACATTCAGCAAGTTGTCGAGACCAACGGTCATCAAGGGTCCATCCCTCACGGGATCCGGAAGTACTCCCACCCGACCGTGAACGGCGACGGCAGCGTGATGCCGAGCGTGCCGTTCGGGGCCAGCGTCAGCGACTGGAACACGAACGGCACGTCGACCGGGGCGGTCGCCGGGCAGAGGTCGCTCCAGGTGCCCTCACCGGCGGTCGCGGCGAGCGGCAGGATGGCGACCGGGGTGAAGCGGAACGGGTCGAGCCAGAGTTCGCCGAACGGGGTCGCCGCGGGCGCCGGGAGCAGCTGGTCGAAGCCGAGCAGCGCGAAGCCGGAGCTGGGGCCGTCGACCCAGACGGTGTACGGTTCGTCGGCGACGACGCTGAAACTCGTGGTCGTGGAGTGGATCGGTTCCCAGAACACAGGTAACCCAGGGTTGCCCCAGGTGGTCACGACCACCGCGCGCGGATCGCGACGGACCAGGCACTGCGGCGGGTTCAGGGCGCCGTAGCCTGGTGGACTGCTTTGGTTCGACGAGAGGTTCGTGTAGGGGCCGATGCGCAAGGTCGATTGATCCAGCAGGACAGCGGGTCTACCAGGGCCGAAGACATAGGGGCCGGTGCCCGCTGGATGACCTTCGAGGGTGCAGTTCGACAAGGTCGCGCTGGAGCGCAGCAGGCTGAGCATCGGGAACGTCGTCGTGGCCGGAGGTACGCCCGTGGGGAAGATGACGGTCGCAGTGCTAACAAACAAGCTCGAGCGCTGAATGGCAACCATTGAATCGACGACAACCAAACCAAATCCCGCGAATGTGCAATATCCGCCTCCAATATGGACACTTGCAGACCGCTCGATCCGGAGCAACTGATTGCTGTATCCAGGATTAAAAAACTCAATGCCATCGAGAACGACACTGCCAGCGCAATCCTCGACCACACACCCATTTGTCGCCGACCCAAGATACGTAACCCATTTCACATTCGCGACAACACAGTCCTTCCCCTGTGGGATGTTGCGAATCCTCAACACACCATCCAGCAGGACTTTCGACGTGCCTACGGAGGGACTCTCGGTAGTGAATCCGATCAGACGAATTGCCTTATCGATTGTCGGCGCCGTGTAACCCGTCCAGCCCTGAGGGCTCTGTCCGGCAGAGATCCAACAAAGAATAGTGTCCCCGTCCTGAGCAGCGGCAACCGCGGGAGGGAGGTCGGTGAAATCTACTGAGGGCCCTCCCGACACATTGACCCGCCACACAGTCTGTCCGCGAAGCTGAGCCAAACACAGAAGCAAGAACAATCCGATCCACACACAACGATCGGCGGTGATTGGCATCCATCTGGAAAGGTTTAACGATTTCATGGAGTAATCCTCCTGAGTCCAGGCGAACCAGCCGCGTACACTGCTTCGCCACCACCGAGATCTGCGACAACGAGCGAGTTGTAATGCCCTACCGCACCAACGAAGTGTGTTCCAGATGCCGTCGCGGATCGCCACGTAGGGCGACGCCCGTGTCGCCGCAATCCCGGGCGGCAACGCCAACGGCGCAATGGTCGGGTGGACCTGCCGTTGCGGATTCACGGGCGGCACCGGCGATTGCCCGGGGCTATGCGTGCTCAACGCTCCGAGCGCGAGCGGCAGAGAGAGAGAGAGACGAGTGGCGCCGCGCATGCGAATCTCCGTTCCAACCGGGCCAATAGCCGTAGTCGATGCATGGGAAACCGGCAGCAACCACGCGTCAACCCCATCGGCAACATGGCAACGGACGGGCTCGCCAGGTGCGACCTTTGCGCCCCGCAGCGCCGGCGTAGTCACGGATCGCTCTGGTCACTTGCGCTTGGCCCTGTGACCGCGGCACGGCGCACATAACCCGCCGCCAACAACGCCGACAGCAGCGCCACCGCACCCAGCACCGAGAACGCGATCGACATCGAGAACGTCGCGCGCACCCGCCCGATACCGCTGCCGGCCAACACCGCGCCGAGCGTGCCGCAGCCGTCGACGAGACCGAGCCAGCGCGCCCCACCGCGCCCCGCCGCGCGCAGCGGCAGCACCCCACTCGCCAGCGACGTCGGCATCGCCAGCGCCCCACTGACCAGCGCCAGCACCACCACCACGGCCGGGCCCGCCGCCGCCGGCGCCGACAGCCAGGCGAGGCCGGCGGCGCCGAGCAAGCCCGGCAGCACCAGCACCACCGCCAGCGCCCGCGGCGACCGATCCGCGAACGGCCCGGCCAGCACCACCCCGAGCCCGCTGACGATCGGCAGCAGCGCGCTGGCGCGCAGCGCCGCTTCCGGAGCGTAGCGGCACGACTCGACCAGCAGCAGCGGCGACCAGAACGACAGCGACTCGCGCACCAGCGCCAGCGCCATGTTCATCCCCGCCAGCCACAGCATCGGCCGCCACGGCGAGCAACGCGGCGCGGCCTCGGCCGGTGATGGCGCCGGAGCCGGTCCGCCCGTCGCCGCCACGACGCGGCGCCCCAGCCACCGGAACATGCCCCCGCTCAGCAAAGCCCCCGCCGCGAGCCCGGCACACGACGTGCGCAGCACATCGACACTGTCGCCGCCGCGCGCGACCACCGCCGCCAGCACCGCCCGCACCGCCGCGTCGCCGAGCAGATAGCTCTGCGACAAGAACGCCATGGTGGTCGCCAACCGGTGCCGCGGCGAGGCGCTCGCGACCACGTGGCCGAGCGATGGCCACGCCAACGCCAGGGCCGCCATGCCGAGCACCCGGCACAACGCGAACGGCACCGGCGCAGTGCACGCAGCCGCCAGCAGCTCGGCGAGCGCCGCGGTCGCCAGCGCCAGCACGAACAGCCGGCGACCGCCGAACCGTTCGGCGAGCACGCCACCCGCGAACTTGCCGAGCGCGTAGACCAGCAGGCCGAGCGACGCGAGGTCCGGCAGCGCCGCGGCCAGCGCGGTGCGGCCGGGCTCGTGCGGCCACAGCGGCGCCAGCGCGGCGAGGTCGGCGCGATGGAAGTAGCTGCACGCGTAGCCGAGGAACAACACGCCGAGCAGCAGCAGGGGCAGCCGATCGCGGACCTCGGGCATCGCCGCATCATGGCGGCGGCGAGGCGGTCGGCGCCACCGTCGCGCACGCGGCCGGGCGCGGCCGTTGCGACCGGCCGATCGACGCCACCGAGCACGGTCGCCGCGGGAATGCCGGGGAACCCCGTTCCCGGCCCGTGGCTGGCCTGCTATCCTGTTCGCCTTAGTACGCCCCGTGCCCCGGTCCGGTCCCGTTGGACCGACCAATCTGGTGCACCCCGAAGGGGCACGACCCGCCTGACTCGATCATCGCGGCGCCCACCGCAGGAGCGGCCCGACGCCGAGGCGAGGTCCTGATTGCCAATGACTGCCCAAGATTTCCCCTCGCTCGGACTGTCCGAGCCCCTGCTGCGCGCCCTCGCGGCCCGCAACTACACCGTCCCGACCCCGATCCAGGCCCGCGCCATCCCCCACCTGCTGGAAGGTCGGGATCTGCTGGGCATCGCCCAGACCGGCACCGGCAAGACCGCCGCGTTCGCGCTGCCGATGCTGCAACTGCTGCACGCCGCGAACCGCCGGCCGCAGCCGAAGATGCCGCGCGCGCTGGTGCTGGCACCGACGCGCGAACTGGCGACCCAGATCGCCGACTCGTGCGATGCCTACGGCAAGAACCTGCGGCTGCGCACGGCGATCGTGTTCGGCGGCGTCGGCCAGACGCCCCAGGTACACGCGCTGCAGCGCGGCGTCGACATCCTGGTCGCCACGCCGGGCCGCCTGCTCGACCTGATCCAGCAACGCCACTGCAACCTGGCCGAGGTCGAGATGCTGGTGCTCGACGAAGCCGACCGCATGCTCGACATGGGCTTCCTGCCCGACGTGCGCCGGATCCTGGCGACGCTGCCGGGCGATCGCCAGTCGCTGCTGTTCTCGGCGACGATGCCGAACGACATCACCGCGCTGGCCGGCAAGTACCTGCGCAATCCGGTGCGGGTCGAGGTGACGCCACCGGCGGCCACCGCCGACCGCGTCGAGCAGAGCGTCTACATGGTGCCGAAGGCCGGCAAGCGCGACCTGCTGGTGCGTTTGCTGTCCGACCCGCAGTTCGAGCGCACGCTGGTGTTCACCCGCACCAAGCACGGCGCCGACCGCGTGGTCAAGGAGCTGCGCAAGGCCAACATCGAGTCGCACGCGATCCACGGCAACAAGTCGCAGAACGCGCGCGAGCGCGCGCTCGACCAGTTCCGCGACGGCACCGCCGCGGTGCTGGTCGCCACCGACATCGCCGCGCGCGGCATCGACGTGCCGGAGATCTCGCACGTCATCAACTTCGAGCTGCCGAACATCCCGGAGAGCTACGTGCACCGCATCGGCCGCACCGCGCGCGCCGGCCGCGACGGCATCGCGATCTCGTTCTGCGACGGCGAGGAACGCGAGTTCCTGCGCGACATCGAGAAGCTGATCCGCAAGCGCATCCCGGTCGCCGGCAACGAGATCAAGGATCGCGCCCAGGCCGCCGCGCACCGGCCCGCACCGGTGGCGCAACCGGCCGCGGCGAGGCCGACGGCGGCCGCGAATCCGTGGCAGCAGCCGGAGCCGCCGCAGGCGCAGCAGCAGGACGCGTTCGGCGCCGCGATCGACGACGAATCGGAAGCGCCGGCGACCGCGGAGCGGTCGGCGAAGCAGAACCGGCTGCGGCCCGACCCGCGCTCCAAGCCGGGCCCGTACGCGCCGGATCCGCGCCGCCAGAACCGGCCGCCGCAGCCGCAGCTGCCGCGCCACGAGCGCAACCGCAAGGGACCGAGCGGCCGGCCGGCGATGCCGAACGCGGTCGATCCGGAGCAGCGGCGCAACCAACCGGGGCCGATGGATCGCCAGTACGAGGAGCCGCCGGCCCACCAGCAGCCGCGGCGCGCGCCGCAGCAGCAACCGCAGCGTCCGCCGCAGCGCCAGCCGCAACAGCAGCAGCGCCGGCCCGGGCAGCGCCCGCAGCGCAGCGGTGGCGGTGGCGGCGGTCAGCGCAGCGGTGGTGGTGGCGGTGGTGGCGGCCAGCGTTCGCGCGGCGGCCGCCGCTGACCGCGAGCCGGCTCAGAAGTTGAACTGCACCTGGAAGCCGATGCGGTCGTCGTCACGCGCTTCCCCGAACGGTGCCGCACTGGTGTCCGTGCGCCAGAAGGTGTGCGTGTACATCATCGTGAACTCGACCTCCGGCCACGGCGAGAACTCGAAGCCGAGGTCGATCTCGTTGACCTCGTTGCGCGGCGCATTGCGGGCGAACTTGCGCGAGCCGTCGAAGTAGTTCCACCGCACGAACGGGAACCACGTGCCGGACTCCCCCTTCTGCAGCAGGCTAGCCTGCACGTAGCCACCCTGCAGGTACTCGCTGGTGATGCGCGTGCCGTCGGTGGCGAGGGTCGGCCCACTGCCCCAGACCCACTCGGCCTCGAGCCCGAACGGCTGCGGGTACCAGACCGCGGTGACGCCGTAGCGTTCGTCGCGCACGCCGTCGGGATCACTGACCGGCGTGATGCCACCGATGGCCTGCGTCGAGGTGACGAAGTCGCCGGTGTAGCCCTGCACGCCGAGTTCGACGACCTGGCCGCTCTCGAGCGCGAACGGATACGAGGCGCGCGCCACCCAGTGCACGTCACCGTTGGCGTCGGAACGATTGAGGCCCTGGCCCGAGTAGGGCCCGAAGCCGATCACGCCGTAGTCGCCCGAGCCCTTGCGGCCCGAACGCACGAGGTCGCGCAGCAGCTCGCGGGTCGCCTTCGGCGCCCAGTAGAAGAACGCCCCGAAGTCACGTTCGCCTTCGACCGCGGAGTTCAGCGCGTCGGGGCGCTCGATCGGACCGCGGTTCTGGCTCGACTGCATGTTGACCCAACCGAACGGCACCTTCGACACACCCGGCCGCAGCCGGAACTCCTTGTCGGCATCGAAGGCGATGTCGGCATAGAAGTCGCGCATCTGCACGGTCTGGTCCGGCGCGCCGTTCGAACCGGCGAAGTCCATCTGCGCGTAGACGAACAGGTGGTCGGTGACGTCGCCGCTGAGGATCACGCGGCCCCGGCGCAGCATCAGCGTCTCGGCCTCGTTGACGCTGCGGTCGTTCGGCACGTTGAGGTTGGGCGTGTTGTCCTCGTCGAACAGCGTCGTGTAGCGCACCTGCCCGTAGCCGCGGATCGACAGCTTGTCGCTCCACTTCGCGGCCTTGTCGGAGCCCGCCTTCTTGGCGATCTCCTGGCGCAGCGCCTCGCGCTCGACATCGGCGATCCGGACCTGTTCCTCGAGGGCACGCAGACGGTCCTCGATGCTGCCGGGCGAAGTGCTCGGACGCGGATCCTGCGCCGGGAGTGCGGGGGCCTGCGCCAGCACGGCGGCACCGATCGTGAAGGCAGAACCAAGGCGGAAGGCGGTCGTCGACACGGAGTCTCCGGGGGATACGAGGGCTTCGAGGGGCTTCGAGAGGCTTCCGCAAACCAGGCGAGAAGAACGCCGCGTTTGCGTGAAGGCGCAGTGAAGCCGCCTTCATCAAGATCTCGTTAAGGCTCGCGGAAAGGACCGTGTAGGCCAGGTCAAGAACCCGGCAGGCCGGCCCGGCGCAGCCGATCGGCGACCGCTTCCCAGGCCCGCTCGACCGGCAGCTGCTCGACGTAGGCCAGCTCGCAACCGGCGCTGTCGAGCGCGTGCAGCGCCGCATACAGCTCGCGCGCGTAGCCGGCGGCATCCCCCGGCATGCACCGGATCTCGGTTGCGCGCGCCCCTTCGGTCGCGAACGCCAGCAGCCCGACCCTGCGGCCGGCCGCCGCCAGTTCGGCGAGCTGCTGCCAGACCGCCGGCCGTTCGCCGGCCGCGAACGGCTGCAACCGCGCCCGCGGTGCGTAGTGCCGGTCGACCATGCCGGGGGCCGGCCGCGGCGCGTCCCCGGCCACCGCGGCCGCGCGGAGCAACGGCCCGACCAGCGCCTCGATGCGCTCGGCGGCGATGCCACCCGGCCGCAGCAGCACCGGCCGCTCGCCGCTGACGTCGACCACCGTCGACTCGATGCCGACGGCCGCCGGGCCACCGTCGAGCACCAGTTCGACGCGGTCGCCGAGCTGCGCCAGCACGTGCGCGGCGGTGGTCGGCGACACCCGCGTGTAGGCGTTCGCACTCGGCGCGGCGATCGGCAGGCCGGCCGCGGCAATCAGGGCGCGCGCCACCGGGTGCGCCGGCACCCGCACCCCGACCGTGTCGAGGCCGGCGGTCACCGCATCGGGCACGACCGGCTGGCGCGGCAGCACCAGCGTCAGCGGCCCCGGCCAGAACGCCGCCGCCAACCGCTGCGCCAGCGGCGACACCGTGCGCGCGAGCCGCGACAACTGGTCCGCATCGGCGAGGTGCACGATCAGCGGATTGAACGACGGCCGCCCCTTCGCCGCGTAGATGCGCGCCACGGCCTCCGGATCGAGCGCATGGGCGCCGAGGCCGTAGACGGTTTCGGTCGGGAACGCGACCAGGCCGCCGCGCCGCAGGATCTCGGCCGCCGCCGCGATCGCCGCCGCGAACGCCGCGGGATCCGCGGGGTCGGCGAGCAGGACGCGGGCGGGGCGGGCGGTCATCGGTGGCGCTTGGTTACGAGACCCGGTCGGAGAAGCAAGTCCCGACGCCGAAGTGCACCGATCACGCGTTCGGCTCCGCAGCGCTCGCCAGCATGGCGTGCACCTGCCCGGCGAGGCGGTCGAGGGTCCAGGGTTTGGTGAGCAACGCTGTGCGTGGATCCTGGGCCAGCACGGTGGCGAGGTTGTCCACGGCATACCCGGAGACCAGCAGCACCGGCGTGCTGCGCCCCTCCGCGCGCATGATCTGCAGCAGTTCCAGACCAGTGCCCCCCGGCATCATCACGTCGGTGACCACGAGATCGACGGTCGCACCGGATCGCAGGTGCCGCAGCGCACAGCTCATGTCCGGAGCGCCGGTGACGGCGTAGGCCAGGCGTCGCAGTGCACGCTCGGTGGCGATACGCACGGAGTGCTCGTCCTCCACGAGCAGCAGGTGGGCCCGTGGCTCGGTCGCATCCCGAGGCGCATCGACCGCCGTGGCGGGAGGCGCGTCGGGAGGCAGCGCCGTCGCTCCGGAACTGGCGATCGGGAACCACAGTTCGGCCCGGGTGCCTGCCCCCTCTGTGCTGTGGAGCACGAGGCGCCCGCCATGCCGACGCATCGTGGCATGCACCATGGCCAGCCCGAGCCCGGAACCGGTGTCGGCAGACTTGGTGGTGAAGAACGGCTCGGCGGCCCGGGCGAGCACCGCCGCCGACATGCCGATGCCGTCATCGACGACGGCGAGCACGAGCATCGACGGTGCCTCGGCTGCGGCGACGCGCACTTCCACCTGGATCACGCCCTCGGCCGCGATGGCATCGCGTGCGTTCACGGCGAGATTCAGCAGCGCCTGCTGCACCGCATCCGGATCGAGCTCGAGGGTCACCTCCGGCACCATGACGGGCGCCACCACGCGAATGCGGGCCGGGAGCACTCGCCGCATCAGCTCCACCGAGTCCTGCAGCAGCGGGGCCAGCGCATGTGGCGACACGGTGAGCAGGTCGTGCCGGCTGATCGACAGCAGGCGGCGCGTCAGGCGCGCACCACGGACGGCGGCATCGTCGATCGCGGCCAGCTCCGGCGCCACCGCCGTGCCGCCCAGCGTGGCGACGTTGGCGCGCACCACGGTGAGCAGGTTGTTGAAGTCATGTGCCAGGCCACCGGCCAACCGCCCCACCAGGTCGAGCTTCTGCGCGCGCAGCAGCTGTGCTGCCACCGCCTCGCGCTCCGTGATGTCCTCCGCGAGCAGCACACTGTCCGGCCGGTCCAGGTTCGCGGTCTCACGGCTCGCGGGCATCGGCACCAGCGCGGTGCGCACGGTCCGTTCCGCCCCGGCCCCGTCCGCCCACTGCCACCGAGCCGCCTCCAGGGGTCGCGCGGTGGCGAGTGCGCACAAAAACGTCTCGCGCGCCAGGGGATCCACGAACAGGGCCGACCAGTCCGGGATCGCTCCGGGCTCGCCGATGCCCAGGATGGCGCGCAGGCGCGCGTTGGCGGTTCGCACCTGCCCACGGTGATCCAGCCGGGCGATGCCGATGGGCGCGTGCTCGAACAGGGCGCGCAGCTGCGCTTCCTGCTGGGACGCCAGGGCGTGCGCGGCCTCCAACTCGAACGTGAGTTCGAGCACCAGATAGCTGGCCATCGGCGCAACCACCAACGGCACCACGACGGCCGGCAGCATGTAGAGCAGCCAGTCCTCGGCCGGCACCTCGCAAACCACGAGGAACCCTGCCACGAGCAGCACCGACGTCACCACCGAGAAGGCGGTGATGGCGACCCGGGCGCGCGTCTTGCCGGCGTTCACCAGCAGCGTACGCCAGCGGGAGTGCGGAGGGGTCACGGACGATCGGAGAGGGAGGTTGGCAGGCACCGCACGGCGAAGAAGCTTCCCAGGGCCCGCATCCTACGCGGCCGCGTGACGCGATCGAGCCGCAGCGATCAGAACGTCCACGTGCACTGCACGTAGCCATAGGCAGCATCGCGGCCCTGGTTGGCGGAGGCCCGGTCCTGGAAGCTGCCCTCGGCCAGGTAGGCCCCGCCGAGCTCGAGGTTGAAGCTCTTCGGCAGGACGTCCCAGCGCAGCCGGGCCTCGTACTGCGTGCCGACGTCGGTGCCCGAGCTGCCGGAGCGGTCGCGCAGGCCCGACGCCGTCCACGCATCGCGTTCGGAAGCCAGCCACACGCCGCGCACCGCGAACATCAGATCGACGGTCTTGCTCGGCTGCAGGTTCAGGCGCAGCTCCGGCGAGTTCAGGTTGGCGCGCGCGACGGCGCCCCAGATCCCGGTCGGCCCGTACTCGAACCGGCGGGCGCCGAACAGCGTGTCGAAGCGCTCGTTGTCGCGGTCGTTCGGATCCTGGTCGCCGCTGGCCCACGACCACGACGCGATGACCTGCGGGGTCCAGGTCGCGTCGAACGTGTAGCCACCGGCGATGGTCGCGAAGCCGGCGAGGTGGTCGAGCCCCGGCGAGCTCGCGGTGGTGTTCGCCTTCGACTCGCCGAACTGCCCGGTCAGCTCGAGCTCGTACTGGAACTCCCCCTTCTTGCGCGCCCGGTTCAGCCGCAGGCCCGGGGTGTAGAGCTCGCGGCGGCGCGTCGTGGCGCCGCTCTCGTCGAGTCCGAACACGTAGAACTCGAGGTTGGTGCGGTCGTCGAGCTTGTGGTCGTAGTAGGCGCCGAAGAACTGCAGGTCGCGGTCCTGGTCGTCGAGCTCCCACTCGTTGTCCTGCACGCTGGCGAAGTCGCCGGGCCGGCGATCGACCGGCAGCGTCCAGAAGGCGCGGAACGAATGGGTCGGATCGGCCCACAACCAGCTCGCGCCGGTGAACGCGTTGATGGTGTTGCGGTACGCGTTGCGCGCCATCAACCGGCGATTGCCGAGATCGACCGCTTCGCGACCGACCCGCAGCTTGTGCTTGCCGGCGCCGAGTTCGCCGAGCTCGACGTCGAGGTAGAGCTGCAGCACGTCGGCGGTGTTGACCATCGTCGCGTCGGCGAAGCCGGTGTCGTCGATGCCGTACTGCCGCGCATCGAGGAACTCGAACGCGCCGCCGAACTGGTCGCCCTTGCCCTGCAGCAACACCGAGGTGCGCAGCGCCAGCACGTCCTCGTCGGCGCCGAAGCCGCGCCCCGGCGGGGTCGCATTGGCGTTGCGGAACCGGAACTGGTCGTGCAACGACTCGTAGCGGGTGCGCTGCTCGCCGCTGATCTTCAGCCACGACGGCCCGCCGAGCACTTCGTTCAGGCGCCAGGGCTTCGGCTCGTCGGCCGCGGCCGGCTTCGGGGCCGTTGCGGCGGAGGCCGTGGACGGCGCCGGAGCGGGTGACGGATTGCCCTGCGCGAGGGCGGTGGCGGCGCAGGCGAACACGAACACCGGCTGCACCAACCGGCGTGGGCGAGGGGAAGTCATGGCGAGCCCCTTCTTTACAAGTCCCGGGCCGGGGCCCGAAAGGCTGTTTGCGACCGAGTTCTGTCACCGATCGGGGACACCCCGTGGTCGCGCCACCACGAACGCGACCCGCCGCGGGATAGAACCCCGCCATGCGACGGCTCCTGTTCGCTCTCCCAGCCCTGCTCCCCGCGTGCGCCGGCCCCGCCCCCATCGCCGCGCCGGTGCCCCCCATCGTGCACGCGTTCCGGCTGCTGCCCGGGCAGGACCTGAAGGCCGGCATCGAACGCTTCGTCGCCGAGCACGGCATCGAGGCCGGCTGGATCGCCACCGGCGTCGGCAGCCTGACCGACTACACGCTGCGCTTCGCCGACCGGAGCGACGGCAGCTCGGCCAGCGGACGCTTCGAGATCGTGGCGCTGAGCGGCACCGTGTCCCGCCACGGCTGCCACCTGCATCTCGCGATCAGCGATGCCGACGGCCGCACGATCGGCGGCCACCTGCTGCCCGGCTGCCGCGTCTACACGACCGCCGAGATCGTGCTCGGCGAGTCGCCCGCCCACGTGTTCACGCGCGCCGTGGACGGCAGCACGCCGTGGGCGGAGCTGCAGATCGGCTGGCGCCGCGGTGGCAGCACGGGAAAGCCCTGAGTACCGGCCGGCCCGCCAACGGGTCGGCGCCGTTGCCACGGCCGTCGACGACTCCTCCACTGGCGCCAGAGCTACGCCGAACAGCACCTGCACGAACGGCGCCGGAACGCCGATGGGCCGCTCATGAGCGCAAACGACCCGGCGGCAGCGATCGACGCGGCGCCGCACTTCGCCTGGCACTTCGAGGAGCGGGGCCGGCGCATCGAGTGCCGGCTCAGCGAGGGCGCATTCGACAGCTGGTTGCAGCGCGGCGATCACGGCGCCGACATGGCCCGCCTGCGGCGCTACGCGCGTGCGATCGCGGTGGCCCACACCGCCCGCCGGCCGGCCGTCGCGGGTGGGAGCTGGATCGTGCACATCGAGCCCGACGCGGTGCACTGCGACCCCGCGGTGACTTGATATCCTGCGGCAGCTAGCATGCGCGCAGGGAATCCGCATGCTGCAACGCGTCGACTCGTTGAACTATCCCTGGTCCGGTCCGGCGCCACGCGCGACCACCGAACTCGAGGACCTGGGCCACACGATCCTGCGTGGCGTGTTCTCGGCGGCCGAGGTCGCCGCCCTGCGCGAGGAGATCCTGGCGGTCTACCGACGGGTGCCACCCGAGATGCGCGACTCGGCGATCACCCCCGAGGTCGGGGCGATGTATCGCTACCAGATGTTCAACCACAGCGAACGCTGCCAGGCCGCGATCGCGCACCCGTTCATCCTGGCCGCGATCGAACCCCTGCTCGGCGGCGACTGCCACGTGATCGCGGCGACCGCCTGGCACAACCCGCCGGGCAACGCGCTGACGCCGAACGGGCTGCAGTGGCACGTCGACGGCGGCCCGCACGTGCCGCGGCCGGCCGGCATCCCGTGGCCGGACGCGATCCCGTATCCGATCTTCGTGATCGCGGCGCACATCCAGCTGCAGGACATCGGGCTGGACGACGGCCCCACCGCCTGCATCCCGCGCAGTCATCGCAGCGGCCGGGTGCCGCCGTTCGAGCAGCGCTGGGACCTCGACCTGCAGTGCGACGGCCGCGGCGCGGTGCTGCACGAAGTAGCGGCCGGCGACGTCGACCTGCGCGTCTCCGACGTCTGGCACCGGCGATGGCCGCCGGCGGCCGATGCGCGGGGCCGGTTGTTCCTGCAGGTCAACTACGCGCGTCGCGACATCGCCCAGCGCGTGCTGCCGACCGACCAGCTGCACTGCATAGCGCCGGCGGCGCTGGCGAGGATCCGCAGCGACCGCGAACGGCGCTTGCTCGGCCTGCATCCGCAGGGCTACTTCGACGCCTGACCCGGCGCCTGGTCCTGCAGCCGCTGCAGCTGCTCCGCGTCGCGCTCCCACTGAGCGGTGCGGTCGCGCAGCGCCGAGGTCACCGTGGCGAACTCGCGCTGGGCCCGGTCGGCGCGCGCCGCGTCGCGCCACAGCGCCGGGTCCTCGAGTTCCTTCGCCAGCGCCGCCTTCCTTGCCTCGAGCTGCTCGATCTCGCGCTCGTGCCCCGCGACCACCTGCTGCAGCTTCTTCTGCTGCTTCTGCAGCTCGTTGCGGCTCGGGCCGGCGGCCGGGGCCGGCGCGGCGGCCGGCTTCGCCGCCGCCTTGGCCGGAGCCTTCGCGGCGACCTTGCCACCCGCGCCACCCGCGGTCAGCGCCGCGCGCGCCGAGTCCGCCTTGGTCTTGTGCAGGTAGAACTGGTAGTCGCCGAGGTACGGCGTGATCACGCCACCGGCGACGTGCAGCACCTTGTTGGCGAGCGCCTTGATGAAGTGCACGTCGTGGGAGATGAACACCAGCGTGCCCTCGAACTGCTTCAACGCATCGACCAGCGCATCGATGCTGCCCATGTCGAGGTGCGTGGTCGGCTCGTCCATCAGCAGCAGGTTCGGCGGCGACAGCAGCAGCTTGACCAGCGCCAGGCGACTCTTCTCGCCACCGCTGAGCACGTCGACCTTCTTGAACACCGAGTCGCCGGAGAACAGGAACGAGCCGAGCAGCGTGCGCACCGCCTGCTCGGTGACCTTCGCCTCGGTGTCGAGTGCCTCGGCCAGCACCGTGCGCTCGGGCTTCAGCATCTCGACGCGGTACTGCGAGTAGTAGCCGACCGAGACGTTGTGGCCGAGGCCGCGGGTGCCGCGCTGCGGCTGCAGCTTGTCGGCCAGCAGCTTCAGCAGCGTCGACTTGCCGGCGCCGTTGGGACCGACCAGCACGATGCGCTCGCCGCGCTCGACCTCGAGCTCGATGCCGCGGTAGACCGAGGTCTGGCCGTAGGCGAAGTGCAGGTCCTGCAGCCAGATCACCCGCTGGCCGCTGCGGATCGGCTGCGGGAAGCGGAAACCGACCTTCTTGTCGTCGCCGACCGGAGCCTCGATGCGGTCGATGCGCTCGATCTGCTTCATCTTGCTCTGCGCCTGCGACGCCTTGCTGGCCTTGGCCTTGAAGCGGTCGACGAACGCCTGCAGGTGCGCGATCTCCTTCTGCTGGGTCTTGAACTGCGCCAGCTGCTGCGCGTCGGCGGCATCGCGCTGGAACACGAACTGGTCGTAGTTGCCGGTGAAGCGCACCAGCTTCTTCTGCCGGATCTCGACGATGCCGGTCACCAGCTCGTTGAGGAACTCGCGGTCGTGCGAGATCACCAGGATCGCACCCGGATAGCCCTTCAGGTACTGCTGGAACCACAGCAGCGACTCGAGGTCGAGGTGGTTGGTCGGCTCGTCGAGCATCAGCAGGTCGGGCTCCTGGGTCAGCAGCCGCGCCAGGTGCGCGCGCATCACCCAACCACCGCTGAGCTCCTTGGCCGGCCGGTCGAAGTGCTCGGGCCGGAAGCCGAGGCCGGCGAGGATCTGCTTGGCCTTCGCCTCGACCATGTAGCCGTTGAGCTCGTGGAAGCGTTCGTGCACGTCGTCGTGCAGCTCCTCGGGGTGGCTCGCCTCGACCGGATGGCCGGCATCCCAGGCCTTCACCTTGCGCATCAGGCCGACGAAGTCCTTGGTGATCGCGCAGGCGATCTCGACCGCGGTCTCGTCGCCGACCGGTGCGCTCTCCTGCGGCAGGAAGCCGATCGTCGCGTCGCGTTCGCGGTTGATGCGGCCCTCGTCGGCCGGTTCCTCGCCGAGGATCAGCCCGAACAGCGTCGACTTGCCGGCGCCGTTGGGGCCGACCAGGCCGATGCGGTCGCCGCGATTGACCTGCAGCGCGGCGTCGGCGAACAACACGCGATCGCCGTAGGACTTGGACACGCCGGTGATGGTCAACATGAAGGGGGAAAGAGTATGCAGATCCGCCCCCCGGTCGGCCATGGCGGCACCGCCCCGGGCCGGGCAATCTTCAGCCGCCGGCCAGCTTGACCTCGTGCCCGGCCTGCTGCAGCAGCGCCACCACCCGCTCGCGATGATCGCCCTGCAGCTCGATGGCACCGTCCTTGGCGGTGCCGCCGCTGCCGCAACCGGCCTTGAGGCGGGCGGCGAACGCGACCAGTTCGGCCGCGTTCATCGGCAGCCCGAGCACCACCGTCAACGTCTTGCCGGCGCGCACTTCCCGCCGCACCCGGACGATGCCATCGCCGGCCGGCCGCGTGTTGGCGGCGACCTGGGCGGCGCAGCGGCACTTGCCGAGCTGCTTGCGGCAGCGGGGGCAATTGCCGCCGGTGGCGGAGTCGTAGACGAGGCGTGTCATCGACGCAGTGTCGTGCGGCCGCTCGGCGACGGCAACGGTCCAGGCCTCGGTGGCATCGGCCCGCGCGGGCACGGACCAGGTTCGCGACGGTGCCCGACGATCGTCTCGGATCGAGGCGGAACAACCACTACGGAGGCTGCCCCATCAAGGAACTCCCGCAGCGGACCCGATCTGCTGCGGAATGGCCGAACACCGACTCGACTGCCGCGCACTGCGTTGCCCGATGCCGATCGTGCGGATGGCGATGTCGCTGCGCGACCTCGCGGTCGGCGACGACCTGATCGTCGAGGCCACCGACCCGGCCTTCCTGGCCGACGCGAACGCCTGGTCGCGGCTGTCCGGCCAGCCGCTCGAGCAGCTGCAGGACGGTGAGCTCAAGCGCGTGCGCATCCACAAGGCGCACGCATGAGCACCCTCTGCGCCCCGACCCCGTCCGCGGCCCCGGCCACGGCCGCCGCCGACACGACGCCGCGCGCCGCGTCCTACCTGGTGTTCAGCGGCGAACTCGATCGCCTGCTGATGGCCTTCACGCTGGCCACCACGAGCGCCGCCGGCGGCCTGCGCACGTCGATGTTCTTCACCTTCTGGTCGCTGTCCGCCCTGCGCCAGCCGGCCTCGTCGCGCGGCAAGGGGCTGATCGAGCGCATGTTCGGCTGGTTGTTGCCGCGCGGCTCGGCGTCGCTGCCGCTGTCGCGGCTGCAGTTCCTCGGCATCGGCCCGCGCCTGATCCGGTGGCGCATGCGCCGCTGCCAGGTCGCTTCGCTCGAGGAACTGATCGCCACGGCGCAAGCGCTCGGCGTGCGGCTGATCGTGTGCGAGACGTCGATGCAGCTGATGGGCTTCCGCCGCGACGAGATGCTGCCCGGCGTCGAGTACGGCGGCGCTTCCACCTGCGTCGGGACCGCGGCCGATGCCGCCGTGGCGATGGTGATCTGATGGCCGCCTCCCGCAGCGTCCAGGTCGTCGTCACCGCCGGGCCACGCGAGACGCAGAAGGCCCTGCTCGGGCTGCGCGCCGCGCTGGCGGCCGCCGCCAGCGGACTCGTCACCGACGTGTTCCTGACCCTCGAGGCCACCGACTGGGCCTGTCGCGACCGCCCCATCGAGGGCGCCGCGCCGATCCACGACGCCCTCGACCAGCTGCAATCGCTCGGCGCCGCGGTGACCGTCTGCTCGGCCTGTGCCATCGACCGCTGCGGCGAGGCCGAGGCCGAGGGCGCCGTCGCCGTCGCCACCCGCACCGGCATCGAGCTGGTGGGACTGACCACGTTGATGGCGAAGCTCGCCGCCGGCGTGCCGACCATCACCTTCTGACATGACCACGCCACCGCCCGACGAACTGCAGCAGCTGCGAGAGCGCCTCTCGGCGCTCGCGGCCGAGAACGCGCAGTTGCGCCGGCAGGCGGAAGGTGTGGCCGACGCCAACGCCCGGGCGGCGATGCAACTGCTCGAGCTCAGCGAGCAGCGTCAGCACGAGCTGGAGCTGAAGAACGCCGAGATCGAGAGCGCGCTGCAGGTCGCCGAGACCGCGTCCGACGAGAAGTCGCGCTTCCTGGCGACGATCAGCCACGAACTGCGCACCCCGATCAGCGGCATCATCGGCCTGTGCGAGCTGCTGCTCGACTCGCGCCGCCTCGCCGACGCGCACGAGTTCGGCGCCAGCATCGCCAAGTCGGCCGAGGGCTTCCTCGAGCTGATCAACCAGCTGCTCGACTTCTGCAAGCTGGAGGCCGACAAGGTCGAGCTCGAAGCGGTGCCGTACGACCTGTGGGACGTGGTCGAGTCGGTCGCCGAGCTGCTGCACATCCACGCCGAACGCAAGGGCCTCGCGTTCCACTTCGAACTCGGCGCCTGTGTGCCGCGGCACGTGCTCGGCGACCCGCTGCGGCTGCGGCAGGTGCTGCTGAACCTCGGCTCGAACGCGGTCAAGTTCACCGACCACGGCGCCGTGCACCTGACCGTGTTGCCGACGGCGAACGACCCGCACCGCTGCGTGCTGCGCTTCGAGGACACCGGCTGTGGCTTCGACGAGGCCGCCGCGGCGCGCCTGTTCCAGCCGTTCGTGCAGGCCGATGCGACGATGGCCAGGCGCTACGGCGGCACCGGCCTCGGGCTCGCGATCGCGCGCCAGCTGGTCGAACTGATGGGCGGCCGGCTCACCTGGCACAGCACCCCGGGCCGCGGCTCGACGTTCGCGTTCGACCTGCCGCTGCTGCAGTCGCCCGCCTGCCTGCTGCCGCCGGCCGCCGCGCGCGGCACCGTGCGGCTCGACGGTTTCGCCGCCGACAGCGCCGTGTTGCGCACGGTGCAGGCGCACCTGGAGCGCCGCGGCTTCGCCGTGGATGTCCTGGCACAGGCCAACGGCACGGCGCCGGTGCTGACGCTGGCAACGACCTCGGCCGACGACGGCCAGGGCATCGCGATGCTGCGCCGGCACCACCCGGAACCGATGCCGTTGCTGGTGCTGGCGCCCGCCGGGTTCCGCATCGGCGACGCCGAGCTGCTGCGCCCGGAGCTCACCGCGGTGCTGCGGCAACCGCTGCGGCCGTCGCGGCTGCTGGCGGCGGTGGAAGCGCTGCTCGGCCACCAGCTGACCCGCGCGGCAACGGCCGCGCCGGCGACGCCCGATTCGTTCCCCGGACTGCGCGTGCTGGTCGCCGAGGACACCAACATCAACCGCCGCGTCGCGGTCGAGCAGTTGCGTCGACTGGGCTGCGCGGTCGACGAGGCGCGCGACGGCAACGAGGCGCTGGCCAAGGTCCGCGAGCAGCACTTCGACCTGGTGCTGATGGACCTGCAGATGCCGGGGCTGGACGGGTTCGGCGCCACCAAGGCGATCCGCACGCTGGAGCAAGGCACGCCGCAACGCACGCCGATCGTGGCGCTGACGGCCAACGCGATGCCCGGCGATCGCGAGGACTGCCTGCTGGCCGGCATGGACGGCTACCTGTCGAAGCCGGTGCGCAAGGACCAGCTCGCGGCGCTGCTGGCACGCTGGACCAGGACGCCCGGCCCACCGCGGCCGTGAACCCGGCGCGCCAGCCCGCTACCGTGCGGGGCATGGCCGCCGCTCGCCGCCGCTGGTCGGTCTATCTGGTGCGCACCGCAGAGGGTGCGCTCTACACCGGCATCGCCCTCGACGTGCAGGCCCGCCTGTCTCTGCATCAGGCCGGCCGCGGCGCCAAGGCGCTGCGCGGCCGCGGCCCGCTGGCGCTCGCGTTCGCGGCCCCGGTCGGTGGGCAATCGACGGCGCTGCGGCTCGAGGCGCGGATCAAGCGGCTTCCGAAGGCGGCGAAGGAACAGCTGGTCCGCGACGGGCTGCCGCGCGGCTGGCTGGCCGCGAGTCGCCGCCGGCCGTGATCCGGCCCCGCCGTGCCGTAGCATCCGCGCATGACCGCGCTGCCCACCTTTCGCTTCCACCCCGAGCCGCTGCGCAGCGGCTCGATCGAACCGGCGTCGATCGTGTGCAGCGCGTGCGACCAGGCGCGCGACCACGTCTACGTCGGCAACTGCTACGTCGAGGACGACTTCGACGGCGAAATCTGCCCGTGGTGCATCGCCGACGGCACCGCGCAGCGGCGCTTCGGCATGACGTTCCACGAAGCGGATCCGTCGGCGGGCGCAGGCGATCTGGCGCTGGTCGACGAACTGGAGGAACGCACGCCCGGGCTGTGCTCGGACAGCCCGGTGAACTGGCCGTGGTGCTGTGACCAGCCGATGGCCTACCTCGAGCCGGCCGGGCACGCCGAGCTGATCGCGCGGCACCCGGAGCTGGCGTCGATGGTGGTGCCGCAACTGGAGGCCGAGGCCGGGCTCACGCGCGGCAACGCCGATCGCTTGTTCCGCAAGCTGCGGCGCGACCAGCCGCCGCGCGCGCACGTGTTCCAGTGCCTCGGCTGCGAGGTGCCGCGCGCGGAGATCGAGCGCGAGCCGGACTGACGGTCGCGCCGCCCCGCCTGGCCGCCCCGCCTAGCCGCCCCAGTGCGGCGGGCGGCTGTCGTGCGGCTCGATCGGTTCGACGTTGCGGGCCCGCTTGTGCTGCTGGATCAGCGCCTCGAGCCGCGCCTCCAGCAGCTCTATCTGCTTCTGCTGCGCCGCGAGTTCGCCGCTCAACGCATCGACGGTGTGTTCGAGCATCGCGACCTTGCTCTCCAGTTCGACGCGGGGGTCGGTCATGGCGCGATCATTCGCGATCGACGCACGGCGCGCAATCGAACCCACCCTTCCGTCACGCGGCGAACCCCACAGCGATTACCCTGCGTCCGGAGCACCGACCTCGCCCACCATGCACGAGCCCCCACCGCCTTCGCCGTCCCCCCGGCCGACCGACCCCGGCTTCGAAGCCCTGCTGATCGAGGCGCTCGACCGGCTCGAACGCGGCGGTGCCGCCGCCCTCGAGCAGCTGCTGGCCGCGCACCCCGATGCGGCGCCGAAACTGCGCGCCCACCTCGAGCGCCTGCAGCGCCACGGCCTCGCCGGCGAGCGTTCGACCGAACCGCCGGTGGCCCCGCCCGAACGGCTCGGTGAGTTCCGGATCCTGGCGCCGCTCGGCCACGGCGGCATGGGCGTCGTCTACCGCGCCGTGCAGGAGTCGCTCGGCCGCGAAGTCGCGTTGAAGCTGATCCGCCCCGACCAGCTGTGGTTCCCCGGCGCGCGCGAACGCTTCCGCCGCGAGGTCGAACTGGTCGCGCGCATGCAGCACCCCGGCATCGTGCCGGTGTTCGCGGTCGGCAACGACGGTGGTGTGCCGTACTTCGCGATGGAGTTGGTGCGCGGCGTGTCGCTGGCGACCGTGATCGAACGCTTCGCCGGCCGCAACCCGGCGGCGCTGCGCGGCACCGACCTCGACGCACTGCTCGCCGCCGCCGAGGACCAGGGCGAGGCCGGCAATGGCGGCGCCGGACCGCGATCGATCGCCGCCTTGTTCGAAGGCGACTGGACCACCGTGGTGCTGCGCATCGTGCGCGAGGTCGCCGAGGCGATCGAACACGCGCACCGCCGCGGTGTGCTGCACCGCGACGTGAAACCGTCCAACGTGATGCTGACCCGCAGCGGCCGCGTGCTGCTGCTCGACTTCGGTCTCGCCGGCGGCGACGGCAGCGAACGCATGACCAAGACCGGCTCGGCGCTCGGTTCGCTCGCCTACATGCCGCCCGAAGTGCTCGCCGGCGCCGGGGCCGGCCGCGATGCGCGCGGCGACGTCTACTCGCTCGGCGTCACCGCCTGGGAACTGCTGGCGCTGCAGCTGCCCTACCAGAGCAGCGACCCGGCGGTGCTGCGCCAGCTCGCCGGCGCCGCCCGGCGCCCGCGGCTGCGCACCCATCTGCCGGGCATCGCCTGGGAAGTGGAGACGGTGCTGGCGACGGCGATGGAGCCCGAGCCCCAGCGTCGCTACGCGAGTGCCTCGGCGCTGTCCCAGGACCTCGACGCGGTGCTGCAGCATCGGCCGATCGCGGCTCGCGATGCCGGGCCGTGGCTGCGACTGCGCCGTTGGACGCAGCGGCACCCGGCCCGCGCCGTGACGCTGCTCGCCGCGCTGCTGATCGCGATCGGCGGCCCGCTCGCCTGGGCCGCGCAGGAAGCCAGTGCCCGCGGTCGCATCGAGGCCGAACGCGATCGGCTCGCGACCAGCAATCGCGCGCTCGACCTCGCGCGCACGCGCGCGCAGGCCAACTTCGCCAAGCTGCAGCAGGCGGTCGACACCATGCTGACGCGGGTCGGCGACCAGAGCCTGCGCGACGTGCCGCGCATGGAGGGCGTGCGCCAGGAGCTGCTCGGCGCCGCCGTTCGCTTCTACGAAGGCTTCCTCGTCGACCAGCCCGACGACCCGGCGCTGCGGCGCGACACGGCGATGGTGCGCGCGCGCCTGGCCGAGGTGCAGGCGCTGCTCGGCGACTACGCCGCCGCACAGACCCAGGTCACCGCGGCGATCGCCGGCCTCGACGGCACCGACGACCCGGCCCAGCAACGGATGCTCGCGCGCGCCCGCACGCGGCAAGTGACCGCCCGGCGGCTGCTCGGCGACCTGCCCGGCGCCACCGCGGCGGCCGCGGCCGCGGTGGCCAGCTGGCAAGCGCTGACCGGCCAGCCGGAACCACACGAGATCGCACGCGGCCTCGGCGAGGCGCGGCTCGAGCAGAGCCTGCTCGCGGTCGACAGCGGCGACCTGCCCGCCGGCATCACCGCGCTCGAGCAGTCGCTGGCCGAACTGCTGGCCGCGCCGCCTTCGTTCACGCCGCACCTGCAGCACCTGATCGCCCGCAGCCAGGACCGGCTCGGCGTGTGGTTGTTCCAACGCGCGATGCAGGTGCGCGACAAGGGCATGCTCGAACGCGCGGTGGTGCTGCACGAGCAGGCGGCGGTCGTGTGGACCTCGGTGCTGGCCAAGAGTGCCGACACCCAGATCCGCGCCGATGCGGCGCAGAACCGGGTCAGCATCGCGATGCCGCTGCGGCTGCTCGGCCGCAAGGACGAAGCGCTGGCTGCGCTCGCCGCCGGCGTCGCAGCGGCCGAGGCGCTGGTCGCCGACTATCCGCGTGCGAGCCGCCGCCGCGCCGACCTGGCCAACGCGCGCGGCAACTACGCGGCGATGCTCGGCATGCTCGATCGGCTGGCCGACAGCCGCCAGCAAGCGGTGCTGGCCCAGGAGCTGTGGCAGCAACTGTTGCGCGAGTCGCCGACCAACGACGACTACGCGATCGGTCTCGCGCAGGCCAGCCAGGGACTGGCGGCGGGCACCTGGCTCGGAGGCGACCCCGAAGGTGCGGTGCCGCTGCTGCAGCAGGCATTGGACGCCGCCGAGCAGGCGCTCGTGGTGCGACCCGACAATCCGACCTATCGACGTGCGCGGCGCAAGATCGGTGAGACCATCGCCTCGCTGCAACTGGCCCGCAACGACCACGCCGCGGCGGCCGCGGCGGCGCGCACGCTGCTCGAGCCGCGGCTCGCCCCGACCGAACCGGTGCTGGCAGCGGCGCTGCTGGCGCGCGCCATCCCGGTGGCGATGGCGGGAGCCGACGACGACGGGCGTGGTGCGGCAGCCGCCGCGGCGCTGCGCACCGAGGCGCTCGAACTGCTGCGAGCAGCGATCGCGGCGGGCAGTGATCCGGCGCAGTGGCGCAAGGACATCACCCTGTCGGACCAGTGGTCGCACGCATCGTTCACCGAACTGGTCGACGCGGTGCAGGCGGAAACGAAACAACAACGCCCCGCCGGGAGGTGACCGGCGAGGCGTCGGGGATCAGGGAGCGGTCGGGCAGTCGGTCGGGAAACAGTCGGGAGCAGGGCAGCGGGGCGAGCGTGGACTCGGGGAAGTCCGGGGGCGGGGGAAAACTCGGCTCAGACGGCCTGGTAGCGGTGCAGCTTCGCGGCCTCGGCGACGGCGGCGCGCTGCTCCTTGGCGAACAGGCGGACCTTGCCGCCGCAGTCGACACAGTAGCTGTGGTCGACGCTGGCGATGTAGCGTACCTGCGCGCTGCAGCTGCCGCACCACTTGGTCTCGCGGTAGAAGCTGGCGGTCGTCGTCGTCGTCGGCTGGCTGCTGTGGGCGAAGGCTTGCATCGTGCCGGAGAAGAGCACCGCGCTTGCCAAGCGGATCGCGACCGGCAGCGCAATCACGAGCCGGCGGTGCCAACGCCAACACCGCGGCAGGCCGGCCAAACATGCCGTGCCGCCCCACCACCACCCACCATCGCGCTGGTGCGACGGTGACGCGCCGAACGAACCGCCTCGCCGCCGCCACCGCCGCTGGCATCGGCAGGTTGGCCGCGGCGTCGCGTCGCGGCGACGGTCGCGATTGCGCGACGCCTCGCTACGCTCGACACCATGCAGCTGCCTCGCGCCTCGTTGTTCCTGCTCCCATGGTTCGCCGCGGCCCTGCTCGCGCAGCAGCCGGAGTGGCTGCCGAAGGTCGAGGCCCTGCTCGCCGCGCGCGTGCAGCAGCCGGATGCGGTCGGCTTCTCGGTCGGCATCGCGAAGCGTGGCCAGGTGCTGTTGGCGAAGGGCTACGGGCTCGCCGAGGCCGAACACGGCGCGGCGGCCACCGCGACGACGCGGTTCCGGATCGGCTCGATCACGAAGCAGTTCACCGCCGCCGCGATCATGCTCCTGGTCGAACAGCAACAGCTGGCGCTCGACGACGAGCTCGGCAAGTACGTGCCCGAGTTCCCGCTGCAGGGCAAGAAGGTGACCATCCGCCAGCTGCTGAACCACAGCAGCGGCATCCCGAGCTACACCGACCTCGGCGCGGAATGGGAGAGCAAGCAGCCGCTCGAGCTCTCGCACCAGGAGCTGCTGGCGTTGGTCCAAGGCAAGCCGTTCGACTTCGAGCCGGGCACGGACTGGCACTACAACAACACCGGCTACTACCTGCTCGGCATGGTGCTCGAGAAGGTGCACGGCAAGCCCTACGCGACCGTGATCCGCGAGCTGGTGGCGCCGCTCGGCCTCGAGCACACGCGCTGCGACGACAGCCGCGAGCTGATCCCGGGCCGCGCGCAGGGCTACGACGTCGAGGGCGGCGTGCGCAAGAACGACGCACTGCTCGGCATGAGCCAGCCGGGGGCAGCGGGCATGATGCTGTCGACCGGCGGCGATCTGGTGCGCTGGTCGATGGCGCTGGCGGTCGGCAAGGTCGTGCAGCCGGCGAGCTACGCGGCGATGACGACGCCGCTGGTGCTGCCGAACGAGCGCGACACCGGCTACGGGTTCGGGCTGATGCGCGCCGAGCTCGTGGGCAGGCCGCTGGTCATGCACGGCGGCGGCATCCACGGCTTCAACTCGCAGCTGCTGCACGTGGTGCCCGACGACCTGCACATCGCGGTGATCAGCAACAGCTCGCAGGCGTCGGCCGACAAGCTCGCGAAGGACATCACGCGCGCGGTGCTCGGCATCGAGAAAGCCGTGGCAGCGGACCTGCCGATCCCCGCGGCAGTCAGCGCGGCCGCGGTCGGCACGTTCCAGTTCGACGACATCGGCATGGCGCTCGAGGTGACGGCGACGGACGGCAAGCTGTTCGCGAAGGGCAAGGCCGAGGGGCAGGGGCGGTTCGGGATGAAGTTCCAGGGCGGACGCGAGTTCCGCGCCGCGTTCGATGCCGAGGTGAAGCTGGTGTTCTCGGCCGACTGGAAGCAGCTGACGCTGCACCAGGGCGGCGGGGTGTTCGCCGGCACGCGGCAGTGAGCCGAGCCGGGCGGAACGCTCCCCCCGCGGGCATACCTGCGCTGGTCATCAACGGACCTTGACCGATTGTCGACCGAAGTGAGGAGCCCGAAGTTGCCCGGTCCGTCCCAGGCCCCAAGATACGAACTTGCCGCCTGCCCTCCCGGCACCACCGCGCTCCGACCTTCTCAGGCTCCCTCGATGTCTGCTCCATCGCTTCCCGCTCGTGGTCCGTTCGCCGGTCTGATCGGTGACATCCCGGCCTCGATCGTCGTGTTCCTGGTCGCGCTGCCCTTGTCGCTGGGGATCGCCGTGGCGTCCGGCGCGACCCCGCAGGCCGGTCTGATCGCGGCCACCGTCGGCGGCATCCTCGTCGGTCTGCTGGGCGGCGCCCCGTTGCAGGTCAGCGGTCCGGCGGCGGGCCTGACGGTGATGGTCTTCGGCTACGTGCAGCACTTCGGACTGAACGGGCTCGGCGTCGTGGTGCTGATCGCCGGCGCCCTGCAGATGCTCGGCGGCGCGCTGCGGCTGGCGCGCGCGGCGATGGCGATCAGTCCCGCCGTGCTGCATGCGATGCTCGCCGGCATCGGCATCCTGATCACGCTCGGGCAACTGCACACGATCCTCGGCCACAAGCCGAACAGCAACGCGTTCGCCAATCTCGGCGCGTTGCCGGCATCGATCGCCGATCTGAACCCGTACGCCTTGGCGATCGGCGCCGCCACGCTGGCAGTGCTGTTGCTGTGGCCCCGCATCGAGAAGAAGGTGCCGTTCCTGCCCGGCTCGCTGGTCGCCATCCTGGTCGGCACCGGCCTGTCCCTGCTGCTGCCAGCCGGCTTCGCCCGCGTCGAGATCCAGGGCAGCCTGCTCGACGCGATCCACCTGCCGACCTTCGGTGGCTTCAGCGCCAGCGACTTCGCGGTCGCCGGCATCGCCCTGGCGATCGTCGCCAGCGCCGAGTCGCTGCTGTGCGCCGTGGCGACCGACCAGCTGCACTCGGGGCCGCGCGCGAACCTCGATCGGGAACTGTTCGCCCAGGGCATCGGCAACGCCGTGTCGGGCTTGCTGGGCGGCTTGCCGATCACCGGCGTCATCGTGCGCAGCTCGGCGAACATCGCTTCAGGGGCGAAGACCAAGTGGTCGGCGACGCTGCACGGCGTCTGGATGGCGGTGTTCGTGTTGGTGTTCGCCGGTCTGCTGAGCTACGTGCCCATGGCCGCCCTCGCCGCCCTGCTGATCCAGGTCGGTGTCAAGCTGGTCAAGGTCAAGGAGATCAAGAAGGTCGCCGCGTTCGGCGACCTGCCGGTCTACCTGGTCACCATCCTCGGCGTCGTGTTCTGGAACCTGCTGTGGGGCATCGGCCTCGGCTTCGCCCTCGCGCTGGTACTGCTGCTGCGCCGGGTCAGCCACATCGAGCTCGACACGCAGGAGGCCACCGACGGCAACCTGGACGGGGTCATTCGCGGCCACTTGAGCTTCCTGGCGGTGCCCGCCCTGATGACGCGGCTGCAGGCGATCCCGCCGCGCCGCAAGATCCGGCTGCGGTTCCAGTTGGAAGGCCTCGATCACGCCGGCATCGAGGCGGTGCGCGGTTGGCGCAAGGGCTACGAGAAGGAAGGCGGCACCGTGGAGAAGGCTTCCCTGGACGATCTGTGGCATCAGCTCGGTGGTCGACCGCCCGCGATCAAGGCGATCGCGCGGGCCTGAGACTCGGCACCGCGGATCTCGCGTCGGCGATCGCACAGCCGGGTCAGAGGGCGACCGGCAGCTCCAGCTCGAGCCGGCCGGGTGACAGCGTCAGCTCGCGTTCGACGAGCACTTCGCTGCCGCGCCGCACCTGCAACCGGGCCGCGCCCGGCGCGACGTGCAACACCGCGCGACCGTCGCCGTCGACCTTCTCGCTGCGTTGCTCCCCATGGCTGGTCACCCGCACCTCGACGCCGCGCGCGGCTCGTGAGCCGCAGCGCACGTGCACGACGAGCTCGACCGGCGGCTGCAGCACCACGCTCAGCTGCTGCGGGCTGTCGCGGCGGATCCCGATCACGGCGGTCTGCCGGCTCGCCGGATCGGTGACGACGATCGTGCCCTGACCACTGTCCAGACTGACTCTTGTCCGTCCTTGCCCGAGGCCGGCAGCAACCACCAGACACGGGAAGTCACCATCGAACATGGAGGGCGGTGCCGGATCATGGCACAGCAACCTCGGCCGCTCCACCCGTTCACCATCCTGACGGAACACATTCAGGTCGACCTGCGCCCGCTCCAGAGAATGATCCGGCTGCACCACGACGTTCCGATCGCCCGCGCGAACGCGCACCTTGGGGCCATCGCCGACGTAGACGATCCACTCGCTGCCGGCCGGAAGCTGGACCTCGACCGGATCATCGTCGTCGATCGCGACCGACCAGCGAGACAGGGGAGTCGCGATCGCTTCGTCTGGCTGCGCCGACGCCGGAAGCCCGAACACCTGCGCGAAACCTGATCCCGAGCCATCGGCAGCCAGGGGCCACGGCAGGCCACGGCGATCGATCCGTATCCAAGTCGACACCAATGGCGTCATCCTTGCCTCCACGCGCTGCGTCGTGGTCGGCCACGCCATGGCCGCGAACCGGATGCGCATCGGCGCGAACCCGGCCGCACTGAGCCAGCGCACAACGCTCACCGAGCCTGGGATCGTCAGCTGGAACACACCCGGAGCCAGCTCGTCGGTCTGCAGGTTGTTCTCGGGCAGATCCGGATCCACGTCCTTGATGCCCGGCCTGCGAATCCCCCACGCACAACCGTCCATTTCAGCCGGCACCGGATCGCCGTTCAGGGTGAGGGCGCGGACCGTGACTCGAAACACACCGCGCGGCGCCAGCAGGACCGTCGCCCCATCCACCGCGGTGCCCCACGTCCTCTCGTCCTCCGTTGCCACCCGCGCAACCGACAATCGGCTGCCGTTCATCGCCTCGACGACGAAGCGCCCCGAGGGGTCGGTGCGCACGAGATGCGACGACACCGACCCTGCGTATCCGGACTGGTGGCGGCCGGGGCTGACATCCGCGACTTCGACGACATCATTGGCGATCCCTCGCCCCCCGTCATCGACGACGAGCCCCGTCACGACCACCGGCCGGCCCAGCAGCAGCACGACCGTACCGATCTCCGCGCGCGCCGGCGTCACTTCGAACGCGACGCTGCGGCCGACGCACTCGGCAGCCGCCGCGACGACGATCCGGCCCTCCGGCACCGGGCCCGACCAGAGCCCGTTCGCGTCGGCGATCTGCACCGCGAACGGCTCCACCGCGCCGGCGCGCCGCAGCGTGATCGCAGCCTCGGGCACCGGCGCGCCGAACGCATCGACAGCCTGCACGCGCAGCGAGAACCGCGGCTCGATGGCGCCCCCCTCGCGCGCGAGCGGCAGCGCTGCTCCGCTGTCCTCCGCCGACATCGCCCCCAACCGCCCGGTCGCCAACGCCGCCACGCCGTGATCGGACCCGCGCGCAGCCAGCGGCGGCGTGTTCGCGGGCTCGGGCCACGCCAGCGCGATCCACAGCCCGATCAGCAGCAACCCGACCACCGCGATCGCACCGCGCATCACGAACCGAGGTCGATGCGCAACCCGGCGCTCAGCGTGAAGCCGTTCGGACTGGTCGGCGCCAGCGCCGCCGCCTGGAACCAGAACGACATGCCGACCAGCGTCGGCACCGGCGGCAGCGGCAGAGCCAGTTGCACGAAGCCGGTCGTCGACGCGGTGCGGAACGCGGTGGCCTGGTTCGGCGCCAGCAGCAGCGTGCAGCCGAAGAACGGCAGCGACGCCGGCCCGTCGGCGCCCCCGATCGCGACCGCGCCGTTCGCCGGAGCGCCGAGCACCTCGAGGCCGAACGCCGACGCCCCTGGCTGCGGCAGGCTCGCGGCCGTGAGTTGCAGCGGCATCGGCCCACACGGCTGCCCGATCACCGCCGTCCGGGCCGGGGTCGTCAACAGCTCCAGCACGCCGATGGTCTGATCGACGACATACAGCCGACCGTCGTCGGCCGTGACCCCACGCGGCAGCTCCGCGCGCAGCACGTTCGCCGAACCCGCGGTGCCGAGCATCGGCCGCAGCGTCCACGCCGCACCGTCGTAGGACCAGACCTGGTACTGCCGCGCGGGGCCGCCACTGGCGACGAAGTAGACGATCCGCGCGGTGGCCGGATCGAACGTCATGCGACCGCCCGGCGGTGGCGCCTGCGCCGTGAGCACCTGCGCCCACGCGGTGCCGTTCCACTCCCAGGTGTCGGTGAGGTTCTGCGTGCCGGACCCACCGAGGCCGCCGTGCAGCACGAAGCGGTTGCGCACCGGATCGTGCGCCATCGCCGCCCAATAGCGCGGCGGTGGCACCGGCCCACCGAGTATCTGCTGCCATTGCGCGCCGTCGAAGCGCCAGGTGTCGCTGGCCGCCAGGTTGTTGACCTGGCCGCCGAACAGCAGCGCCACGTTCGCGGCGCGATCGACGGCGACGTTCGCGCGGTGGCGCGGCGGCGGTTGCACCGCGGTCGAGAGCTGGGTCCAGCTCTGGCCGTCCCAGCGCCACAGGTCGTTGCGGAACGCGACCCCGGCGAAGCCGGCGAACAGATGCACGCCCGCAGCCATCGTCCACAGCGAAGCGTCGCTGCGGGCCGACGGCCCGCCGGGGCTCACCAACGACCAGTCGCGGCCGTCGAACCGCCACAGCTCGTCGCTGACGCCGCCGAGGCTGTTGCTCACCCCGTACATCAGCAGACCGCTGCCCGCCGGATCGGCCGTGACCTCGCAGCCGAACGAGTGGTACGGCAGCGACCCGAAGCCAGCGCGCTGGGTCCAGCTGACCCCGTTCCACGCGTACACGCGCCCGTGCCGACCGACGCTGTCGTAGCCGCCCAGCAGCAGGGTCTCGAACTGCGCCGCGTCGTGCACGATGCGCGGATCGAAGCCGACCTGGGTCGGCAGCGGCGGCCCCGGGCTCCAGGTGCTGCCATCGTATTCCCACAGCTCGTTCGGCAAGCCGGTGGCGATCGACGGACCGACCATCACCATGCGCTGCCGGCCCGGGTCGTGCGCCATCGTCGCGCGCAGGCGCGGGGCCGGGCTCGTCGCCGTCGCCACTTGCGTCCAGGCCACGCCATTCCATTCCCAGGTGTCATTGAACCCCGACGCCGAGTACGGCACCGACTTGCCCCCGAACAGCACCACGCGCTGGCGGGTGTCGTCGTAGGCGGCGGTGCACTCGGTGCGCGGGGTCGGCCCGGGCACCTGGCGCTGCGTCCACACCGCACCGTCGAACACCCAGGTGTCGCCGAGCGGGGCCGAGGCCGCGAGCGAGTAGCCACCGAACGCGAGCACTTCGTCGCGGGCGCGGTCGTAGACCAACGTGAAGTCATTGCGCAGCGGCGGCGAACCGCTCTGCGCCACCGGCAGCCAGCGATGATCGACGCGCTCGAAGGCATCGAGCTGCATGCCGGTGCCGACGAAGCGCCGCGTGATCGTGTGCAGCCGACCATCGCTGCGGTCGACGTAGCAGAACCCGGACGGGGCGCCCGGATCCGGCGTCTGCCGCCAGACCGAGCCGTCCAGCTCGAGGCTGTAACCGCCGACGGTCGAGGTGACGACGCGCGCGCGGAACGGGTCGTAGCAGGCGTGAAAGAAACCGGGCGTGTCGATCTGCCGCAGCTCCTGCGCGAAGAGCGGAGCGAGCGGCAGCAGGACGACGGTGAGCAGTGGTTGGCGCATGGGAACCGGGGCGACGAGTGCCGAGCGCGCCAGTCTAGCGCGCACTCGTCGGCAGTCGGCCCCCGGCGCTCAGCGGGCCAGCTTGTCGACGGCGAGGAAGGCCACCGCGTAGATCACGGCCGCCACCACCAGCACGGCGTGGAAGCCGAAGTTCATCGACACGATGACCGTGACCACCGAGCCGACCACCGTCGCCGAGCCGTTCACGGCCCAGGCCCACGGCACGAACGCGGGGTTGATCCGCTGCAGCAGCCCGATGCCGTGCGCGAACGGCATGCCGAGCAGCAGCGCCATCGGGGCGATGACCGCCGCCGCCACCGCGGCGCGCACCGCCAGCCCCTGACCGATGACCGAGTCGACGACCGGCGTGCCGAACAGCACGATCGCGGCGGTGACCGCGGCGATGCCGAGCGGGATCGCGCGGGCGCGCGCGACGCCGCCGGCGAGCCAGCGCGCCGACAGGAAGCTGCCGATGCCGGTGAAGATCAGGATCGACAGCAGCGTGACGACGATCGAGTAGAGCGGCTGGCCCAGCAGCAGCGTCAGCTTCTGGATCATCGCGATCTCGAGGAAGATGAAGCCGATGCCGATGCCGGCGAAGAACACCAGGAAGCGGCCGGTGTGGCGACCGCGGGCATCGGCGCGCCGGAACCACAGCGGCACCACGATCAGCAGCAGCGCCACGATCGTCGAGAAGCCGAGCTGCCCCCACAGGAACAGCGGGTTGCCCTGCGACACCTCGGTGGCCTCGACCAGCAGCTTCTTCGCCTCCTCGGTCGGCGTGTCCCAGCGCGTGAAGTTGAAGAAGTACGGCTGGTCGTCGGTGGTCGGCGTGATCCGGCGCGGGAAGTCGCGGATGAAGGCGTCCTTGTCGGCGGTGCGCACGAAGCGCTCGACGATGTTGCCGTCGAGCGTGCGCAGCGGCAGGTAGGTCTTGATGTGGCCGGCGCGGTCGAGGAAGCCCTCGATGCGCGCGACCTCGGTCTCGGTGAACTCGCCCTTCTTGACCAGCACGGTGGTCAGCCCGTCGATCGGCGCCGACACCACCGCGACCGACTTCGACAGGTCGCCGAGCTTCATCTCGGTGAACGCCTGGTGCACGTTCGCCAGCAGCCGCAGCTTCTCCATGTTCGCGCCCATGCGCGTGATCTGCAGCAGCCCACCCTCCTCGAGGTGGTCGTACATCTGCCGCACCGCCTCGACGGTGTAGAGGTAGTTCTCGGCCAGCACGTAGGCGCCCGAGGCGAGCGACGTCCAGGTGTCGATGCCGGTCATCTGGATGACGTCGTAGCGGCTCGGGTCGCGCATCAGCGCCGAGCGCCCCTCGTCGCAGACCAGCTCGACCTTGGGGTCCTCGCGCAGCTCGCGGGAGAACTCCTTGGCCACCGTGTCGTGCACCTCGAGCACACCGCGGTTGAGCTCGATGCCCTTCACGTAGCTGGCGCCCGACAGCTTGTGCGCCCACACGTCCGGGCCGCCGCCGACGCCGATCACGAACACGCGCGGCGCGCTGCCCTGCTTGACCGTCGCCGACAGCGCGTAGAGCGTGCGCAGCAGGTGTTCCCGGCCGGTCGTGGCGTGCGTGAAGTCGGTCACGAAGGTGCCGGCGTCGCCGTCCTGCATGATCCACTTCTGCTCGCCGAGGGCCGCGCGGTTGGCAGGATTCATCGCGTAGGCGAGGTCGTTCTGGCCGAGCCCGTAGGCGACCCAGATGTCCAACGGACTGCGGATCACGTCGATGCGGCTGTTGGCGCTCCAGCGCGAGTACTCGTGCGGACTGTCGAGGTCCAGGCGCTGCGACTTGGTCACCTGCAGGTACTTCTTGCCCGGCACCGGGAACTGCGCGTCGAACGACGGCATCCACACGAGCAGCCCGACCGAGCCGGCGATCGCCGCCACCGTGGTCGCGCGGCGCACGCGCTTCGGCGCCACCGACGCACACGCCAGCAGCCCCAGCACCGCCACGGCACACAGGCAGCCACCGGCGCCGAACGGCCACAGCAACAGCGGACACATCACACAGCCGATGCCGGCCCCGAGCAGGTCGCTCGCGTAGACCGTGTGCACGCGGTGCGCGTAGGCCGACAGGATCAACCCGACCGCCATGCCGCCGAAGAAGAACGGCACGGCGATGCCGAGGTTGAACGCGGCGAACAGCAGGAACTGGCCCTGCTCCGCGGCCGACCAGCCGAACGTCAGCGACTCGGGCACCGGCATCGCCCGCGCGAACGCCCAGGTCGCGCCCAGGCTCAGCACGTAGGCCACCGTCGAACCGAGGATCCAGGCCTCGGGATTGCGGCGCCAGCGCTGCTCGAGCACCGTCAGCAGCGAACCGGCCGCGCCGATGCCGAGCAGGCTGTTGCTGATGATCAGGAAGCTGAAGTGGAACGCCAACCGCAGCGCGCACAGCCGGGTCAGCAACACCTGGAAGGCCAACAGCGATGCCGACAGCACCGCGATGCCGAGGAACATGCCCCACGGCACTTTGCGTTCCGAAGATTCGTTCATGAGGAGACGAGCCCGGCCGGGCGCCGGAGAGGGCGGAGGAGAGTAGCTCGCCCCGCACCGCGAGGGCTCCGGAATTCCTGCGCGGCGACCGGCCGGTGCGAGCGGACCTTGCGCGACGTGCGAACCGCGCGTCGGGCGCCCACCTGCAACGAACGAGGCGATCCGCCTATGCTGCGCCGCGCCCGGGCCGGGGTGCGGCACCCGGTATCGATTCGGCGATGCTTCCACCTTCCTTCCCCAGTCGGCACCAACTCGTGTGCTGGGCGCTGGTCGCCTACGGCCTGGCCGGCGCCGCGTACCTGCTCTGGAAGGGACTGTCGCTCGGTTCCGCCGAGTCCGACTTCAAGTACGTGTGGTTCGCCGGCCACATGTGGCTCGACGGCGACGACCCCTACTCCGAACGCTTCAACACCCGCGGGCTCGAGCAGTTCGTCGGCACCAACGTGCTGCAAGGCTGGTCCTACCCGCCGTCGTGGTGGGCGATCAGCTGCTTCCACGCCTTGTTCCCGTTCGAGACCGCGACGGTGATCTGGCGCGCGCTGAACATCGCGCTGGTGTTCGGCGGTTGCGGGTTGTTGCTGGCCGCGCATCGCCGCGCGCGAGGCAACACCTCGTGGGTGCTGGCGGCGCTGCTGCTCGGGTTCGTGGCCACGATGCAGGCGACCGCGATGACCCTGGCGATCGGCCAGACCGCCATCGTCAGCTTCTTCGGCCTGTGCGTGCTCGCCCATGGCACCGCGCGCCGCTCGATCGGGTGGCAGGCGCTGGCGGTGACCTTGCTGCTGCTCAAACCCCAGTTCGGCATCGCGGCGGCCGCGGCGGTGCTCGCCAGCGGCAGGCACGGCGTTCGCGTGGTGGCCTTTGCCGCGGCGGCGAGCCTGCTGCTGGCGCTGCCGGCCTTCACCGCGATCGGAATCGGCCAGACCGTGCAGGGCCTGCTCAGCAACCTCGCCGCGCACGATCGGCTGATCATCTTCTCGCCCCCCGAGACCACCGGTCTGCGCCACCTGCTGCACCTTTGTACCGGGCTCACGCTGCCCGGCTGGGTCGCGTTGTCGAGCGCCGTGTTCGCGGTCGCGCTGGTGCTCGCGGCCCGCTGGCGCGGCCACTGGCAGCACGCCTCCCCGTCGCAGCTGCTGGCGGCGATCCTCGCGCCGACGCTGCTGTGGGTGCCGCTGCACTCGTACGACCTGCTGGTCGCGGCCCCGCTGGCGCTGGCAGTCCTGGACCGCGGCGCCGCCGCGTCCGGGATCGGGCTGGCGGCGAGCCTGCTGTTGCTGTCGCGAGCGGGCAACCTGGCGGATGCGGCCGGCTACCGGCACCCGGAGACCGTGGTGTTCTTCGGCAGCAGCTTCGAGAGCTGCGTGCTGCTGCCGGCCGCGGTGGCGGCGGCGCTGCACGTGCTGCAGCGCCCGGCGCGACCGGAGCCGCGGCCCGACGCCGCCAGCACCTGAACCGACGCCGAACGCCCGTGCGCCGGCCCGATCGCCCAGGACACCGCTTGCGTCCTCGCCGCAGCCATCACCTGACGACCGGCACGGTCAGGCGCTGGGTGCTGAACAGCTGCTGCCCGTGTGCATACCAATCCTGGAAATGGAACGTCTGGCCGTGCAGATAGGACGGCAACGACAGCGGGAACGTCACGCTGCTGCCGACCCGTGGCGCGAACGGCGACTCCAGCGCCGACACCGTTGCCGAGACCAGGAGTCGACAGCCAGGATGGACCGCCGGGTCCAGCACCGGCAGATCGACCGGCTGCAAGGACAGCAGCAGGAAGTGCGCGGCGGTGGTCGGAGCACCGGTCACGAACACACTGCAGAACTCCGACCCGATCTGTCGGCTGCCAGTCCAGTCGATCGTGGCGCCGCCGCAGCTGCCGCCGAACTTGGTCACCGGCGCCGGCGTCGTGTAGGTCATCGTGTGGGCCCGCAACTGCGTGCTGAGCAGGTTCGTCGTGGCAGTGGCGAACAGGAACGTGTCGTTGGTCCGGTTGAAGACGCAGTTGCCGCCCACGACGGAGCCGAGCGTGGTCGATTCGTAGGCGGTGGTCGGAAGCTCGGTGGGCTTGCCGTCGTAGCCGACGCGGGCATGGTGCAGCTGGGAAGAGGTGGCCGTCGTCCGGCGGTAGCCGATCGCCCAGTGCGAGCGTGTGTCGGTGTCGTAGGCGATGCCGGTCGGCTGGTGATTGGTGTCCGGCGAGCTGCGCAACAGCACGGGTGCATATTCGGCCGTCGGTGCGGCGGCACCATCGGGCCAGTCGAAGCGTTGCAACCAGAGCTGGTCTGCCGGCAACTGCACCTGGTACCTTGGCGTTTTGAAGACCACGGCGTAGCGCCCCGCGTTGCCGGCGACCATCGTGCTTTGGACCAGGTCATAGAGGGGAGCCGGTTGGATCACGCTGTGGAATCGGCCGGTGGAAACGGCGCCACTCTGATTGATCAGCGCGCCCGTCAATCGGCTCTCGAACGGATTGTACGTGCCCCGTTGCGACCATACGCAAGCCCAGGAAGACGACGGCCCACCGGCCGCCACGGGAGTGATGCTCGGGTGGGGGCTGGCGCTTTGAGCAAGGAGGACCGGCGAGCCGAAGGTGCCGTTCGTGGTGGTCGCATCGATCCGTGCGCAGATCACGTAGTCGCCCACGATCCTGCAGTTGGCCAAGATGGCCCGTTGGAACACCACCATCGCGGCGCTGCCGCTCGCGAAGGCTTCGATGCCGCCGACGTCGGGCCGGTAGTCGAGGCTTGGGGCCGCCTGTGGCATCACACCGACGTTCGTGGTCAGAACCGTGCTGCCGCTGGGATGCAGCTTGCAACGGATGCCGCTGCTGCTGCATTCGGCAGGGTCGTCGACTTTGCGGCGGAACACGCTGACGAACCGGTCGGCGCCACCGACGAAGCAGCAGCTCGGCTGGTCCGACGACCACGCGGTGGTGATGTCGCTGAAGACGATGGTGCTATCGGAGTAGTCGTCGTTGGCGAGGCGGAGCCAGAGATCGGAGTCGTTCGCCGACGCGGCTCGCGAGTAGGCCAACATGAGGTTGCGAGCGGTCGCTTCGCCGTCGCGCGCGATGTCGAAGTGTAGCAGCGCACTACTGCCGAGCCCTCCGACGCCGATGGTCGCGACCGTGGCCAACATCGGATCGACCACCAGAGGCAGCGTGGCCTCGGTGAGCCAGGACCCTGGCACCGTCAGGGTCACCAGACCGTCCCGGTGCTCGGTCGTGACTTCGGTGCGGCGACCGCTGCCATCGATCGCGATCGCGCGTCCGTACTCGACCAGCGCCGATCCGGCGTCGTCGCAGAAGGTCAAGGGCTGGTGCGCGGCTGCGGTCGTCCGGCTGCGCAGCCGGGAAGCGACCGTGCCGCGGATCACCAGGTCGCCGGCTGCCGGCAGCGTGTGCAGCACGAAGGTCTGTTCGAGGCCGGCCGACAGGACGTCGTAGGCCTCCGTGATGCCCGCGAACCGATACTCGTAGCGGAAGTCCGTGTGCCAGTGGATCGGTTCGCCCTGCACCATTTCGACGCCGCCGACCGTGGCCGATCGCGTCTGCCAGCGCAGTGTCTGCGTGGTCGGGTAATCGGCCCCGAGGTAGGGAACGAACTGCATGCCGTCGTGGAACGACACCTTGTAGTCGTCGCCGGCTGCCCAGGTGCCGTAGGCAGAACCAAGGTCCGGGTCGGCGGTGTGGATCGGGGTGCGCAGACCGGGCATCGGGCGGGCTTCCGGCATGGTCGGAAGCGGCGCCGATGCCGGATCGGCCGCGGCCGGCAACGGCGCCTCCGGTGGCTTGGTCGACAGCACGGCGGGAGCCTGGGCGGGCAGCAAGAAGCTGGCGTGGAGGGCTATGGCCAGCACTCGGAGTGGGTAGTTCATGGGGCGAGGGGAATGGCTGAGGACGTGAGCCAGGACGCAACTGGGTCGGTCCTGGCACGAGCCGCGGTCGGCTGCGGCGAGGTGAGCGACGTTCGAGGTCGCGCGTTCGCGCCGGGGGCAGGAATCTGGCCACCCTCGCGGCCAGCGCCGGCGCCGCGGCCGCACCCGCAACCGGCAGCCGCGACGACCGCTCGAACACCCCGGTCCGAGCACGGAACTCGCCTTCAGACCGACCGTTCCGACAGCCGAATCCTTGCGCACGCTTCCCACCGCCCCTAACAAGGCGGCTGGAACGTCCCCCCAGCATGGCCAGCAAGAAGCAACTAGGCACCCCGGTCGTCATCGTCGAGTCGCCCGCCAAGGCGCGCACGATCGGCAAGTTCCTCGGTTCGGACTACCGGATCGAGGCCAGCATCGGCCACATCCGCGACCTGCCCGGGGACGCCAGCGAGGTGCCCGCCGAGCTGAAGAAGGAGAAGTGGGCCAAGCTCGGCATCGACGTCGAGCACGACTTCAAGGCCCTCTACGTGGTCCCCGCCGACAAGAAGGACCACCTGAAGAAGCTGAAGGCGATGGTCAAGGATGCCTCGATCCTGTACCTGGCGACCGACGAGGACCGCGAGGGTGAGTCGATCTCCTGGCACCTGGTGCAGGAGCTCGAGCCCAAGTGCGAGACCAAGCGGCTGGTGTTCCACGAGATCACCAAGCCGGCGATCCTCGAGGCGCTGGCCAACCCGCGCCAGATCGACATGGACCTGGTCGAGGCGCAGGAGACGCGGCGTCTGGTCGACCGGCTCTACGGCTACACGGTGTCGCCGCTGCTGTGGAAGAAGATCAAGCCGAAGCTGTCCGCCGGCCGCGTGCAGTCGGTCGCGGTGCGGCTGATCGTCGAACGCGAACGCGAACGCATGCGGTTCCAGCCGGCCGAGTACTGGACCCTCGATGCGGTGTTGACCGCGGCCGGCGAGGCGGTGTTCCCGGCGGCGCTGCAGGGTCTCGGCCAGGATCGCGTGGCGACCGGCCGCGACTTCGATCCCGACACCGGCAAGCTGAAGGCCGCCGCCAAGGGGCTGGTGATCCTCGGCGAGCAGCAGGCCAAGGGCCTCGCCGCCGAACTGCAGGGCCGCGCGGCGACCGTACTCGAGGTCGACCAGAAGCCGTACGTCGAGCGCCCGTACCCGCCGTTCACGACCTCGACGCTGCAGCAGGAAGCCGCGCGCAAGCTGCGCTACGCCGCCGCGCGCACGATGCGGGCCGCGCAGCGGCTGTACGAGAACGGCTTCATCACCTACATGCGCACCGACTCGACCACGCTGAGCACGCAGGCGATCGCCGCCGCGCGGGCGCTGATCGAGCGCGAGTTCGGCGCGCAATACCTGCCCGAGGGCGGCCGCCAGTACTCGACCAAGGTCAAGAACGCGCAGGAAGCGCACGAGGCGATCCGCCCGGCCGGCGCCGAGTTCGTGCACCCGAGTGCACTGCCCGGCGACATGGGCCCCGACGAACGCGCCGTCTACGACCTGATCTGGCGGCGCACCGTCGCCTCGCAGATGAAGGACGCGCGCGGCCAGCGCACGACGATGACGCTCGGCATGCCGACCGCCGCGCACGGCCAGGCGCGCTTCACGGCCACCGGCAAGACCATCGAGTTCCCCGGCTACCGGCTCGCCTACATCGAGGACCTCGAGGACGCCGACAGCGAGCTCGCCGAACAGGAGCGCGTGCTGCCCGACCTGAAGAAGGGCCAGCAGGCGAACGCGGGCGAACTGAAGGCCGCCGGCCACACCACGCAGCCGCCGCCGCGCATCAGCGAAGCCGGCCTGATCAAGGAACTCGAGGCGCGCGGCATCGGCCGGCCGTCGACCTACGCGGCGATCATCGAGACGATCGTGCGCCGCGAGTACGTGTTCAAGAAGGGCACCGCGCTGGTGCCGACGTTCACCGCGTTCGCGGTCGTCGACCTGCTCGCCTCCTATCTCGGTTTCCTGGTCGACTACCAGTTCACCGCCAAGATGGAGGACGATCTCGACGAGATCAGCAACGGCAAGGCGAAGCGGATCGACTACCTGACCCACTTCTTCCTCGGCGAGCAGAAGACCGGCGGCGCCCCCGGCCTGCGCGACCGCATCAGCGGCATCGAAGGCGACATCGACCCACGCAAGGTCTGCTCGATCCCGCTCGGCACCAACGAGGCCGGCGAACTGGTCGAGGTCCGCGTCGGCCGCTACGGGCCGTTCCTGTCGTGCGGCGACAAGCGCGCGCCGGTGCCCGACGAGACGCCGCCCGACGAGATGACGCTGGCGCGCGGCATCGAGCTGCTGAAGAAGGGCGGCGACGGGCCGAAGGTGCTCGGCACCGATCCGGCGACCGGCCTGCAGGTGTTCGTCAAGGTCGGCCGCTTCGGTCCCTACTTCCAGCTCGGGGAGCTGAAGGTCGAACCGAAGCCGAAGAAGGGCAAGAAGGGTGCGGTCGCCGACAAGCCGAAGATGGCGTCGCTGCTGGCCGGCATGGAGCCGGAGACGGTCACGCTCGAGCAGGCGCTGGCGACGCTGGCGCTGCCGCGCACGGTCGGCACCGCGGTCACCGCCGAGGGCACGCAGGAACCGATCCTCGCCGCCAACGGGCGCTTCGGCCCGTATCTGAAGTGGGGCAAGGAGACGCGCAGCATCCCGGCCGGCCACACGCCGCTGTCGGTCGACCTGGCGCTGGCGACCGCGCTGTTCGCGCAGCCGAAGACCGGCGGTCGCGGCCGCAAGGGCGCACCGAGCCAGCAGAAGGCGCGGCGCGAACTCGGCGAGAGCCCCGTGACGAAGACGGTGATCAAGCTGCTCGACGGTCGCTACGGTCCGTACGTCACCGACGGCACCACCAACGCGTCGCTGAACAAGGACGAGAACCCGGACGAGCTGACGCTGGTGCGCGCGCTCGAACTGCTGGCGGCGCGCGCGGCGAAGGGGCCGGCGCCGAAGAAGCGCTCGGCGCGGCGGCCGAAGAAGGCGGCCAGCTCGTAGGCGGGCGGGGCCCGCCGGTCGATGAGATGTTCCCGATCGGGAATAGAATAGCTACCAGCAGCTTGAGTTCTGGGCAATGACCACCGATAATCCCGATCGGTAACAATCAGTTGCCCCAAAGCCCAAGATGCACGCCTCAACCACGAGTAATCCCGATCGGGAATCGATTGCTGCCTTCGTCCGGCAGCGCCGACGCGCGGCGGGTTTGAGCCAGCGCCAGCTCGCCGAGCTCGTAGGCTCCGGGACGCGTGTCATCTCCGAACTGGAGAACCAGAAGCCGACGCTGCGCATGGACGCAGTCAATCGGGTGCTCGCCGCGTTCGGGAAACGACTGGGCATCGTCGACCTGTCCATGGCGGAGCGGGAATGAGCCGACCAAGCCTCCGGCGCGCAACCGTCCGACTCTCTGGGGTCCGTTGCGGCACACTCGAGGAGCTACCTGGGGGCGGCACCCACTTCCTCTATGACCCGGACCACTTGGCGCGCGAGGGCGCCTTTCCGGTGTCGCTGACGATGCCGTTGCGCGCCGAACCCTACACCAGCACCCGACTGCTGCCGTTCTTCCTCAATCTGCTACCGGAAGGCTGGCTGCTCGACATCTCACTCGCACGACTCAAGGTCGCGCGCGACGATGCATTCGGCTTGTTGCTCGCGACGTGTCGCGATTGCGTGGGCGAATGCGAGGTGGTGCCGGCCGAGGGCCCGACCGAGGACGGTGTCGATGTCCCACCAGCGGAGCGCGAGCCTTGACCCGCTGCTGGTCGTGCGGCGAGGTGGTCGACGACGCCGATCGCTACCACCCGGCGTGCCTCGTGCAACTGTTCGGGTTGCGCGCACTGCCCGAACTCGACGTGGACACCGCGCAACTGCAGACGCTGGCCCTGGCGATGGTCGGCCGCACCTCGATCTCCGGCGTGCAGAAGAAGCTCAGTGTGCGTCTCGACCATCGGCGGCGCACCCTGCAGATCGCGGTCGACGGCGACCGCTACATCCTGAAACCCCAGGCCGGCACGTTCGCACACCTGCCCGAGAACGAGTGGCTCACGCAACGGATTGCGGCGATGGCCGGGGTCAAGGTGCCACCGTGCGCACTGATCTCGCTCCGCGACGGCACACTGGCCTACATCGTTCGTCGTTTCGATCGGACCGACGACGGTGGCAAGCTCGCGATGGAGGACTTCTGCCAGCTCGCGGAGCTCGCGCCGGCGGACAAGTACGAAGCCAGTGCCGAACAGTGTGGCAAGTTGGTGCGTCGCCACGCCAACGAGCCACTGATCGAGCTGCTGCGCCTGTATCGGCAGTTCGTGTTCGCGTGGTGGGTCGGCAACGGCGACATGCACCTGAAGAACTTGGCCCTGCTCCGGCACGAAGACGGCCGCTACCGATTGTCGCCGGCCTACGACCAACTCAACACCCACCTTGCGCTGCCGAAGGACAGAATGGCGCTGTCGTTGTGCGGCAAGCGCGACAATGTGAAGCCCGAGACCCTGCGCGAGCTGGCGCAGCGGTTCGCCATCGGGCAACGAGCCGCCGAACGCGTTCTCAGGGAGATCCACGCGGCGCTGCCGCGGGCGCTGGCCCTCGTCGCCGAGGCTCCCTTGCCCGAAGCCATGCGTGAGACCTACGCCGCAATGCTGCAATCCCGCGTGCCGCCGGTGCCGCCGAGCGAGGCCTAGCCGGCCGATCAGCCTCGACCGGCCGCCGCCGCGAGACTCGCGAGCGCTTCCCCGTCGAGCCGGCACAGCCTCCAGTCGGACATCAGCCGCGCGCCCTGCGCCTCGTAGAAGCCGATCGCCGGCGCGTTCCAGTCGAGCACGTTCCAGTCGAGCCGCGGGCAGCCGCGCGCCACCGCGACCGCCGCGGTGGCGCGCAGCAGCGCGAGGCCGATGCCCTTGCCGCGGCACGCCGGATCGACGAACAGGTCCTCGAGGTGCAGGCAGGGCCGGGTCTTGAACGTCGAGTAGTTCTGGAAGAACAACGCGAAGCCGACCGGTAGG
>JALORC010000116.1 GCA_025459175.1 Planctomycetota bacterium | reverse complement strand
CGCCCGCGAGGCGACCCGGCTCAGCGATTGCCAGGACGCCGCAACGCGGGACCCACCAACCACGAGATCGACGCAACCGGCCCCGCTGCGTCGTCTCCTCGGAAGCCGGCTCGCCCGCGAGGCGACCCGGCTCAGCGATTGCCAGGACGCCGCAACGCGGGACCCACCAACCACGAGATCGACGCAACGGGCCCCGCTGCGTCGTCTCCTCGGAAGCCGGCTCGCCCGCGAGGCGACCCGGCTCAGCGATTGCCAGGACGCCGCAACCTGTCACGGCTCCCGGTCACTTGCCCGGCGCCATGGCTTCCTTGCGGCGCTGCTCCAGCAGCTTGAGCAGCCGCACGGTTTCCCCGACCGACAGGCGACTCTCGTTCTCGAGCGCCTTCTTCAGGATCGTCCAGTCGCGACGACGTACGAACTCCTCCAGGTGCGGACCCAAGGCCTCGTCGCGTTCGGCGATGCGGGCCTGCCAGGCAAACAGGCAGTACTCGGCGAGCCTGGCGGCGTAGGCCTCGTTGGTCGATTGCCTCGGCGCCAACCGCAAGGCCGCGGCCGCCATCAGGCGTTGACAGCCGGCACCCTCGTGGTGGCGCGCCAACTCGGGACCGTTCGGCTCCTGGCCGAACAACCAGCGCGCCATGCGCACCTCGTGCTCGAGCTCGGGGCCGACGGCGACCTGTTGCCGTCGGGCCGCGACCCAGGCCTCCAGGTTGGCGAGCACCGCTCGGCGCAGTGCCGGCCACAACATGCCGTCGAGCGCGACGGCGCTGGCAGCGTCTTCACGCATGCGTCGTTCGTTGAGCTTCGACAGGCGACGGTTGAACTCGTCGACGCGGCGATTGAAGACCGCCGTGCGCTCGGTGTGGGTCGCCGTGCGCTGCCGCAATCCCTCGGCCTGCTCGTTGTAGGCCTTGCGGCGCTGCTCGCGCGCGAAGACGCCGGTGTTGAAGGCCTGGATCGCCGCCTGGTCGTATTGGTTGATGGTCGCGCGTTGTCGTTCGGCGGCGGCGAACTCGGCCTCGATCGCCGCATGCTCCTGCTTCGCCGCCCCATGGAGCGAGTCCAACGCGGTTCGTTCCGCATCGAGCCACTTCTTCTCCGGCTCGAGCCAGCTGGCCTCGCTGCTGATCCACGCCGACTCCTGCAGCGTCTGCTCGGATCGGCCGGAATACTCGCGCCAGAAGCGCTCGTCGGCGCGCGGGTCGCTCGGACGATCCCGCTCCACCAAGACCGCGCCGCCGGCAGCGTCGCGGGTGAGGTGCGCGTGACGCACCGGCAGTCCGACCGCGGCACGTGCCGCCGGCACGTCGCCGGGCCGCATCGCGATGGCGAGCTGGCGCACGATCGGCCAGGCCGCGGCCTCACCCTCACCGAGCAGTTCGCACAGACGTTCTGCCTGCGCGGTGTCGGCGTCGATCGCCGGCAACACCGCCGCCAGCATCGCCAAGCCACGTCGCACCGGGGCGGCGCCCGGCCCCTCCGCGGCACCGAGTCGCATCACGTCGGCAGCGCTCTCGCCGAGCGCGTTCTCGGCTTGCAGCTCCAGTGCGACCGCGGTGGCGATCAACCCCTTGCCTGCCGCCGCCGCGGCGCTGCCGCGCAACTCGGCCGCGGCCAGGGCGAGCTGCCTGCGCAGGAATGCCGCGTGCGAGTCCACGGTCACCAAGGTGCGCTTCTGGCGGGCCTCCGCCTGCACCGACTCGGTGTCGAGCAGATCGCGCAAGGTGCGCACCCGGATCTCCACGTCGCCGGCATGCACCTTGTCCCAGCTCACGATCGAGTTCCACAGAGCGAGGAACTCCGCGCCGTCGAGATACGGAAACGTCAGATCACTCGCCGGCACGAGGTGCTCCAGGTCGTGGATCGGCACCTGCTCGAGCCAGATCGCGCGCATGCCGCGGCCTTGCCCGCGTTCGAAGGCGGCCACGTGCCGCAGCTTCGCCACCATCTTCCTGCGCGCGACCCGGTCGGCGTCGCCGTCCAGCGGCAACAGCGCATCCTCCCCTGCGCCGAGGCGCAACCGCGTGTCGATCGTCGCGTGATACGGCGTCGCCGCCGAATCGAGTTCTTGCGCGTGCACCCAGGCCGTCACCGCCGCCTCGGGACTGCGGGCGCGTCGAGCTGCCCATCGCCAGAACCAACCGACGACGTGATCCGGAGCCTCCGTGCCCAGCTTGTCGTTCTCGACGCGCACGAGCTCGGTCCAAAGTGCGGCGATGTTCGTCAGCACGTCGCTCTCGGCCAGCTGCAACTTGCCGTGCAGTTCCGCGGCGCGCGGCAGCAGTTCGGCCCAGCCGCGCAACCGCCGATCGACGTTCGCACCTGCGAGCGCGAGCCTTCGTGCGTCGAGCTTCGCCAACTCGGCGAGGATCGGGGCGTCGTGCTGCAGCTGGTATTGCCGCAGCTTCTCCCTGGCCACCGCGACCCGGTCGAGCACCCCAGGCTCATTGGCGGCGGCCAGCTGCGAACACCACGCCGAGACCTGCTTCCAGGCACCGCTGGTGACCGCGGACTCCATCTGCTGCACGGCGTCGGCGATGCCGACCCGCTGGTCGACCTCGAACAAGTTCGATCGATCGCGGCACCAGGTGAGGCTGTCGAGCCGGCGGTCATGACACCGCAACTGCACGAACAGTTCGGGCCGGCTCGTCTCGAACAGCACGACTTCGACGTATTCGCCCTGGGTGTGACCTTGGCTAAGTCGTGCCCAGTCGCGGTTGTAGCCGCGACCGACGGCGATGGCCGGGCCGAGCGTGATGCCGGCCGCGTCGAGCAGGTCTGGCGACGGACCACTGGCATCCGGCCACATCCACTGCACGTGATCGACACGACCGAGGCCGCGGGCCCACACTCCGAAGGTCTGCTCGTTCGGCGTCTTCGACCATCGCGACTGGCGTTCCGTGGGCCGGTCGGCGGGCGGCACCACCGCCAGGTCCCCGAGCCGATAGCCCTCCGGCAGTTCCCCGGTCCGCAGTTGGGCAGCGGTCAACGGCGGGAACTTGCGGTCACGCCACGGGTCGTTGGCGGCCGTCGGCACCGGCCCTCCCGCGCAGGCGACGAACAGTACGAGGAGCGATCTCGTGGCCCATGACATCGGGCGATGGAACGATCGGGTCGACGCGGCGGCCATGTCACTCCCAATCGGCCAACGCAGCGCGGCAACTCATGCACGCAGTCTCCGCCGGATCGGTGGCGCCGCCGTCGCAGCTCGGCTCAGCTGCGCGCATGTCGCGACGCACCCTGATCCTCGGCGCCACCTCCGCCATCGCCGCCGAAGTCGCCGCCCTCTGCGCGGCGCGCGGCGACCGGCTCTACCTGATCGGCCGCGATCCGAGCAAGCTGCAGGCGCTGGTCGCGCGCCTCGGCAGTGCGGTGGCTGGCCACCTGGCGGCGGATCTCAACGACCTCGCCAGCGCCGGCGAACATGTGCGCACCGCGATCGCTTCGCTCGGCGGCCTCGACCGCGCGCTGATCGCGCACGGCCTGCTCGGCGACCAGCCGCGCAGCGAACGCGACCTCGAGCACGCGCGCGAGATCCTCGACACCAACTTCACCAGCGCGGTGGCACTGCTGATGCCGCTCGCCGATCACTTCGAGGCGCAGGGCCACGGCCACCTCGCCGCGATCACGTCGGTGGCCGGCGAACGCGGCCGCCCGCGCAACTACACCTACGGGGCCGCCAAACGTGGGCTCGGCTGCTATCTCGAAGGCCTGCGCAGCCGGCTGTACCGGAGCGGCGTGCGCGTGCACAACATCAAGCTCGGCCCGGTGCCGACACCGATGTCGGCCGGCCACCCGCAGAACTTCCTGTGGGGTGACAAGGCCGCGGTCGCGCGCGGCATCGTGCAGGCGATGGAGCGCCGCTGGCACACGGTCTACCTGCCGCGGCGTTGGGCGCTGGTGATGGCGATCGTGCGGGGACTGCCGGAGTTCGTGTTCCAGCGACTGTCGTTCCTCGCCGGGCGTTAGCCGCGCACCGCCGGCTCGCGCTGCCAGACCCGCACCCAGTCGATCTCGAGCCGCTGCGGGAACACCGTCTCGTCGACGCCCTGCTGCCCGCCCCAGCTGCCGCCGACCGCGAAGTTCAGCAGCAGGTAGAACGGCTGGTCGAACGGCCAGCTGCCGACCCCGGTGCCGTCGTTGTCGACGACGAACGTGGTGCGGCCGTCCAGCGTGAACTCCATGCGCTCTGCGTCCCACTGCACGCCATAGACGTGGAACGCGTCGCTCGGATCGGCGAGCGGGATGCGCATGCCGCGGCCGTTGCCGTGCATGTGGTTGTAGGTGTCGCTGTGCACGTTCGCGTGCACGGTGGCGGGCTCGAAGCCGACGAACTCCATGACGTCGATCTCGCCGCACTTCGGCCAGCCGACGGTGTCAATGTCGGTGCCCAGCAGCCAGATCGCCGGCCACACGCCGCGGCCGCGCGGCAGCTTCGCGCGCACCTCGATGCGGGCGTGGCGGAACGTGGCCTTGCCCTTGGTGATGACGCTGGCGGCGCTGAACGTCGCGCCGGCCACGTTCTCGCGATGCGCCTCGATGACGAGCAGCCCGTTCTCGACGCGCGCGTTGCGCCGCGCGTCGGTGTAGTGCTGCAGCTCGCCGTTGCGGATGCGGCCGAGCTCGTAGCCCCAGCGGCTCGGATCGGGCGCACCGTCCTGGTCGAACTCGTCGGCGAACACGAGTTGTTCGCGGCCCGCATCAACGCTCGTGCAGGCGCCAGCGGTGAACAGGATCCCGATGCCGGACAGCGCGCGCAGCAGCATGGCCGCAGTGTCGCGCTGCGCGGCGGGCCCCGCCAGCGTCCATCGCCGCGATCAGCGTGGAGCGGTGGCGATCAGCTCGACCGGCGGCAGCGGTGTTTCGCCGACGTCGAACTCGGCGGCGAACACCTGGCTCGACTGCAGCACGAGCTCGACGCGATGATGCCCCGCCGGCGCGCCGCGCACGAACTCGCGACTGCCCACGACCATCAGCCGCAGCACCCGACCATCGGGCATGGTCCAGGTCAGCAAGCCGAAGCCGGCCGGCATCCGCAGCGTGGTCGGCACGCCTCGCGCCAGGCTCATCCGAGCTTCCGCAACGGCGCCGATCCGCACCTCGAGTTCGGTGATGACGGGCTGCGTCGAGGGGCCCCACACCAAGGCGCGCCAGCGTCCCACCGGCACTTCCATGGCCAACGACGGCGCCGCCGCATCGACGGTCTTGGGCGCGAACACGTCGATCCCCACCAGCCCGACCGCAAGCTGCAGCTGGTCGGCGGCGGGGCCCTCGGCCAGCACCCGCAACACCCCGCGACCGACCTCGATGTCGCCAAGGTCGATCGGCACGGAACCCTGCCCCGCGCTGTCGGCGGCGGCCGCGATTTCGATCGGCCCACGCACGGCCGCCAAGGTCATGCCGTCGACCACCGTCAGCACGTAGCTACCGGCCGGGACCGCGTCGACCGTGAACGCGCCGGTCGCCTCGTCCAGCACCACGCTGGCGGACCGTTGCTGTGCACCCGGATCGAACCTTGCCGGCTGCAGCATCGGCAGCAGCGACGACAGCGCGATACCGGCACCCGCGCGCAACCGGCCGCGCACCTGGCCCGCCGCCGGCTGGGTCGGCACGACGATGCGAGCCACCGCTCCGGTCGCAACCTGCTGCTGCACGATCGGCAACGCGTTGGTCGCCGGGGTCACGGTCACTGCATGCGCACCCGGACCCACGCTATGGAAGCGCACGCGACCCTGCGCGTCGGTGCGCCGTGACTCGGCCTCATGGCCGAGCAACACCTGCAAGCCTGCCACGGGCGCCCCGGCGGCATCGACGATCTCGACCACGAGTTCGGTAAGTGCATCGAACGTATGCGTCAGCTGCTCCCGCGCACCCGCCGCGAAGTCGATGGTCCGCACGACTTGCTGGCCCAGACCGCCGAACAACTCGACCTGCCAGCGCCCGGGCACCAAGTCGGCGCACAGCACCTCGCCGTTGCCGTCGGTGGTGGCGCCCCGCGCCAGCCAGCGGCGCAACGGGAACGGTTCGGTAGCATCGAGCTGGAGCAGCACCGAAGTGTTCGCGAACGGTTCACCGCCGCCGCGCCGCACCACCACCTGCAGCTGGGCCGGGCGCGGCAACCGGATCGTCCACTCACGGTCCCCCGCCGCCGGCAGGTCGACGGTCATCGCCAGCGCGGGCCTGCGACCAGCGCCCGCCGGTTGCACCATCAGGTGATGGCGTCCGCCGCTGCGGCCGCGCAGTTCGAACGAGCCATCAGGCGCGGTGCGCGCGAGCCACGGCTCCTGCAACACTGGGTGACCATCGGGCACGCACGCGATCAGGGCACCGGCGAGCGGCGCGCCATCGGCATCGACCACGCGCCCGACCAACGGCACCGAGGCACCACCGAGACGCAGTTCGACCTCGCGACCATCGCGAAGCCAGACCAGCGCGCTGTCGGCGCGATCGTCGGCCGCCGCCCACACGGCAAAGAGTCGCTCGGTGCGCGCACTGCGCCAATGCCCGTCGGCCCCGGTGCGCCCCAGTTCGACCGGTGCGCTCCACTCCGCCGCGAAGACCCCGTTGCGCTCGGCGAGGATCCGCGCGTCGGCGACCGGTTGGCCGCCGCCGTCGACGACCTTGACGTCGGCCGTGAACGACACCGTCACGTCGATCGTGCAATCGATCGCACCGTCGGCCGGCACCACGACGTACGAACGTTCGGCAGCGTGGCCCAGCACGACGATCTCGGCCGGCCCCGCCTGCAGCACGACGGCGCCGCGGCCCGCAGCATCGGTGTACATCTGGGCCACGCGCGGTGGGCCGTCGACGGTGGTCGCGGATGGCCCCGGCCCGGCTGCGGCCGCCGACGCGGGCTCGGTCGACGGCGCCGCATCGTTGGCCACGACCTGCACCGGCACATCGACGAGCGGTGCCAGCGTTCCCGCGGTGCGCACCAGCAACCGCACGGTGCCGCGATCGCCGCTGCCTGCGGGCGCCGGGACGCGTTCCAAGCCAGGGCTCGCTGCACCGGCGAAGCCAACGGTCGGCATTGCCTCGTTCGCCGCGAGCACGGCCCGAGCACCGCCCGCCAGCTCCGCGGCACCGAGCAACGACGCATCGCTCTGCGCCGTGTGCCACCAGAACGCGATCCCGACCGTCATCAGCACCGCCGCACCGGCGATCGCCAGCAGCCCCGTGGTGGAAGCGCTCGTGGCCGACACCGCCGCACCACCCGGCACTTCCGCCAGCACGCGAAGCCGCACCGCCGCCAGCGCCTCCGCCGGCAACAGCAGCGGCACGGCCAGCAACGCCCCCGCGCCCGCCGGCAGCCGCCGACGCAGCTGCTCGAGACCACGATGCAGGCGCGTGCGCACGGTCGCGGCCGGCAGGCCCAGGCGCGCGGCGATCTCGAACGGCGCTTCGCCGTCGACCAGGTGATGCCGCAGCACGGCGGCGAACGGTTCCGGCACACGGGCCAGCGCGCGCTCGAACTCCGCCGCGAACTCGCGCTCGGCCGCGACCGCCGGCGGCGACGCTTCGGGCGCGCGCTCGGGCAGCCGCGCCGGATCCGGGCGGCGCTGCATCCCGCGCCGCTGCTGCTGCACGCGATGCGCCAGCAGCCCGAGCAACCACGGCAACAGCGGGCGCCCGCCGTCCCATTCCTGGCGATGCTCGAACGCGGCGAGGAACGTGGTCTGCACCGCGTCCTCGGCATCGGCGCGGTTGCGGCACAGGTAGCTGGCGACGCGGCCGAGTTCGGGCGCGGTCCGGTCGAACACGCGCGCCAGGAACTGCGGGTCACCGGTGCGGCGGAAGCGGTCGAACAGACGATCGGCTTTGGGTCGAATCACGTCGCTGCTGCACCCGGCGGGCGCCGGGCGTTCCCGGGAATGGTAGGGAATCCCGGCTCAGCGGAGTGTGAACACCAGTTTCCCTCGCCTCGAACCGGAACCACTGCTGCCCGTTGCCGCAGCGGTCCGCTCGGCTTGTCAGCGGGGCAGACGGATCAGGACTGGGTTGCTCGAATCACCCAGTACCCTGGCCACGGAGATCCACCGGCGGCTCTGGGGGTCCATGAAGGACACACCGAACTCACCGGGCGGACACGGGTAGATCTCGGCGAAGCCGGTGGCGTCGCTCTCGAAGGTCCGGAACGCCATCGTGTCTCGCTCTTCGTCGATGCTCAGCGACACCCCAGCCGCGGGCAACTCGCCAGCTTGGCCGACGACGCGCAGCCGCAGACGACGCATCTCGACATGGAGGTCGACTCTGGTGGTCCTACCGGGGTTCACAACGACCTGGCGTGCATCACGGAACATTCCCGAGCTCCCACCCTCATCGACGAAGACGACCCCGAATCGATAGGTACCAGCAGGAGCATCGAACTCGAACCCGCCGTCATCGTGCAGCAATACGTCCAGCCGACCGCCTCCTACTGCCATCGCACAGAGTTGCTTCAACCCGATATCGGGCTCACCACACCGAACCATTCCTTGAACTCGGCATGGCCTCAAGAACTCGAGGTCGATGGGTGAGATCTCCACCGTCCTCACGGATTGGACCTCTTCCTGACGCAAGAGCCGGCCCCTCCCCAAGGGATCGGCCAACCGCAGCAACCACGTCCCTCGACATAGGTTGCCGAACTCGAGCACACCATCGCTCCCCAGGATGCCTGGACGATTCCAGTCGTCACGATTGCGGGAAACCTGAGTGCAACATGCAGAAAAACTTCCGCATCTGTCTGCGAGACCCGGCAACTGCTGGGCCTCGTACAGCTTCAACCACTCCAAGGCATCCGGGGGGATGACCCGAGCTCGAATCGAAGACAACGGCTCCAACGTGGCGGTGACCTCGCCGAAGGCACCTTGGCCAGCCTCGACAAAGCACTCGAATGGCCGCCAACCTTTCGCTTCTACCTTGAGGCGATACCGAAACTTTGGATTGCAGAAGAACCGAAATCTCTTCTGCTCGACGGCTCCCTGCACTTCCAACTCCGGCTCCCGATCGTCGACGATGAACCCGGTTTCCCCGGCCGCGTCCCGGTCGACGGGCGCGATCGAGACAACGGCTTTGTCTGTCCGATCCGACGGCAAGCTCCCCAGGAAGACCACTTCGCCTTCCAGCGGTGCGGCGAGGCCAACCTCCACCACGGCACGCCCCGATCCATCTGGCGCTACCAAGGTCTCCAGCCAAACCGGAGTATGCTGCCCAAAAGGCACCAGCAACAGATTCGCCTTGCCGGTGGGCAACCCGCGAAGACGGGCAAGGCCGGCCCGAGCAGTCTCGCTTGTCGAAAAGACCCCGCAGTCGTTCTTTGCCGAGACCTTGACCGTGAACTCGTCGATGGGCTTCCCGGCACCATCGACCATCCGAACCTCCAGAGCTCCGCGTGGCTCCACGCGAATGACTTGGTGGATTTCTCCCCAACGAAGTTCGCTGGGCAGTCGCGAATCCGCCACGCCTGCCCGGCCGAGGTCATCCGTGATCAGGAACGACGGCTCCCCCTGCGGAGCGCCAGCTGCCCGCGCGAACATGAACCGCCCCTGAGTGTCCGTCGTGCACCAGTAGGCTTCGGTGACCCTGGGGTTGTTCTTGCGGTCTGGAACCACCACCGCATCGGCGACGGGTTGGCCGTCGGCACGAAGGACGACACCACCTACGAGATCGCCAAGCAGACCAACATTCACACGGAAGTCCTCGGCAGCGGATCCGCGCCAGACGATCGATGCAATCGCGCGCTCCTTGTACGGAACATGCGAGATGACGTCGTAGCTGCCAGCAGGTATCGCGTTGACCACATGCCGACCAGGCTCATGCTCCGTCATCGGACGTTCGGTCAGGCGTCGCGACGAAGTATGGGTGACCGGGCGCAAGGCCAACCGACATCCAGGCAAGCGCAGTCCATCGCTGGAGTAAGTGCTGACAATCAGCGCGTCACGAGCGTTCGACGCATGGTCGCCCCCTGCGCCTGACTCCCGAAGTTCATCGCCTACAGCCACTCGCGAATCAGGCACAGAGTTCGAGACCTGCGGTCCCTGCGCCCCTGCGACACCGGCCGAGACTACCTCCGGGGCTCGATCGACTGTCCCAGGAAGCGGACCACCCCATCCGATCCGCCCCCAAACCACCGCACAAGCGGCAAGGAGCAGGACCGCAGGGACAAGCAATCGGCGCGCGAGCATTTGAGGCGGAGGTGGTCAGGGATGATGCGACGGCTCGCTTGACCCGTCCAGAACCAGCTCTGACGGTCTGACGGCACACCAGCTGCCAGTGCGCCACTACTGGATATCGAGGTTTGGTCCCGACGAACCGCCGCCGTTACCCTTGGCCGTTGAAAAGCCGGAACCGTTGTTGGTGATGGTAATCCACTGGCCATTGCTGCTGGTGACCGTCATGGATTTGCCAACTGGAATGGAGTAGTCGTGCGGTCCCGAACCTGCCTCCAGCGTAAAGGTCCCTCCAGGCGTCGTGACGGTAACCGTCCCACCGGTGACCGGGTTCATGTTCACCGTCATCAATCGGGTACCGGGCCCGAAGCCGGGAGAGATGACGCATGTTCCCTGAGCGCTGAGCGAAGCGGACAGGGCCACAGCAACGATGAGAGGAACTACGCGCGACGTCTTCTTCATGGCGACATGCTCGCCCCCCCCCAACCCCAGTCAACTAATTTCCTGACTTTCTCGAGCACACTGATCTGCTGCCAAGGCTAAGCGCCCATGACGACCCTGCTCCAAAACCATCGCACAACGGACTACCGCCTTGGACAGGTTTGCTGGAGCGACTCTTCGCCGATGATGCCGAACCCCCTCGACCGCCCGCACCCGCCATCGCGATGCTGCATCACCCAATCGCCGCCCTGCTCCTCGCCACCCTCGCCCTCGCCCAAGACCCACCACCGCCGCTCGGCGACCACCTCGAGCCGTACACGGCGATCGACCGCGAACACGCCCACCACGCCGGCCTCGACGGCACCGTGCTCGGCAACGACGGCAAACCGCTGGCCGGCGCCAAGGTCTACGTGCACGGCCAGCTGCCGTGGTGGGGCTGGCTGCCGATGGCGCAGACCACGACCGATGCCGAGGGCCGCTACCGCTTCGACGACATCACCGCGATCGGCATGCTGGTGCTGTTCGCGACCACGCCCGACGCGGCACCGTTCACCTACGGCGGCTGGTCGATCGGACTGGTCTCGGGCCGGCGAACGTCGCTGCGGCCGGTGACGCTGCCGCCGCCGATCGCGGGCGCCGAACCGTTCGTGTTCCGCGGTCGCCTCGTCGACGGCAAGGACGCCCCGCTCGCCGGTGCGATGTGGTGGCTGCACCGCGGCGACGACTTCGATCCCGGCGCGTTCGCGGTGACCGACGCCGACGGTCGCTTCGCGGTGCGCTGCGGGCTCGGCAAGCCGGACCGGGGCATGCTGATCCTCGGCAAGAGCAAGTTCGAGTTCGAACACCAGGACGGTGCCGAACACTTCGCGAGCGACGCCTCGCTGCGCAACGATCTCGACCTCGTCACCGAACGCACGATCCGGATGCCGTCCGCGGGCTCGTTGCCGCTCGCTGCACCCGACGTCCCGGGCGCTGCGTTCTTCGTCGCGCGCGGCCAGCAGCTGACGCCATGCGTCGGCAACATGGCCGTGCAGCGCAAGTCGGACTACGGCGATCACTGCACGGTCTGGATGCGCGCGCCGGGGCGGCTGCCGCGCCAACGCACGTTGCCGAAACAGGGCTTCGATCTCGACGGCGACCGCGCGCGCTCGCTGCGCGTCGTCGACGACGAAGGCCAGCCGGTCGCCGGTGCGCTGGTCGATGTCTGCAACGACGCGCCCGCGGCCCGGCTGGAGGAGATGACGCTGGACACCTATCGCACCGATGCCGACGGCACGCTGTCGCTGCAGGGCCCGGCTGACCCGCACGTCGTCTACGTCTACGCGGATGGCCATGCACCAGCCCGCGCGCGCTGGTCGGTCGACAGAGCACTGCAGGTCGTGTTGCGCCGTCACTCGGCCCGTCTCGAACTCGAGTTCCCGGCCGACTCCTCGGCGCGTGTCTACGTGCGGGCGGCCGGCACGTTCGCGAGCTGCGCCAAGCTGTTCCCGGTGGCCGGCACGACCACCGTGCCGCTGCTGCCCGGCGACTACGAGGTGACGGTCTACGACGACGACCGGATCGACGCCGCGGTCGCGCTCCGGGTCGAGGGCACCACGAAGCTGGTGCTGCCGACCGAGGACCAGCGGCCCAACCTGCTCGTCACGGTCGCCGAAGCGGCGCAGGGCGACGACTGCTGGGCGTTCGCGAGCCGGTCCGCAAGCGGCGGCATGATCACGAAGTGGCGGATCCACACGCAGGGCGGCGGTCCGATGATGCGGCACGAGCTCGCCGCCACGGTCAAGGCGCTCGACGCCGAACCGGACGCCGCCGGCCGACGCCGCTTCCGGGTGCGGCCACCGACCAGCGGGCGCTACACGGTGCTGATCGGCAACGGCGACCGCGACGAAGTGCGCCTGTTCTGCGAAGCCGACTTCGCGTTCGGCGCCAAGTACGAACTGCTGGTGCCGGCGGCCACCGCGGTGCTGGAGGGCAGCGTGAAGGACTATCCGGAGATCTGGAAGCATGGCCCGATCCACGGCGTGGTCGGGCCGCGCCTGTGCCTCGAGCCAGCCGGCGACACGAGGATCGGCGCGCTGGTGGCGCTGCCGGAACCCGCGAAGTTCCAACTCGGCTCGCTGCTGCCGGGCAGCTACACGCTGCACCACCACCTCTACGAGACCGGCATCCTGCAGTCCGACGACGGCACCTGGGGCGGCCAGCCGCTGACGATCGCGAAGGAAGCTCCGGGCCAGACCGGCGAACTCGGCCGCGCGCCCGGCCACGAGCTCACCGTCGTCGTGCGCGATCGCGACGGACGCCCACTGCAGGGTCGGCTCACGATCCGCGACCGCATGTTCGAGTGCTGGACCGACGACCTGCGCCAGAACACCACGCTCGACGACGCGGCGGATCCGATCCCCACCCCGCCTGGGACCGAGCTCGTCGACGGCACCGGCAAGCTGAAGAACGTGCGTTCGGGGCGCATCGCGTTCGTGCTGCAGCTCGACGACGGCCAGAGCGTGCACTTCGTGCGCGACGTCGACGTCACCAAACCACTCGAAGTGAGGCTCGCGGCACTGCCGCGCTGAGTTCACTTCCTACGCGCGCACCAGCCCGGGAACCCACCCTTGCCCGGCTCGCCGTGCGCCCCGAGCACGATCGCCCACGACGCCGTGGTCCACACCTCGCCGCACATCACGTCGGTGTTGCTCTGCAGCTGCAGGCTCTCGTGCCACGGCCGCGGCTGCAGCGAACCGTCCGGCGCGCGCGCCAGCGTCAGATCGCGCTGCAGGCCGCCGCTCCAGTACGCAACCGACGCCTCCTTGCCGAGCGCACTCGCGGCGAGCCCGGCCAACAGGATGTGCTGCTGCAGCGACGCGTGCCCACCCATCAGGTCGGCGATGTGGTCGCGCGCGTACTTCGCCATCCGCTGCGTGTACGGCTCGTCCCCACGCCCGAGCCCCAGCGCCGCCAGCCAGGTGCCCGCGGTGCGGCCGATGTTGCCCATGCCGCGCTGGCCCGGCCCGGTCGCGTAGCCGACGCCGCCGTCGTTGCCCGACGACTCCTCGGCGTAGCCGAACAGCTTGTCGACCACCGCCGCGTCGACCTTGCAGCCGCACTGCTGCGCGAGGCTCAGCCCACACGCGACGTAGGCGGCGAGGATGTTCAGCTCGATGTAGCCGAGCGCGTTCTTGCCGCCTGGCCCGTGGCCGTAGCCGCCGCTCAGTTCCTGCCGCGCGCACAGCGTGTCGGCGATGCGCTGCAGATCCGCACTCGGCTTCTTGCCGCCGCCGGCGAGCTGCAGTTCGCCGAGGAAGATCGCCGCGTGCGCGTAGCCCCACGTGGTCTGGTTCCAGTTGGCGCCACCGGTGTCGCCCATGCGATCCGGTGCCTCGAGTCCACGCAGCACGAACTGCTGCGCGCTGGCGAGCTGCTCCTTGTGCTTGCCCTTGCCGAGCGAACTGCCGCCGCCGATCCACGCCAGCCCGGCGAGGCAGGTCTGCACCACCGCGCCGTTGCTGCCGCCCAGCGTCTCCGGGAAGCCGCCGCCCTGCTGGCGCTTCGCCAACCAGTCGAGTGCGTCGTCGAGCAGCTGCTGGCGCATGCGACCCGCTTCCGGCGTCTTCGCATGGGCACCGAGCTTGCTCAGCTTCACCGCGAGCGTCTGCGGCTTGCCGTCGCGTTCGATGCGCAGCACCAGCTTGCCGTCCTGCGCCTCGGCGCGCTGCAGCGCGGTCGCGAGCGGCAGCGAGCAACCGTCGGCGAACGTCGTCTGGTCGACGCCGGTGATCACGTCGCCGAGCCGCAGTCCGGCCTTCTGCGCCGGTCCACCGCCGAACAGCGCGCGCACCACGAGGCGCTTGGGCCCCGCGTCGTCGTCTTGCTTGCCTCCACCTTCGACGGTGCGCTGGCCACCGGCGCCGCGCGGCCCCGGCTCGGGGCGATCGGCGTCCCAGGCCTTCGCGCCGATGGCGCCCAGGTTGTAGAGGTCGAGGCCACCGCCGAGCTCGCCGCCGGCCGCCACGCCGAACGGCCAGTTCTCGCCGGCCTGCTGGCCCGGCAGCAGGGTGGACCCGAGCAGCGCGGCGAGCGCGGCACGACGCAGGAACGACAGCATGGGCCGCTTGGTTACCCGGCCGCGGCCCCGGCGCAAGCGTGGCCCGCGCCGAGAATCGTTGACGGGCGCCGGCCCCACCGGCAAACCAGCGGTGCCATGCCCGCTACCGCTGAAGCACCGCAGCTCGTCGTCGTCCGCCACGGCGAGAGCACCGCCAACGCGAGTGGCCAGTTCTCCGGCTGGCGCGACGTCGAGCTGACGGCGCGCGGCCGGCAGCAGGCGAGCGCAGCGGGCGCGTGGCTCGCCGCGCGCGGCGTCGCGTTCACCGTCGTCTACACGTCGATGCTGCAGCGCGCCGTCGTCACCGCCGACCTGCTGCTGGCAGCGCTGGGCCAGTCGCCACCGCGGCAGGCCCGCTGGCAACTCAACGAACGCCACTGCGGGGCCCTGCAGGGACTGGACCGCGCGGCGACGAAGGCGCGCTTCGGCCGCGAGCTCGCGCGCACCTACCGGCGGTCGTGGACCGAACCACCGCCGCCGGCCGCAACCGGCAGCAGCGACGATCCGCGCACCGATCCACGCTACGCCGAGGCGATCCCCGAGCTGCCGCTCGGCGAGTCGATGGGCGACCTGTGGCGGCGCGTCGATCGTTGCTGGCAGCACGAACTGCTGCCGCTACTGCAGCGCGGCGAACGGCTGCTGGTCGTCGGCCACGGCATGGCGCTGCGCGCGCTCGCCAAGTCGATCGAACGTCTGCCCGAACCGGCGCTGCCGCCGTGGAAGCTCGCGAGCGCGGCGCCGCGGTGTTATCGCCTCGACGCCGAACAGCGCGTCACCTCGATCGAGGGGCTGGCGGACGACGCCGAGGCCCCGGAGGAGTAGAGCCGAGGAGTAGCGCCGCGCGGCGTTCGCGCCCGCACCACCTCGCGGCGGCCTGTCGCCCGCATGCACCAGGCGACCGTGCGCAAGGCACCGGGCTGCGCGCGGCTGACGGCCTCGGAATCTCCAGCCTCCCGCTTGTATCCAACCAATGGCAACTGCCGCGAAGGTTCGGATGCAAGCTGGCCGCAAACAGGGTGACAGTGCGAAGAACAGCCTCGCGAGCGGCAACCGCAGAGCCCCCTTGCTGCCGTTCCGGCCCGGCCGCGGCGGCGCCCGTCCAGGCTCCGGTCGCAAGCCGAAGATCCCCGGTCAACCCGGCGTCGATCACCGTCCGCGCGCACCGCTCGCGAAGCGCTTCCCGGTGCACGTCACGTTGAAGCTGCGCAGCGGGTTGCCCCGCCTGCGCAGCGGACGCGAATACGCCGCGCTGCGCGCGGCGTTCGCGGCCGGCTGCGCCCGCAACCTCAGCGGCCAGTTCCGCCTGTGCCACTACGCGGTCCTCAACGACCACCTGCACCTGATCTGCGAGGCCGAGCGCCGCACGGCGCTCAGCCGCGGCCTACAGGGCCTGCTGATCCGCATCGCGAGGGCGCTCAACAAGCTGTGGTCACGCCGTGGCAGCGTGTTCGCCGACCGCTACCACGACCACATCCTGAAGTCGCCGCGTGAGGTCCGCAACGCGCTGCGCTACGTGTTCGGCAACGGCAAGAAGCACGCTGCCGAAGGCCGCGAGGTCCACGTGTCGCAGGCGATCGACACGTTCACTTCGGCGCCGTGGTTCGCTGGCTTCCGCGAACGCATCACGGTCAAGGGCATCGAAGCGATCGTGCGACCGGTGACCGACGCGCGCACCTGGTTGCTCACCGAGGGCTGGTTGCGGCACGGGCGGCTGAGCGTGCACGAAGTCCCTGCAACCGCGTGACGCTGACCAGGGCGCGCAGCAAACGCTGCAGCTCAGCGGCCCTCGCCTCAGTAGCCGACGGTGACCGTGCTCGCGTTCGACACCGCGATGCCCGGGATGTTGGCAGGCAGGTCCAGCACCACCCACTGGTGGTAGGCGACGAAGCCGGCCAGGCTCGGCGTGTTCGGCACCGAGATCGGATAGCTGGCGGTGCCGGTGGCCGACGTGGCGACGGTGTTCAGCGCGTACGGCTCCACCAGGATGTTGCAGCCCGGCGCGAACGGCACCGGGGCCGGCAACGGCAGGCCCTGGAAGTCCGTGCTCGACCGACCCGACACCAGCACCGCCTGCGACGACGGCAGCGCCTGTGCCAACCTGACGTCGTAGGACGTACCGAGCACCGGCAACGCCGAGTTGGTGAGTGCCGGCACCTGGTACTGCGGCACCTGCACGCAGTTGACGCGGAACGCCGGCCGCAACAGCGACAGCGTCCACGCCGACGTCGGGGTCGGCCGCGAGTAGACCGGGAACTGGCTCGCGCCGGCGACATTGCTCAGGTGCACGGTCTGCGCCGAACTGTCGACGCCGAGGCAGAACGAGCCGGTGACGGTGACCGGCTGCGCGAAGGTCGCCCGATAGAAGCCCTGCGTCGGGCCGACGGTGATCGTCGTCGACGCGATCGGCGTCGCCGCGACCGTGCTGCCCGAGATGGCATACAGGTGCGCGGGCACGGTGACCGTGCCACCGGTCGACGCGGTCCAGATGTCGAAGCTGAGCACCTGGCTCGCGACCGTGGTGGCCACCCGATAGACGTACTCGTTCGGGCTGGTCTGCAGCGTCATCGCGCCACCGGCGGCATTGAACTGCGCACACGGCGGCTGCTGGATCTGGGTCGAGCCAGGGCAACCGGCGCCGAACACGGCGTAGGTCGCGACGGTCTGGCCACCCGGCACCAGCGTCGGCACGTCGACCGTCAGCTGACCGGGGCCGGGCCGCGCCTCGTCGATCCGGCTCGTACCGGTGCCCGGCGCGATGTCGGCGTCGAAGCCGAAGTTGTAGATCGTGTTCCACTCGAGCGGGTTGTTCGCCGAAGCGCTGAACACGAGCTCGTTGCCGACCCGCGCCGCGCTCCAGTCGTTGCCCGCCACCTTGTCGATGTCGCGGAAGCTGAAGTTGTTGGCGACCGCGTTCGCCGCGATCGGCAACCGGAACGTCGCCCCGGCCCGGCTGTTGTCGACGTTGTGCACGGCGTACTCGTAGTGGTAGCGACCACCGCCGATCGACGTCGTCTTCACGGCGACATAGAAGCGGCCGTCGTCGTTGCCGTTGCCACCGACGTTGACCGTGGCGCCGGGCCAACGATCGAGGATCGAGCCGTAGACCTGCTGCGCGGCGTTGTTCGCGAAGGTCCAGTTGCCGCCGCTCCACGACGGCGTGAAGCCGCGGTGCGCGAGGTTGTCACCGCGAACGGTGACGGCCTCACCCTGGTGGATCAACTGCAGGCCGTAGAAGTAGCTGGCGCCGGGCGTCAGCAGATCGACCTCGTCGACGGTGACGCGGTTCTGCACCGCGTCGAAGATGTTCTGGCTCAGGCTGCGCACGCCGTCGGCAGCGGCGGGATACCCGGCCTGCGCCGGATCACCGATGTCGAAGTAGCTGCCGACCGGGTTCCAGGTGCCGAGCCACGGGTTGATCTCGCGCGGCGGACCGAGCCAGAAGCGATCGGCGTTGTTGCCGGCCCCGTAGGTGTCCGAGCAGTTGAGTCCCATCAGCGAGCCGGTGCCCGGATCGATGCAGGTGCCGCAGCTGCCGTTGACGTTGACCGACACGAAGGCGTGCTTGCAGAAGCTCCACTCGTTGATCTGTTCGATCCGACCACCGGCGACGCGGCAGATCAGGAAGCCGAACTTCGGGTGGTTGGGCTGCATCGGCGCCTGCCACGGGATGTTGACGCTGCCCGGGTTGCACATCTCGTTGAGCATCGACATGCCGACCTCACCGTTGGGGTGCGCCGGGCCGCGGCGCCCCCAGTAGGTCAGGTCGTCGACGATGGTCAGGCGGCCGTTGAGACCGGGAACCGTGTTCGATTGCGCAGCGAGGCCTGCGGCGAGGAGAACGAGCGCGAGCGCTGAGAACTGCTTCATGAGGGGAATGAGGCGAGCGGCCGCGGCGGGCGAGATGCACCGACGGACCGATCCACTGCCGTGGGCGGCATGCTAGCCCGGCGGTGCGGCCCCTGCGCAGGTTCCTGCTGCCACGCCCGACACCGCGTCGGGGCGCGCGGCGCGAGGCGCCGATCCGGCGTTCCGCATCGGCATGGCACCATCCTTGTCGCGGCGCGAGTCCGCTCGGAGCGGCGGCGGCACCGGGCCATAGCCTTGCCCAGGTCCATTTCCCCGTTCGGAGCCCCCGCCAATGACCATTTCCTTCTCGCCCCGTCTCGCCGCCGCCTTGCTGGCCGCGTTGCCCATGCTCGCCCCGGCGGTGGCGCAGCGGGTGCCGCAGGCCGTCTATCCGCTGCTGACCGACCAGCTCGATGCGACCGCCAACTACGGTCCGATCGCGCTGCTCGGCAATCCGACGCCCCCGAACCCGCCGGCCAACGGCGTCTGCGTGAACGGAACCTACCAGGCCAGCCCCAACGGGCAGGACGTGCGCACGCCGGTGATCTCGACGCTGAACACCAGCGACTTCGAGTTCGGGGTCGAGTTCTCGCTCGCGGCGCTGCCGGCGGGCGTCGCGCCGGTCCTGATGGGCGGCAACTCGTTTCGATGGCTCGGCATCTACGTGCAGTCGAGCGGCATCCTCGGCCTCAAGCACAACAACGCGAACCTCATCTGGTCGACGACGACGGTGGCCACCGGCACGTGGTACTCCGCGACCGTGAAGTACGAGAACGGCAACGTCGAGCTGTATCTCGACGGGCTGCCGGTGCTGCAGCAGACCATCGGCGTGCTGAACACGAGCACCAACCTCAACTTCACCACCAACGACTTCAGCAACGGCCGCAGCCACAACGGCTGCATCCGCAATCTGGTGATCGCCAACGACACCACGCTCGGGCCGAGTGCCGGCGCCTTCCCGTACGGGGCCGGGTGCGATGGCCTCGCACTCGCCGGCAACGGCGTGCCGACGATCGGCAATCCGACTTTCGAGCTCGTGGTGTCGAACCTGCCGGCCAGCTCGCCGCCACTGGCATTCCTCGGTTTCGGCGCGCTGGTGCTCAACCCGGGATCGGACCTGACCGCGATCGGCATGCCGGGTTGCTTCGCCTACACCGGCCTGGACCTCGGCCTCTACGGACCGGCGGCGGCGATCGGTGCCGCGGCCGCATTCCCGCTGCCGATCCCGGCCTCGCCGAGCCTCGCCGGCGTCACCGTGTCGGCGCAGGGCATCGCGTTCTCGACCGCGACCGCACTGGGCCTGGCCTCGAGCAACGGCATCAGCCTGGTGATCGCCCCGTGACGAGGGGGTGCGATCGCTTCCGTCCGCGGCGTCAACTAGCATGACCCGATGGCTGCCGAGCCCGATCCGCCGACGTTCACGCTGCTGGCCGACGCGCATCTGTCCGACGCCGCCCGGGCCGAACGCCTGCTGCCCCTCGTCTACGACCAGCTGCGCAATCTGGCCCAGCGCGCGCTGCGCGGCGAGGCCGCCGGGCACACCCTGCAAGCGACCGCGCTGGTGCACGAGGCGTTCCTGCGTCTGGTCGGGCCGCGGGAACTGCCGTGGCAGAACCGCGCCCACTTCTTCGGCGCCGCCGCCGAGGCGATGCGGCGCATCCTGGTCGACCACGCGCGCAAGAAGACGGCGGACAAGCGCGGTGGCACCGCAGCACGCCGTGCCGCGGTCGATCTCGCCGGCCTGCCCGATCCTGCGTCCGAGCAGGAGTCGGCCGGGTTCCTGGTGCTCGACGAGGCGATCGCGCGCCTGCAGCAGGTCGACCCGGAAGCCTGCCAGGTCGTGCGGCTGCGCTACTTCGCCGGACTCAGCATCGACGAGACCGCGCAAGCCCTCGGGGTGTCGGCACCGACGGTGAAGCGCGAGACCGCGCAAGCCCTCGGGGTGTCGGCACCGACGGTGAAGCGGCTGTGGACGTTCGCGCGGGGCTGGCTCAAGGAATCGATCGACAGCGATCGGGTCTGAGTCACCGCGCGCCCGGCCCCACCATCACGCCGGCGCCCGCGGTCAGGCGCACACGGGCACCACGTATGGCCCTTCCGGCACGACCGCGACGCGCCGATCGCCGCTGCGCGCCACACTGTGCACGACCGCATCGGCGACCGACACCGCGCGACCGACGCCGGTCAGCGCCAGCGCCGCCGCATCGAGCCCGGTCGTGTAGAGCTGCACGGCCCCCTGCCGCATCGGCTTGACCTGCATCTGCG
>JALORC010000201.1 GCA_025459175.1 Planctomycetota bacterium | reverse complement strand
TCGCGGCCGCCCTCGAGCTTGACCGCCTCGGCGCGCCCTTCCTTCAGCAGGCGGCCGGCGTTGCGCAGCGCGTCCTCGATGCCGACCTGGTAGCTGAGGAACGGCAGGTCGCCGACCACCAGCGCGCGCGCGGTGCCGCGGCTGACCAGTTCGGTGTGGTAGACCATCTGGTCCATGGTCACCGGCACGGTGGTGTCGTGGCCCTGCACGACGGTCGCCACCGAGTCGCCGACCAGGATCACGTCGACGCCGGCCTGATCGAGCAGGCCGGCGAACAGATGGTCGTAGGCGGTCAGCGCGGTGATGCGCTGCTGCTGCGCCTTCATCGTGCGCAGCACCGCGGTGGTGACCTTGCCGGCGGGAGGGCTGCTCATGCGCGCTGCGACCTCACCAGTCGCCGAACGTGTCCGGCGCGTCGTTCGGGGCCGTGGGCGGCGGTGGTGGTGGGCCATCGGTGCCCGGCGGTGGCGGTGGCCGGTAGTCGTCGACGCCGTCGTCGGGCACCCGCGGCGAGCGGCGCTTCGGGCGCCCCTTGCCTTCGACGATGCTGCCGAACGTCGGCACGCGCTTGGGGTCGAGCTCGACGTCGAACGCCGACAGGTCCAGCGCCGCCGGTTCGATGACCTCGACCTTGCCGCGGCGGTCGCGGTGCCGCGGCACGACGTCGACATCGCGCGGGCCGCTCGGGCGCCGATCGCGGTCGCGCCGGCGTTGGTTGCGGTCGCCGCCGTTGCCGTGGCCCTGGTTGCCGTTGCCTTGGTTGCTGTTGGCCTGGTCGGGTGCGTGCTTGGAGCGCTGCTGCTGCTGTTGCTGTTGGCCCTGCCGCGGCTGCCCGTCCTGGGACCGTTGCGGTTGGTGCCGCTGGCCCGGTTGTGGTTGGCGACCTTGCTGCTGGTGGCCGTGTTGTGGTCGGCCCTGCTGCTGCTGGCGCTGGCCCTGCTGCTGCTGGCGCTGGCCCTGCTGCTGCTGACCCTGTGGCGGTCGAGCCTGCGGTTGGGCCTGGCCGTCGCCGCGGCCACGACCGCGGCGGCGACGGCGGCGTCGACCGCCACCGGCACCCGCTTCGTCGGCGCGATCCGCGATGGCCTCGGCGGCGGCATTGGCCGCGTCGAGGTCCACATCGGCCGGTTCTTCGTCGGCCGTCGGCGGTGCGCCGGGGTCGAGCACGATCTCCTCGAACGGCACGGGCTCGTGCTCGATCGCGGGATCGACGGCTTCGCCGTGGGGCGCCGGCGGCTGGCTGGCCGGGAACGGCGCGTCCGCGTCCTCGCGACGGCCACCGCGGCGGCGCCGCCGCCGCTTGCGCCGGCGACCGGGCTCACCTTCGCCGCCTGCGGCGGGGCTGGTGGCTCCACTGCCGTCGGGATCACCGCCGTCCGCAAGACTGCCGTCGGCGTTCGCCTCGTCTTCGCTGTCGGCGTCGACCGCGGGCCAGTCGGCTGCCGTCACCGCGGGTCGACTGCGGTCGTCGTCCTCGTCGGTGTCGCGCGCTGGACCGGCCAGTGCCGCGTCGACGTCGATGTCCTCGTCGTCGAGGTCCTTGGTCGCGCCGAGGTCGCCATCGGTCGCGGCGGCCGGCGTGCGGTCGGCGCGCACGGGCTTGGCCCGCACCGATGCCGGCGCATCGCTCGGCTCCAGATGCAGGTCCTCGGCCGCGTCGGCTGGCGCCGTCGCGTGGCTGCCGTGCGACAGGTCGCCCGCCGGACCATCCGCCTCCGCTTGGCCGCCGCGGCGGCGACGCCGGCGCCGGCGTCTTCGCCGCGGCCCATCGCCTTCCTGCTCGCCGTCGGTCCGCTGGCGATCGTCGCCGGCTGGCCCGGACGGCTCGCGACCGTCGTCGCCGCCGTCGACCGCTGCCGGTGCGACCGGCGTGTGGCGCTGGCCGCGCACGGGCTGCGGCGCCGCCGGCGCGAACGGGTTGCGGCGGTCGTCGTGGTGGGCTTCGGGATCGTCCTCCGGCGCGTCATCGCGCTGCCGGTCGTGCCCTTGGCGGTGCCCGTCGCCGTCGCCGTCACCATCGCCTTCGGCCGGGGCCGGCGGCTGGTGGTCGTCGTCTTCATCCCCGCGATCGCGGCCGTAGCCGTGCAGCAGATCGCCGGCGAGGTCGCGCCAGTGTTCGGCGTCGGCGACGTTGCCGCCGCGCGCCAGCATGCGCAGCTCGAACAGTTCGAGGGCTTCCGGGAAGTAGGGCCCGTGCAGGAACCCTTCGGTGCGGAAGCGCTTCTGGTCGTCGCTCTGCAGGAAGCGGTGCTGCACGCCGCAGATCCGCTTCAGGCAGCCGGCGTCGCGGCGCGGCAGGCGCAGCGAGTTGCCGAGCGGGCCGAGCAATTCCTCGGCGATCGACGAGGCGCTGCGGCCGGGATGGCGTTCGACCTTGGCCAGCACCGGGCACACCAGCAGCACGCCGAGCAGCACGCCGCTGTTCGGCACGTAGCCGTTCTGCACGCGATGGTCGAGGGCCTCGAGCAGGCGCCAGAAATCGACGCGTTCGTCGTGGTCGGCCTCGGCCAGGAAGTCGGCCAGCACCGGCACCAGGCTCCGGATCGCGCCGATGTCGCGCAGCAGCTGGAAGCTGTCGAGCGCGTGGCCGCCGCGCAGCAGGCGCAGGATCTCCTCGAGCACCCGCGGCGGCGCGCTGCGCACCAGGTCGCCGGCGGTCTCCGCCATCGCCGCCAGCGTGTTCGGTTCGACCGAGAAGCCCAGCCGCCCGGCGAACTTCGCCGCGCGCAGGATGCGCACCGGATCCTCGCGGAAGCGCACCACCGGGTCGCCGATGGTGCGGATCACACGATCGCGCACGTCCTGCAGACCGTCGGTGTAGTCGAGGATGGTGTCGCGGGTCGGGTCGAGGAACAGCGCATTGACGGTGAAGTCCCGGCGCAGCGCGTCTTCCTCGGCGGTGCCGAACTCGTTGTCGCGCACGATCAGCACGTCGTCGCCACCTTCGCCCTGTTGCGGCGAGCGGCGGAACGTCGAGCACTCCAGGATCTTGGTGTTGCCGTGGAAGTGCAGGTGGGCGAGCTTGAAGCGGCGGCCGATGATGCGGCAGTTGCGCGGGAACACCCGCTTGACCTGCGGCGGCCGCGCCTCGGTGGCGATGTCGTAGTCCTTCGGGGTGCGGCCGAGCAGCAGGTCGCGGACGCAGCCGCCGACCAGATAGGCCTCGAACCCCCTGCCGATCAGACGCTGCGTCGCGCGGACGGCATCGATGTCGAGCAATGACAGGTCGACACCTGTCGGGGAAAGGATCAAAGGTTCGATCGTCGTACCTTCTGCGGTTGTACCTAGGGAAGACCAGGATTTACCGGCTCGCCCCCGCGACTGACAACCAGTTTCTCTGCGCCGTGCCGCGGTCAGGCCTGCAGACCACCGTCGACGGTGAGCACCTGGCCGGTCAGATAGGTCGCTGCCGGCGACAGCAGATAGCGCACGAGGCCGGTGATGTCGTCGACGTGGCCGAGGCGCCCGGCCGGCACCCGGCCCAGCATGCGGCGCTGGCTGTCCTGATGGCTGTGCGGGTGGTCGATCAGGCCGGGGGCGATGACATTGACGCACAGGCCCCGCGGGGCGGTTTCGAGCGCCAGCGAGCGGGCCAGTTGCACCACTGCCGCCTTGGCCGCGAAGTAGGCCGGCGCCCGCAGCATCGCGCGGTCCCGGTCGACACCGGCGGCGGCGAACAGGATCACCCGGCCCCGGCCCAGAGCGACCATCGCCGGCACCACCGCCTGCAGGCTGTGGAACACGCTGTCGACGTTGCTCGCGAAAAGTTCGCGCCAGGTCGCCGGATCGGTGCCGAGCAGCGGTCGTTCGGCGAAGTCGCCGATGCAGTGCACGAGGGCGAACGGGGCGCCGTGTCGGCTCTGGAAGGCGGCGAAGGCGGTCTGCAGCGCTGCCGGGTCGGTTGCGTCGACGCCGCCGCTGCGGGTCCACACCGTGCTCTGGGCGGGCCAGCAGGCGGCGATCGCGGCCCCGATGCCGCGGCCGCCACCGATGACGAGCAGCTGGCCGGGGAGCTGGCCCGGGAGCTCGTTCATGCCTGCTTTAGCCAGCCGAGGATCTCCTTCAGCTTCGGCGGGTTGCCGGTCATCAGCACGCCGACCCGGAAGATCTTGCCGGCGCCCTTGAAGGCGAGCCAGACGCTGGCGAGCAGCAGGATCGTGGTGATCACGTATTCGTAGACCTCCGGCGGGCCGCCGGCGCGGTTCATCATCGTGAACGGCGTGAACAGTGGCACGTAGCTCAGCACCTTGGCGACGACGCCGTTGGGCTCCTGGACGATGAACATCATCGACACCAGCGGGATGATCAGCAGTACGAACACCGGCTGCAGCAGGTTCTGGGCTTCCTTGAGGCTGTTGCAGACCGAGCCGAGGCCGACCAGGATCGCCGCGTAGAGCAGGTAGCCGAGCAGGAAGTAGATCACGAAGCTGGCCAGGTAGAGCGGGTCGCGCGCCGCCGCCAGCGACGACAGGTCGGCGCCGGGCATCAGCTGCTCGGCGGCCCAGACCCCGATCAGCGCGCAGATCGCCCAGGACACGGTCAGCGTCAGGCCGGTCGCGCCGATGCCCCAGATCTTGCCGGACATCAGCTGGCCCGGTGACACCGACGACAGCAGCACCTCGATGATGCGGTTGCTCTTCTCCTCGACGGTGTTGGTGAGCAGCATCTGCGCGGCGGTGAACACCGCGATCCACAGCATGTAGACGAACGCCATCGGCGCCCAGCCGACACCCTTGTCCGCCGCCGTCACAGGGGCCTCGCTGCCGTCGGCTCTTCGCTTACGCTCTTGGAACCGGACCTCTTGCTTGATGCGCGTGGCGACTTCGCGGGTGATCCCGGCCTCGGCGATGCGCAGGTCCTGCACCACCTTGGTGGCGGCGCGCTCGTACCAGGTGCGCAGATCGCTGTCGGTGACGTTCTTGCTGAAGTAGCGGAAGTCGTCGAGACCGGCCAGCGGGTCCTTGCCGACCACGAAGTACGCGAACAGCTCGCCGCGCTGCAGCCGTGCCTCCAGCTGCTGCTCCTGCTCGGCGGCGGGCAGGCCGGCGAGACCGAGTTCGTCGAGGCTCTTGCGGCGGTACTTCTGCGCCGAAGCCAACGACTTCTGCTCCGCCATCAGCGCCTCGACGTCGCCGGCGGGCAGCTTCATGATCGCGTCGAACAGCTTCTCCTGCACCGCCGCCGGCACTTCCGGTGGCTTGGCCGCCGGGTCGGTGCCGCTGCCAGCGCCGATCGCGGCGAGGTCGGAGCCCAGTTCGGCCTGCAGCGTCTTCATCACGCCGCCGAGCCCGTCGCTCTTCGCCAACAGCCGAGCCAGCTTCTCCATGTCGCCGCTGCGCGCCTGCTTCTCGATCTTGTCGGCGAGCCGTTCGGTGCCGAGATCCAACACCGCGTAGTTCTGGGTCTGCTTCAGCTTGGCCAGCACGAAGCCGGCGCCGAGCGAGATCGCGATCAACACCGGGAACGCGAGGATGCCGATCCAGAACGTCTTGGTGCGGATGTTCTCGAGATACTCGCGCTGGGCGACCAGCAAAGTCTTGTTGGCCATGGTTCAGCGCTCCTGGCCGGCGAGGGCCAGCTTCTGGTTCGCTTCGTCGACGGTGCGCACGAAGATCTCGTGCAGCGACGGCTCGCGGTAGTCGAAGCGTTTGACGGTGACGTGGTCGATCAGCCAGCGCAGCGCCTGCTGCGGGTCGTGGCCGGGCTGCAGGAAGATCTCGGCCTGCTTGCCGTGGTCGTTGACGCGGCGGGCGCCGGGCAGCTGCTTCAGCACCGTGCCGTCGCCGTCGTAGTCGAGCTGGATGCCGAGGTCGCGGCCCTGCTTGACCTGGCTCAGCGTGCCCGCGAACTGCAGCTTGCTCTTGTGGATCATCATCACGTAGTCGCAGAGCTGCTCGGCGTGCTCCATGCCGTGGGTGCTGAAGATCACCGTGCGGCCCTTGTGCTTCATGTCGAGGATCAGGTCCTTCATCACGTCGCGATTGACCGGG
>JALORC010000115.1 GCA_025459175.1 Planctomycetota bacterium | reverse complement strand
CAGGGCAACTACACCGCGAGCTCGGCCGAGGACTTCAACACGCCGACCGCGTTCAACGACCGGGCCGACTACTTCCAGCTCAACCAGAACTGGCTGGAGATCGTCAAGACCATCGACACGACCAAGAGCGACCTGCAGGTCGGCGCGCGCCTCGGCCTGATCCTGCCGGGCTACGACTACAAGTACACGCGCACCTTCGACATGTGGGAGACCCCGGGCGACCGCTACGGCCTGGACACGACCTACATGTACGCCGAGCTCTACGTGCCGGGTGTCGGTCCGAAGGGCACGACGTTCCGCGTCGGCAAGTGGGGCACGCTGATCGGCTACGAGATGATCGAGGCGATCGCCACGCCGTTCGTCAGCCGCTCGTACAACTTCCAGTACAACCCGTTCACCCACACCGGCATCCAGGCCACGACCGAGTTGAACGGCGGGTTCTCGATGTATCACGGTGTCGTCACCGGCGCCGACGTGTTCGTCAACGACGCCTCGACGCCGGGCTACGTCGGTGGCCTCAAGTGGACCAACGAGGGCGGCACGACCAGCGTCGCCGCCAACGTGTTCATCACCGCCGAAGGGTTCGACGCGAGCGAGAGCTTCCAGCACTACGACAGCTACAACCTGCTGTTGACGCACACCATCGCGGAAGGCTGGAACTACGTGCTCGACGCGACCTACGGCCGCACGCCGGACACCGCCGCGGGCAACGAGACGGCGACCTGGTGGGGTCTCGCGAACTACCTGTCGCACCCGCTCACCGAACAGGTGACGTTGAACCTGCGCGGCGAGATCTTCCGCGACGAGGACGGCGCCCGCACCGGCACCCAGGGCACCTACGTCGCGGTGACGGCCGGCGTGCAGTGGATGCCGCGGGACTGGCTCTATGTGCGCCCGTTCGCGCGCTTCGACCGCAACAGCAATGGTCCGTTCGAGGGTGACGACGACCTCGTGACCGGCGGTCTCGAGTTCATCGTGCGCTGGTGAGTCAAGCTCGGCGAGCGGTGTGAGCACCGATGCGCGCATGGGTCGTTGTGCCCATGCCGCCACGGCAGGCACTGGGCGGAGGGCAGGGTTGCGGGTAGACGAAACCCATGATGACCCGACTGCTCCGCATCCTGCTCGTCGAGGACCAGACCATCGTGCGCGAAGCGCTCGCGGGCTGGATCGCTTCGACCGCGGGCTTCGCGCTCGCGGGCTCGGTCGGCACGCTGGCCGCCGCACGTGCCGAGCTCGCGCGCGGGGACATCGACCTGCTGCTGCTCGACGTGCACCTGCCCGACGGCAGCGGGCTCGATCTGCTCGCCACCATCGAGGGCCCGCGGCCAGCCGTCGTCGTGGTGACGGCTCAGGAGCAGCCGTGGCTGCTGCGCTCGCTGACCCGCGCGCACGTGCTCGGCATCGTGATGAAGGGCGCGCCGCTCGCCGATCTGCGCCGCGCGCTCGTGCTCGCTGCCCAAGGTGAGCCCAGCACCTGCCGGCGCACCACCGAGTTGCTCCGCGCCTGGACGCTGCGTGAGGCGCCCCACGAGCGGCTGAGTCCCCGCGAACGCGAGGTGCTGGCGCTGGTCGCCGAGGGTTTGACGAGTCGGGAGGTCGCCGAGCGCCTCGGCACCAAGGAGAAGACGGTGAAGAACCAGCGCGCAAGGGCAATGGAAAAGCTCGGGGTGCACGACGTCGCGGGCCTCGTGCGCTACGCGATGGAACACGGCCTCGTGTCGCCGTCGGGGCGCTGAGTCGTGGCGCGACGTCGTGTGCCGTTCCGCGCGATCGCCGACTCCACGTACGACTGGGAGATGTGGATCGAGGACGGCGGTCGCGTGCGCTGGGTCAACCCCGCTGTCGAGCGCTTCACCGGCTCGAGTCCGGAGGCATGCCTCGCGGACCCGCAGTTCCCGCTGAGTGTGGTCGACGAACGGGATCGGGACGCGATGCGGGATCTGCTCGTGCGCGCCGCGGCGGGCGAGAGCGGCAACGACGTGGAGTTCCGCGTCGTGCATCGAGACGGCAGCGCCCGCTGGGCCGCGATCTCGTTCCAGCCACTCGTCGACGAAGGCGTGGTGCACGGCTTCCGGACCAGTGTGCGTGACATCGACGAGCGCAAACGGTTCGAGGAGCGGCTGCGCGCGGCCGAACGCGAGGCCAGCCGCGCCGCCAGCGACCGCGCCGACCTGCTCGCCACGCTGAGTCACGAACTCCGCTCGCCGCTGCACTGCATCGCGGGCTACGCCGACATCCTGCGGGCCAGGGCCGTCGATCCGGAGACTGCCCGACAGGCCGGCATCGTGGTCGACCAGAGCGAGTCCGTGCTCCGCCACGTCGAGGACCTGCTGCGTTACGTGGCGGGCGATGCGACCGCCAACAACCTCGTACCCGAGCCGTTCGACCTCGGCGCGCTGGTCCGCGACGTCGTCGAGGTGACGACGCCGCGCGCTCGTCCCAGGGTGGCGCTGCGCTTCGTCGACGCGGGCAGCCCACCGAGGGTGCTCGGCGATCGCGAGCGTCTGCGCCAGATCGCCACCAACCTCGTCGACAATGCACTCCGCTACACCACGGCCGGTGAGGTCGTCGTGACGGTGGGATCGACTCCCGCCGGGCACGTCCGGCTCGAGGTCGCCGACACGGGGCCCGGCATGAGTGACGAACTGCGCGCCCGGGCCCGCCAGCCGTTCGTGCAGGGGCCGGGGGCGCTCGCCGGCGGCGTGGGGCTCGGCCTCGCCATCGTCGATCGCCTGGTCCGATCGATGGCAGGGACGTTCGACCTCGAGAGCGAACTCGGCCGCGGCACGCGCGCGATCGTCGCGCTCCCGCTGCCACCCGTGTCGGTGACCAGAGTTCACGCGGCGGCGGATGCCATGCCGTTGCGCACACCGCTGCGGGTCCTGGTCGTCGACGATTCCGAGGCGGCGCGGGAGCTGGTCGTGTCGATGGTGCGGGCACTCGGTCACGAGGCCGGTGAGGCGGCGAGCGGCGCGCTCGCCCTGTCCGCCTCGCGCTCGAACCGCTACGACCTCGTCATCGTCGACTATCACATGCCGGATCGGGACGGTGTCTCGACGGCGACCGCGCTGGCGGCGGCAACGACCACTCGCCCGTACATCGTGCTGCTGACCGCGAACGTGCTCGTTGCCGAACGCGCCTCGGAGCTGCCGCGGGTGATCGACCGTGTGGTCACCAAACCGCTGCGGCTCGCCCGCCTGCGCGAGCTCGCTGCGGAAGCGGCGAACTCGACACGCAGCGCCCGTACAGCGCCGCCGGCACGCCGCGCCGCCCGACCCCGTTCCCGCGCGTTCGATGCGGCACCTCTCGAGGAGCTGCTGGCGCTACCCGCGCGGGGCGGCCCGGCGGCGCTGCTCGCCCGACTGCGCGAGGCACTGGTGCAGGGCTACGCGAAGGTCGCGGCGGCACCGCCGGGCACGGACCGCGCCGAGTCCGCGCATGCGCTCAAAGGCCTGCTGCTCTCCGTCGGCGCTTCCCGCGCCTCGTCGCTGGCGGCTCGCGTCGAGGCACGGGCTCGTGCGGGCCGCGGCGACGCCGCGGCATGCCGCGCGCTCGCGGCCTCGCGAACGCACGTGCTCGATCACCTCGAGCGATGCGGCGCCGCGCTCGGCCGACGCACCGGCACGAAGCAATGATGCGTGCGGCAGAACGAGTCGGCGTGCGCCGACTCAACGCACCAGACCACCGGCCGGCGCGGAGAACTGCAGCGCCGATGCAGCGCCGCCGTTCGCCTGCAGCCACAGGCGCACCGATGCCAGGGGCAGCGGCACGGGAAACACCACTTCCCCCGCCGCACCGATCGAACCTTGCGCGATGACCGAAGTCGGCCCCGCGAGCCACTGTGGTTGTTCGACCCCTGGCACGTCCACCACCGCGAGCTCGGTGCCGGCGCGCAGCGTCACCGGCTCACCCGGCACGCCGGTGACCCGGACGGCCACGGTCGCCCCACTCGCCAGCAGCGTCGGGGCGATGGAGATGCCGAGCAGCGGCGCCGCCAGGTCCACGGGGCCGACCACTGGGGACGCGGTGCCACCGGCGATGACGTCGCAACGAGCCGCGCGCAGCGCGGCGGTCGCGTTGTTGACGATGCCCGCTGCATCGGTGCCACCTTCGAACCTCGAGTCGACCAGCCATGCCGAGGCGCCGGCCTCGGCCAGCAACCCCGGCCGCTGCCACTCGGCGGCCGACCTGCACCGCGACAGCTGCAGCCGCGCGCCGGCATTGAGCTGGATGCCCGGATTGGAGAACGCGGAGGGACCGGATTGGTTGAACTCGCGGCGCCCGAAGAACGTCGAATCGACGGCCGCCACCCGCGCGGCATCGACGACCAGACCCGATCCGTCCGTCGTGGAGGCGTTCATCATGACCTCGCCGGCCCGGACCCGCAGTGCATGCAGCCGACAGGAGTCGAACGAGACGCGTCCCGCCAGCACATCGAGACGGAACACGTTGGCGAACGGGGTCGGCGAGAAGATCTCGAACCCGACGTCGACGAAGCGGATCGGCTCGGTCGCCGGAGGCTCGAGATCGCAGTCCGGGCGAATCCTGCCCGGGCCACGGATCGTGATCCCCTTGCCGACGCGGCCGCCGAGCGCGTAGAGCGTCGTGGCATTGCCGATGCGGATCTCGTCGCCCGGAGCGGCAGCGTCGACGGTTGCCTGCAACTCCTGAGGGTCGGCGCTGCTGATGACCCACACCCGGTTCTGCACCAGCAGGCCCTCACTGTTGCTCCGCGCGCAAGCGGCGACCAGAACGACGAAACACAGGACGCATTCGGCACGCATGGTCGCACCAATAGCCGACCGGACCGGACAAGTCACAGACCCACCAGGGGCAATGCGGTCCGAGTCGGCGATCCTGCAGCGGCGTGAACCAAGCCGGCCGGGGACAGCCAAGGCGAGCCGCTGGCTAGCGCTGGTCGACTTCGCGCAGCAGCCGCGCCATCGTCAGCCGATCGACCTCGCCGAGGCGTTGGTCCGCGGCGATCGCGTCCTGCAGGAACTTCACGTCGCGCTGCCAGCGGAAGGTCTTGGCCCACTCCCGGAAGAAGGTCTCCTGAGGCTGCACCTTGCCACACTCCCGCGACCAGTACCAGTGCGACACCACCAGACGCGCCAACGACTCGCTGGTCGGCTGGACGTGCACGGTTCGCTCGATCGCGAGTCGTTGCATGTCGGCGAGCGCCTTGGGAGTGAAGTCGAGCCAAGGGGACATCGCCGGCCGCGCCCGACCGAACCACCATTTGGCCAGTTCGAGTTCGCGTGCCAACGCCGCTTCGTCGACACCGCGCTGCCGCAGCTGCGCCTCGTAGTCGCCGAACGCCACGTCGAGCCACTGCGACAGCGCCCGCCGCAGCATCGTGTCGACCCGATGCCCACCGACGGCGCGCTCGCGCATGACGCGTTCGTTGTAGACGTTGACGCGCGGATTGAAGGCGGCGACGCGGGCGTTGAGGGCGCGCACCTTGGCGTTGAAGCCCTCCTGCAGCTGCTTGGCCGCAGCGAGGTCGCGATTGAAGGCCTGGACGCGTTCGTTGAAGGCCGTCACCACATTGTCCGTCGCGCCCCGAACGGTCGCACGATCGCGATCGATCGCCGCCCCACGCTCCTTCACGTCGGCCTCGGCGGCGTCCATCGCCGGTCGCTCCGCATCGATCTCGGCCTGCTGCAGGTCCAGCTGCTCCTTCTCGACACGAAGCGCCTTGCCCTCCGCGACCGTCTCCTCCGACAGACCGCTCAGCCGCGCGAGGAAGCCGAGGCCTGCATCCGGTTGGGGCCGTTCGTGCACCGTGAGCACCAGCTGGTCGTCGCCGCGCGACTCGAGCCATGCGAAGCGCACCGCGGTCTCGCCGCGCCAGGCGGGCAGCTGCGGGTCCCCTGGTTCGAACTGGAACGTCGCCTGGCGGACGAGTGGCCAATCGAGGCACTCGCCCTCCCGGAACAACTGCACGAGACGACCGCATTCGTCGGTCGCTGCCGAGATCGGCGGCAGCACGACCCGCAGCAACGGCAGCAGATCCTGCACGACGCGCGCGGCGCTGCCTTCCTGCGTGGCGATGCCCTGGCCCGCGGCGGCGATGCCGATCGGGTTCTCCCAGCAATGCGACGAGGATCCGAACAGCGCGATGGAGCGCAGCATGTGCAGCGCCGCGGTCGCCGCGAGCCCCTGGGACCGCGCCGTGGCCGCCGCCGCCCATTCGCGGTCGACGAAGGGCCGCAGCAGGTCGGTGAGGTGCACGTGCGAGCGATACACGAATTCGTCCTGCTGGCGGACGCCACTGCCTCGGAAGATGCGGGCGGAGCCACTCTCGCGCAGCAGCCAGTCGAGGCGCGCGGTGTCGTCGCCGAGCCGGCAATAGTCCCCGAGCTTGCGACAGAAGCCGGCGACGTCGTGTTCGTTCTCGTGCTTCTCCGGTGCGTAGGCGCCCGCCTGGCCGCGCACGCGCTGCGCGAGGTCGCGCAGGTAGCGATTCGCTTCCGGATTGCCCTGACCGGCGAACGCTGCGGCTTCGCGTTCGCACGCGGCCGCGATGCCGTGGCGCCACAGAGGATCGCGCTGCTCGGCGACGGTGCCGAGCTGCTGTTTCAGTTCCTCACGGCGCTGGCGGGCGATCGCGTAGGTCGGTGCCGCGTCGAACGCTTGCGCGGTCCCGAGCTGCGTGAGGAGGTCGTCCTGCCACATCGACATCGACTTGGCCACGCGGGTGGCAACCATTACCACTGCCGAGTTCCCACCGGCGGCCACTGTTTCGTTCGCCTTCTGCTGCAGCTGACGGAACGGAACGTGCAACGCCTGCGGATAGCCCCCGAGCAGCTGTCGGACGACCGGCCCCATCTGCTGGGCACAGCGCCCGACCGACACGACGGCCGTGACGAAGTCCTCGCCGCTGACCTGCTGCGCCGCAGGCACGGCGATGCGCTCGATCTCGGCGACCAGCGGTGCATCGTGCTCACGCACCTTGTCGTCGACCCGCGCGACCAACGCCGCAGCTCGAGCCGCCGGCTCCCCCTGCGCCTTCTGGATGCCACTCTTCTCCAGCGCGACTTTCGCCGCGATCATCGCCTGCACGTCGGTGCCGGCGAGCGCGTTCTCTGCTCCCTCGAGCACTCGTCGATAGGAGACCGCGTTGACGACGCCCAGCAGGCTCTCGTCGCCGACCCACAAGAAGCCGTCCACCTTGCCGTTGCTGCGCACTGCCAGCAACAGCCCGTCGCGGTCGGTGGTCAGCAGACGCCCCGGGTCCCGGAGCGACTCGACGTGCATGTGGTCGCTGCTCATCGTCATGCGGTCGCGAAATGGCGGCAGCATGATCCCGCCGAGCTGGCCGGTTACGCGCAGGCCGGCGGCCGCGGCCCAGGCCTCGACCGGCTCCTGGCGCGTGTCCATCAGCGATACCTGCAACAGACCGATGCGCCCGTCGCGGCCATGCGCATCGATGCAGTAGACGGCACTCGGCGCCTGCTCCGGCGCAAGCCTGGGTGCCACCCACGCGAATCGGCGCTGCCGCGAAGCGTCCCGGGGATTCACCAGCCGCAGCTGGTTCCCTGGCCGGAGGCCGGGCGGGAACTCGAACCCGACCAGCTGGGCCGGCGTCTGGGCCGGCAGCGTGAGGTCGATCTGGTCTGGTTCGGTCTCGGCCTCCCACACATCGCTCGCGGCACAGGCGGCGAACACGGACAGAACACACAGCAACAGGCGCTTGCGCATGCACCCCGCCTATCGGCAGGTCCGCACGACCCGGTAGAGCCCAACCGACGGTGGCAATGGTCGTTCACCGACCGGGCAGGGCAATCCCTGTGCTCTTGCCCGAGGCCAGCTGTCGATGTCCCCGGCGCCCCGGGACCGGCCGCGGCCACCCCTGAACATGCGAACCATGCTGCGCGTCGCTCTGCCCGTGCTCGCCATCGCGATCGCACTTTGCTGGCCATGGACCCGGTCGCCGGAACCGGGAGCGCTGGCACCGATGGAACCGGCCGCGGTGCCGGCGACGCCGATTGTCGAGGGTCTCATGGCATTGCCCCGAACCGCGGACGACGCGCCCGGCGAGCCGCTCCATCGCGAGAGCGTCGACGGCTCGCAGGGGTTGCGCGGTCGCACGATCGCGGCGACGGGTGAGCTGCTCGCGCATGTCGTGATTGCGGCGATCCCGGCTCCAACCATGTCGCCGATGGCGCTGGCGATGCAGGCCGAGCGTGGCGTACTGCCGGCACCGGTCGCCACGACCCGCAGCGCGAGCGATGGCTCGTTCGCCCTCGAGCTGCCACCTGGCGCTGCCGGAACGGTGCTCGAGCTCTGGGCGCTGCAGGACAACCACGCGGACACGATGTGGACGCAACGCAGCCTCGCGAGGAACGAATGGCGCGACCTCGGCGACCTGCGGCTCGCGCCCGCATTCCCCGTCGACGGCATGGTCGTCGACGCGGCGGGTCAGCCGATCGCCGGCGCGCGGATCACGGCGCGCTCGAGCAACGGATCGCTGCGGCAGTTGCCGGACCGCGGCGACGACGCGACCGTGCGCAGCGACCTCGACGGCAGGTTCCGCATCACGCATCTCGGCAAGGGCAGTTGCTGGTTCGCGGCGGAAGCGGACGGCCATGCGCGCTGCGAGCGCGACCAACAGCAGGTCTTCGACGATCAGCCGAACGAGCTGCTGCTGACGCTGCTGCCCGGTGGCGCCGCGGAGGGAATCGTCGTCGACAGCGCCGGTGCCACGATCGCCGGCGCCGTGGTGATCGGCGAAGCCGAGGAACCGGCCAACCTCGCCCGTCCGACGACGCGCAGCGACGCCTTCGGTCGGTTCACCCTCACTGGCCTCGACCGCGGCAGCTGGCAACTACGCGCCAGCGCGCCCGGTCACCAGACCGCAGCTACCGGCCCCGCGACGGCTGGCGCGCGCGGCCTGCGGCTCCAGCTCGCGGCATGCGCGCAGGTGCGGCTGCGGGTCACCGACCTTCGAGGTCGGCCGCTGCAGCGCTACACGGTGACCGCGCGACCACCCAGCACGCAGCCCACCGCCGCGATGTGGGCGATGGCGCCGGTCGCCGTGGAGCCCGACCAGGTGCGCGACGGCACGTTCACGCTGGACGGCTTCGAGGACGGCACGTGGCAACTCGAAGTGCGCGCCCCGGCGCAGGCGCTGACGTTCTCGGCACCGTTCGAAGTCCATCACGCGCGCCTCGTCGAAGTCACCGTCGCCGTGCGTGCAGGCGGCTCGATCGCAGGCCAAGTGCTCGATGCGCACGGCAAGGCCGTCGCCGGTGCGCGTGTGCACTCGCAGCCCGACGGCCACGGGGACGGCGAGCTCGGCAGCGTGTTCCGCAACCTGCAGGTCTGGGACGTCAGCGATGCCGAGGCCGGCACGGATGCGAGTGGCAGGTTCGAGCTGCGCCACCTGGCGCCGGGCAGCTACCAGTTGCGGATCGACCGCTCGAACTGCATGCCGTGCTTCGTGCGGGGCCTGCTCGTGCACGAAGGCGGCGCCACCGAGGTGCCGGTGCAGCGCCTCGCCGCGGGTTGCGCGGTGACAGGTACGGTTCGGCACGAGCAGGGCCCCGCGGCAGATGTCTTCGTGCACGTACTGGCGATCGACGTCGGCGACCTGCCCGCGGGCTACGCCATCGAGCAGGCCGCGGATGCCGACGGCAGGTTCGGGTTGCCGATGCGTCTGCGACCGGGTCGCTATGCAGCGATGGCAGGACGTCGCCTGCCCGACAACAGGTTCCAGGAAGACGCCGACCGCGAAGCGAGCCGCCAGGAGTTCACGATCGCCGCCGAACAGGACCGACTCGAGATCACGCTGCGCTTCGTGCAGTGAACGCGCCGCCCGTCACCGCTTGATCGCCGCCGCCGCATCGATCAGGCCCCAGCCGAACGTCGTGTCGTAGCCGGCCGGGCCGAGGTTGACGCAGGAGGTCTCGATGGCCCTGCGGATCTGCGCCGCGGTGTAGCCGGGTCGCACGGACTTGACGAGGGCCGCGACCGCGGCCACGTGCGGCGTCGCCATCGAGGTGCCCTGGAAGAAGAAGTAGCCGAACGCGCGCGGCGAGCCCTGCACGAACGTCTGCTGCAGGATGCCGTCGCCGTAGCGGTCGCCGTTCTGGTCGAGATTGGTCTGGCCGCCCGGCGCGACGACATCGATGCCGGTGCCGAACGTCGAGTACGAAGCCCGCGCGCCGTCGAAGCGCGTGGCGCCGACGGCGATGCACTGGGTGTAGAGCGCGGGGTAGTTGACGCCGGCGGTGCCGGTGTTGCCGGCGGCGGCGCAGATCACGACGTTGCGCCCGGCGGCGTAGGCGATCGCGTTCTGCAGGGTCACCGAACCGACCGCGCTGCCGAAGCTCAGGTTCATGACGGCAGCGCCGTTGTTGGCGGCCCAGGTGATGCCGTTGGCGATCCAGGAGTGCGTGCCGCTGCCCCTCGAGTCGAGCACCCGCACCGGCATGATCGTGCAGTTGCGCGCGATGCCGGCGCAACCGATGCCGTTGCCGGTGACCTGTCCGATGGTGCCCGCGACGTGCGTGCCGTGGCAGTTCTCGTCATTGGCGTGGCCGTCGCCGGTCACGGCGTCGTAGGGGGCCACGAACGGCCGACCGACCAGGTCGGGGGCGGCCAGGAACGCGCCGAAGTTCTCGTACGCGACGCCGGTGTCGATCACCGCGACGCGCACGCCGGCCCCGGTCGCACCCGCGGCCCACGCCGCCTCGGCCTTGACGCCGTGGTTGGCGACGACGCCGTTCGACTTCGCGCCGGCGTTGTACATGTTCCACTGCAGACCGGCCCAGTACGGGTCGCTCGGCGCGACCGTCGTGCGGGCGACGGCTTCGAGCTCGGCGTAGTCGACGGCGGACTGCGCCGCGAACCACCGGGCCAGCGGGCGACCGATCTCCGGTGTGCACTCGAACACGTAGAACTCGCCGCTTCGGCCGCGATCGGCGAGCAGCAGACCGGCCATGCGCGCGAAGTCGCGTACCGAGGACTCCGACGAGGCGCGGCGGAAGCGCACGACGACGCGGTGGCGCAGCAGGTCGGCCTGTGGCGCCGCGGCGTTGGCGAAACCGCCGCCCTTCATCACGGCCATGGACTGCTGCGCGGACAAGGCGACCGCGAGGAAACCCGACGTCAACACCACGAGGTTGGTTCTTGGCATGCGACGAACACGACCCGGGGCGGCACGCGCGCGACGCCGGACGGCGTCGCGACCGTGTGCACCTCGCAGCCTGGCGAGGTCTGGCGAAATCCCCTGGGTGGTGCCAGGGGCGAGCTATCGGAGGGCGCAGGTCGAACTTGAGTGCACCGTCTCACTGCGGGACGCGATCGCCAGAGAGCTCGTTGCCATCGGGCGTGCACGGCACCTTCTCGGGCTCACGAGCGACTCCAGTTGCTTGCTGGAGTTCTCGCGAGCGGCGAAGTAGACCACCAGGAAGCCGGCCGCGCGGAACGCCTCGGCGACAGCATCGACGTCGCCGAACCTGGCGTCGAGGCCGGTTTCGCTCACCACCGACAGCAGTCGTCGTTCCCGGCGCGGCTGCCGACGATCAAGGGCAGGTACCGCTCCCACACTTGTCCAGAGCACACGAGATTCCGGCAGCCAGAACCTGTGCCGGCCGACCACCGGCTCCCGGTATGCAACCTTGACCGGTAAAGATGGCGAAGAGAATCGAATCCATGGGGGCCCCGCAGTACTTGTTGGCGAACTGCGGTGATGACATGACCACACCACCCGGCTGACACGGCAGCGTCGGGTGGGCTGGAGGCGGACCGCCATCGAGGGGCGGAGGGCCGAGCCGAAACGGGTAGCCGCTGGTGCCGAGTGGCAGGGTGACATCGAAGTGGATGTCGTAGCTGCAGCTCTTCGAGTAGCAGGTCTCTTCGATGCACTTGCACTTGCCATCGGTCTTGGCGCCGACAAGGGTCACCCCTGCTGGCAATGCAACGATGACTTCACAGCTCCTCAGTCCGGCACACGTGCCCCGCACAGAGTCTGCCTCGCTACCGAGGCAGCCGAGGACAGAACCGAGAACGGCACTGGTCAGGAACAGGATCGCGTTCATTTCTGATCTCCTTCTGATGTTCTAGGGACACGTGCCATCGGCACACTTGCTGATTTCACAGGACAAGAATGCCATGTGACGCCTGGCCAGCCTTCTGGGTGGACAACCTGGCTCGGACCACTCCAGGATCTCCACGGACTGCGTCGGCGAACCACAGGTCCTGCTGCTGATGTTCGGGGACATCACAAGACCCAGCGGGCTGCACACCCCTCCCGTCTGGGCGGATCCTCCCGGGGGCACGTCGATGCCGATCAGAACATCGTAGTGGCACGACTTGCCAAGACACGCCCTCTCATCATCGCATTTGCAAGAACCTGAAAGCATCGGCCCCAGCAGATTCGCGCCGGGCGTGACTGCGACCAAGACCTGGCATGTCACCACCGCCTCGCACTTGACAGGCAGCTGATCGCCCCCGTCGCCGGCGTTGAAAGCCAGACCCAGCAGCCATCCCGCGATCCCAGCAACAGAGTAATACCCGATCATGCTCATGCATCACCTCCGTTCGTTCTCAGTGAACAGCTCAGAAGACAATTCCTTCAGGATTGAATCCGCCTGCTTGCGATCGAGGCACTTCTGGGCCACGAAGTAGGCCGTTGTCTCGGCGCCAAGCTCCATCAGGCGGTGCCTGCGAAGATTGATCGCTTCCAGTGTCCTGGGCAGCTCGTCGGTCGTAGCGCCGAGGATCTTGCCACCCTCGACACGCGCGGCGTAGACGTTCGGCCCGAACAATTGGTTGGGCTTGAAGACGACCGGGGCGTTCTCGACCAGCTGACGCTCGATTTCGTCCTTGGACAAGCCCATCCCTTCCATGGCCTGCCGCTGCTGAGCCTGTAACTCGACAGCCGTCCTGTCCAGCTCGGCGAGTTCTTCGGGCGCCAAGCTGTTCCGGTAGTCATCGACACTGAGCGACCGCGCTCTGCCTCCGGCCACCAGAGTCTTGAACTCGTCCGCTGCGACCCCTTTGCCGACCTCGGAAAGACGCACCAAGTCCGCGTTGGCACTCGCCACGATCTGCTCGATGCCACCCCGATGCTTCTTCGCGATACATGTGTCGGCAGGGTTCAGGTCCCGGTTGCGGAAGAGCTGGCTGACGTCCACCGCATCCCCGGCGGTCATCAGCAGCGGGACGAGGCGTCCGGTCCGCGGATACTTCTCCCAGTCGGGATCCACTGGCTCCTGCACGTCGCCGACTTCGACCGGAGGCGCAGTTACCCGCGTGGAAACGTCGGCCAGGTACCTCTGCACCGAACCCTCATAGGTTGCGTAGTCGGTGTTCTTCTCGACGAACGCCGATGCATCTGCGGCGGCCGCTCCGACCCGCAGGGCTGGCGAATCGCGTTCGCTCAGCCTCATTGCCACGGCGGCAGACACGGCGAAGACGATCCCGCACCCGACCGCGAAAAGGAAGTAACGGCCGCGACCAGCTGCGCCGGCCGACTCCACTTCCTTGCTGCTCCTTCGATCGACCATAGCTCCAATCCTCTTGTGGCTGCGGGCCGTTCATCGCGATGGCGATGTGGCACCTCAAGTATGCCGCCCCCGAAGTCAGGTAACAACCCGCCCAAGCATGATCTCTGGTGCAGGGAACAGCCCGACGCGGCCGACTCGCTTACGTGCGCCATGCCGCCCATCTCTCGCATTACCGAAACACGTCTGGTGCGAGAAGGCCAGCGTGGCGGGGGCGATGGGACGATCGCTCGGGCAGGCTACCGGACTCTCAGCGCCTGAAGCAGTCCCAGGGGGCTCTCACCCGGTCCAGGGGCATGGACGGGGACGAAGGCGGGTGGTTAGGCTGCCTTGTGTCCCGAAGCGTCCGGAGCGGCGGCACGGAATCCCATGACTCGACCCAGGTTGCAGCGAACAGACAGGCCGCGCGCCACGCGGCAGCCGACTTCTCGGGGCGGTTGCTCGGAGCTGTGCCCGACAAACCCGTGCCGCAGGGGCACACGACTTCGCACGTCTGCTTCCAGCAGGCCGACAGGCAAGAGCGCGCTCGGCCGCCGCCATGGAATGGGCCAGGCGGAATGACCTCGCATCGCGCGGCAGCATCAGCTCGAACCGCCGAAGACACACATGCGGCCCAGGTAGCCGGCGGCAACCCTGGTGCAAGACCAGATCGCAGGCCGGGCCTCGGAGACCGATGAGCACCGCCGCCCCGCTCCGCGTCTTGCACGTGGTCCACGCGACGGCTCCCGAAGCCCGCGGCGGCGTGCAATCGTATGTCGCGGACCTCATGGCCGAACAGCGAGCCGCCGGTGACGAACCTGGCATGCTGACGGGTTCGTTCCGGCCGTTGCCATCGGTGACGCTGGCGCGGCTCCAGGCCGAGTCGCCGGTGCTGCGCCTGCACCGCGACGACGACTATTCGGCCTGGCACGCCCGAGCCTGGCACCCAGGCGTCGCCGAACTGTTCACCACCGCGCTCCGCGAACAGCGCCCCGACGTCGTACACCTCCACCACTGGCTCTACCTGTCGACCGACCTGGTCGCCACCGCCGCGGCTCTGGGTATCCCGACCGTGGTCACCCTGCACGATCTGTATGTGAGTTGCCCGCGGTGCTATCGGTGGACTCGCTCCGCAACGCCATGCGCCCAGCCCCTCGGCACAGCCGCATGCCTGCCCTGTGTGCCGCGCTTGCCGCACCAATCCGACGCGGACGTCGCCGAATCGATCCTGCTGTTTCGCGACCAGCTGGCGCGCGAACTGCAGCAGGCCGCGACCGTGCTCACCTCCATCGCCGCCACGGCCGACCTGATCGCCGCCACGACCTCGATTCCCCGGCAACGAATCTCGGTACTCCCGTTCGGCTACCGTCGCCGTCTGCCAGCCGGCCAGCCGCGCCCGCTGGCCTCGACAGCGCCGTTCCGCTTCGTCTACCTCGGGGAGCTGTCGGCAGCCAAAGGCGTCTCATGGCTGCTGCGAGCGTTCCGTGACGTGGTGGCCAGCGCGTCCCTGCCCGTGACCCTGGACTTGTTCGGCGGCACCGAGGATGCCGCCTATGCGCGGGAAGTCGCCGAACTCGCCGAGGGTCTGCCAGTGACGATCCGGGGTCCTTACGAACCCGGACAGCTTGTCGATGTGCGTGGCCATGTCGCAGTGCTGCCGATGCAGTCCTTCCAGACCTGGTGTTTCGTACTGGACGAATGCCGGGAACTGGGCCTGCCCATCATCGCATCCGATGGCGGCGCTCTGCGCGCCAGGGCTGCGGACGACACCATCCTGGTCGAGCCCGGCGACACCGCGGCGCTGGCCGCCGCCATGTCGTCTGTGCTGCATGATGCTCAGCTGCTGCAACGCCTGCACCTGGGGCGACCGGCTCTCCCACCACCGATGGCCGATCACGCCACGGCCCTTCGCGCGGTGTACACGACGGCCCGCGGTGCGCCCCGGCCTTCGCTCGCACTGGACTCCACGTTGCCGGCGCTCCGGGACTTCCGCGATCGACTCGACGAACAGCACCGCCAGGCGATGCGCAGTGGCCAGTCAACGGCGCCCCGATGACCACCGGCGAAGAGCTGCGGGCCGTGCTGGTGAACTACAACTCCTGGCGAGAGTGCACCGACGCCGTTCGATCGCTGCACCGTGCGGCTCCGCACCGCGCGGACGGCTCGGCGATGCAGATGACCATCGTGGTCGTGGACAGTGCTTCGCCGCTGCGAGATGCAATCGCCGAACGGGCCCTCGAGGAGGCGCTGGAGAGCAGCCACGGAGAACTGCGTCGCCGCGCCGACAATGCCGGCTATGCCGCGGCGGTTGCCGCGGGGATCGCCGACTCCGAGGCCGAGTATCTGCTCGTGGGCAACGCCGACATCGTGTTCGCCGAAGACGCCGTCGACCACATGCTCGCGGCCATGCGCTCGGACCCCTCGATCGCGGCAGTCATGCCGCTCGGCTTCTGGGATCTGCCTTGTCAGGTGCGCTTGCCGGCCGACCATCGACCGAGCCCGTGGGACGCAGCGTCCGAGACCCTGGCCCGCATCTGTTCCCGATGGACCGAACGGCACGCTCGGCGCCGAGCCCGCACCGCGCTGCGCCTCGCCGACGGTGGCCCGTTCGTCGACGTGACCATGCTGTCGGGACATTGCCTGTTGCTGCGCCGAGCCTGTCTCGACGGCACGGTGTTCGACCCGCGCTATCCGCTCTACTACGAGGACGCCGACCTGTCGCGCCGTCTGCTCCACCGTGGTCATCGCCTGGTCCAGGCCAATGCCGCCAGGGTGGTGCACCTCCACGACCGATCGGCGTCCACCGAGCCGGTGCTGAAGCAACAGGCCGCAGCATCCGGCCGTGCGCGTTACATGCGCACGTGGCACGGCGGGTTCGGCGCGGCGCTGGATGCCATCGCTCGATGGTGCTGGCGGCGAGCGTGGGTCAAGGTGCGCGCCGAACGGCAGTTCGACTGCGCAACAGCCAGCACTGGTCCTCGGGACGGCTGGTCCCTGGTGTTGTCCCGCTCCAGCGAGCGGATCCTGGTGCTACTGGGTCCGGATCCATGGTGTACGCTGCCCGGCATCATGTTCGCGTCCGGGAGCGAGTGGACACCGCCACCGGAGCTGATGGCAGCCGTGGCCGGCCGCCATGTCTTCGTTCGCGCGTTCGACGCCACGCGCCCGGACCTGCCGCTGTTGGGCAGTGGCCGCATACCACCTTGTTGAGCCGGAACTGCAATGGAGTTCAACCACGTCGTTCGCCTGTTCCGCGACGAGTTCCAGAAGCCCGGTTACGGGCCCGCTCGCGAACGGGTGAATGCCATGGAACGCCGGCTCGTGGCCGCAGGACGACCCTGGCGCCGAGACACCGGGCGGAGCTGGGAATACAGCCACGTATTGCTTGCCCTCGACAGACTCCTGGCGCGCCGCCCAGGCGCCGTGGTGGATTTCGGCGGCGGCAATGGCGCGCTGGCCTACGTGCTCGCTGCCGAGGACGTGCCGACAACAGTCCTCGACCTCGATGCGGCATGCATCGAAGCGGTGCGTGGCAATGCCAGTGCTCTGTGCCTCCACCGCCTCACGGCGCAGTTGCACAGTGGACGCAGCTGGCCCTTGCCCGACGCGTCCGCCGAAGCGGTGGTGGCGGTGTCGGTCTACGAGAGCATCCTTCGCCCTCTCCGCCCCTGGTTGTTCGCAGAAGCGCGCCGGGTCCTCGCTCCAGGCGGCTCGCTGCTGATGACACTCGACTACGGCCCGGAAGCGCGCTTCGTCGGCGACGCCCCGGCCACGATCGAGGATCTGCGCAGCCTGGTCGCCGCGAGCGGCATGGAACTGGTGGGCGCAATGCCCACCGAACCGAGTTTCGATCCGGAAGTCGGCCCCCCCGTGAAGGCTCTGGTGCCGACCTTGGACGGCGAGGACACCCGCGCGATCGCATATTCGTTCGCCGCGCTGCACCTCAGGAGCGTTTGATTGCTTCGGGCAGCAGGTGTGCAGCGAACTGCATTGCCAGCGCCACGTCGCCCCGGACCGAGACCTCACCCTGGTAGAAGCTCGCGACCGGGTCGGCTCTTCCGGCGAGGATCCCTCGCATCACGCGGGCGCCAAGCCTCAGCCTGGTAGCGACCAGGTCGGACTCGGCTCCCGGTCTGACCCTGCGTGTGTACAGGTCGATGAATATCAGCCGCCCGTCGATGTCGAGGAGCAGCCCTCCGGCCCCTGGCAGAGACAGACTGCTCGCCGCCAGTCGAGCCCCGATCTGCGTGAGCAGGGAGGTCGTCCACTCCGCAGCGTCGTCGTCCAGGTGCGGGACACCCAGCCCCTCGGGGACGGCGATCCCAGGAGCACTCGCGAAGGAATTGCCGACGAACGGACCATCGAGCAACTCTCGTCGTCGTCCGGAACAGCGTGCGAGCAGATTCGGCGATCGCGACAAGCCATGCCAGCTCGCGAAATGGTATGGACTGTATGAATAATAGAGGGTGCGCCGGACCTTCTCGGAATGCACCGCCAGAGCGCCGTGCCACAGGTCTTCCGTGAATGCGATCACGTCGCCAGCGGCGAACGTCAACGCCTTGAAGCCCGGGACCTCGCTCCACCGCACCCTGGGAAGCGGTTTCTCGACCCAGGCCAGCGCTGCGCTCGCCGCGGCCGCTTGCTCGGCGGGCACCGCCCAATCGGCATGGATCGACGAATACGGGAACGGCTGCTCGGCGCGGTGGCTGCCACCCATCACCACGAATGGGCCATCTTCGATGTCGCAATTCGACAGGCACACCATGACGGTGAGATGGTTGGTTATCGGCCGGCCGTTGCGGTGGTGGAATCCGGCCAGCTCGATCGCATGCAGCGGAAGCCCCATGCCGCGGCGCCGGGTGATGCTGTAGGCGTCGGTGACCCGACAAGGACCGGGCACCACCGAGTCGACGATGTCGATCCAAGCCGGGTCGTCGACCGCCTCCACGAACACCGGGTCGATCTCGGGGAGATTGCGGATCCGCATCTCGTCGAGCACCGGTGTACGGCTGCGCGCACACTCCGGAGGCAACTGATCGGCTGGCACGGACTCGGCCTCGAGCAACCGCTCGAGCAGCATCGCCACCCTGGCAGGCGACAGGGCTCCGCGTCGATGCACGTAGCCCTGCGTCGCGAATGCATAGAGTTCGTGATCCAACATCCGAATCCTCCGAGGCCTGACCCGACACACCTGCAGCGTGGACTGCACGGCAGGACGCGACCCGAAGCCAAGACCGAGTCAGGGTAGCTGCGCAAGCAGTTCCGGACAACCACCGCGCGGGAGTGGGCGAGCGCGCCTCTCAGCTGCCCTTCACAGCGACCAGGATGGCGAAGTCATGGTCGAGCACCCCGGCTCTCAGCAGCCGCTGCTCCTCCGCGAACAGTCGCGACAGCACGAGATTGTGATCCCAGTTGCGTGGATCGAAGGACGCAATCTGATGCATCAATACCGGCTGCAGCAAGGAGCAGCCGACGCCAACGACCGCTGTCACGGTCAGTCCGGAGGCCCTGCAGGTCGCCAGGATCTCGGCGGATCGCACGGCTTCCGATGGATCGGCACGCAGCATGCTCTCGATCGGGATGCGCCGAATGCTGGTGTGATGGCCCTGGTGCTCTGCAGGCACGATCTCGCGCAGCACCCGGTCGCCTTCGTGGATCTGCGCCTCGGTCCACTGGAACCGGCTCGGCCCGACGTACTCCTCCGCGATCAAGCTGCCACCGACTCGCAATCCCCGCCTGCACTGCTGCCAGAAGTTCTCCAGGTTCTGCAGATGGTGGACCGCGCCGAGGCCGAGCACACACGCGAACCGATCCTGCCGCAGCTGCAGATGGTTCGCGTCGCCGACCTCGACCGTCAGGTTGGCGATTCCCGCCGCGGCGATCTCGGCACTCGCCTTGGTCACCACCCCGTCGGCGATGTCGATGCCGACGAACCGCCGATCCGGCAAGGCCCTCGCAATCACCCGCTCCTTGAGCGCCGGACCACAACAAACCGTGAGGATCTCGTCACCGGGACGAGTGCGCTCCCGGATCGCCACGGTCAGCGCGTCGAGCTGGCCGACCAGCGAACCATAGGCCTGAAGGGATGCGTAGGCCTGCACCATGGGATGCCGGAAGATGTTGTCGTGTAGTTCGTGCTCGGCCGCCGCGTGCGCCCCCTCCCAGAAGACCTTGGCTCGTTCGATTGCATCCGGTTCCATCCGCCCAGCATAACGCCCTCAATAACCGGTCGGTTACCGCGACGGAGCTGCATGACTTCGTTCTGACGATGCCTTGTCATCACCGCACCGCGTCGACCGGCCGGCGCCGCTCGACGCTGGTCGTTCGCCGCCTGGCGATGCTTGCGCGCGGACAGCCGCCGCGCTGTCCTACGTCGCCGTGGCCATGAACTCGCACCTCGTCAAGACCAGCAGGTATCTCAGCAAGATCCTGCGCCACCAGCCGCAGCGAATCGGCCTGCAACTCGACGCGCAGGGGTGGGCCGACATCGACGAACTGCTGCGGCTTCTGACGCAGCACGGCCGGCCGCTGACCCGCGTCGAGCTCGAGGCCGTGGTGCGGGACAACGACAAGCAGCGCTTCAAGATCTCGCCCGACGGCCAGCGCATCCGCGCCAGCCAAGGTCACAGCATCCCCGTCGATCTCGACCTGCCACCGACGCCGCCGCCGGACACCTTGTTCCATGGCACGGCGACGCACAGCACTGCCGCGATCTTCGCCGAAGGTCTGCGGCCCGGCACCCGCCGCCACGTGCACCTGTCGCGCGACTACGCCACCGCGATGCGGGTCGGGGCGCGCCACGGTGAGGCCGTCGTGCTCGCGGTGGCAAGCGGGGCCATGCACGCAGCCGGCCATCCGTTCTTCGTCGCCGACAACGGCGTCTGGCTCACTGCGCACGTCCCACCACGGTTCCTGGCGCCGGCGATGCCGACCGACTGAGGCGCAACCACCTCAGCGCGCCGTGGTGTACGGCGACACGATCGTCGTCACCTACGACGAGGTCACGCTCGACAACATCCTGATCTGCCTCGGCTCACCGACCGGCATGCAGCCGGACGGCACGGCCAGTATGCCCGGCAGCGCATTCCAACCCTCGCCCGCACGCACCAGGCGACCGTCGCAAGCCAGCGGGCTGTGCAGCCGCGGAATCTACCGCCACCCGCTTGCATCCCGAGCTCCACTATCGTAATTCTGCGCAACCAATGGCAACCGCTTCGAAGCGTCGGACGCAGGCAGGTCGGAAGCAGGCCAGCCGCAAGCAGGGAGACGGTGCGAAGAACCGCCTCGCGAGCAGCAACCTCGGCGCCCCCTTGCTGCCGTTCCGCCCCGGCCGCGGCGGCGCCCGCCCAGGCTCCGGTCGCAAGCCGAAGATCCCCGGCCGACCCGGCGTCGATCACCGTCCGCGCGCACCGCTCGCAAAGCGCTTCCCGGTGCACGTGACTCTCAAGCTGCGCAGCGGATTGCCCCGCCTGCGCAGCAAGCCTGCCTACGACGCGCTGCGCGCGGCGTTCGCGGCCGGCTGTGCTCGCAACCTCAGCGGCGCGTTCCGCCTCTGCCACTACGCGGTCCTCAACGACCACCTGCACCTGATCTGTGAAGCCGAAGGCCGCACGGCACTCAGCCGCGGCCTGCAGGGCCTGCTGATCCGCATCGCCAGGGCGCTCAACAAGCTGTGGTCACGCCGTGGCAGCGTGTTCGCCGATCGCTACCAC
>JALORC010000025.1 GCA_025459175.1 Planctomycetota bacterium | reverse complement strand
GCGCGACGGACAAGGACTTAGAGAGAACAAAAACTGGAGCGGGTGAAGAGATTCGAACTCTCGACCCTCACGTTGGCAACGTGATGCTCTACCACTGAGCTACACCCGCTCGCAGAACCGTCAGAGAACGTCCTCCGATCCCGGGCCGCCTGCAGCGCTTTTCAGCACCGCGGGTTGACCGCGCGATCGAGGGGGCACATTCCTATAAATCTCGCCCGTGGTTGTCAAGCTTCCCAACGAACTTCCCTCCTCCGACCCGGCCCCTTCGTCCCGGCTGCGCATGCTGTCGTCGCCCCCAACGACCTTTCCCGAACTACTGGAGCGGTGCGCCCGGCCGCACGGCGACGCGGTGTTCCTGCCGCGGCGCCGCGCTGCCGAGCCCGAGCCGATCACGTTCGCCGGCCTGCTGCTCGACATCGACGCGCTGGCGCTGGCGCTGCTGCAGCTCGGCGTGCAGCGCGGCGATCGCATCGGCCTGATCGCCGAGAACCGCTGCGAGTGGCTGCTGATCGACTTGGCGCTCGCGAGCATCGGGGCGATCGACGTGCCGCGCGGATCGGACACCTCGCCGCGCGAAGTGCAGTTCATCCTGCAGCACAGCGGCTGCCGCATGGTGTTCGCCGACGACGAGAAGGTCGCGCGCGAACTGCTCGCGCTGCGCAGCGAACTGCCGACGATCGAACGCATCGTCGTGATGCAGGATCGCTGCGAGCTGCCCGGGGTGCTGGCGCTCGGCGATCTGCTGCGCGCCGGCCACGCCGCGCGCAAGGACGGCGGGCCGCAGCTCGCGGCGGCGCGCGCGGCGGTGCGGCCCGACGACCTGCTGACGATCGTCTACACCAGCGGCACCACCGCGGATCCGAAGGGCGTGATGCTGTCGCACGCCAACGTGCTGTGCAACGTGCGTGTCGTCATCGAGCTGCTGCGCATCGACCACCGCGACATCTTCCTGTCGGTGCTGCCGGCGTGGCACATGTACGAGCGCATCATGGACTACCTGGCGCTCGCGACCGGCGCGCAGCTGGTCTACACCGATCGGCGCCGCATCAAGGAAGACCTGCTGAAGGTCCAGCCGACGGTGTTCGCGGCGGTGCCGCGGATCTGGGAGATGCTGCACGACGGTGTGGTCGGCCAGTCGCTGAAACTCACCGGCGTGCGCGGCAAGCTGCTGCGCCTCGGCCTCGCCACCGCGCGCCGGCTCGGCGGCCGCAACGGCCACCTCGGCCATCAGCTGCTCCGCCCGCTGCTCGAACGGCTCGTCTACCGAAAGGTGCGCGCGGGCCTCGGCGGGCGGCTGCGGCTGTGCGTCAGCGGCGGTGGTTCGCTGCCGCGCCACGTCGACGAGACGCTGCTCGGCATGGGCCTGCCGTTGAAGAACGGCTACGGCCTCACCGAGACCAGCCCGGTCGCCTCGCTGCGCCTGCTCGACCAGTTCGCGCCGGGTCACATCGGCCCGCCGCTGCCGCACACCGAGATCCGGCCGCGCACCGCGGACGGCAAGCCGTGCGCGGTCGGCCAGACCGGCGTGCTGTGGATCAAGGGCCCGCAGGTGATGCGCGGCTACTACGAGAACCCGCGCAAGACCGCCGAGGTGCTCGACAGCGACGGCTGGTTCAACAGCGGCGATCTCGGCCACGTCGACGCCGATGGCAACGTCTGGATCACCGGCCGCGCCAAGGACACCATCGTGCTGGCCGGTGGCGAGAACGTCGAACCGGAGCCGGTGGAGACGGTGATCAAGACCTCGCCGTACATCGACCAGGCGGTCTGCGTCGGCCAGGACCAGAAGGCGCTCGGCGCGCTGCTGGTGCCCAACCTCGACGCGCTCGAGCAGAAGGTGCCGCGCGCGCAGTGGGACCTGCGCGACGGCGAACTGCACGGCAAGGCGGTGCTGGCGCTGATGCGCAGCGAACTCGATCGCCTGCTGACGCGGCAGAACGGTCTGCGCCCGTGCGATCGGGTCGCCGCGGTGCGTGTGCTCGCCGAGCCGCTGACGCCCGAGAACGGCATGCTGACGCAGACGCTGAAGGTGCGGCGCCACGTGGTCGCGCAGCAACACGGCCAGCGCATCGCCGCCCTGTTCGGCAGCGGCGGCGACTGACGACAGCGCCTTCAGAGGCCGCGCGGCGCCGCCGCCAACGGCAGCTGGCGCGGCAGTCCATCCCCTTCCCCCGCGACACCGAGCGCGGCGAGCAGGCGCGCCAGCCAGTCGCCGGCACCGCGACACGCGGTCGCCAGGTCGACGCCCGCGGCGAGCCTCGACGCCAGCGCACTCGCGAGCGCACAGCCGGTGCCGCGCACGGCGCCGAGCCGCAACCGCGGCCGGTGGAACGTCTGTGCGCCTTCGATCTGCCACAACACGTCGTCGGCCGAGGCACCGTCGCCGTGGCCACCCTTCACGAGCACCGCGCGAGCCCCCGTCGCGAGCAGTGGCGCCACCTCGCCACCGAACGCGGCGAGTTCCGGCAGGTTCGGGGTCAGCACGGTCGCGAGCGGCAGCAGCCAGCGCCGATAGGCCGCCGCCAGTTCGGGCCCGGGCGCGAAGCCGCCGGTGGTGGCCCCCAGCACCGGATCGACGACGATCGGCACCGCCGGCGCGCACGTCGCCAACCAGTCGGCCAACGCGGCCACGGTGACAGGATCGCCGAGCAGGCCGAGCTTCACCGCCGCGAACGGGCCGTCGTCGGCGACCGCCGCCAGCGCACCGCGCCAGCGCTCGGCCGGCAGCGGGTCCCAGCGGCGGAAGCCGCGCCGGTTCTGCTCGGTGAGAGCCACGACGACCGGCAGCGGCTCGGCCCCGTGCAGCGCCACCACCGCGGCGTCGAGCGTCAGTCCCGCACCACCGGAAGGGTCGATGCCGCCGACCAACAGGATGCGCTTCGTCACTGCACGTCGACGATCTGCGCCACCAGCTGACGACCACCGAGCGTCACGATCAGGTCCTGCGGCCCGAGCGGCTGGGCGCCGTCGACGCGCAGCGACAGCTCGCGCGGCGTCATCGTGCCGACCGTCAGCGAACGACCGCCGAGCGAGGCCTGCACGACGCCGCGCTGCGGCAGCAGCGCGCGCAGCGTCAACCAGCCACCGCGTGCCACCTGCGTCGGCACCGCGATCACCGCGGCGCGACCCAGCACCGCTTCGCGCGTCGCCGCGAGGTCCACCGGCGTCAACCGGCCATCGCCGTCGACATCAGCCGCCCGTTCTTCGGCGCCGAGGCTGACGACCTGCTGCCGCACGTCGAACACGGTCTGCTGGCCGTCGCCATCGAGATCCCCCGGCGCGCGCCCCAACACCAACACGGCGCCATCGGCCCGGCCTTCGCCGCCGATGCGCGCCACCGCCGAACCGCCGACCGGGCGCACGGTCCAGGCATCGGCGTCGAGGATCGTGGCCGCGAACTCGAGCGTGGCCCCGGCCGGGTCCGCCGTCACGGAGGCCAGCACGGTCAGATCGAGCGAACCGTTGGCGGGCACCACGCCGCCGGCGAGCGTCAGCTGCAGTTCGCGCTCGCCGCCGGGCCAGCTACCCAGCGCACCGACGGCGACCTCGGGCCCGCCGGCCGGCTTCGCCAGCACGCGCAGGTTGCCGATCCGCGCCGCCGCGAGGCCGGCACCGCCGAGCAGCAACCGGAACGCCTCGACCGCCATCGGCCGCGTGGTCAGGTTCTGCAGCCGCGCCGCCAGCAGTTCGTGTTCCCCGGGGCCGATGAACGACGGCGCCGCGGCCGAGCGCGGCTCGACGATCACGCCCCCGCCGAAGTCACTGACCAGCTCGAGCTGTTGCACGATGCCATCGACGACCCCGCGCCGGACCGACTGGTACGCCGGTGGGCCGAGTGGATACGTCGCCGAGAAGCTCCACCCGGCGACCACCGCGAACCCACTCGGCGCCAGCGCGACGCTGGCCAGCACGTCCTGGTCCAGACCACCGAGGTAGGTCGACCACAGCAGCTTCGAGCCGCCGCTGGTCAACAACCCGACGAACGCGTCGAGCACGCCACCGGCGAGTTGCAGCTGCGGCGCGTCGGGCGTCACCGGCATGCCGAGGCCGGCCTCGCCGACGAACACCACCCGATCGCGAACCGAGTCGACGTCGATCGCGCGGCCCTTGTCGAGGCCGCCGCCACCGTGCAAGGTCGAGAACAACAGACTGCTGCCGTTGGCCGACAGCCGCGCGACGCAGGCGTCGCTGCCGCCGCCGAGCACCCGCTGCGGCGCGTCCAGCGTGGTCGGGAAGTTGGTCGAGTCGGTGAAGCCGACCGTCCAGATCGAACCGTCGGCGGCGACCTTGACGCCGTTCAACACGTCGCCGCCGATGCCACCGAGATAGGTCGAGAACGGCGTCGCGGTCAGCGTCGGGTTCCAGCGCGTGATCACGGCTTCGAGGCCGCCACCGGACGTCGTGCGCACCGCGTTGGTGGTGACCGGGTAGTCGGCGCCGAGCGTCCAGCCGACCACGACGATGTCGCCGCTGCCGCGATCGAGGTCGACGCCGAGCCACTGCTCGCCCGACTGTCCACCGCGGTAGCTGGCGGCGAGCACCGACTGGCCGTTCGGCGCGATGCGCGCGATGAATCCGTCGCTCTGCGCCAACGGCAGACCGCCGAGCTGCGGCTGCACCACGCCCGGCGTGGTCGGCAGGTTCGGCGACGTGCTCCAGCCGACCACGATCGGCGCGCCGGAGTTGTCGATGACCACGGCTTCGGCGACGTCGTCGAACAGACCACCGAGGTAGGTCGAGGCCACCAGCGCGTTGCCGCCGCTGGTCAACGTGGTGACGAAGGCGTCGCCGATGTCGAGGAACGGACTCGAGCCGCCGAACGCGTTCTGCAGCGCCCCGGCCGTGCGCGGGAAGTCGGTCGAACGCGTGAAGCCCACCACCGTCGGCTGTTCGAGGGCATCGACATCGAGGCCACGCACCTCGTCGCCGAGGCCACCGCCGACATAGGTCGCGAACTGCAGCGTCGTGCCGCTGTCGTCGAAGCGGGCCACGAAGCCATCGGTGCCGCCGACGGTGCGGAACGCGCCCACGGTGGTCGGGAAGTCGGTCGACCCGGCCCAGCCGGCGACCCAGATGCCGGTGCCCGGCCGCCAGCGCATCGCGGCGATGCGATCGGACTGGCCGCCACCGAGATACGTGCCCCACACCACGCCGGGATCGACCACGGCGCCGAGCGTCGGATCGAGGTCGACGGCGGTGAAGCCGTAGCTCACCGCATCGAGCAAACGGAACGCGACCTGCAGCGGGCGGCGGCCGGTCGGCGTGTCCTGCCACGCGATCGGCGCCTCCTGCACCAACGTGCACGGACCGTCGGGGGTGGTCAGCTCGACGCAAAGACGACCTTGCGCATCGATGCGCACGGCGTCGGCACCTTCGCAGCGGGCGACGAAGCGCGCGAGCTCGGCACCGGGCGAGAGTTCGAGGTCGTACTCGAACACGCCGCTGCGGCCGTCCGGCAGCGGTCGGAACAGCACCGCGATGCCGGGATACACATCGTGCATGCGCACGCGGCCGCTGGCCTGCACATCGCCGCACCAGCCGGCGGCCTCGCCACCGAGCAGGAACGAACGCCGGCCGGGCAGCGGCATCTCGGTGCTGAACCGGGGCCGATCGGCGCCGACGAAGCGCGTGCGCACGACGCAACCGGTCTGCTGCTTCGGACCGGTCGTGTCATCGTCGATCTGCCAGCGTTCGTGGCGCAGCGTGAAGCCGTCGTCGTGCAGCCAGCCCATCGAGTCGCCGAACACTCCGAAGCGCACCGCCTCGGCCCACTGACCGCGATTGGGCACGAACTCACATTGCCGCAGGGCCGCCGCCAGCGCCGGCCGCAGCGCCGGCTCGACGGCGACCGTGGGCCGGCCGGCCGAAGCGGGCACGGGCGATTCCGCGGTCGAGACCAACAGGAGCAGGGCGGCAGGAAGCAGGGTCGTGGACGGACGCATCGAGGCGGCGAGCATACGCCCTCGAGGCCCGCCCGGGGTCGCGTTGCACGGCCAGCGTCCCACCGGCGGACCGGGACGCGCCGCCGTTCAGTCGTCGCGATCGCCGAGCATCGCGGCGTTGCCGCCGGAAGCGCCCATGGCGCGGAGCACATTGCGTTCGAGGCGGCGCTCCAGCCGGCGCAGCGAACGTGAGTCCCCGACGTCCAGCGTCACCGACCCGCCGGCGACCGAACCGTGGCCGCCGCACGAGCCGGCCTCGCCCTCCATGCCGGCGCGGATCAGGCCCCAGGCGTCGATGCCGAGCTCGGTGCGGACCGACACGTAGTAGCTCGACCCCACCAGGCCGCCGCAGAACACCGCCCGCACGCCTTCCATGCGCAGCAGCAGATCCGCCACCTCGGCGACCATCTCGGCACTGGTCGTGCGCCCGAGCGAGCACAGCGTGAGCCCGTCGTACATGCGCACCTTGCGCAGCGCATGGTTGAGGGCGCGGAAGTAGGCGACCGGCAGCCGCGGATTGGTGATCGCGGCGAGCTTCTGGCGATCGATGTGCGGCGACAGGTATTCGGACGCGCGCAGGTCGAGTTCGCTGACGTTGCGCGACAGGTCCGCGGTGTCGGTGCGGATGCCGTAGGCCAGCGCCGTGGCGGCCTGCGCGCTCGGCACGACGCCGGCGTCGAGCAGGTGGCCGGCGACGATCGAGCTGGTCGCCCCGATCTCGGGCCGCACATCGAAGAAGCCAACGTCCGCCGGGCCGACCTTCGCGTCGGCGCACAGATGGTGGTCGATGACGATGTCGACGTGGATGCCGGGCGGCACCAGCGTGTGGCCGAAGCCGGGCTGGGTGTCGACCAGCGCGAAGCAATCGAAGTCGGCGAGGTTCACCGTCTCGAGCCGTTCCAGCGGCAGCGCCAGCTCCCGGACCATCGCCTGGTTCTCGGCCCGCAGGATCTTGCCCGAGATGGCGATGCGACTGTCGATGCCGGCGGCCTTCTGCGCGAACTCCTGCAGGCCGATCGCGCCACCGAGCGAATCCGGGTCGGGATTGTTGTGCGTCAGCACCAGCAGCCGGCGCCGCGAACGCAGCAGGTCGCGCAGCGCCGGCATGCGCGAACCGGCCGGGCGGACGACTGGGCGGGCCATCGGGGTAGGGGTCATTCGGGGCTGGGGCGGCTGACTCGGACCGATCACTACGCAGAGCATCGACCGACCGGCCAGCAACCCTGCAGCGGGCAGGGTCAGAGACCGTACTTGTCGAGGCACGAACGCATGCCGGCAAGTTCGCCCGGAGGAACCGAGGCGTCGAGCTCGAGCACGACCGGCAGCGGGGCCCCGGTGCGGGGTACATAGGAGGCGAGCAGGGCATAGTCCACCCCACCAGCGCCGGGCGGGAGGTAGAGCCCGTCCTGGCTCGAGTCCCCTAAGCTCATTCCCTTCAGTCGGTTACCGAACGCTTCGAGCCACTCGCCCTGGGCTTCACCGAGCACCTGCTGACGGCGGGCGCACAGCGCCGCATCGTGCCAGTAGCCGAGCCGGCGCGACCCGAGATCCTCGACCACGAGCCGCAGCGTCTCGACGTCGAGCACGGCCCGCAGGCTCCGGCTCTGGGTCACACTGAACTCCATGTCAGGAAAGGACTTGGTGAGATCGAACAGCTCGCGACAGACGCGCTCGAGGGCGGCGATCCGGCCGGCGTTGCGCCGCGCCACCAGCGCGCCGACCTGTTCCTTGGTCCACGCCGTATGGGGGTCACCGAGGTCCTCGGCGTCGACTTCGCCGAACACCGGCACCACGCCGACGTCGAGCACGATCCTGGGGCAGCCCAGCTGGCGCGCGACCCCGACCGCCTGCTGCACGGCCGCGCGCGCGAGCTGGCGTTCGCCGTCCTTCGTGCCCGCCAAACCGGCGGTCGCCGACCGTTCGGCGAGCGGGTTGCCGACCCGGACCGCCGCGAACTCGAACGGCAGGTCGAAGGCAGCGGCACTCAGCGCCGCCCAATCGAGCGGGCGCGGCGCGGCCGACACCCCGAGGCCGGCGAAGCGGGCTTCCAGCACCGACAACAGCAGCCGGCGCGGCTCACTCGGGCCGTGCACGCTGGCCCAGGCGGCCGCCAGAAATCTTTGCACATTCATGTGAGGTGTTTTCCTCGGTAGCAACGGGGCGATAGCTTGAACACGCGACCCGCTCGCTCGTCACCTTAGCTCACCAAGCCATGCGCAGCAGCATTGTCCTACCGACCTTCCTGATCGCCCTCGGCGCCTTCACGGGCTGCACCGCCCAAGAGGAGCGCCGCAACCTGCAGAACTCGGTCACCCGCCTCGAGCAGGCGCTGCAGCGGACCGAGGACTACCTGAAGACGGTCCAGACCGGCCAGGCCCAGCAGAAGCAGGAGCACACCCAGGTCCTGCAGCAGCGCGAGCAGGAACTGGCCCGCACCAAGGAGCTGATCGCCCAGCAGGAGCGGGCGCTGCAGGAGCAGAAGCAGGCCTTCGAGCGCGAGCTCGGGGCGATGCGGCAGCAGGCCGAACAGCAGCGGCAGAAGCTCGGCGACGAGGCGCGCCAGCTGCAGCAACGGGCCGAGGCCGAGCGCAAGGACATGGAGCGGCGGGTCGAGACCGAACGCAGGGACATGGAGCGGCGGGTCAAGGACGAGCTCGAGCAGCTGCGCAAGCAGTCCGAGCAGGAGCGCGAACGCCTGCTCGCCGACCAGAAGCGCATGCACGACGAGCTGCGCGCGCTGCAGCAGCGCGGCCAGCAGGCCGAGCAGTTGCGCGACAAGGTCACCAACGAGCTGCAGCAGCTGAAGAAGCAAGCCGCCGCCGAGCGCGAGGAGCTGCAGAAGAAGCTGGGCGACTCCCGGCGCGCCGCCGAGCAGGCGGTCGACCTGGCGCAGAAGAACAAGGGCCTCGAGAGCGAGCGCGAGCAGTTGCGCAGCAAGCTGAAGCAGGAGGCCGAGCAGCTGAAGGCAGCGCAGCGCGAGGACCGCACCAAGCTCGAGTCGCTGACCGCCCAGGTGGCGAAGGCCGAGGCGGCGCGCAAGGAGCTCGAGGGCAAGCTGAAGGAGACCCGCGAGCAGGCCGGCAACGAACTGCGCAAGCTCAGCGAGGAGCGCGAGGCCCAGCGACGCGAGGCGAAGCAGCTGCGCGACGAACTGGCGCAGACCCGCCAGGCGGTTCAGCAGGGCAAGGAAGCCACCGAGCGGCGCAGCGCCGACCGCACCGCGGCACTGGAGCGCCTGACCGAGGAGCGTCGTCAGGTCGAGAAGCTGCGCGAAGCGGTGCAGAAGGAACTGGCGGCGAAGCGGGCCGCCGACGAGGGCGCGCAGGCCGAGCAGACCGCGAAGCAGCGCGCCGAGCAGAAGGCGCTGGCGGCGCGTCTCGCCGCCGCCGACCAGCAGCGCGACGAACACGAGCAGCGCATCGCCCAGCTCGAGCGCCAGCTGCAGCGCGCGAAGAACGCGCTCGCCGATGCCCAGAAGGCCGCCGCCAGCGACCAGCAACCGGCGACCGAGACCATGCTGCGCGCGGCGACGATGGCGCGCCCCGTGCAGCCGGGCCTCGCGCCGGCGGCCCCGCCGGCCCCCGCCGCACCGGCGCCGTCCGGCCCGCAGGGCGGCATCACCGTCAACAACGCCGAGGGCGAGGTGCACTTCCACTTCCACGGCCAGACTCCGCCGCCGCCGCCGGCTCCGACCGCGGCCCCGGTGTGGTCGACCGTGCCGCCGGGCCCCGGCGAGCAGCAGCCCGCTCAGGCGGGCAAGGTCGCGCCGAAGGCCAAGAAGAAGGCCGACGACGACGACGATGATGACGACGAGCCGGCCCCGGTGCGCAAGCGCGGCGAAGGCAGCAAGCTGCCCGAGGGGAGCCCGAAGCCGAAGAGCGAGAAGAAGATCAACGACGAGGCCGAGATCGAGCCGATCGAGACCTTCGTCGAGGTCCTCCGCACGGTCTTCTGAGCCACTCCCCGCGCCCCGCCATCGGGGCGCCCTGGCGCGACGCGCGCCGCTGCCGTCCCGTCACTGGTCGAACGGCGCCATCAGTTCCTGCAGCCGCTGCAGCGCACGCATGTGCAGCGAGCGCACGGTGACTTCCTTGGTGTAGCCGAGCACCGGCATGATCTCGGCGAAGCTCTTGCCCTGGAACAGCCGCAGCTCGAGCACCTTCTTGTGCTTGTCCGACAGCTGGTCGAGCGCCTTCTGCAGCGAATCGCGCAGCTCGCCGTAGCGGACCAGCATGCTGTTGCGCGGCATGCGGTCGTCGGCGAAGCGCTCGCGGCCGCCGGTCTCGTCGAAGTCGCCGAGGTGCTTCAGCTTGCCGCCGCCGCGCTTCTTGGCGCGGGTGCGGCGCCAGTAGTCGTTGAGCTTGCGATGCGCGATCATGCGCACCCAGCCGGAGAACGACGCGCCGGGTTCGACCTGGAACTCGCCGATGTCGCGGAACACCTGCAGCAGCACTTCCTGGGTCAGGTCGTCGAGGCTCTTGTCGGTCGGCAGGTTGGTGCCGTGGGTCGCCTCGGCGACCCACTTCACCATCTTGTCGTGCAGGTTCGACCACGACACGTCGGTGTCGCCATCACCCTGCACGGCCTTCACGTGGCGCAGGGTGCTGGAGAGGGGCTCACGATCCTCCGGGTCCTTCGGCGGCGTCACCATGGTCGGCGCAGTCTACCGCCGACCCGCGCCGGGACCTCGCCATCGGCCGAAGAGCTGCTTCCCATTGCCCTCGGCACCGATACCCTCCGCGCGACATGGTGGACCACGCGCGCTTCGGCATCGTCGACATGGGCTCCAACGCGATCCGCTTCCTGGTCGCCGAGGCGACCGGCGGGGCGATCGTGGTCCTCGAGAGCCACCGGCTGCCCGTCAGCCTGGGCCGCTCGGTGTTCCACACCGGCCAGATCCCGGAAACGACGCTCGCCGACACCGTCGACGCGTTCCGCCGCTTCCGCGCCACCTGCGACCGCCTCGGCGTGACCCGGATCCGCGCCATCGCCACCTCGGCGATGCGCGACGCGCGCAACCGCGATCTGCTCGTCGATCGCGTGCGCGACGCCGCCGCGATCGAGATCGAGGTGATCTCCGGCACCCAGGAGGCCTACCTGCTGAAGCTCGGCGTCGAGACCAAGGTCGATCTGCAGCAGGGCTGCTCGCTGCTGGTCGACGTCGGCGGCGGCTCGGTCGAGGTGGTGCTGGTCGAGAAGGGCCAGGTCGTCAGCGCCGACTCGTACCGGCTCGGTGCCCTGCGCATGCTGGAGTCGCTGCGCGATGCCGAGGGCAGCGGCGAGACGTTCGTCGAACTGCTGCAGAAGCACCTGAAGAGCCTCGAGCACCGCATCGCCGACCGCTTCGAGGCGCACACCATCGATCGCTATGTCGCCGTCGGCGGCAACGTCGAGAGCCTCGTCGACCTCGCCCACGCGCGGCTCGGCGTGCAGAAGCAGAACGGCATCGACGCCTGCCCGCTCGACGAGCTGCGCGCCGAACTCGCCGAACTGGCGAAGCTGACCGTGCAGGAACGCATCGACCGCCGCGGCCTCAAGCCCGATCGCGCCGACACCATCGTGCCGGCCGGCATCGTCTACACGCGGCTCGGCGAACTCGCGCGCACCGCCACCGTGCTGGCGCCGCGCGTCGGCATCAAGGACGGCCTGCTGGTCGAGATCGTGCAGGGCCACTTCGAGACCTTCGCCGCCGAGGACCACGTCGACGTCGTGCTGTCGTCGTGCCGCGCGATGGGCCGCCGCTTCCACGTCGAGAAGGACCACGCCGAGACGGTGCTGGTGCTGGCGCAGCAGCTGTTCGACCAGACCAAGGAACTGCACGGTCTCGGCGGCCGCGCCCGCGTGCTGCTCGAGGCGGCCGCGCTGCTGCACGACGTCGGCGTCGCGGTCAACAACGACGGCCACCACAAGCACTCGCAGTACCTGATCCAGTCGAGCGAGCTGGTCGGCCTGTCGGACGAGGAACGGCAGCTGGTCGGCATGCTGGCGCGCTTCCACCGCAAGGCCCCGCCCGGGCGCGAGCACGAGGACTTCATGGCGCTGCGCCGCCGCGAACGCACGCTGGTCGAACGCCTGGCCGCGCTGCTGCGCCTCGCCGACGCGCTCGACCGCCAGCACGCCGGCGTCGTGCGCGGCGTGGTCGTGAAGATCCGTGAAGACAGTGTTGAGCTTCGGCCAATCCTCGCCGGCGACCCGCGCACGCGATTGACGCTCGAGGCCAAGGCGGTGGAAGAAAAGGGCGCCATGTTCTGGCAACTGTTCGGCCGCCAGCCACGGCTGGCGCTGCCGTGAGCACACCGGCCCGCCCCGCCCCATGACCGAGCCCCACGAGACCGAGTTCAAGCTGCACGCGCTGCGCCCGATCGAGGTCGCGACCGTCGACGCCACCCTGCGCGAACTGGGCCTGCCGATCGGCACGCGCGACCGCCGCGACCAGATCGACGTCTATCTCGACGACGCCGAGCACGGCCTCGCGCGCGCCGGCCTCGGTCTGCGGCTGCGCCAGCACGGCCAGCACCGCCGCCTGACCGTCAAGACGCGCGGCAGCGATACCGGCGGGCTGTTCGTGCGCGAGGAGCACGAGGCCGACTGGGCCGGCGATGGCCTGCCGACCTCGGCCGGCGAACTGCCCGCGGCGCTGCGCGACCTCGTCGAACCGTTCGTGCGCGACCGACCGCTGCTGGCCCGGCTGCAGCTGAGCACGCAGCGCGAGCTGCGCGTCGTGCAGCACGACGGCCGCGACCTGTGCGAGCTGGTCGTCGATCACGTCACGGCGATGGCGAACGAGCGCGAGACCACGTTCGCCGAAGTCGAACTCGAAGTGCTCGACGACCTCGCCGGCACCGAGCGCCTCGCGCACGAACTGCTGCAGCGCCTGCCGCTGCAGCCGGCCACCGCGGACAAGCCGACCCATGCGCTGCAGCTGCTGGGGCTCGACACGCCGCCGCCGCCGGCCGCGCCCGTGCTGCCGCACACCCCGCTCGTCGAAGCGCTGCCGCCGCTGCTGCGACGACACCTGACCGCGCTGCAGCAGGCCGAGGCCGGGGTGCGCACCGATCGTGGCCCGACCGCGCTGCATTCGATGCGGGTCGCGGTGCGCCGCCTGCGCTGCCTCTTGCGCGCGTTCCGCAGCGCGTTCGCCACCGACGTGGTGACGCGCCTGCTCGAGCAACTGGCCGAGCTCGGCCGCCAGCTGGGCCACGCCCGCGATCTCGACGTGCTGCTCGCCGAACTCGCCAGCGGACAGGAACGCCTGCCGGAGCCGCTGCACCAAGGCTGCGCGCTGGCGCTGGCGCGCGCGAAGGCCGAACGGGACCTCGCCCACGCCCAGCTGCGCGACTGGTTGCGCAGCGGTGCGCGCGCCACGACCCAGGCCGAACTCGAGCGTGCACTGCTGGCACCGGACCCGCATGCCGCAGCCGCGACGCAGCCTCTCGACGCCGCCGTGCGACAGGTGCTCATCAAGGCCACCACCGCGGTGCAGCGCCTCGCCGGCGAGCTGCCGGCGGAGCTGCCGTTCGCCGAGCTGCACACGCTGCGCCTCGCCACCAAACGGCTGCGCTACCTGGTCGAGGAGTTCCTCGAGCTGCCGGGCCACGACCGGCCCCGCGCGCTGCAGCGACTGGTCGACCTGCAGCACGCGGCCGGCGTCGTCTGCGACCACGAGATGGCGACGCGCCGCCTGATCGAGTGGCTGCAGCCGGGTGCCGCGAACGGCGAGGCACCGTTGGTCGCCGCGGCGCTCGGCGGGCTCGCCGTCGACCACGCCCGGCTGGCGCGCAAGGCGCGCCGCGCGGCCCGCAAGACGCTGGAGCGGGTCGACCGGAAGAAGTTCTGGCGGCAGCTCGAGGCCGGCGACGACGATGACGCCATTTTGGCGCCGTAGCGCCATAATGGCATCAGAAGCATTCTGGGACGCCGCCCAACCCACAACTCATCCTCATTGTTTCCAGGCGCTTCCGTCGCCTTGGTCACTATGGCATGCCATGGCACGCGCCTTGCTTTTCTGGGGACGAACCCCACGAAACAAGGAACCATGACCATGCAGAAGACCAACCAAGCCACCCTGCCTCAGCCGCGCGACCCGTTCCAGACCCTGTTCCGCCGCCTGTTCGGCGACGCGGTGCCCGAGCTGTACGGCGCCGTCGAGACCGCCGGCGCGCCGCGCACCAACATCAGCGAGACCGACGTCGCCTACCAGCTGTCGTTCGAGCTGCCGGGCCTCGAGGAGAAGGACATCCACGTCGACCTGCAGGACCACACGCTGACCGTGACCGCCGAACGCAAGGACGAGCGCGAGCAGAGCACGGCGCGCTGGCACCGCGTCGAGCACCGCTACGGCCAGTTCTCGCGCACGATCTCGCTGCCGCAGGACGCCGCCGGCAGCGGCATCGAGGCGATCTACCAGAAGGGCGTACTGACGGTGATCGTGCCGAAGGCGCCCGAGTCGCGGCCGACCAAGATCCAGGTGCGCGGCGCCTGAACGGCGCCTAGCCTGCACCGGTGATCACGCTGGTGCAGCGCGTGCTACAGGCCAAGGTCGAGGTCGACGGCGTCACCACCGGCGCGATCGGCCGCGGCCTTTTGCTGTTCGTCGGCGTCGAACACGGCGACCTCGAAGCCGACGCCGACACCACCGCCCGCAAGGTCGCGGCGCTGCGCATCTTCCCGGGGCGCACGCCGACCGATGCATCGGTGCGCGAGGTGCAGGGCGGCTGTCTGGTGGTGAGCCAGTTCACGCTCGCCGCCGAACTGCGCCACGGCAACCGCCCCGACTTCACCGCGGCGGCACCGCCGGAACGGGCCGAGGCGCTCTATCGCCGGGTCACCGAACAGCTGCAGGCGGCCGGCATCCCCACTGCCACCGGCAGCTTCGGCGCCGCGATGCGGGTCTCGCTGTGCAACGACGGGCCGTTCACGGTGGTGCTGACGGTGCGCGGCGGCAAGGTGATCGCCCGCTCGGGCCCGGGCGCGGACGCCGCCTCTGCCGCACCGCCTGCCTGATCGGCATCCAGAACCCGCCCTTGGTCGCCCCGGCCCCGATCGGCATGATCGGGACGTCGTGCACGTCCTGTTCCTCGCCCCCGACACCCACGTCTACAACCACGGCTTCCTGCGCGCCCTGAAGGCGCTCGGTGCCAAGGTGTCGGCGATCGGCATGACCGGCAAGGACCGGCTGTCGGCCGGCGCGCGGCAGGCGCTGGACGGCTACCGACACTGCGATCGCCTGCTCGAGATCGACGCGTTGGCAGCCGCGGCGAAGGAGCTGGCGACCCCCGCCTTCGACCGCATCGAGACGATCGACGAACCGCTGGTCGAGCCGGCGGCGGCCCTGCGCGAGCGACTCGGCGTGCCCGGCCTGCCGCTGCGCACCGCGAAGCTGTGCCGCGACAAGGTGGCGATGAAGGCGTTCCTGCGCGAACACGAGATCCCGTGCGCGATGTCGGGCTCGGTGCAGTCCTCGGCCGACGCGCACACGTTCGTCGAGCGCTGGGGCTATCCGGTGATCCTGAAGCCGGTCGCCGGCTTCGGCTCGCTGAGCACCTACCGCTGCGCCGACCGCTCCGAACTCGACGCGGCGCTGGCCAGGCTGAAGCCGGGTCCGAAGCATGCGGTCGCGATCGAGGAGTTCATCGAGGGCCACGAAGGCTTCTTCGACTCGCTGTGCGACGGCGACGGTGTGCGCCACGAGTTCGCGTCGCACTACTACCCGGGCTGCCTCGAGGCGTCGCAGCAACGGTGGATCTCGCCGCAGATCGCGGTCAGCAACCGCATCGAACAAGGCGGCTACGAAGAACTGCGCGCGCTCAACCGCCGCGTCGTCAAGGCGCTCGGCCTGCAGCACTGCGCCACCCACATGGAGTGGTTCTTCGGCCCGAAGGGGCTGAAGTTCAGCGAGATCGGTGCCCGCCCGGCCGGCGAGAAGATCTGGGACATGTACGGGGTCGGCAACGAGTTCGACGTCTACCGCGAGTGGGCGCTGACGATCCTCGGCCGCCCCAGCGAGCAGCGGCCCAGCCGGCGCTTCGCCACCGGCTCGATCCAGATCCGGCCGAGCCAGGACGGACACGTCACCGGCCATCGAGGCGTGCAGGAAGCGCTCGCGCGCTGCGGCAGCCACATCTACGAGTCCTCGGTGCCGGCCCCCGGCACCGCGACGAAGGGCCTCGACAAGGGCTGGCTCGTCAACACGTGGTTCCGGCTCAAGCACCCCGACTACGACCAGCTGCGCGCGCTGATGACGTTCCTCGGCGAGACGGTCAAGTGCGACGCGCGGTGACGGTCAGGCGAGCCCCAGATCGTCCATGTCCTCTTCCTCGAAACCGAGGTAGTGGCCGAGTTCGTGATACAGCGTGATGCGGATCTGCTCGACCAGGTCGGCGCGATCCTTCGCGGCGCGCTCGAGGTTGCGCTGGAACAGGTAGATCGTGTTCGGCCGCAGCGGCACGCCGTCGAACTCGCTGGTCTCCGGCAGCGGGATGCCGTCGAACAGCCCGAGGATGTCGGGCGCCACCTCGTCGCGATCGGCCCCTTCGGCGAGCCGCGCCTCGGGCACGTCCTGCACCACCACCGGCACCCGATCGAATGCCTGCCGGAACTGCTTGGGCAGCTGCCGCATCGCCTTGCGCAGCTCGCGATCGAACTCGGCCCGGCTCATCCGCACCGGCGGCGGATACTTGTCGGGCGCCGCCGCGGCAGCGCGAAGGAAGAACGGCTCGGCGTCGTCGAAGAGCCCGCGCCGCTCGAGCAGCATCGCGTGGATCACCGTCGCGTCGACGATCGCATCAGGCAGCTCGCGCGCGGCGGCGACGGCGACCTCGGCTTCGTCGAAGCGCCACTGCAGGAACAACGCCATCGCCAGCCAGCAGCGCGACGCCGGGCAGTCGGGATCGTGTTCGAGCACGGCGCGGAACTGCTGCTCGGCATCGGCGGCTCGACCGAGCCCGAGATAGGTGTCGCCGAGCAGGAACGTCAGGTCGAGCGGGTTGCCCTGCCCCTTCTCGATCGCCGCCTCGATCGCCGCCAGAGCTTCTTCGAGACGGTCCGCGTCGAGCAGCTCCTCGATCTGCTGCACCACCGGGTCGCGGCCGACCTGGCCGTCGGAGTCCGGCGGCACGATGCCCAAGGGTTCGAGATCCATTGCGGCTCCAGGTTAGCCGCGATTGGCCGAAGTCCGTACTTGCAGGCGGCGGCCAGGAGCCGATTCTGGAAGGGCCGGTCGCCCATCGCTGCCGGCTGCCCAGGCGCCGAGGACCCATGACCCAGATCCGCCGCATCGTCTGCCCGATCGACTTCTCGCCGACCGCCAGCCACGCCCTCGCCTATGCCGCCGAGCTGGCGCGATCGTTCGGCGCCGAGCTGCTGCTGCTCTACGTGCTGCCCGAACTGAACTACCCGATCCGCGGGCTCGGCATGGCGTCGGCGTTCCCGCACCTGCGCGACGAGCTGCACACCCGCGCCAAGGAGCAGCTCGCCGAGGTGCAGAAGGGCCTGCCGGCCGGCGTGCGCACCGCCGTCGAACTGCGCGACGGTGTGCCGCACGACATGATCCTGGCCTGCGCCAAGGAACGGGGTGCCGACATGATCGTGATGGGCACCCACGGTCACACCGGCATCAAGCACGCGATCCTCGGCAGTTCGGCCGAACGCGTGGTCCGGCTCGCGGAGTGCCCGGTGCTGACCGTGCGCTCGAAGAGCTGAACGGCCGAGAGCCGGCCCACGTCGCTGCGCCGGCGCGCGCCGGACGAATCAGACGTTCAGCAGACCTTCGCGGATCGCCAGTCGCGCCAGCTCGGCGGCGGAGTGGCAGTCGAGCTTGCGCTGCAGGTTCTCGCGGTGCTTCTTCACCGTGCCGAGCGACAGCCCGAGCATCGCCGCGACCTCCTTGTTGGCCTTGCCGAGCGCCAGCAGCTGGAACACCTCGCGCTCGCGCGGTGTCAGCACCGACAGCGCCGTCGAGTCGCTGCTGACCGGCGCCTCACCGCGCACCGCGCGCGCCATGATGCCGTTGGCCACCTTCGGTGACAGATACGAATCGCCGCGGCGGATCGACTCGATCGCCAGCGCCAGTTCCTCCGGCTCGCTGTCCTTCGACAGGTACCCGTCGGCACCGGCCTGCAGCGCCTGCTGCACGAACTTCATGCCCTCGTGCTGCGACGCCATCAGCACGCGCGTCTGCGGCGAGGCCTTCTTCAGCGGTCCGACGGCATCGATGCCGGACATGCCGGCCATCGTGATGTCGAGGATCGCGATGTCGGGCTTGAGCTTCTGCGCCAGCTCGATGCCGGCGCGCGCATCCGGGGCGTCACCGACGACCTTGAAGTGCGGCAGGCGCTCGAGCAGCGACTTGAAGGCGGCCCGAACGATCGCCTGGTCGTCGACGAGGATGATCGTGATCGTCTGCTTGTCGGTCATCGTGATTCTCCGGAGGGTGCAGCGGGGCCGGCTGCCGCGGCAGGCGGCAGCGCTACTCGGAAGCAGGCACCGTCGCCCGGCCGTTGGACCAGGCCGATGTTGCCGCCGTGGGATTCGACCACCTTACGACAGAAGGCGAGGCCGATACCCGTGCCGTAGTCCTTCGAACTACGGAACGGTTTGAAGATTTCTTCGCGCAAGTTCGCAGGGACCCCGGGGCCGTCGTCCCCGACCTCGAGCACCGGACCGGAGGCTTCGCGCCGGAACACGATCGTGACATGGCCCTTGCCGCTGCAGGCCTCGCCGGCGTTGCGCAGCAGATTGGTCAAGACCTCGCCGAGCAGCTGCGGGTCCACGCGCAGCGACAGTCCCGACTCGATCTCCTGGTCGACCGACATACCGGCGAACGCCGGCAGGTGGCCAACCTCCTGCACGGCGCGGCGGACCAGCTCGCCGGCGTCCATCTGCTGCAGCTGCAACTGCAGCGGCTTCGCGAACGACAGAGTCTGCCCGAGCATGCGCTCGATGCGGTTGAGGTTGCCGACGAACTCCTCGATCAGCACCCGGTCCTCGACCCCGAGCTTGTCGCCGACCGCCCGCAGCGCGTGCCGCAGGCTGGTGATCGGGGTGCGGATCTCGTGACTGAGCACCGACGCCGACTCGCCGAGCGCGGCGAGGTTCTTCAGCACCTGCATCTCCATCTGCCGGGCCTGGTCGCGTTCGCGCAGCAGCTGCACGTGGCGCAGGCCGCGCGACACCGCCTCGAGCAGCTTGTCCTTGGTGACCGGCTTGCTGATGTAGTCGAACGCGCCGCGCCGGACCGCCTCGGAAGCGGTCTGCAGGTTGGGTTCGCCGGTGATCAGGATCACGGGCTCCTGGCACTGCCGCTCGCCGACCACCTCCTGCAGCACCTTCATGCCGTCGAAATCCGGCATCACGATGTCGGTGATCAGCACCTCGAACAGTCCCGGCCGCAGCTGCGCCTCGACGGCGTGGAAGCTGCTGCCGCGCACGACCTGGTGCCCCTGCTGTTCCAGGAACCGGGCCAACGTCTGCAGCAGACGGGCTTCGTCATCGATCAGTACGATCCTGGCCATGGGAGCGATCGGTGGGCGAGAGGCGGTGGGGCTAGCGCTACGGATTCTGTCGGCGCCGGCTACGGCGAGATCCGGGCCGATGTGCGCAAACGTGCTACGACCTTGGGCGTAGACGACGGCCCGACCGCCGCGTACAGCAGGCCGGTGATGAGTGCCCCACTCGATCCAGCGCCAGAGTTCGACCACGCCATCGCCCGGCGCAACGACCGGCTGATGGCGGTGGCCGCGGCCGGGGCCTGGGCGGTGGCCTGGTGGCAACACGGCTCGGTGCTCGGCAACGCCGCCCTGGTGCTGGCCGGGGCCACGACCGCACTGGCGCTGTTCCGCCCGTGGTGCCGCGCCCGCACCGCCCGGTCGCTGCAGAGCACGATCTGGAGCGTCGAGCGCCAGCGCGGCGAAGCGCTCGCCAGCGCCGCCAGCCACGCCGCCCGTTGGCAGGCGATCGTCGACACCGCCACCGAGGGCATCGTCACGATCGACGCCCGCGGCAGCATCGAGACCTGCAACGGCGCCGCCGAGCGCATGTTCGGCTACCCGGCCGCGGACGTGATCGGCCACAACGTGTCGATGCTGATGCCGCAGCCGTATCGCGACGAACACGACGGCTACCTGCGCCGCTACCTGAGCACCGGCGAGAAGCGCATCATCGGCATCGGCCGGGAGGTCATCGGCCGGCGCCGGGACGGCAGCGAGTTCCCGATCGACCTGTCGGTCGGCGAGGGCACCAGCGTCGGCCGCCGCTTCTTCACCGCGGTGATCCGCGACATCACCGATCGCAAGGAGATGCAGACCAAGCTGGCGCAGACCGAACGGCTGGCGGCGGTCGGCGAGCTCGCCGCCGGCGTCGCCCACGAGATCAACAACCCGATCAACACCGTGATCAACTGCGCGCAGCTGGTGCAGGACGGCGACGACGCCGTCTCCAACTGCCAGGTCATCATCGAGGAGAGCACCCGCATCGCCGACATCGTGCGCGATCTGCTGCAGTTCGCCCGCGACGACCGCGACCGCCCCCAACCGACCTCGCTGCCGGAAGTCGTCCAGCGCACGCTGCGGCTGCTCGGCGAGAACTGGAAGCGCCACGGCGTCACGCTGCAGGTCGACGTGCCCGACCACCTGCCGCAGGTCCACGCGCGGCCGCAGCAGATCCAGCAGGTGCTGCTCAACCTGCTGATCAACGCCAAGGACGCGCTGCTGCAGGGCGAACGCGATCACCGCTGCGTGTGGCTGGCGGCGCAGGTCGAGGGGACGGGCGTCGTGTTCACCGTGCGCGACAACGGCCCGGGCATCCCGGGCCAGCTCGGCGAACGCATCTTCGAGCCGTTCGTGACCACCAAGCGCGCGCGCGGCGGCACGGGACTGGGACTGTCGATCAGCCGCAGCATCGTCGAGGGCTACGGCGGCACGATCCGCGTCGACAGCGCGCCGGGCCAGGGTGCGACGTTCCGCGTCTGGCTGCCGCAAGCCCCTGCCGAGTGAGCAACCGTGGAGCCGTCGCATCCCGGATCGGGTGATGCGCGCCACGCGCAGGTGACGTCGGCCAGGCACCTTGTCCCCTGGATCATGCCGGCGCTCCGCAGCCGCGCGAAGCTCACAGCGGGTCGACGTCGACCAACAGTCGTTTCGCAGCCACCGCCCGGATGCCATCGCCCAGCGGAAAGCTGTCGTTGCCTGCGTGGACCACGACGAGTTTGTCGAGCTTCAGGTCCTTCATCGCGACGCGCATGCTCGTCGTCGGAGCCGGCTGGGAACTGTGCTTGAACTCGAAGCCGAGGCGTCGCTTGCCGCGCACGATCAACAAATCGAGTTCGGCACCCGAGTGCGTCGACCAGAAGAACCGCTCCTCGGGATGCGCGCCGACATGCGCCACCGTCTCCTGCAACATCGTCCCCTCCCAGGAGGCGCCGACCTTCGGGTGCCCCAACAACGCGTCTCGCGAGTCGATCTGCAGCAGAGTGTGCAGCAGGCCGCTGTCGGCAAGGTAGATCTTGGGCGACTTGACCTGACGCTTACCGAGGTTCTCGTGCCATGGCTGCAACTGCACCGCCACCATCGCGTCAGTCATCACGTCGAGGTAGTTGCGAACGGCCGTGTGCGAGATGCCGAACGAGCTGCCGAACTCGGAGCCGTTCCAGATCTGGCCGTGCCAATGCGCGAGCATCGACCAGAACCGCCGCATGGTCGTCGCTGGCACTCGCACGCCGAGCTGCGGCAAATCGCGCTCCAGCAGGGTCGTCACGTAGCTGCGTCGCCAGTCCGAACTCGCCGCGTCGCTGCGAGCCAACAGGGAGCCGGGCAGACCACCACGAAGCCACCGTTCGTCGAGGCGCTCGAGCCCGACTTCCTCGAGAGTGAAGCCACTGACCGGGATATAGGTGATCCGCCCGGCGAGACTCTCGGAGCTTTGGTGCAGCAGATCACCCGAGGCACTGCCCAGGACGAGGAACCGCGCCGGGGTACGCGGTCGGTCCGCGAGCACACGCAAGCTGCGGAACAACTCAGGGAGCCGCTGCACCTCGTCAAGGACCACCAAGCCGCGCAGCGGTTCCAGGGCGGCCAGCGGTTCGCGCAAACGCGCGAGCTGACGGTCGTCCTCGAGGTCGAAGAACTGCACCGGGCCGCGACGCCGCCCGGCGATCTCGCGCGCCAAAGTGGTCTTGCCGACCTGCCTCATGCCTAGCAACGCAACCACCGGGTAGCGACGAAGAGCCGTTTCGACACGCTCACGAACCCGCCAACGGTCCATCGCCATGCCTTGAAATCTGCAACGCTTCGTTTCAATTTTCAAGGTGTTGACCAACTTCGACCAGGCCGTGCGCGACGTGGTGCACCAGCTGCGGCTCGCGGCCATCCTTGCCAGGCACGGCCCGTGGCATGGCGAAGGCGACCTGGGAGAGCCCCGCGTCAGCGCCCGCCGGAGCTCGGCCCCAGCAGCGGCGCCGTCGCCAGGCGCACCAGCGCGCCGTCGGGATCCTCACACGTGACCTCGAGCTCCGCGCGCAGCCCCTGCTTGAAGTCCTTGGTCGACAGATACACGTGCACCGGGATGCGCCGGTCCTCGAGCGACGCGAGTTCGAGCTCGCGCTGGGCGACGATCGTCTCGGCGCCCTCGGGGCCCTTGACCACGATCGTGAACTTGCGCGCCGCCGGCCGCTTGTTGATCAGCTGCAGGTCGAACGTGTTGTGCACGCGCTCGCCTTCGATCTGGTAGGCGCCGCCGGGCGCCCGCACCAACGACGCCTCGAACGGCCGGCGCCGGGTCAGCGCCAGCGTCACGGCCGACAGTCCGGCCAGCAGCAGCACCATGTAGAGGAACACGCGGCCGCGCCAGAAGCGCCGCACGCCGGTGTCGAAGCCGCGCTGGCTGTCGAAGCGCACCAGCCCCTTCGGCCGGCCGAGCTTCTGCATCACGTCGTCGCAGGCGTCGATGCAGTTGGCGCAGCCGACGCACTCGAGCTGGGTGCCGTTGCGGATGTCGATGCCGGTCGGGCACACCGACACGCAGCGGTAGCAGTCGACGCAGTCGCCCGCACCTTCCTTGCCGGCTGCGCCGCGCGGTTCCCCACGCTTGCCGTCGTAGCCGACCAGGATCGTGTCCGGGTCGTAGAGCGCGCCCTGCAGGCGGCCGTACGGGCACACGACGATGCAGGTCTGCTCGCGGAACCAGGTGAAGTTGACGAACAGGATGCCGGTCGACACCAGCATGAACACGAACGCGGTCGGGTGCTTGCCGGGCGCCGAGGTGACCGCTTCGAGCAGCACCTCGGTCGGCATGAAGTAGCCGAGGAAGCTGTGCGAGATCACCGCCGCCAGCAGCAGGAACACGACCAGCTTCAGCCCGCGGCGCCAGAACTTCGCCGCCAACGGCGCCTGGTCGAGTTTGGCGCGCGCGGCGGCCGGGCCTTCGATCAGGCGTTCGAGGCGGCGGAACACACCTTCGAGGAACACCGTCTGCGGGCACGCGTAGCCACACCACGACCGCCCGAACAGCGCCGCGGTGACGAACAGCGCGAAGCCGAGCCCGGTGACGAAGAAGAACGCGAACCAGAAGTCCTGCGCGTTGAACGTGTGGCCGAACAGGAAGAAGTGCCGCGCCGGCAGGTCGATCAGCAGCGCCGGGTGGCCGCCGACGCGGAGCCACGGCAGCAGCAGGTAGATCGCGATCAGCACGTACCACAGCAGGTGCTTGCGCAGCTGGAAGCGACCGCGCACATCGGCCGGGTGGATCGCGTTGCGCGAACCGTCGGCGTTGATGCTGAACAGCGTGTCGACGTCCGGGCGGCGCACCACCGCCTTGCCCTTCACGACGGTGGGTTTGGCGACCGTCACCGGCGGGGCGCCGGGCGTTGCATCCCCGGCGCCGCCGGCGGGACGATTGCTCTCGAACTCAACCATGTAGTAGAGAATGCCGCCGACGGCTGCTTATTACGGGGCTTTCTTGGCGTCGGGCTCCGGCGCCTTGCCGCCGGCGACGTTGGTGTTCTTGATCGACAGCACGTAGGCCGTGGCGCGCTGCACGAATCCGACCCCCTGGGCCTCGTGCGCCAGCATGCCGCGCGGCCGCCCCTTCAGGATCGTCTCGTAGATGTCCATCGGCCGGCTGCCGTAGATCCACATGTCGTCGGTCAGGTTCGGCCCGATCAGGCCGCCGCCGTCGGGCTTGTGGCACAGCGCGCACTTGGTCATGTCCTTGAAGATCTTCTCGCCCTCGGCGACGAACGCGGTCTCCTTGGCGAGCTTCAGCAGCGACTCGTCGTTGATCGGGTTCGCCGCCAGCTGGGCCTCGAGGCGTGCGGCAGCCGCCTGCTGCTCGTGCAGGAACGCCTCGTATGGCTGATCGCCGGTGCCGATCGTGTGGTAGTAGATCCAGTAGCCGACCGAGAAGATGCAGGCGGTGTAGAAGGTCCACAGCCACCAGTTGGGCAGGCGGTTGTCGAACTCCTCGATGCCGTCGAACGAGTGCGCGCGAACGTTGGGGTTGCTCATGACAGGTTGCTCCCGTGGGTGTCGTCCTGCAGCGGCAGACTGGCCATCGCGTCGTACTCGGCGCTGCGCGCCTTGCGATGCGTGCGGACCAGCACGGTCAGGAAGATGGTGACGAAGATGCCCATCGCGATGAGGGGCAGGTCGTAGAGCGTGGTGCTCGACAAGAACTGGCGCAGCATGGTCACTTCCCTCCTTGCAGCGAGGCCTGGCCCTTGACCGGCTCGAGATTGCGGCCGAGCCGCATCAGGTAGGCGATCAGCGCGACGATCTCGCTGTCCGGATCGGCGCCGGTCTTGCCCTGGCTGGCGAGGTTGCCGACCACGGTCGCTGCCTGGCCCTTGTAGTCCGCCACCGCCGCCTGCAGCTGCTCGTCGCTGTAGGGCGTGCCGAGCTTCTTCAGCACCGCCATCTTGTCACCGGCGATCGCCTGATCGGCCCGATCGCCGTAGAGCCACGGATAGGCGGGCATGATCGAGGCCGGGAACACCGCGCGCGGGTTCTGCATGTGGTCCCAGTGCCAGGCCTCGTTGTACTTGGTGCCGACGCGCGCCAGGTCGGGCCCGGTGCGCTTGCTGCCCCACTGGAACGGGTGATCCCACATGGACTCCTCGATGCGGCTCGGAGCGCCGTAGCGAAGCTGCTCCTCCCGGAACGGGCGGATCATCTGCGAGTGGCAGACGTAGCAACCCTCGCGCACGTAGATGTCGCGGCCGGTCAGTTCGAGCGCCGTGTAGGGCTTGACGCACATTTCGCCGTTGGCCGCCAGCGGCACCGCCTTGTCGGTGACGAGGCCCGGCAGCAGTTCGTAGACACCACCGACCACGACCGCCAGCAGCGTCAGCAGCGTGAACGCCAGCGGCCGCGCCTCGATGCGCTCGTGCCACGTGTGCCGGCCCTGATGCGTCGACTTGAACAGCATGCCCGCCGCGAACGCGACCACCCCGAGCAACAGCACGAGTCCGAGCACCGCGAGGCCGATGCTCGGCATCGCGAACATCGTCGCGGCGACCATCCCGATCACCGAGATCACCACCGGCTTGCTGCCGAGGATGCCCAGCGTCGACGGCTCACCCGGCGCGACCTCTGTGCGGGTGACACTGACCTCCGACTCGACCGTGACGGCGCGACCCGAGATCGCGGTGACGACCAGGTTGTAGGCCATCAGCAGCCAGCCGACGAGATAGAGCCCGCCGCCGATGCTGCGCACGTAGTACATCATCTGCTGGCTGTTCAGCATCGCGCTCCAATCGGTGTACTGCAGGCCGCCGTCGGCGGTCTCGGCGCGCCACATCAGTCCCTGGCTGATGCCGGAGACCCACATCGCCGCGACGTAGATCAGGATGCCGATCATGCCGAGCCAGAAGTGGTAGTCGGCGAGCTTGGTGCTGTGCAGCTTGGTGCCGTAGAGCTTCGGCACCAGCCAGTAGAACATGCCGGCGGCCATGAAGCCGTTCCAGCCGAGCGCACCGCTGTGCACGTGGCCGATGATCCAGTCGGTGTAGTGCGCGAGGCCGCTGACCGCCTTGATCGACAGCAGCGGGCCCTCGAAGGTCGCCATGCCGTAGAACGTCACGCCGGCGACGAAGAACTTCAGCACCGGATCGGTGCGCACCTTGTGATAGGCGCCGCGCAGCGTCAGCAGGCCGTTGAGCATGCCGCCCCACGACGGCGCCCACAGCATCAGGCTGAACAGCATGCCGAGCGACTGCGCCCAGTCCGGCAGCGCGGTGTTGAGCAGGTGGTGCGGCCCGGCCCAGATGTAGATGAACACCAGCGCCCAGAAGTGCACGATCGACAGCCGGTAGCTGAAGATCGGTCGCTCCGCCGCCTTCGGCAGGAAGTAGTACATGATCCCGAGGATCGGCGTCGTCAGGAAGAAGGCGACCGCGTTGTGGCCGTACCACCACTGCGTCAGCGCGTCCTGGGCCCCGGCGAACACGCCGTAGCTCTTGGTGCCGGTGATCGGCAGCGACAGGTTGTTGACGATGTAGAGCACCGCGATCGTCAGCACGGTCGAGATGTAGAACCAGATCGCGACGTAGAGGTTCTTCTCGTTGCGGATCGCCAGCGACCAGAAGAAGTTGACCGCGAACGCGACCCAGACCAGCACCACCGCGATGTCGAGGAACCACTCGAGTTCGGCGTATTCCTTGCTCTGCGTGATGCCGAGCGGCAGCGTGACCGCGGCGCCGAGGATGATCAGCTGCCAGCCCCACAGGTGGACCTTGCTGAGCAGGTCCGACGCCATGCGCGTCTTCAGCAGCCGCTGCGTGCTGTAGTAGACGCCGGCGAACATCATGTTGCCGACCAGCGCGAAGATCACCGCATTGGTGTGCAGCGGCCGCAGGCGACCGAAGGTCAGCCACGAGGTGTCGAAGCTGAGGAACGGGAAGCTCAACTGCAGCGCGATCACGAGCCCGACGAGCAGGCCGATGGCGCCCCAGATGACGCTCGCCCAGACGAAGCCGCGCACGGTGGCGTCGTCGTAGACGACCCGGCGCGTTTCGGTGACGGTGGCAGAATGCATGCGACTACCTTGGTTCGGGAGAGGTTTCGGTGGAGGCAACGGGGCCGCTCGGTGGAGGCGACGAGGTCGTGTCGTCCTCGAGCGGCAGGAGGCAGAGACGGTCGGACTCGTGGCAGTCACCCTGCCGCGCCGACCAGACGAACAGCACGATCGAGCCGATCACGAGGCCCAGGCTGCAGAACAGCAACAGCGGCACGATGCTCATGAACGGCTCCGCGCGCGTCGGAAGCGCACGCTGGTGTGGAGGACGAGGGCGAGCGAGCTGATCGGCATCAGCACCGCGCACAGGACCGGGGTCATCGCGGCGCCGAAGCACAGCACCAGCGTGGTCGCGTTGTAGAACAGCGCCAGTCCGAGATTGGTGCGCACGACGCCGGCGTGCAGGTCGGCGACGCCGAACAGCGTCTGCACGGCACCGGCCTGCGCGCCGCGGAAGCAGAAGTCGGCGCGCGCCGGCAGCACCGGGCGATCCATCGCCGGCGTGCCGGCGCAGAACGAGGCGGCGAACGCCGGCGCGTCGTTGAGGCCGTCGCCGACCATCATCACGTCATCGCGATCGAGTGCTTCGACCGCTGCCGCCTTGTCGGCCGGCGACATGCCACCTTGCGCCATCGTCGCCGGCACGCCGAGCAGCGCCGCCGCGCGTTGCACGCGATCCTGGCGATCGCCGGACAGCAGGTGCACGTCGAGGCCACGCGCCTGCAGCGCCCTGACCTCGTCGGCAGCACCGGCGCGGAAGTCCTCGTCGAGCAGGAACGTCGCCACGTGTTCGCCATCGCGAGCCAGCACGACTTCGCGTCGACCCCCGGCCTGCGCCGGCAGGCCACACCAGCTGCGCCCGCCGAACCGCCACCGCGCGCCGCCGTCCTCGCATTCGAGGCCGGCGCCGGGCTGTTCGTGCACCGCCAGTTCGGCGCGGAACGGCACCGCCGGCAGGCTCAGCAGCACCGCCTGGCTGACCGGGTGATTGCTCGACGCGACCATCGTCGCCAACACCGGCAGCACGTTCGCCGGCACCGGCTGCTCCGCCTCGGCGCGCAGACCTCCGAACGTCACCGTGCCGGTCTTGTCGAACACGACCTTGCGCACGCAGCGCACCTTGTCGAGCAGGCTGCGCGTGCGCACGAACACGCCCTTGCGCCGCAGCAACGCCAGCGCCAGGTGGAACGCCAACGGCGTCGCGATCCCCATCGCGCACGGGCAGGTGATCACCAGCACCGAGATCGCGACCGGCAGCGCCTTGCTCGGATCGATGAAGGCCCAGAGCAGGGCACCGAGCGACGCCGCCAGCAACACGCCGACCGCGTAGTTGCGATTCAGCAGGTGCCAGAAGCGCACCCGGCCGCGGGTGTCCTCACGATCGCCCGGATCCTGGCCGAGCAACTGGGCCAGCCCGGAGCCGAGATAGTCGCCGCGCACCTCGACCTGCACCGCCTGCTGGCCGGCATGGAACGCACCGGCCGGCACTTCCTCGCCGGCCGCGAACGCGCGCGGCTCGCTCTCGCCGTTGATCCAGTCGAGCGAGAAGCTGCCGCTGCCTTCGAGCAGCGCGACCCGCACCGGCACCAGGTCGCCGGGCGCCAGCAACAGCCGGTCGCCGGCGCGCAGCTGCTGCACCGGCACCTGGCTCAGCACCCCGTCGGCGATGCGCCGCGCGCGCAGATGTTCGGCGCCGTCGTCGGCGAGCACCTGGTCGCGGCTCTGGCTCAGCGTGCGCTGCTGCAGGAACCGGCCGCCGAGCATGAACGCGATGAAGATCGCGACGGTGTCGAAGTAGGTCGCGCCACCCGTGAGCTGGCCGTGCACCGAGCCGGCCCATGCCAGCAGCAGGCCGAGCGAGATCGGCAGATCCATGTGCACGACGCCAGCGCGCAGGCCCGACCAGGCGGTGCGGAAGAACACCGGCCCACCGACCACCACGCTGGCGGTGCCGAGGCCGAGCAGCACCCAGCCGAACAGCCCACGCAGCGAGCTGTCGGCGACCGCGGTGTCGAGCCCGAAGTAGAGGCTGACCGCGAGGATCATCGCGTTCATCGCGATCGCGACACAGATGCCGAGCCGCACCAGCAGCCCGGTGTCGCGGACCACCTGCCGGCTCGGCGGCGCCATCGGGTAACCGAGGCTCGCCGCCTTCTGCAGGAACACCGCCGCCGCACCGCTGTCGCGGCGGTAGACCAGCGTCGCCTGCCCCAGCGACGGCGCGATGCGCAGGTCGATGCCACCCGGAACCCGCTTCCACACCGTCTGCAGCAGCCACACGCACGCCGCGCAGCGCAGGCCCTGCACGTCGAGCACGAGGCGCACGGTGTCGCCGCTGGCGAAGCGCTGTTCGAGCTCGGCGAGCCAGTCGAACACCGGCAGCCGCGGCACGCTGCCGACCGCGCCGGTCGCGCGACCGCCGAGATCGTAGAACCGCAGCAGGCCTTCCTCGGCGAGCAGTCCGTGCACCGCCTCGCAGCCGGCACAGCAGAACGCACTGCTACGCCGTTCGTCCGGCACGATGAGGCCACAGTGCGTACACCGCCCGTCTCCCGTCTCGATCTTTGTCGCCACCTCCGCTGAAATGCGGGGGCGAGCGAGGGGTTCGTCAGCAGAGACTGCTGGTCGGACGCTCACGAGGATCGCAATGACACCCTGGTTCGAAAGTTTCGTTTTCGGCGCCGCCAACTCGGTGCACTGCGCGTGCATGTGCGGACCGCTCGCCCTGGCCTTCCAGGGAGGAGCCAAGGGTGCGCTTGCGTATCACTTCGGTCGCACTGTTTCGTATGGGGCAGTCGGCGTAGCACTGGGTGGGCTCGGCTCCGCACTCGGGACCAGAGAGCTCGGCACGCCGACCGCGTGGGTCGCGTTCGTGCTCGCGGCCGGACTGATCGTGCTGGCGCTGCTCGGCGAACGCGGCGCGATCGCGATCCCCGGCCTCGGCGACACGCTGAAGCGCGCGATGAGCAGGACGCGCACCTGGTCGCCGAGCCTGCGCGCCGGTGCACTCGGCGTGGTGACGCCACTGCTGCCGTGCGGGCTCCTGTGGGCCGCGTGCGCCGGGGCAGCGCTCGCCGGTTCGCCGTTGGCCGGCGGCGGTTCGATGCTGGGCTTCGCGCTCGGTTCGCTGCCGCTGCTGATGCTGGCGCAGACGCAGGTCGGGCGCCTCGCCCAGCGGTTCGGTCCGCGCACGCTGTACTGGGTGCAGCGCGTGGCGATGCTCGGCGCCGCCGGCACCTTGATCTGGCGCGGCATCGTGTCGATGCAGGGAGAGTCGTGTTGTCACTGAGCCCCGAACCGACGTTGCGCATCGTCAGCTGGAACGTGCACAAGTGCACCGGCGGGCTCGATCGTCGCCACGACCCGGCCCGCACCGCCGCCGTGCTCGCCGCCGCGGCCCCCGACGTGATCCTGCTGCAGGAAGTCGCGCAGAACGCGCGCTGGTACGGCAGCTGCCGCCAGGTCGACGTGCTCGGCGATGCGCTCGGCATGCCGCACCGCAGCTACTTCGTCAACGTGCGCTTCGGCCCGCGGCGCGGTGAGTACGGCAACGCGATCCTGAGCCGGTCGCCGATCCTGCGCACCAGCAACGTCGACCTGACGCTGCCCGGCAAGAAGCCGCGCAGCGGCCTGCACGCCGAGCTGAGGCTCGAGGTCGGCACCGGCACCCGCACGCTGCACGTGTTCGCGCTGCACCTCGGCCTCGGCGAACGCGAACGGCGCGCGCAGCTACAGCAACTGCTGGCGGTCGAGCCGCTGCGCGGCATGCACGCCGCGACGCCGTGTGTGGTCGCCGGCGACTTCAACGACGTCTGGGGCACGCTGGGCAAGCTCCACCTCGAGCCGGCCGGGTTCCGCGGTCCGGCGCGCTCGGTGCGCACGTTCCCGGCCTGGGCGCCGGTGCGTGCGCTCGACTCGTTCTACGTGCGCGGCGATCTCGAGCTCGTGCACCTCGCGTTCCCGCGCAGCAAGGGCGCGCGCACCGCATCGGATCACCTGCCGCTGGTCGCCGATCTGCGACTCGGCGCGGCGGTCAGCTGACGCCGTCGCCGGGCAGCTGCGGCACGCCGTCGACGAAGGCCTGCAGATCGACGAACACCGCTTCCCCCGCCTGCCGGTGCAGACCTTGGAACTCGTCGAGCGCGCGATGATGCCGTTCCTGCGGCCCGTCGAGGCTGACCTGCACCGGAATCGGCGCGCCGGCCTGCTCGACGACGAAGTCGATCTCACCGCGCCCGCGCCAATAGCACACCTGCCGGTAGCGTCGCTTCAGCAGCAGGAACGTCGCGCACTCGAGTTGCTTGCCGCGATCGGCGCCGCCGCGAACGATCGATGCGCGCCGCAGTCCGTTGTCGATCGGGTACCACTTCTTGTTGCGCAGGCTCTGCTTGCGCGTCGACCACGCGAACAACGGACACGGGAACGCCAGATACGCGTTGGCCACCGCGTCGAGGTAGAGACTCGTCGTGTCGGTCGACAGATCGAGCGCGGCGCTGATCCGACGCACGCTGAGTTCGGCCCCCGCGCTCTCGAACAGCATCTGCACCAGTTGCCGCAAGGGCCGGCTCGAACGCGCGCCCACTCGCTCGCGCACGTCGCGCTCGACGATGTCGTCGAAGTACGCACGCAGCAGCTGCTCTCCCTCGCTCGACGCGACCACCGCGGGGAACCCGCCCGTGGCGAGATAGTCCTCGACGGTCGCGCCGGGCCGCGCGGTCCGGAACTCCTCGAAGTCGAACGGTTGCAGCTCGACACGGAGGTGGCGCCCGGTCAGCTGCGACGCGAGTTCACCGGACAACAGATGCGCATTGGAGCCGGTGACGACGAAACGGCGACCGCGCGGCAGGTCGAGCTGCTTGCGCAGCCAGCGTTGCCAACCGTCGACGCGCTGGATCTCGTCGAAGAAGTAGGTGCCGGGCAGGCCGCCGAGGCGCGCCTCGAACGCATCGACCAACGCCTGCAGGGTGGCGTGCTGCAGGGAGCCAGCCAGCCGCGGGTCCTCGAAGTTGAAGAACAAGCAGTGCTGGCGATCGAGCCCGTACCGTTCGACCAGCTGGGTCAGCAGCGTCGACTTGCCGCAGCGGCGCACACCCTGCACGACCAACGCGAGTTCGGGCGACAGCTCGTGCGGCAGCTGCACGCGCCGCGGCACGAAGGCGCGCGGCGGCCGGTCCCAGTGGCTCCAGTCGGCGGCGATCGCCAGCAGTTCCGAGGCTTCCATGGCGTGTGCTCTGGCCGGGCCATCGAGCGAGTGACCAGTTTACTGGTCATCGGTCCAAGTGACCAGCAAACTGGTCACCTGATCGTTATTGTCTTTTTTGAAACGCTTTCCGGCACTCCGCTACCCGCCATATTCGACCGCCGGCGGCCGGTCGCCGATCTGCGGCTCGGGGCACCGGCGAGCTGAAGGTTCTGGCAGACGAGCAGCAGCACGGCGATCGCCCACACCACGATCGGGTTCGCGAGCTGCCCGGTGGCGTGGGCAATCGTCGCCCCCACCCACCACAACACCGTCAGCAGCGACAGCAGGCCGCGGCGGTCCAGACACAGCGCGATGCACCCGACCACGTGCAGCGCGTGGCCGAGCCAGACCGGGGTCCACTCGGTGCCATCCCACCAGAGGCTCCATCCGGTCATCGCCCAGCCGGCGAGCAGCAGGAATCCGCCGGCGAAGCGTCGCCGTGCACGGCCGCGGCACAGACCGACCAGCGCGATCAGAACGACCACGACGTTGGCGACAGCGAGTGCGATCGCCGAGGCGTTGGCGCGCCACCACAGTCGTGCCGCCGAGGCCGCCGTCGGCAACCGGGCGGCGAACGCCGCGGGCACCGCGAGCCCACCGCGCACGGCGGCTTCGAGCGTGCGCAGCGATCCGGCCGCGAGCGCTTCGGGTTCCAGACGCTCCCACGCCGCGCGTCGCACGTCGTCGTTCTCGGTGGTGAGCAACAGGCGCAACCAGAAGTCCGGATCGACGGGCAACGACGCGGTGCCGGCCGCCACCGCATCCGCGGCGATCGCGGTGGTGTCCCCGGCCAGCAGCCGACTCGCGCGCCGCACCTCGCGAAGGTGGTCGCGGAACATCGGCTCTCCGGCCTCGATCTGTTCGTTGATCGCGCGCAGCTCCGCCAGTCGGTCCGGCAGCGGGAACAGCGTCGCCGAGACGATGTGATTCAGGTTGTGCACCGCGAAGCGCACCCCATCGCCGGCAAGGCGGGAGAGGCTCGCGGCGACCTCGTCGCGCCAGCGAGCGCTGGCCCACGCTTCGGCCGACTCGTCGAGCGGACGCAACGTCATCAGGGTGAAGCTGGTCAAGCTCGCGGATCCGGCCTGGTCGCGCACACGACTGCCACCGACGAAGCCGACGAGGCCTTCGGGCACCCTGTTCTCAGCGGGAATCATCTCGCGCCGTGTCCCCACCTCACCTGTGCGCAAGCCGCCCTCGGCCCGCAGAGCCAGCTGCTGCCCGTCCCACTCCACCTGCGCCCGCCCGCCGAACCGTGGCGTCGTCGCATCCTGCCGCAGCCACTCACCGGGCAGGCGCCGGCCCAGATACGCATTCGGGAACGGCAACTCCATCGCCACCTCGTCCAACAACTCGATTGCCGCGTCAGGGCTGATCACGGCCTGGTGCTGCCAGGCCAACGCCGGGGTCGGCGCACCATCGATCATCACGAACAGCGCCACGCGCAGGCGGCGCCGCAGGTCCGGGCGGTCGTTCAGGGCCACTTCCCAACGCGCCAACGCCGCCTGGTTCCATACCGCCGTCACGTGCGGGATCGGGGTGCCGGCGGGCGCGACGAGTTCGAGCAGACGGAGCAGAGATTCGCGATGCGGGTCGCCGCGGCGCAGTCGTGCGAGCACGTCGATGGCGCGCACCGCGTCCGGTGCGATGCGCCAACCGATCGTGTCGAGCAGCCACTGCCGCGGGTCGCCGAGAGCCCGTTCGCGCAGCCAACTCGCGAGATGGTCCCGGTCGGTGCGATACAGCCCGGAATGTTCGCGTAACCACTGGCGCAGATCCAAACCATGCAACGCGTGATTGCCGAGGTCCAGGGGCGCCGAGGCTGCCAGCAGGCGCTCGGCCACGAGTTGGGCCCGTCGTCGGTGGGCCGCGAGCCGATCGAGACCCTGCAGTTCCCGCCACGCGCCGACGAGCCAATCGAGGTCCGGCGCCTCGACCACACACTCGGGCCAGGAGCTGCTCCCGGATCGGAACTGTCGCCAGTCGCACAGGAACGGCAGCCAGCCGAAGCGGTGGAACATCGCCGCGGCGCTGCGACGAGTGTCCAGCGGCAGCTTGCGATCGGCGGCCAACGCGACCAGGCGATCGAGCAGGCCGCCGGGCTGCAGCAGCGGATCGAGTGCGGTGTCGGTGGCGAACTCGCCGTACACCCGGGCGAGCCGGTGCACGCGAGCACGCACCGGATCCGGCAGCCGGTGCTGCACGGCCAGCACGTCGACGAAGCTCGCGCACCACTGCATGGTGGCGGGCTTCGCGAGGAACTCCTGCTGCACCACGTCCAGCAAGCGATCGGTGTCGGCCGCGGCAGCGCGTCGGTCGGCGGCGAGCTCGACGTCGAACGCGGTGGCCGAGCAAGACGCCGCGCCGAGGTCGCCGCGCAGCGCCGCGTTGCGCCGTCGCTCGTAGCTCAGCTGCGCGACCTCGGCCGCGGCATCCCCGACGAAGATCCCGCGCGGGTCATCCGGCGCGCTCGCCGCCACCCGCGCCGCTTCGTCGGCCAGTTCCGCGGCCGTCTTCGCGTCGGCGTCGGCACCACGCAGGTACATCGTGCCGGCCGCATCGTTGAGAACCCTGACGTAACCGAGCCGATCGCGTGGCGACAGAGCGCCGGCATCGAGACCCGCCAACGCGTCCCGATAGACCGTGGCGGCCGCCGCCGCGTTGCCGGCCAGGTGCAACCGTTCGGCCATCGCCACGCCCTGGCGACGCAACACCGCCGGCAGCACGAACCACCACCCGAACGCCAGCACCATCAGCACGACCGCAGTCGCGGCCACCACCGCGCGACGATTGCGGCCGAACACCTTCGCCATGCGGGCGAACACCGACCGCCGCCGCGCCAGGATCTCGCGCCCGATCGCGAACCGTTCGAGGTCCTCGGCGAACGCCTGCACCGTCGCGTAGCGGTGCTCGGGTCGCTTCCGCATCGCCTTGTCGCAGATCACCTCGAGGTCCACCGGCACCTTGCCGTTGCGGCGGCGCACCGGCAACGGATCGCGTTCGATCACCGCGTGCATCAGCTGCGCCAGCGGCAGGCCCGCGAACGGCGCCGCGCCGGTCAGGCACTCGTAGAGCACCACGCCGAGCGCATAGACGTCGCTGGCCTCGCCGATGCGCGCACGCTCGCCGAGCGCCTGCTCGGGACTCATGTATCCCGGCGTGCCGAGCAGCTGCCCGCTCAGCGTCGCCGCACCGAGCCCGGCGCCGGCGGCGAGATCACGCGCGAGTCCGAAGTCGACCACGAACGCGTCGCCGGCCCGGTCGATCAGGATGTTGGCCGGCTTGAGGTCGCGGTGCACGACGCCCTTGCCGTGCGCGAAGGCGATCGCCGACGCGACCTGGCGCAGCAGCCGCACCGCCTCGCTCGGCATCAGTGGCCCGTGCTCGAGGCGCGTCGCCAGCGTCTCGCCGGCGATGTAGTCCATCGAGAACCAGACCAGCCCATCGCTGCGGCCGACCTCGTGCACCGAGACGATGTGGCGATGGCGCAACCGCGCCAGACTCTTCGCTTCGCGTTCGAAGCGCGCGACCGCGTCGCCGAACCACGGCTCGCCCGGGCGCAGCACCTTGACCGCGAGCTCGCGGTCGAGCGAGCGCTGCCGCACGCGGTAGACGACCCCCATGCCGCCGCGGCCCAGTTCGCCGAGCAGTTCGTAGTCGTCGGGCAGATCCGGCGGTGGCAGCGGATTGGAGGCACCCGGCAGCGCGTCGTCATCGAGTGCGTCCCGGATCGCGGCCAGCGCCGCGATCGACCGCTGGACCTCGGACTCGGACAACTCGAAGCGCTGCGCCCAGGCACCGACGTCGATCGATTCGTGCGCCGCCAGCGCTGCCGCGAGCTCCACACACAAGCGACCGATTTGCTCTTCGCGGTCGCCGCTCACGGTGCGCTCCCCGGCCCGAGCCGGTCCGCCAACCGCAGCGTGGCGCGGCCGAGCAACCGCCGCACCGAGGTGGCGCTGGTGCCGAGCAGCTGCGCGATCTCGTCGAGTTCGCGCCCCTCGAAGTGCCGCTGCAGCAGCGCTTCCCGCTCGTCCGCCGGCAGCGCCGCCATCGCGACCGCGAGTCGCTCGCGCTGCTCGCTGCGCCCGGCGGCGGTCACCGGGCCGGTCGCGGCAGCAGCAAGGCGATCGAGCACCCGCGTCGCCCGTTCGAGCTCCCCGGGCGGCAGGCGCTTCTGCGCGTGGTGATGGTCCGCGCGCGCCCGGATCTGGTTCTCGGCGATGCGACACAACCAGCGCACGAAGGCACCTTCCCCACGATCCTCGAACGCCGGGAACGCCCGGTGTGCCGCCAGGTAGGTCTCCTGCAGCAGGTCGCGCGATTCCTCGTGCCCGCGCAACGCCGGCCCCAGGCGCACGCGCAAGTAGATCTGCAGCCGGTCGGCCGCCTGCGAGAACAGTGCGTCGTAGGCATCACGATCGCCGCCGCGAGCGCGGGCGAGCAGCAACTCGGTCGGGTGCGCAGCGGGGGCAGGGAACGGTTCGGGCATCGTCGAGGGCTCCACTGTGTCAGGGGAGCGCCGTGCTGCCAACGCCACGAAATCCGCCCCATCCCCGACCGCCGCCCTGCGCACTTCCGCGCCCCGCCCTCCGCCCCCTGGCCACCCGCCACCGAGCCCACGTTCGCCTACGGTCCATGGCATGCGACGCACCGCTCTGCTCGTCGTCCCCGCCGCCGTCTGGTTCGCGACCTGCACCACACCCGCCGGTCCCGCCGCGAACGCCGCCCCCACCGACCGCGGCCAGCAGCTCTACGCGCGCCACTGCGCCGTCTGCCACGGCGCCGATGGCGACGGCGACACGCCGGTGGCCCTGTTCCTGCTGCCGGGGCCGAATGCGTTCCGCGACGGCCTGTTCAAGCTGGTCAGCACGCAGAACGGCATGCCGACCGAGGACGACCTGATCGCCACGCTGCGCCGCGGCATGCCCGGCTCGACGATGATGAGCTGGGGCTGGTTGCCCGACGCGGACCTGCGCGCGCTGGCGCAGGAAGTGCAGCGCCTCACCTTGGTCGGACGCACCGAGTCGATCGCCCGGACCGCGGTTGCCGCCGGCCAGCCGCTGACCGAGGAGCAGGCGCGCGCGACCGCCGAACGGCAACTGCGAGCCGGCGCCACCGTCGACACCGGCGCAGCGAGCGACCCCACGGCGCCGCAGCTCGCCGAGGGCGAACGGCTCTACGGCCTGCACTGCGCCGGCTGCCACGGTCAGGACGGCCGCGGGCTGCCGACCACTCGCGACTGGCCGACCGACGGCACCTGGTTGTGGCCGCGCGACTTCACCGCCGGCTATCTGCGCGGCGGCGTCAGCCATCGCGACCTCGCGCTGCGCATCCGCGCCGGCATGCCGGGCGCGCACATGCCGCCGGCGCAGCTGTCGACCGCGGAGACCGAAGCGCTGGTCAGCTTCGTGCAGGGTCTGATCCCCGAGACGGCCGCCGACCACCATGCGCAGTGGCGACGCACGCTGCGCGTTCCGCAGCGGCAGACCTTGCCGAACGACGACGCCGTGGCGACCACGATCGAACCGCTGCGGCTGCCGCTGGCGCCCTTGTGGTGGCGCGCCGAGGCGGTCGACGAAGTGCTGGTGCGGGTCGCGCACGACGGCGCGACGGTGCTGCTGCAGCTCGAATGGGCCGATGCGACGCGTTCCGACCGCGCTGCCGCCGACGGCTCGATGGGCGACGGGGCCGCGATCCAGTTCGCGCGCAGCGAGGATCCGCCGCTGTTCGCGATGGGCAGTCTGGCCGAACCGGTGAACGTCTGGCGCTGGCACGCCTTCGATCCGAAGGAGACCGCCGGCATGATCGACCTGCTCGGCGCGCGCCACTCGGGTCTCGATGTCGGTGGCGCGACACCGCCGCGCCCGCGCACGGAGTCGATCGAACTCGGCGGCATCGGTTCGGCGGCGGCCGCGACCGGCAGCGGGCTGCCGTTGGCGGTGCACACGCAGTGGCGCGATGGCCGCTGGACCGCGACGTTCCGGCGCCAGCTGGGCGCGCGCTCGCCGCACGAGGTCGCGATCGGCACGGGCGAGCGGGTGCTGTTCGCATTGGCGATCTGGGACGGCAGCATCGATCGCAGCGCCGCGTCGAAGGCGATCTCGACCTGGCACGTGCTCGAGCTGCAGCGCTGAGGTGGGAAGCTCGGCCGCGGACGACGAGTATGGTCCACCGGCCGGCCGAGCAGCTCCGATCAGGCCTCAATCAGGCGATTGACCACCCTGACCACCGCAGTTGCGTGCGGAACGAAGTTGCCGTCCTCATCGGCTTCCACCAGGGCGCCGGCCATCCTGCACCAATCGCCGACCGGGACCAGATCGACCACACGCAGAAACGCGGCGACCGCCAATCGCCGCCTCTCACGCAACGGTTCGCAATCGAGCCCGAGCACCGACACCGCCCGCTCCGCGGCTGCCGGGCGCATCGCCGCGCGCGCGCCGACAGAGCCGTCGCTGCCGAACTCGAGCACCTCCGAGCAGTCCATCTGCAGAGGATGCACGGGCAACTCGATGTTGCTCCGCTTGTCGCCACAGTGTGCGCGGTTCGTGCACGAAGCGAGCAGATTGCCGTAGTCCAGGGCCCGCTCAGGGTCGACCGACTGCGGAACGAGGTGCTCGATGTGGTGTTCGACGTCGCTGTCGACCACCGGCCCGATCCGCTGCTCGCAATAGCAACACACACGCCCTTGCTCGGTGAGAAGGGCATGGCGAACCGTGTCCTTCAGGGGCCGCCGCAGATCACCGTACGACGGCTGCCAGTTCTCGTTGCCGCTGGCGAGCCAGGTCACGAATTCCTGCGGCGGCGGGCGTTTGGCGATGGGCCTCACCGACCGGATCCCCGCAGACGGAGCAGCATGTCGGCACGCACGAACTCCGGCTCGTCGGCGCCGATGTCCATCTCGAGCTGAGCGCGAATCGCCTTGGCTCCCGCCAGGTCCCCGACATCGATACGCGCGAACATCGCATCCAGTCGAGCCCGGATCTCGGCCGGCCGCGCGGGGGTATCCATGACCTCGAGCAGGATCTCGTTGCTCTCGCGCCCGAACGACACGCTGGGACGTGTCGCCACGATCCCGTGCTCGCCCTTGGCGAGCACATAGACATCCTGCGGCTTGACCGAGGCGAGCACCTGTGGCGAATGCGTGCTGACCAGGAACTGGCAGTTCGGGAACGCGCGCCGCAGACCCGGCACGACCTCCCGCTGCCAGCGCGGATGCAGATGCAGTTCGATCTCGTCGATCAGGACGACAGCGGCAGCGGTGCGAGGATCCTTCACACCGGGGTTGGCCAGCGCCAGACGGCGGGCGATGTCCGCGACCATGGCCAGCAGACACTTCTCACCGTCGGACAACTGCACGAAGTCGAGATCCTCGCCGTCCTTCATCACGCGCATGCTGAGTGGCTGCCTCTGCACACGGAGCTGCGTGAACCCGGGCATCAGCTCGGCCACGGCTCCTCGAACGGCCTCCAGCACCGGATCGACATGACCGCGCGATCGAACACGCTTCTCGTTCTCCAGGTCCTCACGCTCACGGAACCACTCGAAGAAGAGCCGGAACGTGCTCCACCCGCCGTCGAGCGCCTCGTCGAACGCGGCGAATTGATCGAACACATGTCGCTTCTTGATCCGCAACGGGATGTCGAGCACGGCGCGGTTCGTGCGATAGAACGCCGCGAACGGAACCGACGCGGTCGGGTGCTGCTGCAACCGCTCCTTGAGCTGCCTGGCGACGAGGCCCAGGTAGTTCGCCTGGGCGCGGACCGAGGTGGATTCGAGACGACGCTGCGCCTTGCTGAGGGTGCGGGTGATGCGCACCCCCCAATCGACGCTCTCCTGGGCAGTGCCGTTCGGCGGTGACCAGTCGGTGTTGACGAACAGCAGGGCGTGGGTAGCCCCGTTGCGGACGTCGGTGGCTTGCGCTGGCTGGCGCTCGCGCATGCTCTCGTGCAGTGAGCCGCCCACACGCCAGAGCAACGTCGCCAAGGCTTGCAGCACCGTCGACTTGCCCGAACCGTTGATCCCGGCGAAGACGGTCACCTGGTCGAGGAACTCGAGTTCCAGGTGGCGAATGCCGCGGAAGTCCTCGATCACCAACCTGTCGACGCGCATCCGCGGACTCTAGCGGGCGGCCTCACTCGGACGAAATCGAAGCTGCTGTCTCGGTCAACGTGCAGCGCGCCAAGCAGCAGCTGCGCGACAGGCTTCGCAGGACAGCGGCTCGCGCGGCGAGCCGGTGGCCACGGCCTGCACCACCGCGGCACGCCTCAGCGACGCTGCACGCCGCTGCTGCTCCAGTAGGAGTTGGTCTGCCCCGACAGGTAGTTGAGCTGCGAGTTCCAGCGCGCGTTGTTCAGCGTCTCGCCGACCGACGGGCCCGACCACACCGGCGCCGCGGCCCCACCGCCGCTGCTCGAGCCGCCGCCGCCGGAACCGGATGCGACGCTCGCCGCCACGGGGTACTTCGCCGGATAGCCTCGCTGCAGCGCGCCGAGCAGCCGGTCCTGCAACGCAGGCTCCATCGCGATGCCGCGAGCGCTTTCGAGATCCTCGAGCGGAACCACGGTCTCGCCGTGTTCGGCGCAGTGCGCGACGAACCGCGCATAGGCCTCGGCACCGGCGTCATCCTGGTCGCGGCGGGTCCTGGCAACCCCCAGCGCCGCCGTGCTGTCCGCACGACGGAACTGCTGCATCATCTCCTGCAAGGCCGCCTTGACCGCGTTCGCGTACTCTGCCTCCCTTGCCACGCGCCGCTCGCGCCACGACATCGCGTAGTCGTATTCCTTGCGCTGGCGCTCGCTCTCGGCGAGGTGGCTCGCGTCGTTCTGCTTGCTGTATTGCGCCAGAGCCGTGTAGGCCGCCTCGCGCGACGCATACGCGAGCCCGATGACGCCACGGCCATCGCGGCCGACGATTTGCCACTCGCCGGTGCTGACCTTCTGCACGATCAGACCGTACAGCGTCCGCAGGGTGGCACCGGTGTAGCCGTTCCGGCGGTCGTAGTCGCCCGGGTCCGCGTAGCGGTACTCGACCGACTCCACCGCCCGGTAGTCGCTCTTCGCCAACGCCTCGATCGCCGCTTCGCCATGCCACTGATTCGGCGCCAGCACCGCGACGCGCGGCTCACCGCCGACCTCACCGATGACGATGCCACACCAGAACGGTGAGCGCCCGGTCCGGTCGCCCATGCCGCGCTCGATCACCCGGATGCCGGCGATGTGGTCCGGCTTCGGCGTGATGGTGCCGTCGTCGTGCAACGGCCAGTAGATGTCCACCCCCGGTTCGGTGCGGATCGCGCCCAGCAGTCGGCTGGGCCGCGCGTCGGCGGCCAGGATCCGCAGTGGATCGAGCTCTGGACTCAGCGGTTTGCCAGCGAGGTCGTACACCACGTCGAAGTCGGCACCGGCTTCGTTGCGATGATGCACCACGTACGCACGGTCCAGCACCTCGACGGCCTGCGACGGCCAGTAGTAGCCGTCTCGTTCCGGCCCGGGGATCACCCGCTCCAGTTTCGCGGCGACGCGCCAGTCGTCGTCGAGCAGCCAGATGCAGCACAGGTCCGGTGCCCCCGGGTCGGCATCGACGCCGACGACGCGACCACGGTCCAGGTCGTTGTCGTTGTGACGCCGTGCCGTGACCAAACGGCGGAAGGGCATGCGTTCTTCGCGGCCGCTCGCCAGATCGAGCCGGATCCACGACTCGTCGCCGAAGCGCTTCACCATCGCGAAGTCGCGGCGCCAGAACCACGCATCGGCGAACTGCGGCAGCCGCACCCAATCGCCATCGTCGAGAAGCCCATGCACCACCGTGCCGGCGGGCAGCGTGCGACCGTCGACGATGCGTTCGCTGCGCAGCTCGAACGACTGCGAGCCGCCCTTGACAAGCTTCCAGGCGAGGCCGCTCGACATCGACTTCGGCGTCAGGGTCGGGTCGTTCAGCGGGCTCGAATTGCAAGCGACCAACACCAGTGGCAGGCACAGGATCCGATGCATGGTTGCCATATCGGCAACGTGCCCCCGCGGTCTGATCCGCGGCCGCCACGCTCGCACACCATCCGCCGCTGTGGCGCGCTTCTCGTCCCCTCGCCACTCGAGGCCATGCATGCTCACCCGGATCCTGCTGCTGTCGTTCTTGCTGCTCACTGCCGGTTGCTCGGCCTGGCGCGAGGTCCCTCGCCCCTGGTCCACGTCCAGCCTGACCGGGTGGCGCACCGCACGGGCCACCCTGCACGACGGCACCGTGGTGCTGCTGGACGACGCGGTCGTGGCGCAGAGCGGCGACGACCTGCTGCTCACCGGTACCCCTCCAGGTGACGCCCCGGTCCCACCGCCGCCGATCCCGCTGAGCACGGTGCAATCGCTGGAACGCGGCCGGGCCGGGTTCGGGGAAGTCATGCTCGACCAGGCGCTCACCGTCGTGATCGGCAGCGTGATCGTCGCCATCGTCGCCGCCTTCTGACGTCCGCGGTCAGCGCTCCTGCGCCCCCTTGCCGGCCAGGATCCGGCTGCGGAACTTCGCGATCCGCGCGACCCGCGTCGCCGCGGCCTTCGCCGACGCGAGCGCGATCACGTAGCTGCGCTGGCGCCCCGGCGTCAACGAACGGAACGCCGTGGCCAGCTCGGCGTCGGCGTCGAGCGCCGTGATCAGCTCGGCGGGCAGTTCGAGTGCGTGCGGCTGCTTCGGCACCCGCTTGCCGGCGGCGGCGTTCCTCATCGCCTCGCGCAGGTAGGCGGTGAGCACCTCTTCTCGCGCCGCCACCTGCAGGTTGTCCGTGAACCGGATCGCATCGGCATGGCGCGTGTTCGGGCCCTGCTTCTCGAGCACCTGCTCGGGGTCCCGCAACAGCGCCGCATCGAAGAAGCTGATCCGGAAATCACCGCGCAGCGCGCCGAGGATCACGATGTTGCGCCCGGCGTGCATGTAGCACGGCTGCCCCCATTTCACCGTCTCGACGAGCCCCGCCGCGAGACAGATGCGGCGCAGTTCGGCGAGCCCGGGCGCCCAGGCCCGGGTCGAACAGTCCGCGGTCGCGAAACGTCCGCAACGACCACAGCCCTTGGCGAAGTAGTCGTCGATGTCGCGGACCATCATCGCTCCCTTCCGCCCCGATCTCCGTGCACGCCGACCGCCGACTCGACGACACCGCGGGGCTCAGGGCGTCGCCTCCTGGCGAGCCGGATCAGTGCCCGAAGCGCAGCTGCAGACCTTGCGAAGCGGCCCAGCCGGCACCGCTCGCACCCGGGTCGTTCGGGATCCACGCCTGCAGGTAGAACGAGAACCCGCACAACCACGGCACGTCCGGCAGCGGGATCGGCGCCACGAAGCCACCGCCCGACCCGGTCGTCGGCACATCGCCGGTGAACGCGGCGACCAGCATCGTGCCGCCGTCGAACGGGGTCGCCGACGGCTGGTCGCCGAGCAGCAGCCAGCACGGGCTGTTCGGCAGCGCGTTCTGCAGCTGCAGCGTGCAGATCCCACCGAGCACCGGCGGCGTCGCGGTCAGTGCCGGCACACCACCCTGACCGGGCTTGCCCTGCCCGTAGTTGATGCTGGCCGCCTGGCAGCTGCTGCCGGCGATCGAGAAGCTGGCGTCGGAGACGTCGTTGCCGGTGCGGCCCTGGGCATCGCGGGCGACGACCCGCAAACGAGCCGAGGGCGCGTAGAGATCGGGCACTGTCCACGTGTAGCTGCCGGTGTGCGGCAGGTTGCTCGCGATCACGTACGGGAACGACACGCCGCCGTTGACCGACAACTGGATGTCGATGCCGGTGACCTGCTCGTCGTCGTCGGCGAGCCACTCGATGACCGAGGTCTGGTTGGGCACCACGATGCCGCCGTTGTGCGACTTCACGTAGGCGGTCGGCACGAGGCCGCCGCGGTGGCGCGGCACGTGCATGCAGATGCAGTGCATGACGCCGGAAGCGGTGACCAGCGCCTGGCAGTCGATCGCCACCACCGTCTTGCCGGGCAGCGCCGCCTGCCAGGCCGCCAGCGCGGCCGCGTTGTGCGTGGCCGCGGTCGCGTTGGTGTAGCTCGGCACCAGCGCGACGTCGTTGCACAGGATCATGTTGGTGTACGTGTAGTGCACGCCACCGATCGTTCGCGCCGGCACGCGCGTCACCGTCTTGCCCTGCGCCGCGAGCGCCACCGCGGCGGCGTCGCAGATCAGGTCCTGCGTCGAGCCCGAGTTGGCCGGCCAGTCGCTGATCATGACCTTGTCGTCGGCGTAGACCTGCATCCACATGTCGATGTGCTGCGTCGAGTCGACCGTGGTCGGGAACGGCTGGTAGAGCGTCGTCTGCAGGTTCTGGTAGCTCTGCCAGAGGCCGAGGATCTGCTGCTGCGTGAGGGTCGGGTTCTCGTTCTGGATCAGCAGCGTCGCATGGCCGCGTCCGAGCGCATCGAGATGGAAGTTGCCGCCGCCGTGCACCAGCGGCAGGTCGTAGACCGGATGATTGCGCACCGCACCGAAGTGCAACGGCATGGTGTCGTCGTTCGGCCGCGGCCGGTTGTAGACGTGGTCGACGATCGCGCGGCAATCGCCCTCGAACACGTAGCGCGGCCCGTAGTCGCGGATCCAGATCGTGTCGGTGGTCTGCTGCAGCAGCGACACGCGCGCCATGTTGCAGCCGGCGGCGGCGAGGCTCGCCTGCACCGACGCGACCTCGGTCGCGGTGTCGCAGTAGACGTAGGCCTTGGCCTGGCCGGTCGTGGTCACGTGGAAGGCGATCTGCCGCACGATGTTGGTCCAGCCCGTGGTGCCTTCCCAGGCCAGGCACAGACCGTCCATCGGTTCGTATTCGGCGGCGCAGTGCACCGGCCCGGTCGGCGGCGGCGTGCGCATCGCGGTGGCGACCAGCGGGTGCCGCTGCAGCCAGGCCTGCTCGGCCGGCGTCAACGACCGCGGGATCGCGGCACCTTCGGGATACTGCTGCTGGGCGAGGCTGGACGCGGCGACGAACAGCACGGCGAGACGGGCGGGATGCACTGGATGAGTTCCTCGGGGGCGGCAGCAGAATGGCGGTCCGGTGGGGCAGACTCAATCCCCTGCGGGTCGGCAGTCCGAACGCGTCCCGATCGGGCTCAGTCCGCGTCAGCGCTGCCAGCGGCCTCTCGGCGCGGCAGCATGGCGCAAAGGACGGTGCGCGCGAGACCAAGCGACCCCGGCGCCAGATAGAAGCCGCACAGGCTGCGCAGCGTCGCCGCCGCGCGGCGCGGCGGGGCCAGCCACGGCGGCCGCGGCAATGACGCGAACGGACCGTCGAGGACCACCTGGCGCACCCCATCGAGCCCGAGCCAGCCATGCACCTGACCACGCCCGGCTTCGTCCGCCGCCCCCGGCGGCGCACCCCATGGAGTACTGCCGAGGCCGTAACCGAGCCCGGTCCAGGTGTTGATCGCGACGGTGCCGTGCGGCAAGCGCGCGATCGCCGCATCGAGGACGCTCCGTTCCGCACGCAACAGCGCTGGCGGCGCGAACACGTATGCCGACAACGCGCCGAACACCTGGTCGCGGACGAGGCCGACTGCCCCACCGAGGAACGCCGCTAGGCTGTCGCCACCGAGCGGCACATCGAGCAGCACCGGCGCGAAGTGCTCGCTGGCCAGCAGCGCCGCATCGCGGCGCGGATCGAGCCCCTCGCGCCGCACCGGTGGCAGCACCGAATCACGCGCCTGCCGTCCGGCCGCCGCCTCCCAGTGTCGTCGCGCGCTCGGATGGAACGGCGGCCGCGCCGGCTCCGCGGCCAGCGCCGCATCGAGCAGCGCGAGGAACTGCTGCCGTTGCGGCCACTCGGCGGCGGTCAGCAGCAGCCGCGGCGCGAGGCAGGTGCCGCCGCCGTTCATCGCCACGTAGCGCGCCAGCTGGCGGGCTACCCACTGCAGCTGGCCGTCACGCCATCGACCCGGCACGACCAGCGCCGGCGTGCAGCAGCCGACCTCGGCCGTCAGCGTCGCGGCAGCGAGTGCCGGCTCGGCGCGCAGTGCGTTCCAGGTCGCACCGGAGCCGGTCAGGTGCACCGCGTCGAAGCCGGCGCGAGTCAGCGTTCGTCCCGACTCATGGTCGCTGGGCGCGATCGCCAGCAGATCGGCGGCCTGCAGCGGCGCGAGCGCCGCGGCGAAGTGACGCACCAGCGGCTCGTGCAGTGGGCTCGGCTTCAGCACGACGGCGCGGCCGTTGCGGAACACCTGGTCGAGCACGTCGAGCACCGGGGTTGCGGTGACGTTGCCGGCGCCGAGCACGAGGGCAACCCCACCGCGGCGCCGAGGCGCGGTGATCCGCGCGCCCGGCGCGGCCTGCAGCAGCACGCGCAGCCCCGGCAACAGCAGGCGATCGGCGAGCCCCGGACTCGGCGGCAGTCGATGGCGATCGACGCCGATCGTCTGCAACCCCGGCAGCCGACCCGCGTGCAGTTCGCGGTGCAGATGCTCGAGCTGGTGCAGCGAACGCGCTACCGGAACCGGACCACTGGCCCATTCCTCGGCCAACGCCGCGGCGAACCCGCCCCACCCTTTCGCAGCGACGCTCGCGGCGACCCAAGCATCGACGCTGGCGGCGAGGCTGCGGCGGCACGCGGCGATCAGGTCGGCCACCTGCCCCGGTTCGCGCTGCTGCAGCGCCGCGGCGCCGCGGCGCAGCCGCGTCAGTTCGGCATCGATGGACGGGGGCAGCATGCGGTGGCGGCGATGCTAGCGGTTGGGCTTCGGTCGTCGCGATCGCCACTTCGTCGCCGACGACGCCCCCACCGCAGATTCTCGCCAACTGCCGCCAACGGTCCGGCCCCCGGCGGCATCCACGCAGAGGGCCCTTCTCCACTGCGGGCCCGATCGCGACCATGACCAGAACCTCGATGGACCAAGTTCTGCAGGACATGCTCGACCAGCGCGCCTGGCTCGAAGGGCTCTGCAACTCGCTCGTTCGCGACCGCTCCCAGGCGCTGGACCTCGCCCAGGAGACGGCGACCTCCGTGCTCCGTCACCAGGGGCCGATCGCCAACCTGCGCGCCTACGTGCGCCGGATCGCCGAGAACCACGCGCGACAGCAGCTGCGGCAGGAACTGCGCCGTCGCCGCCGCGAACGCACGGCAGCCGAGGCCGCGGGCGAACGCACGGCCGCGAGCGCCCACGAGGTCAGCGAAGCCTTCGAGGCACAGCGCGCCGTCGCCGAGGCGGTGCACGGGCTGGCGGAGCCGTTCCGCGCCACGGTGTTGCTGCACCACTTCGAAGGTCGGTCCCTGGCCGACATCGCGCGCGCGCAACAGGCCCCCGAGGGCACGGTGCGCTGGCGGCTGCACAAGGCGCACGCGCTGCTGCGCGAACGACTGCAGGGTCTATACGGCCGCGACTGGAAACTCGCGATCGTGCCGCTTTGCACGCCGGGCCTCGGGCGCACGGTGTCGGTCGCGGCACTGGCGATCGCGGTGATGATGGTGTCGGGCCTCCTCTGGCTCACTCGGCCGACTGCGAGCGCGACCGCACATGAGACGGCGATCGTCGGTCGGGCCGCCGCGGGCACGGCACCTGCGGCCGACGACGCCGCGGTGGTCGCCGACCTCGCCCGCACTCCGGCCACCGGCTCACCTGCCGCCGCGAGTGGATCCGCAGCCAACGCGACGGCGGCGGCCACCGAGGACCAGCGCGCCGTGGTGCGCGTGCTCGTCGTCGACGAACGCGGCGAACCCGTACCGGGCGCTTCGCTGCGCTTCGAACGGCTCGTCACCAACGGCCTCGAGCTGCACTCGCCGCTCCAGTCGCTGCTGCTGCCGGAGGCGAGAGCGACGGCAGACGGTCGCGCGGTGCTCGCGCTGCGCACCGACAACCGGCTGCTCGCCGACCTGCCCGCGTCGATGCGACCCGCGCCCGGCGAACCGTGGGAGCTGGCGTTCCGCGTCCGCGCGCCGGGGCATCTGCCGGCCGAACGGCGCGCGTTCGTCGCCGACGGCGACGACTGCGATCTCGGCAGTGTGCGCGTGCTGCGCGCGGCCAAGCTGCGCGGCCGCGTCGTGGCGAGCGACGGCTCGGCGATCGGCGGTGCGCGCGTCGGTGTGTTCGCGCCGCCGCTGCCGCGGCACTTCGAGGCAGGTCGAGCGACCGGGTCCGACCTGGAGTCGGCAATCGCGTCCGCGGAGACGGCCTCGCTGTTCTCGCGCGGTCGCTACACACTGGCACCGGCGCCGCGCGGACCCGTGCTGGTCGTCGCCGTGGCCGAGGGCCATCGCAGCGCCACACGTTTCGTCGAGGTGATCGCCGCGGAACAGGACGTGGGAGACCTCGTGCTCGAGCCCGTGGCCCCGGCCGAGAAGGGCAGGGGACTCGTGGTGCAGGTTGTCGACGAGCACGGCGCGCCGGTCGCCGGCGCGGTGGTCACGCGGAAGCGGCAGCGGAGTACGGCCTCGAGCACCGCCGGTCCGGACGGGATCGTGCGCTTCGGAGTCACCGTGCGCGACGGCGTGCCGGATCACTCGCCGTCGACGATCGTCGCGAACGACCGGACGGGCCGCCTGCAGTCGGCGATCGCGACCGACGTGGCACCGACCGACGAGCCGGTGACCCTGACCCTGCGCCAGGGTCGCGTCATCGAGGTGGTCGTGCGTTCCCCCGCAGTTGCAGCCGGCGATCTGCGGGCTGCATGGGACGCGGTCGGACCGATCGAGGCCACCATGTGGCTCGCAGCCGACGGCGATCGCGTGCGCTTTGCGCCGCCGCCGTTCGCCGCGCGGCTGCGCATCGCACGGGACCGCTGCGTGCCGTTCGTCAGCGAACCGTACGAACCGGATGCGTGGCCCGAGCGCATCGAAGTGACGCTGGTCGAGCGCACCGCGCTGCACGGCGTGGTGCTCGCGGCAGGCCAGCCGGTGGAAGGGGCGCAGGTGCTCGTGCTCACGCGCGGCCAGCAGGTCCTGCGCGACGGCTATCGCATGGGCGAGTGGGCCGCGACGGGGCGCTTCGACACCCGGACCGACGCGCGCGGCAGATTCGCACTGTCGCGCGAGCAGAAGGAGGCAGTGCGCTGCCTCGTGCAGAAGGAAGGCCACGCGCCGGCGGTAACCGAGCCGGTGCGGTTCGACCCGGGCACGCCGATGCAGCTGCCACCCATCGTGCTGGGCACCGGCGGCACGGTCCGTGGCCATCTGCGCACCGCGGCCGGCGCACCGGTCGCACGTGCGGTGATCGCGCTGCACCATCCCCTGTTCGGTCCGCGCACGATGCTGACGGCACGCGATGGATCCTTCGTCTTCGAACACGTGGCGCCCGGCGGCCACGAACTGCGTCCGGGCGAGCGGCCGGTGGCGGGCAGCTGGACGAAGACCCTGCTCGACGACGCGGCGCAGCAGCCCTTCGCGATCGACGCGGTCGTCCGCGAGGGCGAGGTGACCGAGGTCGAGGTCGTTGCCGATGCATGCCGCCTCGCGCTGACGATCGCAGGCCAGGGGATCCGTTCGCTCGCAGGCTGGACGGTGGAACTGCGCTGTGCGGCGGACCAACGCAAGGTGGCGGCGGCCGAGTCGCTGCCGGTCGGCGACGACGGTGCGCAGGCCCGCCCGGTGCACTTCGCGGTCTCGCGTGCGGGCAGCTACGAACTCGTGCTGCGCGCGCCGGGCGGCCCGTTCGGGGACGTGGTGGTCACGGCGGACGTCGTGCTCGCGTTCGGCGAGAACCAGCGCACGATCGCGCTGGCGCTGCTGCCTTGGCAGGGCACGCTGCCCGGGCTCGGGCCGGCAACGCACGTGCAGCTGGTGCAGCGGGCGGACGGGTTGCGCATCGAGGCACTCGGGGTCGTGGAGCCGAACCGTGAGCTGGTCACCTGTGTGCTCGCGCCGGTCGGCGAGGTGGAGGTGGTGCGGGACGGGCACGTGGTGATGCGTCTCGACACGCGCACGGCGCGGTGAAGTGCGCTGACCGGGCAGCTCCCAGGGCCGAGCCGCAGTGGCGTTCGCGGGTCGTCTGGCGCGCCTCGCATCCACTCGACCGCCGCCGGCGATCTGCGCGGCATGGTGATCCTGCGGCCCCTCGGCTCGATCCTCCTCGGCGTGAGTTCGCTCGCCATCACGGCACCGGCCCAGGAACCGGGACAGAACGCCCCCGGCTGGAGCGTGGGCCACTGGCTGGTCACGGACAACCTGTCCGAGCCGGGCGAGCTGCCGACCGCGCCCCGCGCCGGACGCATCACGCTGGTCGACTTCTGGGCCACCTGGTGCCTGCCGTGCGTCGCCGGGATGGAAGAGCTCTCCGCCCTGCAGCAGCGCGAGCGAGAACGCGGACTCGACGTCGTGGCGATCAGCGACGAACCGCTGCCGACGGTGATCGCGTTCCTGCGCCGGGCCTCGCCGGACGGCCAACCATGGTGGTCGCGGTTCCGGACCGCGCTCGCCACCGACCCCGATGGTTCGAGCCTCGCCGAGCTGGTGCCGGCCGAGTTCCGCCAGGTCCGGCCGTTCGCCGTGTTGATCGGGCGCAGCGGCGCCATCGAGTGGATGGGGCCGAGCAAGGAGGCTGCCCCCGTCGTGACCGCGCTGCAGGAGAACCGCTGGGATCGCGCCGCCTTCGCCGCTCGCTGGCAGCGCCAGCTGGCCGAGCAGCGCGAACGCGACCGCATCCACGACAGCGAGGACTGGGCCGCGGTCAAGCGCGACCACTGGAACGACGTCGGCATGCTCGGCAAGTGCGCGTTCCGCATCGCGTTCGACTTCGGCTCGCAGCTGAAGAACCGCGACCTCGCCATGGGCGCCGCGTTCGCCGAACGCGCGGTGGAGCTGTCGGGCAGCGCGTCGGCCTATGAACTGCTGGTGCTGGCCCAGATCCGGCACGTCCAGGGGCAGCACGACAAGGCCGCGTCGCTGGCGCGCGAGGCGATCACGCACCTGAAGCCGGACGACGACGCCTCGTTCTATCGCGACAACCTGCGCCGCTACGAAGCGGCCGCGGCCAAGAAGTAGCTCGGTGACCCGACGGCAGCCGTGGGCGCGTGGCGGCGGTGCCAGCGGCCCCACCCCGCCAGGCACAGCCCTCGTCGCGACGTCCCGATCCAATGGCGCGGAGCATTCCCTATGCTGCCCGCGCCCACATGCACCGCCCCCTCCACCCCGCCCTGCTGTGGCCGCTGTCGCTGCTGGTCGGCATCGCCCTGTTCCTGCTGACCAACCTGGTCGAACCGGCGGTGCCGGCGACGCTGAACTTCGGCACCGACTTCGCGGCGATGTCGCGCAACCTCGACGGCTACATCGGCAGCTTCCCGCACCGCATCCTGTCGCCGCTGCTCGGCCGCGGCGTCGACGAGATCGCGCACTGGTTCGGCGGCTCGATCCCGTACTGGCAGTTCGCGCACGGTTGCAACATGGTGTTCGTGGCGGTGCTGTTCGCCGCCGCCAACCTGCTCGGTGCGCGACCGTGGCAGGCGCTGCTGCTCACCGCGACGATCGCGTTCACCGGTGCGGTGCAGCTCTACAAGGGCCACGTCGGCTACGCAGAGCCGGTGACGTTCACGTTGCTGCTGGGCAGCGTGCTGGCGGCGCGGCGGCCGGTGCTGTTCTGGAGCCTGAACCTGCTGAACGTGCTGCACCACGAGCAGATCCTGTTCTTCTGGCCCTGGCTCGTGTGGTGGCGACAGCAGCACGGCGCGCGCTGGTGGCACGACCTGCTCGGCGCTGCGCTCGTGCTCGGCTGCTACGCCGCCTGGCGCCATCACGTCGGCCTGCACGCGCAGCAGCAGATGCTGACGTTCCGCCACTATCTCGAGCTGACGCGCCAGTACTTCCCGGTCGGCACCCTCGGCCTGTCGGCGTTGAACGCGATGTGCATGCTGGTCTACTTCGGCGCGCTGCCGGCGCTGGTCGTCTGGCACGCCGGCATCCAGGGTCTCCGGCGCGGCGTGCTGCCGCTGCTGCTGTTCCTGCTGTGCCAGCACGCGATGTTCGGCGTCGCCCACGACGTCTATCGCTTCACCTGCTTCCTGTTCCTGCCGGTGCTGCTGGCCGGCGTCAGGCTGCTGCAGCAGCCGCGCGGCGCGCTGCCGTTGGCGGGGCTGGGCCTCGTCAGCGGCGGCGCGGTCTACCTGCAACGTCCGGTGTTCGCGGAGGTCGGCGCCAAGGTGTTGACCGACGTCGATGCCAACGGCGTGCCGTTCGTGCGGCCCGACATCGTCGGCGACATCGTGCCGAAGGTGATCCCGGCGCTGCCGTGGACGTTCGCGGCCTACGGGGCGGCGCTGGTGGCCTGCGTGGTGATCGGCCTGCTGTGGGCGCGCTGGACGCGCGCCCGGTCGGCCGCCAGGACCGCGAGCGCGACCTGAGCGCCCGCCGTCAGCGCCCGGCCGCCGGGAGCCGATCGACGCGCTGCAGCAGGTCCACCACCTGCGGATGGTCCGCGCTGCGCTGCGCCATCGCCTCGGCCAGACTGCGCCGCAGCAACGGCTCGGCCTCGACCGTGCGCCCCTGGTCCTGCAGCAGCGCGCCGAGATTGCGTCGGAACACCACCGCGTGCCAGTGCGCGGGCGGCAACTCCCGCTCGGCGACCGCCAGCACATCACGATAGATGGCCTCGGCAGCGGCCCGGTCGTCGAGCCGCTCGAGCAGGCGGGCGAGATTGTTGCGCGACACGAGCGTCTTCGGATGGTCGGCACCGAGCACACGCGTCCGGCCGGCGACCGCCTGTTCGTGCAGGGCCCGCGCTTCCGCGAGCCGCCCCTGACTCGCCCGCACCGAGGCGAGGTTGTGCAGGGTCTGGAACGTCTCCGGATGGTCGTCGCCGAACCGCCGCCGACGGCCTTCGATCGCGCGCTCGAGCAGCGTCCCGGCCCGCGCCAGTTCCCCGGTCTGCATCAGCTCCAGCGCGAGGTTGTTGCGCATGGTCTGCACGTGCGGGTGCTCGTCGCCGAGCTGGTCGGTCCAGCGCTGCAGCAGCGTCTCGTAGGTGTGCGCGGCACCGGCGTGATCGCCGCGCTGGCTGGCCAGGCGCGCGCCCAACGTGAGCAGCAAGCGGGCCGTGGGATCCGATGCAGAAGCCTGCTCGAGCCACGGCAGCGCGCGCTGCACCGTCGCCGCCGCCAGTTCGTCCTGGCCCGCGTCCGCGGCGCTGAGCGCCAGGTTGTAGAGGCAGCGCAGACGGTGCGCATCGAGCGGACCGGGCTCGGGCGGCCAGCCGCCGTCGACCGCCTGCAGCAGCAACAGCGCCGCCGCCGGGCGACCGGCCTGCAGCTGCGTGACGGCCAGGTCGATCTGCAGCGACACCAGCCGCACCGTGTCGTCGGGCGCCTCGGCCCGCAGCAGCGTCACGGCCTGCTGCAACTGTTGCTCGGCGAGGTCGAACCGACCGAGCGCGAACAACGACATGCCGAGCGCGTGGCACATGCCGGCCTGCAGCGTGCCGTCGGCGGGCAGCGAACGGCCGAGGCGCTCGGCGGCATCGACGAACACCGACCCCAGATCGGGGCGCTCGTCGCCACTGTCCAGCGGGGCGCGCAGCAAGCCGGTCAGGAACTCACCGAGCTGCTCGCTGCGGCGACGCTCCGTCTCGGCCTGCTGCAGCCGCACTTCGGCGAGGCCGCGCTGCCGTTCGGACTCGGCGCGCGCCACGTTGGCGCCGGCCAGCGCCCAACTCGTGCCGATCATGCCCAGCAACAGCGCCGAGAACGTCGCGACCACGCCGACCACCGTCGCGCGGTGGTTCGCGGCGAAGCGGCGGAAGCGGCGCCATGGCCCGGGACGCGGGGCCTTGATGCGGACCCCGGCGAGGAAGCGCCGCAGCTCGGCGGCGAACATGCCCGCACTCGGACAGCGATGCCGCGGATCGGTGGCCAGCGCCCAGTGCACGATGGTCGCCAAGGGCCCACGCAGCTCGGGGCGCAACGAAGCGAGCGGCCACGGCTCGACCCGGTCCGGGTCGCGCGGCAGACCACCTTCCCACGCCAACGGCAACCGGCCGGTCAGCAGTTCGTAGGTCATCGCGCCGAGCGACCAGACGTCGCCGAGCCCGGACGCGGACGAGGCCGAGCCACGCAGCCGTTCCGGCGCGGTGTAGCCGGGCGTGCCACCGGCGCTGGCGACGGCATCGGCTGCGGCGCCAGCGGCGAACCGCGCCAGGCCGAAGTCGACCAGCACCGGGCGGCGCGCGTCGTCGACGAGCACGTTCTCCGGCTTCAGATCGTTGTGCACGATGTCGTGTTCGTGCGCGTGCTGCACCGCCGCCGCGACGTCGATCATCAGCGCCAGCGTGTCGCGCAGCCCGAGTGCCTGGCAGCGCACGAACTGGTGCAGCGGCAGCCCGTTCACCAGTTCGATCGCGATCCACGGCGTCGCGACGCCGTGGATCCGGTTCTCGCCGACCGCCAGCACCTTGGCGATGCCGGGATGGTCGAGGCGCCGCAGCACCTCGGCCTCGCGCCGCAGGGCATCGATCGCCGCCGCATCGTTGGCACCGGGTCGCAGCACCTTGAGCGCGACCTCGGCCCCGCCATCGCGATGCACCGCCCGATAGACGATGCCGCTGGAGCCGGCGCCGAGCAGCGCCGTGGACCGGTACGGACCGGCTTCGACCGTGTCCAGCCGCGCCATCGCCTCGCCGAGCCGGAAGCCGCGGCCCAGCGCCGGCTCGGCCAGGAACGCGCTGTCCTCGTTGCCGGCCAGCAGGCTCTCGACCTCCTGTTGCAGCTCGAGATCGCCGCGACAGGCCGCGGCGAGCGCCTCGGTGCGCTCGGCCGCCGGCAGGTCCACCACTTCCTGGAACACCGACTTCAGGCGCCGGAACCGGGCTTCGTTCATGGGGTGTCCGAGCGCGACAACGCGCGCCGCAACCAGGCCCTGGCCAGCGCCCACTCGGCTTCGATGGTGCGCAGCGACACCCCGAGCACGCGCGCCACCTCGGGACTGCTGAGGCCGCCGAAGAAGCGCAGCTCCACCACCTGGGCCTGGCGCGGATCCAGGCGTTCGAGCTGATCGATGGCCTCGCCCAGCGAGATCAGCTCGGCGGCGTCGAGTCCGCCCGGCGCCAACGCGTCGGCGATCGCCTCGGCGCGGCGCCCGCCGCCGCGGCGACCGCAGCGGCGCGCCAGCGCATGGTTGATCAGCACCCGGCGCACGGCGCGCGCCGCGACCGCCAGCAGATGGCGCGGTTCGGTCCAGGCCGGCGTCCGCGCGCGCACGAGCTGCAGGAACACTTCGTGCACGACGGCCGTGGCCTGGAGCGTGTGCTGGCGCCGCTCCCCGCGCATGCAATGGCGGGCGACGGCGTGCAGTTCTTGATAGACCTGCTCGAACAGTTCCGCCGTCGCGGTCGCGGGCAGCCGATCATCACGAGCACCCTGCATCGACGGAGCAGTTTCAGGCCGGCCGCCGCGACTGGCAAGGCGGTGCGTGCAGGTCGTTGGCATCGGGATATCGCCGGATCGGGGACGGCACGGGGTGGGCTAACCGAGCAGGAAGGTCGCCAGCACGACGTCGCCGGTCAGCGGATCGATGACGAAACACTGCCGCACCGAGAACCCGAGCAGGCGCCGCGGCAGGCCGACGTAGACCACTCCCGAACCGTAGGCATACAGCTGCGGGCTGTCGGGGAAGTCGTCCAGCAACGGCAGGGTGATCGGCACCGTGCCGACCAGGACCCCTCCGCTGTCGTAGCGCTGCAACGAGTACGGGGTGGTGCCGAACACGTCGATGGCGATGCCGAAGGTCGCGTCGTACTGCGGGTGGTAGGCGATCGCCCGCGGTGGGTCCACCGGCTGCGACAACAAGGTCCACGTCGACGTCGACGGCGCGAACGCATACAGGTTGCCACCGCCGCCGAAGCCGGACACCAGCAGCCGATCGCGCGTGGTGTCATAGGTGATGGTGTTGACGAAGCTGAACGGCGGCAGCTGCGGGTCCGGCGGGATCGGCGTCGCCTGCAACGTCGCCAGCGACAGCGTCGACGGCGCGCCGCCCTGCAGCGTGTAGACCTCGAGCGAGTTGCCGAGCGCATAGCCGGTCGTGCCACTCGGCAGCGCGACCAGCGGCGCCAGCGTCTGCAACGGCGTCGCCAGCGCGACGACCGGCTGCGCGCCGCTGCCGGGCAACGGCGTCAGCAAGGGCAGGAACGGCACCTGGGCACTGGCGATCAACTGGGCCCGGGTCGCGTTGTTCAGCGCCCCGCCCTGCTGCAGCGCCTCGAGCAGCACCCACTGCTCGCGCCAGTCCGTGGTGGCGCCACCGACCACGTAGTTGCCCGACGGCGCCGTGTAGTCGCCGATCATCGTCGCCGCGAACGCCCCGAGCGTCTCGATGCACCAGCCATTGGCGCGCAACCGCGCCTCGGGATCGGTCGGATCGTTGGCCACGCCCCAGTAGTCGCCGACCTGGTTGGCGGTGTAGCTGAGCTGGACCACGGCGGCGCTGGGCACGCCGGCGGTCGTCAGCGTCTGCGGTTCGTAGGAGTAGCTGATCACCGCGATCACGACCGTGCCCGGCGTCTCGGTGATGGTCCACTGGATCGGGTCGTAGGCGTTGAGCACCAGCGCGACCGCGCTGCCGGGTCGATCGACCTCGATCGTCGCGGTGCCCGGCGTGGTCGTGGTGGCGCCGAACCCTTCGTAGAAGCTGACCACGTGGAACTCGACCGCGCCGGGCGTCGCCGGCAGCGGCGCGGTGCCGGCGGCCTGCGCCTGCAGCGTCGACACCACACCGGTGATCTGGGTGGCGAGCGCGAGGTTGCCGAGGCCCGCCTGCACGGCTGCCTCGGCGGAGAGTTCGGCGAGGCGGCCCTGCAGCCGGTCCGCGGTCGGACGCAGGTCCAGCAGGTCGGGCAACAGCAGGGTCTGGGCGGACTGCCCGGCCAACGCGGGCAGCAGCAGCAAACACGGGAGCCAGGACAGCAAGCGCATGGGGGGAGCCTCGGGTCAGGAGACGGCAGCCGGAATGAGCGCCCAGGCAAGAACCCTGGCCGGGCCCCGCAGGAGAACCGGGAATTCGCGCCGTTGCGGCCGAGCGCGATCGGCGGAAACCGCACCAACGGCTGCGGGCCGGGGGCTGACTTCCTGCTGCAGCGCGCACAACTCCGAGGCTTCCCCATGCGCATCCTGTCCCCCCTGTTGTTGCTCCCCACACTCGCCACCGCCCTGTACGGGCAGTGTTTCACGCCCGCCGGCGGCACCGCCATCGCCCTGACCTCGGCCTCGCCGCCGATCGCCGCCAATGACGAAGGCCGCAGCGCGCCGATCCCGCTCGGCTTCGCGTTCCCGATGCCGGGGATCACGGCACCGACCCACGCCGTCATCGAATCGAACGGTGCGATCTACCTGACCAACGGTGGGCCGGCGGTCGGCACCGTGCTGTTCGGCCCCCAGAACGGCGTCGACGACCTGCGCGGTGGCCCGGGTGGTTCGCCACGCATCGTCGTGTTGTGGAGCGACCTCGAGGGCATCGCCGCGACCTGGGCGATCCGCACCGACACCACGGTCCCGGGTCAGTTCACGGTGCGCTGGATCGATGTCGAGAACGTCGGCTCGGGTGGGCCCACCGTCTCGTTCGGCGCGACGCTGTTCAGCAACGGCGACATCGAGCTCGCCTACGGCAACCTCGCCGAGGACTCCTTCGGCTATGCGGGGGTCTCGGTCGGCAACGACGTCGGCACCGGCCTCGAGGTCGGGGACGATCTGGTCGCGGGTGCGAGCTCCGGCCCGCTCGGCCTGCTGTTCGGCGACTATCTCGGCCTGAGCCGCCCGCAGATCTCCGGCAAGAGCGTGCGCCTGCAGCAGAACGGCCTGGGCGGCTACAGCTCGAGCCTGACCTGCCGCAACGCCGAGCACGAGAACTACGGCTTCGGCTGCTACGAGTACCAGGAGGCCAACGAGGCCCTCTACCAGCTGTTCCCGAACGTCGCCGCGTCGTTCGCCGCGATCCCGTCGGGCACCTCGATCCAGTTCACGATCGCCGGCAACGGCGGCTACCAGGTCGCGAACGGCACCGCGGTGTTCGTGCCGCCGCCCGCGACCGCCACGGTGCTGACCCTCACCGACGACAGCCAGGTGAACGTGACGCCGTCGCAGCCGTTCCCCTACACCGACGGCACGCTGGTGCCGACCATCGCCGTGTGCTCGAACGGCTTCATCAGCATGGCGCCGACCGGCGTCAACTCCAACGGCACCGGCGGCTCGGTCACCAGCCTGCTGAACGCGCCGGCGCCGTCGTTCCGCAGCCAGCGCGACTACAACCCGGCCCCGGCCGCCAGCGGCAAGGTCAAGCGCCACGAAGCCGTGGTCGGTGGGCAGCCGATCCTCTACGTGACGTGGGACAACGTCTTCATCTACAACACCACCGTCAGCGAGCGCTTCCAGTTCCAGCTCAACCTCGCCACCGGTGAGGTCGCCATCGTCTGGGACACGCTGGTGCCGACCGTCACCTCGACCTCGCGGCCGCTGCTGGTCGGCCTCGCGGCCGGCAACTCCTTCAACCCGGGCCCGACCGTGCTGGCGACCCAGCTGCCGCAGCTGACGTTCCCCGACGTCGACCAACGGCCGCTGCAGCTCGACGCCGACCCGGCGCCGGTGATCAATCCGAGCACGGCGGTCACCTACACGCTGACCAACCTCCCGGAAGCCGCACCGGGTACTGGCATCCACCTCGCCGCGCTGTTCCTCAGCGTCGGCAGCGTGCCGGGCGGCCTCGACCTCGGTTTCCTCGGCGCGCCCGGCTGCAGCGCGTGGATCGCCTCGCTGGACCTGCCGGTGGTCGTACCGCCGTCGCTGACCAACACGGCGACCAGCACGGTGGTGTTCAGCGCCGCGCAGATCCCGGCCGGCTCGGTGATCTACGCGCAGGCGGTGGCGCTGTTCAACCCGGCCTTCCCGTTGCCGAACGGCCAGAACGCCTTCGGCCTCCTGACCAGCAACGGCGTGCGCAGCTTCGTCGAGCCGTTCTGATCCGGCTCGCGTCCGGGTTAACCCGGACGCTGGTGCGCGCTCGGCCGCAATGAGGGGCGGTATCGATGCCAGCGGCCGCTACCTTTCGTCCCGGATCGGTAGCCAACGGCTCGGGCAGCGACTATATGGCGCACGGCGGGAATCGCTGGCAGACGCCACCACCGTCGCCATGGTCCCGCCCGTCCCTGACCGCCGCCTGCCCCACCATGCCCACCCCCAACGCCGCGGCCATCGCCGGCGCGCTACTGCTCGTGACCGCGCCATTGCTGGCCGCACCCGCTGGCGCCCCCTTGCACCGCCCCCAGGGGCAGACCGCGGTGTCGCCGTCGTCGATCGCGTTCCGCGATGTCTCGACGACCGCCGGCATCGTCGATCGCGGCATCTCGTTCGGCGCCTCGGCCGGCGACGCCAATGGTGACGGCTGGCCCGACATCTTCAGCGGGGGTCACTACGGTGCGCACCCGCGGCTCTGGGTCAACCAACAGAACGGCAGGTTCCTCGATGCAGTGCCGCTGATGGTGCCGCCGCCGGACGGCGACATGCACGGCGCCCAGTGGGCCGACCTGGACAACGACGGGACCCAGGAGCTGCTGCTGATGCGCGGCGCCAACTTCGGCACCGGTTCGACGCCGAAGCTCGCGTATCGGCTGATCGGCGCACAGCTGGTCGACACCTCGGCACCGATGGGTCTGAACGTCCCGGCGATGCGGGCGCGCACGCCGATCGCTCTCGACTACGACGACGACGGCGACCTGGACGTGTTCCTGACGGCACTGACACGTCCCGACGGCCTGGCGCCGCCGTCGCCGTATCTGCAGGCGACGACCAACGCGTTCGTCGAGTGGACCAACTCGGGCTTCCCACCGACGTCGCTGACCCAGTGGGGCACCTGCGGCGACCTCGACGACGACCTGCGCCTGGACCTGCTGCTGCAGGGCTTTCCGCACCGCGCCTTCCGCACCGGTCCCGCCGGCCTGACCCAGATCAATGGCGCCATCGGCCTGCCGCCGGCGCCGACGATGACCGATTGTGTGATCGCCGACTTCGACAACGACGGCCGCAACGAGCTCTACATGGCGCGGGCCCGGCTCGGGTCCGACTACCACTTCGAGGATCAAAGGCGCCTCGAGTTCCGCGCCATCGTGGAAGGCAGCGAACACACGGTGCGGGTGCGGGTGCCGTCGCCGAACCAGCTGACGCTGGATTGGGGTCCGCTGTCGTGGTGGCCGCTGAACACCGTGTTCGTCGGCAGCGCCGGCCTCGCGCCGCTGCTGGGCCCCGACCAGACCACCACGCTGTTGTCGAACCTGCCTGCGCACCAAGGCATCGCCGCCCACACGCCCGGCCAGAGCAACGGCATCTACATCGGCTACGACCCGGCCGCCGGCGAGTGGGTCATCAGCGTCAGCGCGGCGGTCTGGAACGAAGCCATGATCCGCATCGTCAGCTCGGTGCCGATGCTCATGCCGGCGACCACGATCGGCTTCAACCCGAGCCAACCGCAGCCGAGCGACCTGCTGGCGAAACGGGTCGGCGGCGCCTTCGTCGATCGCTCGCTGGCCTCGGGCATCCCACCGACCCTCCAGGGCCGATCCGTCGTGGCGGCGGACTTCGACAACGACATGGACCTGGATCTCTACGTGGTGACGTCGACCCCGACCCGCAACACCGAGAACGTGCTGCTGAGCAACGACGGCACCGGCCGCTTCACCCCGGTGCGAGCCCTGGACGCGGGCGGCAGCACGGACGGCGTCGGCGACTCTGTCGTCACGCTCGACTACGACCGCGACGGCCGCGTCGACCTGTTCTTGACCAACGGCGACGCCACCGCGTTCCGCCAAGGCACACGGTCGGATGCGTTCGGCGACAACGGCCCGAGCCAGCTGCTGCGCAACGAGACCGTCAGCGGCAATCGCTGGCTCGGCATCGAGCTACAGGGCACCAGCTCCAACCGCGACGGCATCGGCGCCCGCATCGAGGTCACCGCCGGCGGCCGACGGCAGGTGCGGGAGCACGGCGGCGGCATGCACCGCTACTCGCAGAACCACGGCATCCACTTCGGCCTCGGGACCAACCCCACGGCCGATGTGCTGGTGGTGTGGCCGAACGGCTCGACCTCGATCCGGCGCAACGTGCCGACGAACCAGTTCCTGCGCATCGTCCAGTAGCGTCGGGCCTGCGGCGGGGCGAAGCGGCTCGTTGCGGGACGCGGTGACCCGAGGGACTGGCAGGACTAGGTGCCGACCGGTTAGATCCCGCGGTCGCCGCCGTTCCCGATCTCCCTGAGGACGCAATGCGCACTCTGCCCCTGTTCGGGGTGTCGTTGTTGGCGCTGGCGGCATGCCAGCGCAGCGATCGAACCTCCACCGTCCAACCGACGCCGCCGGCTCCCCTGCAGCTCGGTGACCCCCGGCCCGGCCTGACCAGCGACGAGCTGGCCGCATTCGACCGCGGCAAGCTCCTGTTCAAGTAGCGGTTCGGCCCGAGCGAGGGCCTGGGCCCGCTCTACAACGCGACCTCCTGCGAGTCGTGCCACAGCAAGCCGGTGA